>NZ_CP062803.1:3914343-4566734 GCF_008801925.2 Cupriavidus basilensis | reverse complement strand
TGTTTTGTTGTTCGGTGTTCGCCACGGTGCATGGACAGTCCGGCCGAATGGACGACAGGCAAGGATCGGTGACGCATCCCTGCCGTTAGTCCATGCAACCTGAAAGCGATCGCCAAGCGATCCGCAAATGACCCCGCAGCCCGGGCCCCCATGGTGATCGACGCGACAAGCGGGAGCCGCTGACGAGCGAGGCGATGAAATCGCCGCTTGCCCGTTGCGCGTCCGTTGTCCGGCATGCCAGGGGTGTTGCCCGGGTTGCGCTTGCGCCACGCAGCCCGTGTGGTGTTTGGACCCGGATTGTACCCCCCGCCCTAAGTTATCCACAAAGGATAAGTCTGTGGATAAGTTGTGAAAAAGCAGTGGATTGTTGTGCACAACCCTAGTTCTGGCGCGGGTTTCCGGGTAGTCAAAACGCGGGAAAACCCAGTCGAAACAGTGACTTCGCTCACCTTGGCCAACCCCGGGTGGCACCCCTGAAGAAAAAAAACTTACCCACTGGCGATTGTGGACAATGAAATACAACGGCCTGTTGCGTGTTTTTAAGGCAGGGGTGCTTCACAAGGCGCTAATCCATCTGCAGTCTTGACACGTCGCGCGAAACTCAGTTAAATGGCGGGTTCTGCGATGCCGCAGGGGATCACGTATGCGCATCGCCGGGTCTGACCTGTTCCGTGCAAGACTGGTGCGAATCCTTGGTGTTTGACTAAGCTGAGACGCGCCGGAAACAGCTGGATTGGCCGGAACAGGCAGCGGGCCGGGCAGGCTGATGGGGTTGGAACGGATGCGTTGGTTTTACGGTTTTACGCTTCCGCTCCGGCAAGATTCCCTCCCACAACTGCTTCGCGCGGCGTCGATGTCCGATTCGTCGGTGCCATCGATTCGCGAGATACACGGCCGGCAGCAAGATCACCACAGCAGTCGGCAACACCGCAAACCGCGGCAGCCCCATGCGAACCATACGCGGCGGCGCCCGGCTTAACGCCGGAAGCCGGGCGAGCCCAGATCAACCAGAGAGTGCAACATGAAACGTACATACCAACCTTCCGTTACCCGCCGCAAGCGTACCCATGGTTTCCGCGTGCGCATGAAGACCCGCGGCGGCCGTGCCGTCATCAACGCGCGTCGCGCCAAGGGCCGCAAGCGCCTGGCAGTCTAAGGGCCTGGCGACCGGCCACGGCGGTGCAGCAGCTTGCGCCGCCTTGGCCACTCGCCTCGCCTTTTGGACGGCCGGTAGCCAGCAGCCAAGCACAGCTTTTCCGCTCGCTTTGCCTAGCGTGACTACCTTTGCCTACCCTAAAGCCGCGAGGCTCACAAAAACGGATGAGTTTTCATCCGTTTTTGCATTGCGTCCGCGCCGACGCAGCCAGCATTTCGTGCTGTATGTGGGCGAGAACGGCCTGCCGCAAGCCCGCCTGGGCGTGGTGGTGGGCAAGAAGTTCGCAGCGCGTGCCGCCGAGCGCAACCTGGTCAAGCGCATGGTGCGGGAACTGTTCCGCCAGCGGCAGGACAAACTCGCGGGCCGCGATGTGTTGCTGCGCCTGCAGGCCAAGTTTCCGCGCGCGGAGTTTGCCAGCCGCACGGCGATACGCCGGGTGTGCCTGGCCGAGCTGACCGGCTTGTTCGAGGTAGCGGTCAAGCCGCTTGCCCCGCGCCCTGCTGCCCCTTCCGGGGTGTCGCCGCCAAAGTCCGCCGAGGCTGCGCCCACGGAAGTCCCGCCCTCGGGCGCTCCTGCCTGACACCGGCCCGCTGCCATGAAGCGAATCCTGCTTGCCCTGCTGCGCATCTACAAGATCGCCCTGAGCCCGTTCTTTGGCTCGCAGTGCCGCTTCCTGCCCACCTGTTCCGATTACGCCCGCGAAGCGATCCTGTGCCATGGCGCAGGGCGCGGCAGCTGGCTGGCCGCTTGCCGGCTATGCCGTTGCCATCCGTTCACGGATGGCGGGTATGATCCGGTGCCACCGGCATCGGCAACCAAGCAAGACCGGGCTCGCCCCGCGACTGGCCACCCAGTCACGATCCGGCTACCCCGCCCCTGATTTCCCCCGACCACAGCGAGACATGGATATCAAACGCACCATACTCTGGGTCATCTTCTCGATGGCCCTCGTGCTGCTCTACGACAACTGGCAGCGCGCCAACGGTCACCAGTCGATGTTCTTCCCGAGCGCGACGCAGCAGGCTCCGGCAACCGCAGGCGGCGCTTCGGCCCCGCAAAGCGATGTGCCCAAGGCCAACGCAACGGCCGGCGCCGCCGCAGGCGCTCCGGCGTCCGTGCCGGTAGCCGCGGCCCAGCCCAGCGGCGAGAAGATCGTGGTCAGCACCGACGTGATGCGTGCCCAGATCGATACCGCCGGCGGCATCCTGACGCGCCTGGAACTGCTGAACCACAAGGAGCATGACGGCAAGCCGGTCGTGCTGTTCGAGCGTGACCAGACCCGCACCTATATGGCCCGTTCCGGCCTGATCGGTGGCGACCTGCCCAACCACACCACGGTGTTTACCGCTTCGGCGGGCCCGCGCGACCTGGCTGGCTCGGACAAGGTGTCGGTGACGCTGACGGCGGAGAAGGACGGGGTCAAGCTGGACAAGACCTATACCTTCCACAAGGGCAGCTACGTTGTCGACACGAAATTTGCCGTGACCAACGACAGCGGCAAGCCGATCTCGCCGACGCTGTACATGGAACTGACGCGCGACGGCAGCAAGGTCGAGCAGTCGCAGTTCTATAGCACCTTCACCGGCCCGGCCATCTACACCGACGCCGACAAGTACCACAAGATCACCTTTGACGACATCGGCAAGGGCAAGGCTTCGGTCCCCGCGGCCGGTACCAGCGGCTGGGTGGCGATGGTGCAGCATTACTTTGCCTCGGCGTGGATTCCGCAATCGGGCAAGGAGCACAGCTTCTACGTCGAGAAGATCGACAACAACCTGTTCCGCGTGGGCGTGCAGCAACCGCTGGGCTCGATTGCCCCGGGTGCCACGGTGACCACCGATGCGCGCCTGTTCGCCGGCCCGCAGGAAGAGCGCATGCTCGAGAAGATCACCCCGGGCCTGGAACTGGTGAAGGACTACGGATGGCTGACCATCCTGGCCAAGCCGCTGTTCTGGCTGCTGGAAAAGATCCACGGCTTCCTGGGCAACTGGGGCTGGTCGATCATCGGCCTGACCGTGCTGATCAAGCTGGTGTTCTTCCCGCTGTCGGCGGCTAGCTACAAGTCCATGGGCAAGATGAAGGACCTGCAGCCCCGCATGACCGCGATGCGCGAGCGCCACAAGGGCGATCCGCAGAAGATGAACCAGGAGATGATGGCGCTGTACCGCACCGAGAAGGTCAACCCGCTGGGCGGCTGCCTGCCCATCGTGATCCAGATCCCGGTGTTCATTGCGCTGTACTGGGTGCTGCTGTCGTCGGTGGAAATGCGCGGCGCGCCTTGGCTGGGCTGGATCCATGACCTGTCGGTGCCGGATCCGTTCTACATCCTGCCGGTGCTGATGGCCGTGTCGATGTTCGTGCAGACCAAGCTGAACCCGACCCCGCCGGACCCCGTGCAGGCCAAGGTCATGATGATCATGCCGCTGGTGTTCTCGTTCATGTTCTTCTTCTTCCCGGCTGGCCTGGTCATGTACTGGGTCACCAACAACGTCTTGTCGATCGCGCAGCAATGGCAGATCAACCGGATGCTTGGCAAGAACAAGGCGAAGACCGCCGCAGTGGCCAAGGGCTGAAGTTGAAGTTGCAGTGAATCGATGCCAACGGGTGGCAAACCCGCTGGTGACAAAAAAGCCCGGTGCGATGCACCGGGCTTTTTTTTGCTTCACCAGCCGCGCCTGAACGAAGCCGACGATGCGCCAAAGCCGTTTGGAATGACGACGGCTGTTACTCCCTCTCCCCTCAGGGGGAGAGGGTTGGGGAAAGGGGTGGCTTAGCTAGGAGCCGCGTGAAGTGCAGCACGATGTGGCTGGCGCAGGCGCCCCCGTATCACTCGGGCGCGTGGCACACCGCTTCGATATTGTGGCCGTCCGGGTCCAGCACAAAGGCGCCGTAATAGTTCGGGTGATAGTGCGGGCGCAAACCCGGCGCGCCGTTGTCCCGGCCGCCGGCCGCCAGCGCGGCCTTGTAGTAGGCATCCACCTGCGCGCGCGAGTCCGCGCGAAAGGCGATATGCAGCGGTGGCTGGTTGGGCGTGCCGTTGCTGATCCAGAACTCGGGCTTCTCGGGCGGGCCGAAGCCGGCCACGTCGGTGTGGCCAGTCACGCTGGCGGGCAACTCCATGTTCTTGATGAAGCCGAGCGCGGCCAGCGCGGCGGTGTAGAAGGCCCGGCTCTTCGCGAAATCGCTGACGACAACGCCTGTGTGATCGATCATCTTGCAGTGTCTCCTTGGGTGTTTTTTGTCGTCCGGCGTTGGCCCGGTATTGGCGCAGTGCTGGCTCAGGCCAGGTCGAGCACGCTCATGGTGGCGTTGAAGCGGCTGACCAGCACCGCCTCGCCGTGCACGCTGGCGAAGACATCGGCCTCCACCACAATGATGGTGCGGCCGGATTTCAATACATCGGCGCGGCAGGTCAGGCGATCGCTGCGGGCGGCGCGCAGCAGGTTGATCTTGAATTCGGCGGTGACCACATGGCGCCCGGTGTCGAGCATGGTGCTGGCGGCCGCGCCGGCGGTGTGGTCGGCCATGGTGGCTTGCACGCCGGCATGCACGATGCCGCCATGCTGCAGGTGGCGGGGCGTAACCAGCAGTTCGCTCTCGCACCAGCCCGGCCCGCAATCCACCAGCCGGATGCCTACATCCGCGACAAAGGCAGCCTGGCGAAAGCCGGCCTCGATGGTGTCGCGCAGCAAAAGCCGTTCTTGTTCGGTGGACATGGCGCTGCTCCTCGCACGGGTGGTGATCGGGTACGGCCTTGTGATGCCTATTGTGATGGCTGGCCGGCTGGCGTTGCCTGCACGCATTGCAACCTGAAGCGCGCGGGCTGTCAATGGAGTGCGGCGCAACCGGCACAATCGCCTACACTGATTAGACGTGCACTGAAACGTGCACTGAAACGCGCCCGGAAACATGCCCTGAAGCGGGCTTGCGCAAGCTCAGGCTGTTCCGGTAGCTATGCCCACGCCGATACGTTATGCGCGCCGCCAACCTCCCCATGCAGCTGCACCCCCGCATGCGCGCCATCGATGCCTTCATCGAGCTTGGTGATGCGGGCCTGGCGGCGGTTGCCGATCAGCTGGATGCCTTGCACCGGCGCGACCATCCCGATGATGTGCATGCGTTGCGTGTCGCGGTGCGGCGTCTGCGCGCCGTGTGCTGGGCATTTGCCCCGGCCTTGCCCAAGGCCATCCGCGCGCGCTGGGATGATTGCCTGCGCAAGCTGGCGCAGGCCGCCAGCGATGTGCGCGACTGGGACGTGTTCGTCAGCGCGACCTTGCGCCCGGCGCTGGACTTGCAGCCTGAGGATCCGGTACTGCTGGCGGTGCTTGACACCGCGACTGCGCGCCGCCACTACGCGCGCGCCACCATGCTGGCGCAGCTCACCGAACACCAGCACTGGCCACTGCCCGTGCTGCACCGCGACCTCATGCACCTGGGCGCGGACGGCGCGCAGCGCGCGGGCGCTGCCGCGCAGGACCGGCTGGCGGAGTTCGCGCGCCGGCGGGTGCGCCGCGCAAGCAAGCGCGTGAAGTCGCTGGCGCGCGCCGCGCGCTCGAAAGACCTGGCGCGCGTGCATCGCTTTCGCATTGGCAGCAAGCGGCTGCGCTATGTGATCGAGGCCTTGGAGCCGGTACTGGCCAAGCGCTATGGCAAACGCCTGCTCGGCAAGCTGGTGAAGCGCCAAGGCAGCCTGGGCGACCTGATCGACGGCGCGGTGGCACGCCGCCTGATGATGGAGTGCCTGAACATGCCCGCAGCGGATGTGCCGGGGGCCACGGACGTGCCGGATCGATCTGCGACAATATCGCCATGACTGCCACGACCGCCATGACCGCAACCCACTCCCTCCAGCCTCGCTCCGCTCGCACCACGCCCATCGCCGCCATTGCTACCGCGCCGGGGCGCGGCGGCATCGGCGTGGTGCGCGTGTCCGGCCCCGACGTGAGCGCGATTGCGCAGGCCGTGTGTGGCCAGGCGCTGAAAGCCCGCCACGCCACCTACCTGCCGTTCCTGGATGCGCACGGCAAGGCCATCGACCACGGCCTGGCGCTGTACTTCCCCGCGCCGCACTCGTACACCGGCGAGGAAGTGCTGGAGTTGCAGGGCCACGGCGGCCCGGTGGTGATGCAGATGCTGCTGGCGCGCTGCCTGGATGCCGGGCGCGAGATAGGCCTGCGCCTGGCCGAGCCCGGCGAGTTCACGCGCCGCGCCTTTCTGAATGACAAGCTCGACCTGGCCCAGGCGGAAGCCGTGGCCGACCTGATCGAGGCCAGCACCGAAGCCGCCGCGCGCTCGGCCGCGCGCTCCATGGAGGGCGTGTTCTCCGACGCCATCCGCGCGCTGGTGGAGCAGGTGATCCACCTGCGCATGCTGGTGGAAGCCACGCTGGATTTTCCCGAGGAAGAGATCGACTTTCTGGAGGCGTCCAACGCGCGCGGCCAGCTGGCCAATATCCGTGATGCGCTGGGCGGCGTGCTGGCGCAGGCCAAGCAGGGCTCGCTGCTGCGCGAGGGCTTGTCGGTGGTGCTGGCGGGCCAGCCCAATGTGGGCAAGTCGTCGCTGCTCAACGCGCTGGCCGGCGCGGAGCTCGCCATCGTCACGCCGATTCCCGGCACCACGCGCGACCGCGTGCGCGAGACCATCCAGATCGAAGGCATCCCGCTGCATATCATCGACACCGCCGGCCTGCGCGAAGACGCCACCGACGAAGTCGAGCGCATCGGCATCGAGCGCACCTGGGAAGCCGTGGGCCGCGCCGACCTGGTGCTGCACCTGGTGGACGCGGCCGACTACGTGGAACACGGCTTGTCGGAAATCGACGACGCCATCGACGACCGCCTCTCCGGCCACCTGCCGCCGGGCTCGCCAATCCTGCGCGTGGTCAACAAGATCGACCTGGCGCCCAAGGTTGGCGAGCGCCACTTCGGCGCGGATCGCCCGCACGTGGTAGCCGCCATCGGCCCGAACCCGGCGGAGGTATGGATCTCCGCGCGCACCGGCGCGGGCATCGACCTGCTGCGCGGCCAGTTGCTGCGGCTGGTGGGCTGGCAATCCGGCAACGAAGGCACCTTCCTCGCGCGCGAGCGGCACCTCACCGCGCTGCGCAACGCGCAATCGCACCTGGACCTGGCCGAAGAGCGCGCAGCGCAAGAGGCGCAGGCGCTGGACCTGTTCGCCGAAGAACTGCGCCTGGCGCAGGACCATCTCAACAGCATCACCGGCGAGTTCAGCAGCGATGATCTGCTGGGGACGATTTTTACGCGGTTTTGCATCGGCAAGTAATCAGTTACCAAACGCCTGCAACGGACGCCCGCGAAGCAGCCCGTACCCGAGTGCTCGCGCCGGACGAGATCGGGACCATGTTCCGAGCAAACTACGCCTCTGACATCCGTCACCCGCTCAAGCTGACTGCGCACTTACCGGTGCTCATCATGGTCCGAAAGTCCGAACTGATTGAGGCGAAGGGCGACCAGTTCGGCCTGGACGCCGCAGTCTGGCGCATCCCTCTGACGCTATGAAGCTGCGCAAGGAGCCTGGGTCTACCTGTCCGCCCAGGTCGTGGAAATGCTGCGCGAGATCGGACTACGTACGTCTTCCCATTCACTCGCGGGCACCTTGAGGCCCCGATCGCGATTTCGCCTCTCAGGGGTAGTTCCGCCCTCGAACTCGATTTGTGCAACAACGCTGGCGAGCCCGGCCTGTCTGGTTCCGCCATCAGCGGGATGTCAGGACTTGTCAGCTTTTGCGGCGGGTGGCTCGCTAGCATGGACGCCCATCAGGAATTCCCGGCTTGTTGCCATCCTTGTTCCCTTTCGCGCGGAGACAGAAGACATGAAGAAGATTGCCACCATCCCCTTGGCCCGGCCGGCCATCGCGTCGCTGTGCCTGAGCCTGTGCCTGGCCGCCTGCGGAGGCGATGGCGACAATCCGCAGAGCGCGGGTTCCCCCAGCGGCGGGATCAGCAGTGGCGTCAGCGGCGGCGTCAGCTCCGGCTACAGCATCAGCGGTGTCGTCAGCGGCCTGGCCAGCGGCTTCTCGCTTCAACTGCTGAACAACGGCGCCGCCCCGCTGACACTGACCGCGAATGGCGCCTTTACCTTCGCCGCCCCCGTTGCGCTCAACAGCGCCTATGCGGTCACGATCGGTACGCAGCCGCTTGGGCAAACCTGCTCGGTGAGCAGTGGCAGCGGCGTCGCCACAGCAGCGGTGACGAACGTGACGATTTCCTGCGGCGCAGTGCAAGCGCGGGTGTCCACCCTGGCGGGTTCCACAACGGCGGGCTCCGCCGACGGCACCGGGACCGCCGCTTCGTTCAAGAGCCCGTTTGGCGTGGCGCTCGATGCAAGCGGCAACCTGTACGTGGCCGATACCGGAAATTCTGAAATCCGCATGATCACCCCGGCAGGCGTCGTCACCACGCTGGCCGGCTCCACAACGGCGGGCTCCGCCGACGGCACCGGCGCCGCCGCATCGTTCTGGGGGCCAACCGGGATTGCGGTGGATGCGAGCGGCAATGTCTATGTGGGCGACTCCACCAACAACAGGATCCGCAAGATCACCCCGGCAGGCGTCGTCGCCACGCTGGCCGGGACCAACACCCGGGGCTCCACCAACGGCTCCGGCGCCTTTGCGTCATTCAGCAATCCGCATGGCGTAGCGGTTGATGCGAGCGGCAATGTCTACGTGGCCGACTCCGGCAACAACCAGATCCGCAAGATCACCCCGGCGGGCAACGTCACGACACTGGCCGGCTCGAGTACCGCTGGCTTCGCGAACGGCACCGGCGTCTCCGCATCCTTCTCCAATCCGATTGGCGTGGCGGTCGATGCCAGCGGCAACGTCTATGTCGCCGATACCGGCAACAACGCTATCCGCATGATCACACCAGCAGGCGTCGTCACCACGCTGGCCGGCTCGGGCGCCACTGGCTTCGTCGACGCCACGGGCACTGCGGCAGCGTTCAACTCCCCCTATGCCGTAGCGGTCGACTCGAGCGGCAACGTCTATGTAACGGACAACAGCAATAATGTGATCCGCAAGGTGACTGCAGCCGGCGTCGTTACCACGCTGGCGGGCTCCAGCACGACTGGCTCGGCTAACGGCTATGGTACGGCAGCAACGTTCTGGGCAGTGGATGGTATTGCTGTCGATACCAAGGGCACGGTCTACGTGGCGGATGCGAACAATAACCAGATTCGCTTGATCCAACCGGCGCAGTAAGAAGCGGCGGACACAAGACTGCGGCGCAAGACCCCGCCGCACCGGCATGCACCGTGGGCCGCACGCCCTCCAGATCCCGCGCGCGACGACTTAGCGTCGGCGCGGGGGGAATGTCAGCGCGCGGAAACAGGCGTGCCTGAGCGGTGCGCGTCAGCCCTATTTCACCGGCATGCAGATCCGCGTTTGCAACTGCGCGGGCGGCGTGGTGCGAGGATCGTTCACGTATTGCTCGAACATGGGAAAGTCCGCCGGCACGACCCCGCTGTTCGGCAGCCATTCCGAGAACATCCAGTTGTACGCCTTGCCCATCTCGTTGTAGGGGCCTGTGTAAGTCAGTATCGCGCAGCGGCCCGCCGGGATGTCGAATCGCTCCAGTTCCTCGCCCAGGTCGGCATCCGGCGCCACCGGCATGCCGGCCAGCGAGCGCAATTGCGCTGCCGGCACCTGCTCGGGATCGCTGAAGTACACGCCAAAGCCGGTGGCGTCCGGGCTGGCAAGGCCCCGGCTGGCCGCCAGCATGAAGACGCGGGTGAACACCGGGCCGATTTCCTGATAGCTGCCACGATGGGGCAGCGTGGCCAGCACGGTGCCGGGAAAGGTTTCGATCGTGATGGGATACATGCCTAGCTCCTGAGGGTTGAAGGGACCGGAGCGGGCTGCGCGATACCGCCCCGGCGGGATGCCGAAGGCCGCGCCAAATGCCCGGTTGAATGCCGCGTCCGACTCGTAGCCGGCGCGCAGCGCCACATCACGCAATGAAACTTCGGTACCCGCCAGCGCGATCGCCGCACGGTGCATGCGCAGGCGTTGTAGTCCGTCCTGCAGAATGTTACGAAGCCAAGCGTGGCAAGGCCATGGCGAGAATTGGGGTGATGGAGAACTCCCAGAAGGAATATGAATCTGATCCCCTTTCTGGGAGTTTTCGACTTGCCGATGAGCACGCCCGACTTTTTCCGTAGCCGCCTTGACGCCATGATCGACCTGCGCCATCCGCTGGCGGTTCTGGCCATGCGTATGCCGTGGCCGCAGATCGAGGCGACGTTGGCGCCAGTGTTCGCACGCCAGGCGCGAGACGGACAGTTGGAGGTGGGCGAGGATCTGTTCGGCCCGACCCTGGCGGTGGCGGGTGCCGGTATCAGTGCCGCGGGTCGGCCGCGGTTGCCGATCCGTCTGATGGTCGCACTGCTGTACCTCAAGCATGCATACAACGAGAGTGACGAGTCGGTGTGCGAGCGGTGGGCGCAAGACGTCTACTACCAATATTTCAGCGGCCAGGAATACTTCGAGCCCCGTCTGCCATGTGACCCGACCAATCTGGTGCGCTTCCGGCAGGCATTGGGCGAGGCCGGCGTCGAGGAGTTGCTGGCGACCACGATTGCCGCTGCCGTGCAGATGGGCGCGATCAAGCCGGCTGAGTTCGAGTGTGTGATCGTCGACACCACGGTCCAGGAGAAGGCCATCGCCTATCCGACCGACAGTCGATTGCTGGATGTGGCGCGTGCCAAACTGGTCCGCCTGGCCAAGCGTGCAGGCCTGAACCTCAAGCAGACTTTCGAGCGCGAGGGCAAGAAGCTGCGCCGCAGTGCGGGCGGATACGCGCACGCCAAACAGTTCAAGCGACTGCGTCGAGTGCTCAAACGCCAGCGCACCATTCTCGGCCGGATCCTGCGGGATATCGAGCGCAAGTTGTCCGGGACATCGGACGCCATGCAAGCCACGATGCAGCCATGGATCGAGCGGGCGTGGCGAATCTGTCGGCAACGTCCGAAGGACAAGAACAAGCTCTATGCCTTGCACGCCCCGGAAGTCGAGTGCATCTCGAAGGGCAAGGCGCGCCAGCCGTATGAGTTCGGCGTCAAGGTCAGCCTGGCAGTTACTGCGAGCCAAGGCCTGATCGTCGGTGCACGCAGCTTCCCCGGCAATCCCTACGACGGCCACACACTGCATGCCCAGCTCGAGCAGACCACCATCCTGCTGCAGGAGCTGCCCGGCGCCCCGAAACCCAACACGGCTATCGTCGATCTGGGATATCGCGGCGTGGATGCCGAGGTGGCTCCGGTGAAGATCGTGCATCGCGGGCGAATCAAGACGATGAACCAAGTCCAGCGCAGAATGCTCAAGCGGCGCCAGGCTGTCGAACCCGTTATCGGGCACGTCAAGGCGGATCACGGACTACGGCGCAACTGGCTCAAGGGCGAAGCTGGTGACGCACTGCATCCGATCCTTTGTGCTGCTGGCTTCAATCTGCGCTGGCTGCTGCGGGCCATCGTCCGCCTGGGACTGTCGGCGGTATTTTTTGTTTTCCTGCTGCTGCGCTTGCTTGGCCGAACCGTTGTGCCCGTCGGCCAGCTCGCCCTGCCGAAGCTGCGGGACTGAAACTGCCGGTGCCGCCCTTTATCACCTCTTTTGCAGCTCAAGCCAATTTTGCAGGACCGACGTTGTACCGTGGCGTTCACCGTTTCTCCCATCATGGCGCGATAGACGCGATGGAAGTGGTACGGCGACAGGCAGGCCAGGTCGGCCAGCTGGTACAACTCCGGGTCCGCATCGGGGTGGCTTGCCAGCCAGCGCAGGACGGGTTCCATGCGTTGGGCGTACTGGATTCGGGTCTCGGGTTTCATGTGGTCTCCATGGCGTGCAATCTACCGGCGGCCGGTTTGCAGATTTTGCGGTTTTTTTGTGGCTTGGCTAGCGCAAAGTGCAGGCAAGCGCATGCGGATTGATTCCGGCAAGCTGCGCCGCACAAACCGGTCAGCCCTCGCCCCTATGAGTCCGCACACCCTCCTATACTGAAATCCCACCCCCATTTCGCCCGGCGCTGGTCCACGCGGCTGCCAGCGCGCGAGCCAATCGCAGAAGTGCCGCGCGGCAAGCCAACCAGGCAAGGCAAGCACAGGAAGCAGGGGCCTGAATCCCGCAGCGGCATCGACGCCAGGCGTGTAGCGTGCCGCGGATGTACGCGGGGGTTCACACGAGAATTCGCACGAGAATTCGCACGGGTTCCTGTCCATGCAAGACCGGCAAGGAGATCATCATGACCAACGCGCAAGGACAAATCGTCGGCACCCTGAACCACCTGATCGAGGTCGGCAAGGACGGCGAGCTCAGCTGCACGACCGGCGCCCGCGAGGTGCATAACCCTGAGATACGCGCGATCCTCACGGGGACGGCGGAGTCGTGCCGTGCCTCGGTGATGGAGTTGCAGGCACTGGTGACATCGCTGGGCGCGGAGCCCCGGGATCGCGGCAGCATGGGCGGCACGCTGCATCGCGGCTGGATGGAAGTGCTGCACGTGATCGCGCCGCACAACGACGATGCGGTGCTGCAGCTGTGCGAGCGCGATGAGGAAACGGCAAAGCGCGAGTACCAGTCGGCACTGACGAAGGACATGCCGCCCGAGATCCGCGCGGTGGTGCAGCGCCAGTACGAGGGCATACAGTGGCACCACGATCGCATCCACGCCATGCGCGGGATGCAGATTCACTGAGGCTGCGATGCGCTGATCGTCGGCAATCCCCTGCGATCAGCAACAAAGACCGCAGCAAGGACCGGTTGCCTGCCTGACGCCTGACGAACTACCAGACGAACGGGACCAGCCGGTATCGCACCCGGGCCGCATAGGCCGCGTAGCCCTTGAGGCCGCGCTGCAGCTCGCGGTCTTCCATTGCCGTGCGAAACACGATGCCGCCAATGAGCACCAGCGATGCGGCCACGCCGTACCAGGAGCCGAGCATCAGCGCATTGGCCGGCAGGAACACCAGCATGGTGGCGTAGAGCGGGTGGCGAACCACGGCGTAGGGGCCGCTGGACACCACCCGGTGCCCGCGCTCGGCCTGGATCCTGACCACGGCCGCGAGGAAGGTGTTTTCGTGAATCACGCGGTCGATCAGGAGAAATGACAGCACCACCAGCACCGCGCCCAGGCACTGCAGCCACAACGGCATCGCGGACCAGTGAAAGCGCACCGCATCCAGGCCCATCAGCACCATCCAGGCGATCCACGCCACGAGCACGAACGGCAGCAGGATCTTGTCCCAGAACGGCTGGCCGCGTTGCAGCGGCATCTTCATGCGCTCAGCAAGCAGTGCGGGATCATGCCGCGCGAGGCGTTGCGTGAGCCAATAGCCACCG
Source organism: Cupriavidus basilensis (assembly GCF_008801925.2). NCBI lineage: Bacteria > Pseudomonadati > Pseudomonadota > Betaproteobacteria > Burkholderiales > Burkholderiaceae > Cupriavidus > Cupriavidus basilensis. The sequence continues at coordinate 4,553,227 of NZ_CP062803.1, read as the reverse complement.
CCAAAAAACACGATGAGATAAGCCCAGGCGGCGGGCCAGGCCAGCGTGCCCGCCGCGCCGAACAGCAGGGCCGCAAAGAGCAGGCCCTCCGCCGCCAGCGCCATTCCGACCTTGAATCCCATGGCGCCTGCCTCCTTGCCGGCGAACCGGTAGCCGCGCGTTTGTCGTTTCTCCACGTTAGCACGCTCTTGGTATGCCGGCGCACAGAGCGCGCCCGCGGGGCGGGCTAGATTTCATCCCGCATGCCCACCGGTTGCGCGCGCCGCGCGCGGCCACCGCGACGCCGCAGAGCGTCGTGGCGCGGCGGCAAGCGAGGGAGGCATGGCAAAGTACCGCGCCTCCCCCGACACCTTGAGGGGGTGAGACAGATGAGCCGTCGCGTTCTAGAGCTGACCGGGCTTCGCAGCGTCGCGGTCATGCTGGTGGTCATCAGCCATGCGGAGCACATGGCCAAGGGGGGGTACACGGGATTGCTGGCGCCGCTGCGGTATTTCGCGAACGGCGGCGTCGGCGTGTTTATCTCGTTCGTGCTGAGCGGCTTCCTGATTACGGAGCTGCTGCAGGCCGAGTGGCGGGCCTGCGGCTCCATCAAGCTGATGCGTTTCTACGGCCGCCGCGCGCTGCGCATCTGGCCGGCTTTCTATGTCTACCTGATCGCGATGGGCCTGTTCGGCATTGTCGGGCTGATCGATGTGGACGCGCGGCAGCTCCTGTTTGCGGCCGCGCACCTCTGGAATTACTCCGAGATGCTCGGGCTGGGCAACGTCAACATGGCGCATCCCGCCGGCGCGTGGCTGCTCGGCCATTTCTGGACGCTGGCGCTGGACGAGCAGTTCTACTGGCTGTGGCCGCCGGTGCTGTTGCTGCTGCTGCGCGGCAAGGATCCGCGCTGGCTGGTGCTGGTGATCATGCTGATGCCGCTGGTGCGGGTGCTCTGCTATTTCACGACGCCTTCGTTGCGCGGGCAACTGGGGTTGATGCTGCACACGGGCGTGGACCCGGTGCTGATGGGATGCTATATCGCGCTGGACCGCGAGCGGCTGAAGGCGCAACTGAACGCACGCTTTGCCGGCGCGTTTGCGCTGCCGGCGCTGATCCTGGTACTGCTGCTTGGCCTGCCGGTCATCGGCACCCTGGCCGGCGGCATCTGGACGGCGACCTATGGCCCGGTGGCGCTGGCGGCGGCGGCGGGCCTGCTGATCCTCGCCGTGGTGGAGCGGCCCGAGTTGTGGATATCGCGGCTGCTCAGGAGCAAGGCCTTTGTGTTCGTGGGCACGATCTCGTTCAGCTTGTACGTCTGGCAGCAGCTGTTTACCAGCACGGCGTCGCCGCTGGCGCTGCGCTTTCCCTTTTGCATCCTGGAGGCACTGGCAGCCGCGACGCTGAGCTACTTGCTGGTCGAGGCGCCTTTCCTGCGGCTCAGAAGCTGGCTTGGCAAGCGAGCGCGGGCAACAGCCCTGGAGACGGTGAGCGAGGAGGGCGGCGCGCCTGCGCGCAGCGTCGAGGCCGAACCGCTCCAGGACTTGCCGCAGCAGGCCTTGTAAGCGGGCGTTGCGACACGCCGGCCCGTGGGTCGGCCTGTGTTGGCTGCCACACCAACGCAGGCCAGGCCGCGCGGTACCTTTTGACATTGCACCACGGCAGCCCGGTGGGCTCGCCCGCGCCGGGCGTGGCCATCGCAGGCAGGGAGTAAACATGAACCGAGACGGTACACACGTTTGCGCGCTCGACGGTGTGCGGGGCCTGGCGGTCCTGATTGTCATGCTGTATCACTTTGCCCATGTGAGCCTGGTGTCGGACCTGCCGCTCGACCGCTTGTTCTACCAGTTGTCGATGACGGGGTGGATTGGCGTGGATATCTTCTTTGCGCTGTCGGGATTCCTGATCACGGGCATCCTGCTGCGCACCAAGGGCGCGCCCAACTACCTGCGCGCGTTCTACGGGCGCCGCGTGCTGCGCATCTTTCCGCTGTACTACTTCTACCTGGCCGTCCTGTTTCTGCTGCTGTTCCCGCTGATCTCGCACCGCGTCGGCGCCATTGAGCAGGCCAAGCTGGAGGCGGTGCAGGCCAGCTGGCCGTGGTTCGTGCTGTATCTGTCCAACCTCAAGCAGGCGCTGACCGGCACGTTCTTCGGGGCGGGCGCGGGGCATTTGTGGTCGCTTGCCATCGAGGAGCAGTTCTACGCCGTGTGGCCCTTGCTGGTGCTGCTGCTGCCGCTGGCCGCCATGCGCCGGCTCTGCCTGGTAGTGCTGGCGGGAACGCTGGCGGTGCGCGTCGGCATGGTCTTGCAAGGCTATAGCGCGGACGCCATTTCGGTGTTCACGCTGGCCCGGCTGGATGACCTGGAGGCGGGCGCGCTGCTGGCGATGGCGGTCCGGCGCGGATTGCACTTCAAGCCCTGGCTGGTGAAGGCGGCGCCGTTGGCGCTGCTGGTGCTGGCGGGCGGGCTGGCGGCCATGGGTTCCCGGCTGGAGTCCAGCCCGCTGATCTATACCGTGGGCTTCTCGGTGGTTGCCGTGGTGGCGGTGGGCCTGGTCTACGCGGCCTGCGCCACGGACCGGCACGCCGTGTTCAGCAACCGGTACCTGGTGTTCCTGGGCAAGTACAGCTACGCGCTTTACGTGTTCCACCCCATCATCCGCGTGGCGGCGGTCAAGGCGTTCGGCGAGCCACGCCTGCTGTTCGGCAGCCAGATCCCGTGGCAGCTTGGCTTTTCGGCGGCGTGCCTGTGCGCCTCCATCGCGGCGGCCTTGCTGAGCTGGCACCTGATCGAAAAACGCTTCCTGGGGCTCAAGGACATGTTGTTCCCCAACCGGGTTCCCACACCAGCGCCGCCCCCGCCATCCGCCGCCTTGCCGGCGCGGGACACATTTGGCGCCGATCCCGCCAGGCGCGGGCGGCCCATCATCTAGGCGCGCTGATGCGCGGCGGGCGGCGGCCTGGCAATGCCGGGCCGCCGCCCCACCGATGAATCGCATGCGGGCACGGCCAACCGCTACAATGGGCCGTTTCAGCGAACGAGCCCCTGCCATGACCGATCATCCCCGCTTTACCCTCAATCGCTCGCTCGTCGTATTGGTGCCGCAGCAGCCTTTCTTCGAATGGATCATGGCCGTGGATATCGACCCGGTAGCCACGCTGACCCTTGAGCATGTGCGCGAGGACCAGAGTGTGTTCCTGGTGCCGGACGATGTCTCGACCACGTCGGAAGCGCTGCAATGGGTGGAACAGCGCTGGCGCGGCTTGTTCGAATTCATGCTGGGGGAGTGGTTCGACGAAAGCCTGTGGCCGCAAACGCTGACGCTGCAGCAGTTCCGTGACTGGTTTACCGTGCAGCACCACTCGATGGTGTTCGACATGGCGCCTGACACCCCCATCGAACATGAAGACTGGGAAGACGAGGACGAAGACGACGACGAAACCGGGCTGCGGCACCTTCATTGATCGCGGCTTGCGGGTTGCGGCTTGATGCGGCGCAGCCCGGCAGCGCCGTAGCAAGCCAGCCTTACGTCACGCCATCGCCATGAAGTGCATGCGCATGCCCACTTGGATCCCCACGCGGCACCCAGCCCAGGCTGTGGACAAGTCTGTGGAGAAGACCGAACAACCCTGTGGGCAAAGCTGTGGGCAACTTTTTTGGCAAGCCCCGCCCGAACACCTGGCCTGGCACCGCCAGGCCTTGCCACAGGCGGGCTGGCAGCCGAGCCGAGCGTGCCGGCACGCGGCGCGCGCGCTCGATGCGCGCAGCCGGCGCCTGACAGCGCAATGGCCTATTCAATGGCCTATTTCTATCGCAGGAAACCCCGGATGTTGAACCGTACCCAGCAAATCCTTATCGGCGTTGTCGCCCTTGCCGTCCTTGGCATGTTGTGGCTCACCGGCAACCATGAAGAACAGCAGGAAGAGCCGGCCCCCGAGGCGGTCGCGGCAGCGTCCGCGGCGGTGCCGGAGCCCAACGCCGGCGCGCGCGGCGTGCCCAAGAACGGCACGCTGGACCCGATCAGCATCGACCCGAACCGCTCCACCGACATCCTGCCGCAATACCAGGCGGACACGCTTGTCGACGATTACCAGGAGAACGCCGGCGCGGCCAACGACCGCTACCTGGGCAAGTATTTCATCGTGGAGGGCGTGGCCAGCGGCGTGCGGCGCGAGGGAAACGACACCGTCTTCCTGGATATCCGCTCCAATAGCCCGACCCTGGTGGTGCGCGCCAGGCTCCTGCCGATCCAGATCTGCGGCCCCGCCGGGCGCACCTGCGAAGTCGAGGCACGCGGCACCATGGTCCGGCGCGGACAGAAGGTGGCCGTGGAATGCACCGGCGCGGGCCAGGTGGAGGGCTCGCCTATCCTCGAAGATTGCCTTGTGCGTGGCGGCGCGAACTGAGCGCGAGCCCTGACTTACCCGGATTTACCCAGATCGACATCCAGCATGCAAACCCTGCTTTCCGTACTCGCCCTGACCATCCTGATCGTCACCGTGGTGGGCCTGGTCTCGCCACCGTTCATCAGCAACGCCTTCCTGAAGGGCCGCCCGGTGGGACGCCTGCAGATCCTGCTGGTGGGGGTGTTCCTTGCCGCGATCTGCCTGATGGTGGTGGGCACGATGGCCAGCGGGGGGGCGGCAACGGCCTGAGGCCACCAACCGGGCCAAGACCGCGCGCCATGGCGACGGCTGCCTCTCCCTTTCCCCTCGGTTAACCGGTACGCCAATCGCCACTCCGGCGGCATGTAGGACACGTCCCACAGCAGGATCGGTGCGCTATCGATAATGGCGCGTTCCGGCGTTGTCTATCTTTCCATCACGATACGAACAAACGTCAACGACGGGACAAGGCAAAGCGGCCCGAAGCTCCCCTGGAGCGAGGGCCGCGCTGAATATCATGATGGAAGATCTCTCCCGGGGTACGCTGCCTGCCCCGCAAGTCCAGCAAGCCCAGGCACTCGCCAACATCCTCGCCATCACGCGCCGCGAGTGGCAGGTGACCGGGCTCGGTCACCTCGCCGTGGATCATGGCCGCACGGGCCGCCGCCGCGACCAGCTCGCGCAGCGCGCGGCCCGCGCCTTCGAGGCGCAGGTGATGGCGCTGCGCTGCCGCCAGGCCATTGTGCTCTAGGCTAACCTCGGGCGAGCCACAGAACCGTAGCAGAACCGGCGCAGAACCGGCACAGGACCGGTTTACCCGCTCTGTTCCAACGATTGCCGCCGCCGCAATGGCCTAAAGTTGCCTGGCGCGCTTGCCGACAACACGGTTCGGCACCCTTGCACCAGCGTTTCCAGGAACATCATGAAAAAAGCACTGCTAGCCGCCAGCCTAGGCTTGCTGGTCACCGGCTGCGCCACGTACCAGGCCGTCGTCCCGGTCGACCGCGGCGACCGTATCGCCTCCATGCAGCCGGCCGACGGCACGCTGTTTTGCGTGATCGCCAACCCGGGCAGCGGCGGCAATGCCTATGCGGAATTCATCCGCGACGCGGTGCAGCAGCGCGGCTTTGAGTTCAAGATGCTGTCGCCCGGCTCGTCGGTAGCGTCGTGCCCCTATACCGCCACGGTCTACATGCAACGCCAGACCTACTGGCGCGATTTCCTGAGTACGGCGGAGATCATCGTCTATATCAACGGCGAGCGCGCCGGCAAGGCGAACTACGACGCCCTGCGCAGCGCCGGCGGCATCAACCTGAGCAACCTGGTCCCGCCCGAGATGAAGATCGACGAGCTGTTCGAGCAATTGCTGCCCGGCATGCGGCCAAAGCCGTCCACGGCCGGCACGCCGGCCGCGCCGCAATCGCCAGCTACGCCAGCCTGAACACCTCCGCCGCCTTGACGACGGCGTACCCATTACAGCGATAAGTGCGTATTTACGCACTTAAATCAACCGATCAGCCTACCAGCTGCCCCAGCCGCACCACGGTCACGCCCGGGCGCAGTTGGCGTAGCGACGGCATCACCAGCACGCAATCCGGATACGGCGTGACCACCGGCTCGCCGTCGCGCCAGCCGATCACGGTGCCGGCTTCGGCGAAGGTTTCCAGCCCGGTGTATGGGCCGGCGAAGCGGAAATCCATGCTGCTGGCAACCACCGGCTCGGTCACGCGTACCACCCGCTGCGGTGCCATGGGCAGGAGCCAGCCGGCAGGCACGTCACCCGCATCGATCACGCCGGCATGGAGCAGGAAGCGCGCGGTGCTGTCCTGGGCCACGCCCACGGCAGCGGTTTCCCAGTGCTGGCCGCATTCGATCAGCAGTGCGTTCCTGGCGCTGGCCGGGTCGCCAAAGCCTTCGTAGTCACGCATGCGCCGTCCTTCCGGATGGCCCTCGTCCACGATCACATTGGCGGGCGCGCCCACGGCGCGCGACAGGGCGATGCCCTTGTCGAGCGGGCCGGACACGATCAGCGGCAGGCTTTTCTCGTGCATGGAGTGCAGGTCGAGCAGCAGGTCAACGGTGTCGATGACCGGGCGCATGGCGCGCGCGCGGCGCAGCTCGGACGAGTCACGGGTGGTGTCGTCGAGCACGGCGGCCGTCCACACGCGGTTGAAATCCTGGTCGACATAGCGCGACGCATCCGGGCGGGCGGCATCGAAGCTGTGGTACGCGTCGACGTTGGCAAAGGCCAACGTCAGGCGGCCGCGGCGCGGGCGCAGGCCCAGGTCCAGCAGCACCTTGACGGTGATGGCGCCGCACACCTCGTTGCCGTGGGTCAGCGCATTGACCATCACGTGCGGGCCGGGCACGCCGCTGTCGAAGGTGTGGACGTAGGGCACGCCGGCGTTGCCGGCGGCGTAGGCGGAGATATCGGGGAATTCGACTTCAACCGGGTAAGCGTCGAAGCTGGGGGCAGTGGTCGTCATGTTTTTGATCGGCAAGAGTGCCAAGTGATAGCGACTGAACAGCGAAAGTAGCGAATGAAGCGGGAGAAGGCGGGCGAGCGGCAACCGCCGGCACCGCCACTTGCGACAAGCAAATGGTACGCCTGCCGCCGTCCGCTTATTCGTGAATGCCGGCAGTCTGGACGATGCTCTTGTACTTCACCGTCTCGCGCTTGATAAAGCTGGCGAACTGGCCCGGGCCGCCCGGCGCCACTTCCACGCCGGCCTCGGCCAGCTTTTTCTTCACCTCGGGCATGGCCAGCACCGCCTGCATCTCGGTGTTCAGGCGATCGACCACGGCGCGCGGCGTATTGGCCGGCGCCATCAGGCCAAACCACACCCCCATGTCCACGCCCTTGAGCGCGCTGCTTTCCGCCAGCGCGGGCACGTTGGGCGCCACCTGGGCGCGGTGCCCTTCGGTCACGCCGTAGGCCTTGACCCGGCCAGCCTGGATATGCGGCAGCGCCGACGACAGCACCATCACGGCGAGGTCGATCTGGCCGCCGAGCAGGTCGGTGGACATGGCGGACGCACCCTTATAGGGCACATGGGTGATGTTGACCTTGCCTTGCTGCTTGATCAGCTCGCCGGCCAGGTTCAGCGGCGTGCCCACGCCGGACGAGGCATAGGCCAGCTTGCCCGGCTGCGCCTTGGCCAGCGCGATCAGCTCATCGGCGTTCTTGGCCGGCAGCGCGGACTTGCCCACCAGCACCATCGGCTGGGTGCCGACAAAGGTGATCGGCGCCAGGTCGCGCTCGCCGTCGTAGCGCACCGCGGGATTGGTCAGGCGCGCGATCGAGACCTCGCTGCCCGAGCCCATCAGCAGCGTGTAGCCGTCGGCGTCGGCCTTGACCACCTTGGACGCACCGATGGTGCCGCCCGCGCCGCCCAGGTTCTCGATCACCACGCTCTGGCCCAGGCGCTTGCCCAGTTCCGGCGCGATAGTGCGCGCCACCAGGTCGACGCTGCCGCCCGCGGTGTAGCCCACCACCAGGGAAATCGGCTTGGTCGGCCAGCCCGAGGCGCTAGCGCCGCCGGCAAGCAGGCAGAAGGATGCGGCAGCAGCCGCACGCAGCAGTTTGTTCATGGCAGGTCTCTCCGTTTCTAGATTTGCGCCGTATGCAGACAGGCAAGGTATGCAGGCATGCGGCGATCTTAGAGAGCGTGCGGGCGCAGCAACGTGCGGCTTTGGCAATGGCGCTTGCCGTTTTGGCAAGGGTGGGGGGTGGGTGGGGCGAGGGCGGGATCAGGCCGCTGGACCCGGCGCGTGGCGCCGGACAGCTAGCCGGCCACCGCCGCATGCCAGAAGGCCTCGCCCAGCGCCCGCATGGGCGCGCGCGGGCGATACAGCAGGATCTGCATCACGAGGTCCGTGTCGCCGCCGACCTCCAGCCCGGCGCGCACCAGGCGCCCGGCGTGCAGGTCATCGGCGATCAGCCGCGCGGGCAGCCACGCCAGGCCCATGCGCTGGCGCACCATTTCATGCACGGATTCGGCGAAGTCGCTGACCGCGATCACGTCGAGCCGGCTGGCCAGCCCGCGGCGCGCGATCTCGCCGTTGACCATGCGGCCCAGGGTCAGCGTCGGCGCGTAGGCGATCATCGGCACCGGGGCGCGCTGGCCGCGCGCGAGCAACTTGTACTGTGGCCCGCCGCCATCGGCCGCCGCGCTCACGCAAACGAGGCGCTCCTCGCCCACGAAGTGGTACTGGTAGCGCGCGCTGTCCAGCGTCACCGGCTGCTCTGGGGAGTTGTAGCAAAGCAGGAAATCCGCGTCGCCTTCGGTGAAGATCGCCAGCGCGTCGTGCGTGGGAAAGGTGGAAAGCCGCGTGCGAAAGCCCGCCGCCGCCTTGTCGTTGCGCAGCGCATGGCGCAGGCCGGCCAGCCACGCTGGCACCATCGAGCGCGCCAGCGTCTTGCCGGTGACGATCACCACGGTGCTGGCATCGGCCCGATGCGCCGCGCGCAGCGACATGCGCGTGTCGTCCAGCGTGCGCAGCGCGCTCTGCGCGGCCTCCAGAAACTGCCGCCCTTCATCGGTGAGGCGCACCGGGAACACGCTGCGATCGATCAGCGGCGCACCCGCCCAGACTTCCAGCGCCTGCATGCGGCGCCCGAATGCCGGCGGCGTGACGTTGCGCAGCTCCGCCGCGCGCGCAAGGCTGCCGGCCTGGGCCAGGCACACAAAATCCTCCAGCCAGCGGATATGCATAAGGACTCGCGCCAGGGCGCGCGCAGAAGTTGAATGGGGACGTTCCGGGCAAATGCCGCCGTCGCGAAGCGCGGCGCTGCGAATATTGTAGCTGTAGCTGTACGTGCCCCGGCGCGCAGCGCGCGGCATGCGACACACGGCAGCCGCACGACTCGGGTAGAATTTTTGCCATGGCCTTCTTCAAGCGCAGCGCTGCGCCCACCTCCTCGCCGTCATCCGCGTCCGCCGCCCACGATGCCGCCGGCTCCGGCCATGGCAATGGCAATGGCACGCCGCCGGAATACACCATCGACGAACTCGCGCGGGCGGCCGGCACCACGGTGCGCAACGTGCGCTCCTACCAGGACCGCGGCCTGATCGATCCACCCGAGCGGCGCGGCCGGGTGGGCATCTACACGCAGACGCACCTGGGCCGGCTACGGCTGATCAACCACCTGCTGGCGCGCGGCTACACGCTGAACAATATCCAGGAGCTGCTCAAGGCCATCGTGGAGGGGCACGACCTGCGCTCCATCCTCGGGCTGGAATCCGCCATCAGCAGCCCGTGGACCGATGAAGTGCCGCGCCACTATTCCTACCTGGCGCTGGCCAAGCTGTTCGGCCGCGCGATATCGCGCCCGGCGCTGGCCAAGGCCATCGCGCTGGGGCTGCTGGAGCCGGACGGCATGGGCTACCTCGCACGCAGCCCGCGCACGCTGGCTGCCGGCGCGGAGATCGCGCGCGCGGGATTTCCGCTGGAAGATGTGCTGTCCATCGTCGAGCACGCACGCGGGCACTTCGAAGCCGTATCGGACCGGATCGTGGCCATGGTGGTGCGCGAGCTGGACCGCTTCGGTGAAGGCAAGCTGCCACCGCCGCAGGACGTGCCGCGGCTGGTGGATATCCTCTGGCGCATCCGCCCGCTGGCCATGGTGGCGGTAGAAGCGGAGATGATGCGGGCCATGGAACAGTCGGCCAATAAATACCTCGGCGACCGCGTGGCGGCCATCATCGAGCACTTGCACGACGCGCCGGAAGACGGCGGCGCGGGCAACGCGCCAAAGGCCGGGCCGCGCAAGGCCAGGCGCTGATACAGGGACGTGCCCGCTCTAGCCCGCTAGCTAAAGCGCCACCATCTGGAAATCGCCCTTGCGCATGCCGCAATCGGGGCAGCTCCAGTCTTCCGTCACGGCACTCCATGCCGTGCCGGGCGCGATGCCATGCTCCGGCATGCCAGCGGCTTCGTCGTAGACCAGCCCGCAGATTTCACACTGCCAGACCTTCATGCCGCGGCCCTCACCGAAGGCGCCCGGCTGGATACGCCGGCCCGCGCGGAGTTGGCCTCGATCTCCGCGATCAGCGGCTCGATGCGCGCCAGCTGCGCACGGTTGTCATGATCCCACGGGTGGAAGCCCGGCCGGAAATAATCGAACCACTCCGGAATCATCTTGCGCAGCACGCCGGGCTTGCCCCACAGGAAACGCATCACGCCGCCAAAGCCGCCGAGCTTGTTGCGGCACTCGCGATCCGCCATCACCAGCCGGATGTGGAACACGAACACCATCGCCCAGAACGTCACCGTGGTGGTGAGCATGGTGAAGGTGCGCAGCAGATAGCGAGATAGCCCCGGCTTCATCACGGCATTCCACACGTCGTAGGCCACTGCCTTGTGCTCGGTCTCTTCCAGCGCGTGCCAGATCCACACCTGGTGGTAGCCGGGCTCGGAGCCGCCCATCTGGTCCGGGTCCGCCAGCAGCCCGCCGGCAAGCATGGCGGTGTAGTGCTCGAGCGCGATGGTGTGCGCGAGCTGCCATGACTTGGGCAGTATCTTGCGCAGCACGTTGAGCAGTTTGCCAACGAACCGGTCGAGCGGCTCGGCGGGCAGGCCCGCATCCGTCATCAGCCGGTTGTAGAGAATGTGCTCGCGCGTGTGCATGGCCTCCTGGCCGATAAAACCCGCGATGGCACGCTTGAGCTCGGGGTCGGTCACATCGTCGCGATAGGCGCGCACGCTGTCCATGAAGAAGCGTTCGCCCGCCGGAAAGAAGATCGAGAGCGCGTTGACGAAGTGGGTGACATGGCGGCCCCGCACGTGCCAGTCGCCGATGCGGCTGGCGGGCAAGTGGGGATGCACATCGCGTCGGACTGGCATCATGATGAGTACTCCTGTCGATTCGTGGAATGCGTCGGGTGCGTCGGGTGCGTTGCGTATGTCGGCGGTGGCCTCAGCGCCCGTCGAGAAAAGGCAGCAGGTCCGCCGCCACGCGCTGCGGATCCTCTTCCATGGGGATATGGCCCAGGCCGGCGTAGCGCTGCAGCCGCGCCCCCGGGATGCGCCCGGCAAAGGCTTGCGCATGCGCCGGCGGGATCCAGCGGTCACGCTCGCCCCACAGCACCAGCGTGGGCGAGCGGATGGCGTTGAGCGCTTGCGTGTCGAGCGCGTCGAAATCCAGCTTGGGCACCATGCGGCCCACCGCTTCGCGGCTGCCCTCGGCGTAGAAGAAATCGACATAGCGGCGGAAGGTGCCTTCGTCCACCCGCGAGGCATCGCCGTAGACGTCGCGCGTGGCGGCGCGGATCACGCACTCCGGCAGCAGCCACGGCGCCGACCAGCGCACCGGCGCGTGGTTGAACAGCGCAATATAGAGCGGCAACTTCATCGGGAAACCGGCGGCATCGATCAGCACCATCTTGTCGACGCGCCCTGGATGGCGCGCGGCCATGTCCCATGCGATCAGGCCGCCCAGCGAGTTGCCGATGACGCTGGCGCGCTGCAGGTGGATGGCGTCGCAGAAGGCGTCGATGAAGCGGCGGTACGTGTCCACATCCATGGTGAGAATGCGCCCGCGCGCATCGCGCAACGGCCCGGTCAGGCCAAAGGGCGGCAGGTCCACGCGCAGCACGCGATAGCGTTGCGCGAGTGCCGGCAGCACGCCTTGCCAGGTGTGCAGCGAAGCGCCGAAGCCATGGATCAGCAGCAGCGGCTCGCCGCCGGGCACGCCTTCATCGGTGTAATGCACGAGCGTGCCCATGACCTGCACCCAGCGCGAGGCGGGCAGCGCGTAGCGTCTGGCGAGCGTTTCACGCGAGAGGCTGAACAGCCCGACGCGGCCCTGGCCGAACCAGCGCGTGAGCGCGCCGGGTGGCTGCGAGAGGCGGCTGTCCGCCGGCATGGCGACGCGGTTCATTGCGCGTCTCCGCCATTGCCGCCGGCCTTGGCCGGCACCGTGCCGGGCACGCCCGCGGCGGGCTTGCCGAGCGGGCCTTTGCGCCGCGCGTCGAACACCACCAGCTTCTGGTAGGCCGCGGGCAGCAGCCGCGCCATCATGTCGGCGGCAACCGCATCCGGTCCGATCAGCACGCGGCGGCGGTTGTGGCGCACACCGTTGAGGATCACGCGCGCGGCCTTGTCCGCCGTGGTGATGAAATACTTCTCGAACTCATCGCGGCCCTGCTGCTCATCGTGCACGAGGAAGCCGGTGACGTTCGCGGAGATGCGGCTGGCCTGCGCAATATTGGTCTTGATGCCGCCCGGGTGCACGCAGGTCGCGGACACGCCGCAGGCCTGCATGTCGAGCTCCTGGCGCAGCGATTCCGTAAAGCCGCGCACCGCATACTTGCTCGCGTTGTAGCCGCTCATGCCGGGCTGCGCGAAGATGCCGAAGATGCTCGACGTATTGATCACGTGGCCTTCGCCGCTGGCCTTCAGGTAGGGCAGGAACGCCTTGGTGCCATGCACCACGCCCCAGAAGTTGATGCCCATGATCCATTCGAGGTCATCGTAGCTCATGCCCTCGATGGTGCTCGACAGCGCCACGCCGGCGTTGTTGAAAATCAGGTTGATGCGCCCGTGCGTGCGCGCGGCCTGTTCGGCCCAGGCGTACATCGCGGCGCGGTCCGATACATCCACGCAGTGCTGCGTGAACACCAGGCCTGGCGCTGCGCGCATGACCTCGGCCACCGTCTGCGCGAGGCCTTTTTCATTGCGGTCCGACAGCGCCAGCTGGCAGCCTTCGCGCGCCAGCGCGAGCGCCAGCGAGCGGCCCATGCCGGAGCCTGCGCCGGTAATGGCGGCCACCTTGTTCTTGAAATCCTTCATGCGGTGTCTCCTCGGTGTGCTTCTGGTCTGGCTCGTGGCCGGGCACGCGACGCGCTCACGCCTCGATGGCCCGGTTGGCTGCGTTGGCTGCGTTGGCTGCGTTGGCTGCGTTGGCTGCGGGCGCGTGGTGCATCAGCGGACGGATCTCGTAGTCAGCCATGCGAAAGCGTGCGGTGGCGCGGCGGAACTGCCAGGTGAACCCGGGCCACAGCGTGGTGTTCTTGCCGGTCTTGGGGTCGAGGTACCAGCTCACGCAGCCGCCCTCCGACCACACCGCGCCCGCCAGCTTGCGCTGCAGCCCGGCGTTGTAGTCGCGCTGCGCGGGCGGGCGCACGTCGATGGCCTGCACACGCTGCTGGCCCATGGCCTTGAGCGCGCCGAGGATGTAGTTCACCTGCGACTCGATCATGAACACCATCGAGCTATGCCCCAGGCCGGTGTTGGGCCCCACCACCAGGAACAGGTTGGGGAAGCCGGCCACGGTGGTGCCCAGGTACGCCTCGGCGCCATCGCGCCAGGCGTCGAGCAGGTCGGCGCCGCGCTGGCCGAGGATGGCGCCGCGCGGAATCGGGTCGGTGGCGTGAAAGCCGGTGCCAAAGATGATGCAGTCCGCCTGGCGGCGGGTGCCGTCGCGCATCACGATGGCGTCTTCCTCCACGTGGTCGATGCCTTGCGCCACCACATCCACATTGGCGCGCGCCAGCGCGGGGTAGTAGTCGTTGGAGATCAGCACGCGCTTGCAGCCGATGGTGTAGTCCGGCGTGACGGTGGCGCGCAGCACGGGATCGGCGATCTGCCGCTTGATATGGCGGCGCGCGATGCGCGCCACCACCGTCATCAGCTTGGGATGCACCACGAAGCCAAGCACGCGCGACTCCAGCGCCCAGTAGATGCCGGTGCGCATGAGCTTTTGCGTGAGCGGCAGGCGGCGGAACAGCCAGCGCTCGGCGGTGGACACCTTGCGATCGGGCTTGGGCATGATCCACGGCGGCGTGCGCTGGAACAGGTCCAGGTGGGCCACTTGCGCAGCGATCTGCGGCACGAACTGGATGGCGCTGGCGCCAGTGCCGATCACCGCCACGCGCTTGCCCGCCAGCGCGTAGTCATGGTTCCAGTGCTGCGAGTGAAACGCCTCGCCGCGAAAACGCGCCAGGCCCGGGATATCGGGATACGCCGGCCGGCTCAGGCCGCCCATGCCCGACACCAGCACGCGAGCGCGCACGCGCTTGCCATCGGCCATGTCGAGCTGCCACGTGCCGCTGGCGTCGTCCCACGCGGCGCGGCGCAGTTCGTGGTTCAGGCGCAGGTGGGGGCGCAGGCGGAACTGGTCGGTGCAGCGCTCCAGGTAAGCACGGATCTCCGGCTGCGGCGAAAACATGCGCGACCAGTCGGGGTTGGGCGCGAAGGAGAACGAGTACAGGTGCGACTGCACATCGCAGGCGCAGCCAGGATAGTGGTTGTCGCGCCACGTGCCCCCCACCGAGCCGGCCTTCTCGAACAGCGCGAAGTCATGCAGGCCTGCCTGCTTGAGGCGGATCGCCATGCCCAGCCCGGCGAACCCGGTACCGATGATGGCGATATCGATGTGCTCGGCAGGGCCGGGCCCCTGCGGTGACGGCTGGGCTGTGGATAACTCCGGGGGCAGGTCTGCTGGCGCATTCATAAGGCGTCTCTCGTGTCGCTTGCGTGCACGGCGGCATGCCGTATTGCGTCGCAACATCATTGATTGTGACATTGATGGATGTCATCGTAGGCACGCCAACGCCCGGGGTCAACCCGGAGATTTGAATCGCCATTCTAATTTTTAGCGGATTTTATTAGTGATTTGAGCGCATGAAACAGGTAAAAAGCGCGCTTTTCCGCACCGGAGGGCGTACCCGCCGCTGCGTTTGAAACCGCCTCCTATCTGCCAGATATTGCCGACAGGCGACGGTGGCTATCCCGGCGCGCGGCCCAGCAACCGCTTGCGCCAGGCGTTCGGGGTTTCCTGCGTCCAGCGTTTGAACGCATGGCTGAACGCGCTTTGCTCCGAAAAGCCGAGCAGCATGGCCAGCTGGGCGAGGCTGATGGCGGGGTCGGCGAGGTAGTGCTCGGCCTGGGCGCGGCGCACCCCGTCGACCAGCGCGGAGTAGCTCAGCCCCTGCGCCTGCAGCCGCCGCTGCAGCGTGCGCACCGGCAAGCGCAGGTGCGCCGCCACCGCCGCGATCGGCACCTCGCCCCGATGCAGCGCTGCGCTGATAAAGGCACGCGCCTGCGCGATCTCGCCGGTGCCGTCCGCCTCCAGCGCGCGCAGCTGGACCTGGGCGATGCGCGTCATCTGTGTCTGCATTTGCGCATCGGCCTGCATCGAAGGGCGCGCCAGCAACGCGGGATCGATGTGCATGGCGTGGCGCCCGGCGTTGAAGACCACCGGGCAGCCAAATACCCGGCCGTAATCGTCGGCGTGGCCACCGGGTGGCGGCGCGTGGGGGAACTCGATGCGCTCGGCAAAGAAGCCGTCGCCCAGCAGCCAGCGGGAAAAGCAGATCCACGTGGCCATGTGCAGCTCGTGCGCGTGGCGCGACAGCGGGCCGTGCTGCGCCTCCCACGTCATCCACGCGCCCTGCGCCGTTTCATGCAGGCGGGTGCGGCCGATATCGTTGGCCAGCACCTCGTAGCGGATGCCCTGCAGGATGGCCTCGCGCACCGTGGGCGTGGTCAGCACCACATAGCCCATCTCGGCATAGTGGCGCGGCCGGAACGCCGCGCCCGCGTGCAGGCCCGCCAGCGGATCGCCGGCAGCGCGCTCCAGCGCATCGAGCAGCGCAAGGTAGTGCGCAACGCCGATGCGCGTGGCGGGGCCGGCCGCGCTGTCGAGCAGGGCGGGATCAAGCCCTGCCATCACGAGCTGGTCGGCCGGCGCGATGCCGGCGGCCTCGCCATAGTCGAGCACGGTGCGCAGGTAGGGCAGCGACACGGTGCCGGGCGTCCGGGCAACGTAAGCCGCGCTGGCGGTGTCGGTGATAGCGGCGGCGGGGAGCGCCGCGTTGGCGCGTGGCATCAAATCACCTGTCATGCGGGATCAAGACCGGGGCCCGATCTTTATCCAAACTGCGGCGAGCGTCAATGCGGGGTATCGGCAACGCCCACCGCAAGGCCCGTGCAATGCCCGCACCATGCACCCGCAAGCCACCCGCAAGCAGACGGATCAGCGCAAAAAAAGGAGACATACCATGCACACCCCAGCCACCGAGCCGCGCGCGCTGTCGCGGCGCGGCTTTCTCAAGATTGGCTTTGGCTTGTCCGCCGCGCTCGCGTGCGCCGGCCTGGTCCCGGCATTGTCCGGCTGCGCGCCCGCGCACAAGCAACCCGCCGCCGGCATGCAGTTCCTGCGCGAAGGCGACGTGGCGTTGTTCACCGCCTTGCTGCCCGCCGTGGTGGCGGAGCTCGCCGAGCGCGAGCGCGGCCCGCGCGAACTGCAGCTCGGCCAGGCCGTGCGCAATGTCGACGCCACATGCGCCGCCATGGATGCCAACGCACGCGCGGAACTGCGCAAGCTGCTCGACCTGCTCGCCATCGGGCCGTTGCGCTGGGTGCTCGCCGGCGTGGGCCAGGACTGGAAGCAGACCGATACGCAGCAGGCACGCCAGTTTCTTGCGCGCTGGCGTGCCAGCCGCTTCGCCACCTTGAATGCCGGCGCCGTGGTGCTGGTCAAGCTCAGCAGCGTGGGCTACTACCTGCTGCCGGCGGCGTGGGCGGGCAGCGGATACCCCGGCCCCAATCCCGCGGTCTTTCGTGCGCTGCACGCCTGAAATCCCATACACGAGTCCCTCATGGCCATTCCCGATATCTATAGCGCCGGCATCGCAGCCGGCTGGAACGTGGTGGACGGCGCTGCGCTGACCGCGCCGATTTCGCTCGACGCCGACGTTGTCATTGTCGGCAGCGGCGCCGGCGGCGGCGTGGCCGCCGAGATCCTCAGCGAAGCCGGTCTGCGCGTGGTGCTGGTGGAGGAGGGCGCGCTGCGCACCTCCGACAGCTTCAAGGACATGGATGAGGGCCGCGCCTATCGCGAGCTGTACCAGGAGGGCGCGGCGCGTGCCACGTCCGATGGCGCCATCGCTATCCTGCAAGGACGCTCGGTGGGCGGCAGCACGACGGTGAACTGGTCGTCGAGCTTTCGCACGCCAAAGGAAACGCTGGCGCACTGGGCCGCGCACCACGCGGTAAGCGGCCACAGCCCCGCGGACATGGCACCGTGGTTCGAGCGCATGGAGGCACGGCTGTCGGTGGCGCCGTGGGGCATGCCGCCGAACAACAACAACGATGTGCTCAAGCGCGGCTGCGACAAGCTGGGCTGGGAGTCGCACGTGATCCCGCGCAATGTGAAGGGCTGCTGGAACTCCGGCTATTGCGGGCTGGGCTGCCCGGTCAACGCCAAGCAATCGATGCTGGTATCGACCATTCCCGCCGCGCTGGCCAGGGGCGCCACGCTGGTCCACCGCGTGCGGGTGCGCGCGCTGGAGCATGACGGCAAGGCGGTCACCACGCTTGCCGGCGAAGCGCTCGGCGCCGATGGCCGCACGCCTTCGGGCATCGCGGTGACCGTGCGCGCACGGCACTACGTGGCGGCCGGCGGCGCCATCAACACACCGGCGCTGTTGCTGCGCTCGCGCGTGCCGGACCCGTATCAGCGGCTCGGCGTGCGCACCTTCATCCATCCGGTCAACCTGAGCGTGGCGGTGATGCCCGAACAGGTCGACCCGTACTACGGCGCGCCGCAATCGATCGCCTCCGATCACTTCCAGTGGAAGGATGGCGCCACCGGCCCGATGGGCTACAAGCTGGAAGTGCCGCCCTTGTTCCCTGGCATCAGCGCGGGCGTGTTCAACCAGGTGGGCGAGGCGCTGCGCGCCGACATGGCTGCGCTGCCGCATACCAACGCGATGCTGGCGCTGCTGCGCGATGGCTTTGTGGCGCAGAGCGAAGGCGGCCGTGTGCGCATTGCCGACGATGGCAGCCCGGTGATCGACTACGACATCAGCGACTATGTCTGGGACGGCATGCGGCGCGCCTGGCTGAGCATGGCCGAGGCACAGTTCGCCGCGGGCGCGCTGCGGGTGCGCCCAGCCCACCTGGACGCGCCGTACTACGACAGCTGGGCGCAAGCCAGGCAGGGCATCGCCACGCTGCCGCTGGCCAAGTTCCGCGCCGCGCTGTTTACCGCCCACCTGATGGGCGGCTGCGCCATGAGCGACCAGCCGCAGGGTGGAGTGGTCGACAGCCATGGCCGCCATCACCAGCTGGCCAACCTGTCGGTGCTGGACGGCTCGGTGTTTCCGACCAGCATCGGGGCGAACCCGCAACTGTCTGTTTTTGCACTCAGCGCGCAGAACGCCCAGGCGCTGGCTGGGCAGCTGGCCCGATGAGCGCCGCTCGCCCCCCTTTAGCAGGGAAGCAAAATCCGGCATGGCGCGCGTGGCATGCAGGCACAATCCAATCCAGTTAGAGGCAACGCTCCAAAATTGCACTTGTGAAACGCGCGCAGCGCTAGCTAGGCTCCGTACAACTGTTTCAAGCATCCGTTTGCCGTCAGAGCAGGGAGCTGCTGCAGTGTGTGGAGTTTTGCTGGGGTTGTACGGCATGACCATAAGAGAGACGCCCCCCTATGAAGACCGGAAAAGGCACGGCAGGAGACACCAAGGCCCGCATTCTCGACGCCACCGAGCGCTTGTTCATCGAGGTTGGCTACGAAGGCACCTCGCTACGGCAAGTGACATCGCGCGCGATCGTCAACCTGGCCGCGGTCAATTACCACTTCCGCAGTAAAGACATCATGATGCAGGCGGTCCTGGGCCGCCGGCTCGATCCGCTCAACACGCGCCGCCTGGCGCTGCTCGATGCCTGCGAGGCGCGCTGGCCGGGCGCGCAGATCCGCTGCGAACACGTGATGGGTGCGCTCTTCGTGCCCGCGCTGCAAATGGCGCGCGAGCCCGAAGTGGGCGGCCCGTCGTTCCTGCGGCTGCTCGGGCGCGTGTATTCCGATACCTCGCCATTCATCCAGTCTTATCTGCTCGGCCATTACGCGCCGGTGTTCGGCCGCTTCTCCGATGCCTTCGCCCGCGCGCTGCCCGAGATCCCGCCGCAAGAACTGGGCTGGCGCCTGAACTTTGCGCTCAAGGCGCTGGCCGGTGTGCTGGCCGGCGAGGAGCTTGGCAACCTGCTGCCGGCCTTCACGCAAGGCAAGGACCTGAGCGACGCGCACGTGCTCGCGCAGTTGAGCGCGATGGTGGTGGCTGCGCTCAAGGCACCCGTGCCCGCCAGCCAGCAACTGTGCGCGCTGCAGGATGTATTCCAGATCGGCGCGACCCAGCATGCTGCGAAGCATGCCGAGCAAGCCGCGCTCCATGCCCTGGTGGCAGAACAGGCGCAACGCGCCGACACCCTTTCCGCTGCCGTGCGCAAGACACGCCGCGCGGCACGCAACGAGGGCGCGACACGCGCCGCCGTCACCAGCATGGCGGTGCGCGGCGCGCGCGAGCACCCCATCGTCTTCCCGAGCAATCCGCTCGACGACTGGATGCGTACCCGCTCCAGAACCTAGCGGCGCGCTGGCGCCGGTCAACAGCCGGCGCGAGCCTGGCCGCCTCCAGGAACCCGAGTTGCGAGAGCCCCGCTTGCGCCAGGCATCCGGCCGTCCTTAGCCCGGCATAGCCGCAGCGATCCGCACTCAGGCATTCCGTTCTCAATGACACCACGCGTGCGCCCCGCGCACGCGGTGGACCGCTGTCGCCCGCGTTTTCCGCGCGTTTTGCGCGCGGGCCGACGCCACAACTGGAGATCCGCATCGTGAAAGCCTTGTATTCCCACGCGCTTGGCGCATCCGTATTCGTATCCGTATCCGCATCGAGAATGCCATTGCCCTTGCTGCGCCACCTCGCGGCCGCCTTCGCCTTCCTCTTCGCGCTCGCGTTGCCGGCACTCGCACAAACGCAGCCGCAGGCCCCCGCCGGCTCCGGCACCGCCTACGACGGGCTCACGGCGCAGCAGCAGGCCGCGCTACTGTCCAAGCAGATCGCCAGCGGAGAACTGGCGAAGCTGCCCGACGAGCAACTGCTTGCGGCCATCAACGCGCTGCAGCCCGAGGCCGCGCTGCTGTGGGCCAAGACCGAGATGAACCGCTACCCCGAGTACGAGTACTGGATGACGCGCCAGGAGCGCCTCAACGGCCAGTGGCAAGAGCAGCCCGCGCGCATGATGATCCGCTACCGCCACGCGCCGCGCCAGCTCTATGCGAAGTGGCTGCCGGGCGGCAGCCAGGCCGGCCAGGAAATCATCTACGACGAGACGCAGCGCAAGGATGAGATGTACGGCCACCTCGGCGGCATGCTGGGGTTCACCTCGATGTGGATCGCGCTCGATGGCACCATCGCGCGCGCGCAGTCCAACCATACGGTGCGCGACCTGGGCTTCCAGTACGTGGTGTCGATGCTCGAGCGCGATGCCAGGTCGCTGCGCGCGGCCGGGCTCTCGGAGAAGTTCACACGCGCGGACATCGTGCAGGAGCAGGGCATGCGCATGGTCGCGCTCACCTGGGACCTGCCAGCCGGCGCGCCACGCTATTACGCCAAGCGGGTGCAGCTGATGCTGGACCTGAAGAACCCCTGGCCACGCGTGGAAACCGCCTGGGATGCCGAGGGCAACATGGTCGAGAAGATTGTCTTCGAGAAGGCGGTGCGCAAGACCTTTGACGCGAGCGCCTTCGACGCGAAAAACAGCGACTACAAGTTCTGATGCGGTATCACCGTGCCCGCCAGGCAGCGCCGCGCGCGTTTGAATCCGCTTGCGCAAGCACGCGCGCAGCGGTTTGAACAAACGGCACGAGCGCTTGCGCAGCGGTGGCAAGGGCACGGCGCGCCATGTTTGGAACGCGCACTCTATTGACGCTCGCTTGCCCCGGCAGCGAGAGTCGCTGCACGGAAAAGAACGATGCGTTGCCGTGCATTGCGGCACGCAAGACAAAACAAAACGGCACCACGCGCGACACAGCGCTTCAGGAGACAAGCATCATGCATCAGCATCCTTGGCAGCACGGACAGGATCGGCAGCATACGCCGTGGAGGCGTCATCATGGGCAGCGGCTCCTGCGCTACGCCGTGGCGCTGCTGGGTGCCACGATGCTGGCCGCCTGCGGCGGCGGCGGCGGCGGCGATAGCGGCAGCAGCGGTGGCAGCACCGCCGCTGCCACCAGCTCCGCCCCGGCCACACCGGTGCGGCTGTGTCCCGCGGCGCTGGACTACACCACCACCTTCACCGGTGGCACCGGCTCGGGGGAACTGGTCAAGGTGCAGATCGACACCAGCAAGAAGACCTGGCAAGTGACCTTCCTCGACTCCTCCGTGCCGCGCACCACGGGCACGGTCCTGCCGACCCGCAGCGACACCACCGGCGGCCAGAACGTGATGACGGGCACGCTGTCGCAGGAAACAGGCCTGCCCACCGACAAGCTCAACCAGTGCGCGTTCCAGCTCAACGGCGCGAGCCTGGACCCGAATCGCCCCGCGCGGCTGTTCGTTGGCGAGGGCGTGGCGGGCGGCACCATTCCGGGTGCGCGCATCCAGTTCAATGGCGTCCTGGGTGCGGGCGCGGTGCCGGATACCACCTTCCCGTATTTCCAGTTCATCGGCTTCGCGCAGACCGAAACCGACCTCACCAAGATCGCGGGCCAGTACAACGGCTACGGCTTTCACGAGGTGCCGTCGAAGAACTTCCAGACGGTGGCGCAGGACTACCGCATGGCGCTGGCGGCCGACGGCTCGTTCCAGGTGTGCGACAACAAGACGGGCGGCACCTGCTCGCAAAAGGGCAAGAACTTCGTGCCCCAGGCCAACGGCAGCCTGATGTCGGCCAACTACAAGGGTGAGATCGATCCGCCCACGCTCGGCGCCACGCTGGGCCGCGCCTACCTGATCGTGGGCAAGCTGCGCGGCCAGCTGGTCCCGGTGATGATCCGCGTGGGCTACGCCAACGGCTCGCTCACCAACGGCATGGCACTGGGCGCCGACGATGAGATCGGCATCGGCATGATGGCGCCGGCCGTCGCCGTGACGCAGGGCACGGTCAACGGCGAGTACGTCGGCGTGGACAGCAACTTCGCCTACCGCACCACCGCGCTGGTGGCGGCGGACGCGGCCATGCTCGACCCGTTCCACCCGTCGGATGCCTCGCTCGCCACGGCGCTCAAGCTGGACTTCTCGCAGCAATTGCCCGGCGTGGTCACCACCACGCGCAAGGATGGCGCGGCGGCCAGCCCCACCGGCAAGTTCATCTTCACCGGCGGCGTGTTCGGCTTCCTCGAGTCGCGCAGCGGCAGTCCGTACTTCACCATCGGCGCCTTCGTGCAATGACGGCCATGCAATCCCACTTATTCCAGGAAGACAAGATGACGAAGAATGCCTTTCGTTTGGCAGCGCCATTGCTGATCGCCGCGCTCGCCTGGCTGGGCGGCATGCCCAGCGCCCATGCACAGAAAGCCGGCGACAACGTCGTCGCTGCCGGCTGGTTCCACATCAACACCAGCGGCAACAGCAGCCCGTTCACCACCAGCGTGATCGATGCGCCCATCAACGGCCCGCTAGGCTTGCCGTCGTCATTCACGGCGCCGGGCAGCAGCATCAGCACATCCAACGCGGACACGCTGGGGCTGACCTTCAGCCACTTCTTCACGGACCACATCGCGCTCACGGCGGTGGGCGGCATTCCGCCCAAGTTCAAGCTCTACGGCCACGGCAACCTGATCCCGCCGGGCCCGGCGGGCGCGCTGGGGCAGCAGCCGCTGGGCGACCCGGGCCTGAACCCGATCATCACCAGCGCGCGCCAGTGGAGCCCGGCGACGATGGTGCAGTACCACTTCTTGGAGCCTACCGCGCGCGTGCGCCCTTTCCTGGGCATCGGTGTGTCGTACAACTTCTTTACCAACATCGAGCTCAACCCGGCCTTCGCCGCCTCGGTCAACAACAACCTGGGCGCCACGCTGGCCGCCGGCGCCGGCAAGCCGGGGCCGACATCGGTGGAGGCCAAGGCGTCGAACTCGTTCGCGCCGGTGTTCAACATCGGCGGCTCCGTTGCGATCACGGACCAGTGGGGCCTGACCGCATCGGTCACCTACATTCCGCTCAAGACGACGTCATCGATGATCATCAAGGCGTCAGACGGCACGGTGTTGTCCACCTCCAAGGCCACCATCAGCCCGAACCCGCTGATCATGTTTGTGGCGGCGACGTATAAGTTCTGAAGGGGGCAAGACGCTTGCCATGACGAGGGCAGTCACTCCCTCTCCCACGAGTGTGGGAGAGGGGGGCAACCCAGCGCTAGATCAAGGCGTTCAAACTCTCGCGGCCGGTACCGTCACGGTCTTGCGCACGGGGCTTGAGAGCACCAGCGATGTGGTCACCGAGCCGTGGGCCGCGAGCGTGTCGACCACGTGCTCCAGGTCGGCCGGATCGGCGATGGCGCAACGCACGATAAAGCAATGCGCCCCGGTCACGCGATCGGCGCTCAGCACTTCGGGCATGCTCTCGAACAGCTTCACATACTTCTGGATATAGGCGTGCGTGGTCTCGATATGGATGATCGCCTGCAGGCCAACGCCCAGCGCGCGCAGGTTCACCCGCGCGCCGTAGCCCTCGATCACGCCCGCGTCCTCCAGCTTGCGCACGCGCTCGCTCATGGCGGGCTGCGACAAGCCAATGCGCTTGCCCAGCGCTGCCAGGCTCTGGCGGGCATCGGCCTGCAGCGCCTCCAGGATCAGTCGGTCTTTCTTGTCCAGCTCCATCCCATTCTCCTATGGCACCTGTTGCGCGGCGCCGATGAATCATCGGTGCGCGATGCCGATTTCCGATGCCTTGCCATTCATGGCGATGGCGTGCTGCGATTATGCTGGAACTCAGTGCAGCGCAATGCGCAGCCCGATATCCTTCCGGAGGCAATATGCAACTCATCGGCATGCTCGACTCACCCTATGTGCGCCGCGTGGCCATCTCGCTGCGGCTGCTGGACCTGCCGTTCGAGCATCGGGCAGTCTCGGTGTTCAGCACGTTCGCGCAGTATCGCGCGATCAATCCCGTGGTGAAGGCGCCCACCCTGGTTTGCGACAACGGCGTGGTGCTCATGGAGTCCAGCCTGATCCTGGACTATGCCGAGACGCTGGCCACGCGCAGCCTGATGCCCGCGCAGCCCGGCCAGCGCCAGCACGCCTTGCGCGTGATCGGCCTGGCGCTGGCGGCGTGCGAGAAGACGGTGCAGATCGTCTATGAGCGCAACCTGCGCCCGGCGGAAAAGCAGCACGAGCCATGGATCGATCGCGTGCAGGGACAGTTGCATGCCGCCTGCGCGGCGCTGGAAGCAGAACTGGCAGGGGCCGCGCTTCCCGCGGAGGAGCGCTTGCTCACGCAGGCGGACGTGACCGCCGCCGTGGCATGGAGCTTCACGCAGCGGATGCTGCCGGCATGCGTCGAGGCGTCAGCCTATCCCGCGCTGGCGGCATTCGGCGCGGCCGCCGAACGCCTTGCCGTGTTCAAGGACACGCCGCAGACCTGATCCACGGCCGCGCTACGCGCGCAGGGCTTTCGCCATCTCGCTCGTGGCATGCCAGCCCAGCGCGACATACAGGGACCGCCCCATCTCGGTAGCGTGCAGGATCGCGTACTGGAGGTCGCGCCTGGCGAATTCGTCCTCCGCCAGCTGCATGAGGCGGCGCCCCAGCCCCTCTTTGCGATGCGTTGCCTCCACATACACGTTCAGCACGTAGCCACGCTTGTCCTGCGTGGGATGGGCCGGATGCGGCGGCCAGTCGATCGCCATCAGGCCGATGCCACCCACCGGCTGGCCCTGGTCCACCAGCACGAAGCCGAAGTAGCTGCCATCGCGCAGGCGTGGCACCAGCCACGGCCGGAACTGCTGCGTCATGGCCTGCAGGACCTCCTCGCTGCGCCCGGCCTCGCGGAACATGGACTCGCGATGACGGCAGACCAGTTCGACATCATCGGCACCAAGAGGGCGGACTTCCATGGCGGGCTACCTTGGGGATTGGCGTGGGTGGTGGGAGAGACATCTGCGCGGCGCGCACCGCCATCCTAACGCAGTGCATTGCGATTCGGAAAACTTCCCGCCTACGCCATGGCACGAAGCCGTGCCATAAAAAAAAAGCGAAGCGCTGTTGGCGCTTCGCTTCGAGGCCATCCGGGCAGGCCGCACCGGATGGCAGGACGAATCCTTCTGCCTTACTGCGTGGTCACTGCCGGCTTGACGTCCGCCGAGGCCACCGGACCGGTCTCGCTCAGGCCGCCGCCAAGCGACCGGTACAGGTCGATGGCGTTGTTCAGGCGCAGTTGCCGCGCCTGGATCAGAGCCTGGTCGGCCGCGAACAACTGACGCTGCGAGTCGAGCTGGTCCAACTGACTGGCCACGCCATTCCTGAAGCGCACCGTCGACAACTCGTAGCGCGCCGCCTCGGCGTTGCGCACCTGCTCCTGGCTGGTCACCTGCTCTTCCAGCGTGCCGCGCGCCACCAGTGCATCCGCCACTTCCGCGAAGGCCGTCTGGATGGTCTTCTCGTAGTTGGCGATCTGGATGTTCTTGCGCACGTTGGTCAGGTCCAGGTTGGACAGGTTCCGGCCGTAGTCGAAGATCGGCAGTACCAGCTGCGGTGCGAACGACCACGCGCCGGTGCCGGAGTCGAACAGGCTCGAGAAGGTCGGGCTGATCGCGCCAGCATTGGCGGTAAGCGTAATGCGCGGGAAGAACGCCGCGCGCGCCGCGCCGATATTGGCGTTGGCGGAGAGCAGCAACTGCTCGGCCTGGCGGATGTCGGGACGCTGCTCGAGCAGGTCCGACGGCAGCCCTGCCGGGATGTCGCTGATGATGCGCTCGTCCGACAGGCGCATCGGTGCGGGCAGGTTCTCGATGGTGCCAAGCGGCTTGCCCACCAGCACCTCAAGCGCGTTCTGCGCCTGCGCGCGCTGGCGTGCCAGCTGTGCGGCGGAAACGCGGGCCTGCGCCACCAGCGACTCGTTGTCGCGCAGGTCCAGCGCCGACGTGGCGCCCGCATCGAAGCGTTGCTTGGCCAGGCTCAGCGTGTACTCGCGCGTCTTCAGCGTGTTCTGCGCGAGCTCGTACTGCTCGGCGAAGGAGCGCTCGGACAGGTAGGCCTGGGCAACTTCGGAGACCAGCGAGATCTGCGCGGAACGGCGTGCTTCCTCGGTGGCGAAGTACTGCGACAGCGCCGCGTTGGACAGGCTGCGCACGCGGCCGAAGAAGTCCAGCTCGAACGAAGTCACGCCGGCGCCCGCCTGGAAGTACTCGGAGACGTACGGCTTGCCGGTGGCCGACTGCAAGGCGGGGGTGCGCGAACGGTTGAAACCGCCGGTGGCGTTCACCGTGGGCAGCAGGTCGGCGCGCTGCACCTGGTACAGCGCGCGCGCTTCCTCGATGCGCAGCGCGGCAGTGCGCAGGTCGCGGTTGTTATCCAGCGAGGTGGCGATGAGCGCTTGCAGGCGCGGGTCGCGGAAGAACTCGCGCCAGCCGATCTCGCTCGCCCGGCGGGTTTCGCCGGTCTTCACCTCGGCGGCTGCGTAGCCTTCCGGCGCGGCCGGGAAGCTGGTGGCCACCGGCGGGGCAGGGCGTTCATAAACGGGTGCCAGTGTGCAACCCGAGAGGACGCCCGCCACCAGCAACAGCGTGGTCAGTGTCTTTGTCATGTCAGATTCCTTCCTTGGGTTCGAGCCCTTGCTCGTTCAGCATCTGCTCGCGCTTGCTGCCCTTGAAGCGGCTACGGATCACCACGAAGAACACCGGCACCAGGAAAATCGCCAGCACCGTGGCCGTGATCATGCCGCCGATCACGCTGGTACCGATGGCGCGCTGGCCACCCGAGCCCGCGCCGCTGGCGATCGCCAGCGGGAGCACGCCCAGGATAAAGGCCATCGAGGTCATCAGGATCGGGCGGAACCGCAGGTGCACGGCTTCGAGCGTAGCGTCGATGACGCTGCGGCCCTGGGCCTGCAGATCCTTGGCGAATTCCACGATCAGGATGGCGTTCTTCGCCGACAAGCCAATCGTCGCGATCAGGCCCACCTTGAAGTACACGTCGTTGGGCATGCCGCGCAGGGTCACGCCGAGCAGCGCGCCGAGCACGCCGAGCGGCACCACCAGCAGCACCGCGACCGGGATCGACCAGCTCTCATAGAGCGCGGCCAGGCACAGGAACACGATGATCAGCGACAGCGTGTACAGCATCGGCTCTTGCGAACCGGCCAGGCGCTCTTCATAAGACTGGCCCGACCACTCGAAGCCGAAGCCCGGCGGCAGCTTGGCGAAGTTGTCTTCCATGATCTTCATGGCTTCGCCGGTACTGCGTCCCGGAGCGGCCTGGCCAGCGATCTTCACCGCCGGCAAGCCGTTGTAACGCTCCAGGCGCGGCGAGCCCATGATCCACTTGGAGGTGGCAAAGGCAGCGAACGCAACCATGTCGCCGTTGCTGTTCCTCACGCGCAGCTTGGTCAGGTCGTCGGGCAGCTTGCGGTCGTTGCCGTCCGCCTGGGCGATCACCTTGCGCACACGGCCTTCGTAGATGAAGTCGTTGACGTAGGATGAGCCGAACGCGATGGCCAGCGTCGAGTTGATATTGGCCACCGAAACACCCAGCGCGCGTGCCTTCTCGCGGTCGATGTCGATCTGCAGCTGCGGCGCGTCTTCCTGGCCTTCGGGGCGAACGCCCACCAGCGCAGGATTCTTCGCGGCCATGCCGAGCATCATGTTGCGCGCTTCCATCAGCTTGGCGTGACCCTGGCCGGTGCGGTCCTGCAGGCGGAAGTCGAAGCCCGAGGAGTTGCCCAGCTCGGAGATTGCCGGCGGGTTAAGCGGGAAGATGATGGCGTCCTTGATGAAGGACAGCGCACCAAACGCCCGGCCAACCAGTGCCTGCGCGGTCTCGTCCTTGCCGGAGCGGTCCTTCCAGTCCTTCAGGCGCACGAACGCGATACCGCCGTTCTGGCCGCGGCCGAAGAAGGAGAAGCCCGCCACGGTGATCATCTGGTCCACCACCTTGGATTCCTTCTGCAGGTAGTAGTCCTCGATCTGCTTGAGCACGCCGATGGTACGTTCCTGCGTGGCGCCGTTGGGCAGCTGCACCACCGTGATCATGTAGCCCTGGTCTTCCTCGGGGAGGAAGGACGAGGGCAGGCGCTTGAACAGCACCACCATGCCGACGATGATGAGCGCGTAGATGATCAGGTAGCGCCCGGCGCGCGCCAGGATGCGGCCCACCATGCTCTGGTAGCCGGTGGCGGCGCGTGCGAAGGTGCGGTTGAACCAGCCGAAGAAACCCTTCTTCTCATGGTGGTGGCCAGCCTCGACCGGCTTGAGCAACGTGGCGCACAGCGCCGGCGTGAGCGTCAGGGCCAGCAGCGCCGAGAACGCGATCGACGCGATCAGCGACAGCGAGAACTGGCGGTAGATGTTACCCACCGAGCCCGAGAAGAACGCCATCGGGATGAACACCGCGGTCAGCACCAGCGTAATGCCGACGATAGCGCCGGTGATCTGGCCCATGGCCTTGCGCGTGGCGTCGCGTGGCGAGAGTCCTTCCTCGCTCATGATCCGCTCGACGTTTTCCACCACCACGATCGCATCATCCACCAGGATACCGATCGCCAGCACCATGCCGAACATCGTCAGCACGTTGATGGAGAAGCCGAAGGCCAGCAGCATGCCCGTGGTACCCAGCAGGGCCACCGGCACCACCACCGTCGGGATGATGGTCGCGCGGATGTTCTGCAGGAACAGGTACATCACCAGGAACACCAGCACCACGGCTTCGACCAGGGTCTTGATCACTTCCTCGATCGAGATCTTGACGAAGGCCGAGGTGTCGTAAGGCACGGTGTACTGGTAGTCGGCCGGGAAGAACTTGGAGAGCTCTTCCATCTTGGCGCGCACCGCGGTGGCCGTGGCCAGGGCGTTGCCGCTCGGGGCCAGCTTGATGGCGATGGCCGCCGACGCCTTGCCGTTGGTACGGGCCAGCGTGGAGTAGTCGGCACCGCCGAGCTCGACGCGGCCGATGTCCTTGATGCGCACCGAGGAGCCGTCCGGGTTCGTGCGCAGCAGGATGTTGGCGAACTGCTCCGGCGTGGTGAGGCGGCTCTCGGTGGTGACGGTGGCGTTGAGTTCCGTGCCCTTGGGCGACGGCGTGCCGCCCAGCTCGCCCACGGCGACCTGGACGTTCTGCTCCGAGATGGCGGCGGTGACGTCCTGCGGCGTCAGGTTGAAGCCGGTCAGCTTGGCCGGGTCCACCCAGATGCGCATGGCGTACTCGGTGCCGAACAGGTCGGCCTGGCCCACGCCCGGCACGCGGCGGATCGAGTCGATCACGCTGGACGAGATGTAGTTGCCCAGCTGGATGGCGTCGGCCTGCCCGGACTTGGACGTGACCGTCAGGAACATCATGTAGTTGTTCCCGGCCTTGTCCACGCGCACGCCCTGCTGGCGCACTTCCGCCGGCAGGCGCGCTTCCACGCGCTTGAGGCGGTTTTGCACCTCGACCGAGTTCAGGTCGATGTTGGAGCCCGGCTGGAAGGCGATCGTGATCGTCGACAGGCCGGTGGCTTCACTGGTGGAGTTGTAGTAAAGCAGCCCGGGAATGCCGTTGAGCTCTTGCTCGATCACCGTGGTGACCGAGTCTTCAAGCGTCTTGGCGGATGCGCCCGGATAGGTCGCCGTGACCGAGATCGTCGGCGGGGCGATGTTGGGGTACTGGGCGATCGGCAGTTGCACCACCGACAGCAAGCCCCCCAGCACGATGATCAGCGCAAGCACCCACGCGAACACCGGCCGGTCAATAAAAAACTTGGCCATAACACTGGCTCCCTTCGAATTGCGCTGTGATTAGCCCTGCTTGGCGTCGGCCTTGTCCGCGGTCACCGCGGCAGGAGCCGAGGCTCCGCTGGCGGCCGGCTGCGCGTCGGGAGCCGAGGCGGCGGCGGTCTTCGAGACAAACGGCACGGCCTTGGCGGGCGCGCCGACCTTGACCTTCTGCAAGCCCTCGACGATCACCTTCTCGCCACCCTTGAGGCCCTCGGTGACGATCCAGCTCTCGCCGATGGCCTGGGGCGCCTTGACCGGCACGGCCGCGACGTTGCCGTCGCCGCCCACCACCATCACCGATGCGCCTTGCGCATTGCGGATCAGCGCGCGTTGCGGCACGGTCAGCGCGTTTTCGTCCACGCCTTGCTCGATCTTGACGCGCACGAAGGTGCCCGACAGCAGCTCGCGCTTGGGGTTGGGGAACTGCGCGCGCAGCGTGATGGCGCCGGTGGTCGGGTCAACCGTCATGTCCGAGAACAGCAGCTTGCCGGTTTGCTCGTACTCGCGGCCGTCCTCGATGAACAGGTGGACGCGCGCGCCACCGTCGACACCCTTGACCTTGCCGCTCTCGATGGCGCGGCGCAGCTTCATCACTTCGCTCGCGGGCTGGGTGAAGGTCACCCAGATCGGGTCGACCTGCTCGACCGTGGCCAGCTTGGTGGCTTCGCCGCTGCCGACCAGCGCACCTTCGGTCACCAGCGCGCGGCCCACGCGGCCGCTGATGGGCGCGGTGACGGCGGTGTAGCCGAGGTTGATCTGGGCGGTGGAAACGGCCGCCTTGGCCGAGGCGATGTCGGCAGTGGCCTGGCCCGCGGCCGCCACGGCTTCGTCGTATTCCTGCTTGCTCACCGCGTTGACGGCGACCAGCGGCTTGTAGCGCTCGGCCTTCTGGCGGGCGGCCACGGCGTTGGCTTCGGCGCGGGCAAGGCTGGCCTTGGCCGACTCGAGCTGTGCCTGGTAGGGCGCGGGATCAATCTTGAACAGCAACTGGCCTGCCTTGACCTCGCCGCCTTCCGTGTAGTTGCGGGACAGCACGATGCCGGCAACCCGCGCCCGCACTTCGGCGGTGCGCACGCCTTCGAGGCGGCCCGGCAGTTCATTGATGACAGAAACGGTCGTAGGCGTGACGGTAACGACACCCACTTCCGGCGGCGGCATGGCGCCGCCCTGTGGCTTCTTTTCGCCGCAGGCGGACAGCGCAAGCGCCGACAACACGGCAGCGGCAACGCAAGTAATACGTTGGGACTTCCTCATCGATAACCCCATGATGGCAATTTGAGATCGGCCGCATGTGCTCCCGGTGTCGCTTCCGGATACGGCGCGGCCCACCGCTGGCAGATGGCACAGAGGCGGGCAAAAAGAGTAATGCTAGCCACAATTTGCAACACTGACGTGGCACATGCGACGAAAGGTTGCAAATTAGTAACGACATGCCGACATGGCAGCGTGAACCGTGGAGCGGTGCGCGCCGCCGTCTGCCAGGCCATCACGCCGATGGGCTGGCCGAAAGTCAGGCGAACGCGTATTATATATACATTCAAGCATGTATGTAAGAACTTGTTGCAACGCGGCGATAACCGCTCTATATAACCCACGTCCTAACGCGCCAGCGCGGCGCGCACAGTGCAAGGCGGGCTTCACTGCCAGCACTCAGGGAGACAGAACCAGACCGGTCCGTCGTGGCCGGCACCAGAGAACATCATGGTCCGACGCACAAAGGAAGAGGCGCTTGAAACACGCCATCGCATTCTCGACGCGGCCGAGGCGGTCTTTCACGCCCGCGGCGTTGCCCGCCCTTCGCTAGCCGATATCGCGGAGGCGGCCGGCGTGACGCGCGGCGCCATCTACTGGCATTTCAAGAACAAAAGCGATGTCTTCGCCGCAATGTCCGACCGCGTCCACCTGCCGCTCGAGGCCCTGTGCGAGCCGGGACGCATCGCCAGCCAGGAAGACCCGCTTGCCAGCATCCGCGACATCTGCGCCTTTGTGATGCGCCAGACCGTGGAAAACCCGCAATGGCGGCGCGTGTTCGAGATCGTTTTCCACAAGTGCGAGATGGTGGCGGACAACGGCGCCATCTTCGAGCGGCAGCGCCAGTCGCACCAGGAGGGCACGGTGAAGATGCGCGAGCACCTGCGCATGGCTGTCGACCGCGGGCAGTTGCCGGCCGACCTCGACCTGGACCTGGCCGTCAATGTGTTCCACGCCTCGATTGGCGGAATGCTGTCGCACTGGTTGTTCGCCCCCGAGGATTTCGATCTCGAGAGCAATGCCGAGCGGGTGGCCGATGCCTTCATCGACACCCTCAAGCTCTCGCCGGCCTTGCGCCAGGGCTATGTGGCGCGTCCCGTGCCGAAGCTAGAGGAAGAAGTGGCCTCGATGTGCCAGGAAGCCAAGAAGAAGGCCGAGGCCGAGACCGAGACCAGGCGGGCTGCGCAGACTCTCGCCACCAAAGCGCTACCGGGCTGATCGCCACAGCGGCGCGCGAGCCACTCAGCCGCGCACGGCCTCGCGCCAGCGCGCCAGGAAATTGCGCTTGCGCAGGGTGTCCTGCGCCGCCAGCAGGCCGGGGCCGACGCTGATCGGCTTGAGCGCGTAGCCCAGCCGCTCCGACAGCGCCGCGGCGGTGTGCTCGCTCTCGGTGTCGGTGCGGATCGTGTAGAGCTGCGAGGCGCTCTGCCCCAGCAACGTCTGGCCCGCACGCGAGAGCAGGAAATCCAGCCATAGCCGGGACGCGTTGGGATGGGGCGCGCGGCGCGCGATGAAGGCCACGCGCGACATCACCAGCGTGTAGTCGCGCGGCGCGATGACATCGATCTCCGCCCCGCGCTCCATCAGCGACAGCGCGTACGAACCCAGCAGGTTGTAGCCCATCACGAATTCGCCGGAGGCGATGCGCTCGATCATGTTCGCGGTGGACGCGGACAACTGCACGCCGCAGCGCCCCAGCGCCTGGGCCAGGTACCAGAACTCATCGCCCATGCGCGCGTCCTGCTGCGCCAGCAGGTAGCCCACCCCGGACTTTTCGACATCGTAGGTCACCACCCGCTGGCGCCAGCGCGGTGTGTTTTCCTGCAGCAGGCGCGCCAGGCCGGTGCGGCTGCGCGGCGTGCGCATGCCGGCAAAATGGCGGCGGTTGTAGACGATCACGGCAGGCTCGAAGGTGGTGCCCCAGGCTTCGTCGCGCCAGGCAGCCCACGCCGGCAGGCCGGCGCGCTCGGGCGAGGGGTAGCGCAGGGCATGGCCATCGTTGACGAGCTTGATCTGCAGGTCCATTGCCGTGCTCCATAGCACGTCGGCGTAGTCGGGGCCGCCCACCTGGCCCGCGCCCAGCGCGGCGCTATCGGCCAGGAAACGGCCGTTCAGCTCCAGCGTATTGAGGTCCTGATAGCGCACCTTGATGCCAGGGTAGCGTGCCTCGAACGCGGCCAGCAGCGGCCGCGCGATCTCCACGTCGGTGGAGGCATGCACGTTGACCGAGCCTTCCTGCACGCCCCGCGCGATGATCTCGGCGTAGCTTGCCGGGTAGCCCGCCGGCACCGGCGGCACGCCCTGGGCATGCACGCCATGGCTCAGCCCCGCCAGCGTAGCCGCTGCGGCACCGGTCATGACGCGCCGCCGGTGCCAGCTTGCGGGTAGTCCGGCAACCGTGGAAGAAGGCACGAAGGGGGAAAGCAAGGGGGATGGGGAAGGGGGCAGCTTGCGCAAGGCGGGAACCATCGGTGGTGACATCGGTGGCCAAAAGGGGCCATGGCGCACTCGCCGCGCGCAGCCCGGGGCGGAGGTATTATAAGCGCCCGCGGCGTGTCCTCGCGGGGGCGGCGGCCTTGCCAGCCATGGCGGCAAAGCCTTCGCATGATTTCAAACGGACGCTTATCTGGCAGGGGAGGACCGCCGTGCGCTTATTGCTGGTGGAAGACGAGATTGAACTGGCGCGCTGGGTTGCGCGTGCCCTGGAGCAGGGCGGCTTCGTCATCGAGCATGTGGCCGATGGCCTGCAGGCCGAGGCGCGGCTGATGGCCGAGGAATACGACGTGGTGGTGCTGGACCTGCGCCTGCCCGGCAAGGACGGGCTGGCCGTGCTCAAATCCATGCGCGGGCGCGACGACCGCACCCCGGTGCTGATCCTGACCGCGCAAGACACGCTCGACGAGCGCGTGCGCGGCCTCAACCTCGGCGCCGACGATTACCTGCCCAAGCCCTTTGCCATTGCCGAGCTGGAAGCCCGCATCCTGGCGTTGATCCGGCGTAGCCGCGGCCGCGCCCATCCGCGCCTGCAGTGCGGCACGCTGGTGTTCGACGGCGAAACGCGCAGCTTCACGCTCGAAGGGGCGCCGCTCGCGCTGACCCCGCGTGAATCGACCCTGCTGGGCGCGCTGCTGGCCAAGAGCGGCCAGCCGCTGACCAAGGCACAACTGCTCGACAAGGTGTTCTCGCTCGATGCCGACGTCAGCCCCGATGCCATCGAAGTGCTGGTCTACCGGCTGCGCAAGAAGCTCTCGGGCCACGGTGTGACCATCGTCACGCTGCGCGGCTTCGGCTACCTGCTGGAACCGGAAGGACAGCCCTGATGCTGCGCCGCCTGCCACGGCACTGGTTGCGGCGCTGGCTGCAAGGCAGCCTGCGCCGCCAGTTGCTGCTGCTGCTCGTGCCCGCGCTGGCGGCCATGATGGCGCTCGACACGTGGCTGACCTACGGCACGCTGCGCGATGCCGCCAACGCAGCGTACGACCGCTCGCTGTACGGCTCGGTGCGCGCCATCGACAACGCCATCGGCATGGCCGGCGAAAGCGTGCAGATCGCGCTGCCGGACGCCGCCATGGAGATGTTCGAAACCGCGGCGCAGACCCATGTCTTCTACCGCGTCTCGCTGGAGCGCAACGGCAAGATCGAAACCGTCACCGGCTACGACGACCTGCCGCTGCCCAAGGGAGCGATCGCCAGCAACCAGCCGCGCTTCTACGACGCCGACTATCGCGGCGACCCGGTGCGCATTGCCGTGCTGGCGCACCCGGTGTATCGCCCCAACGCCCACATGCGCGTGATCGTGCAGGTGGCCGAAACCGCCGAGCCGCGCTTTGCACTGATCGCCACCGTGTGGCGCGGTGCGCTGGCGCGCGACGTGCTGCTGATCCTGATCAGCGCGGGCATCCTGGTGGCCGGCATCACCTATGTGCTGCGCCCGCTGGCGCGCGTGCGCGACGACGTGCAGGCGCGCTCCGCCGACGACCTCACGCCGCTGGCCTTCGACCATGTGCCCATGGAAGTCCGCCCGCTGGTCGATGCGGTCAACCTGCACGTCTCGCGCTCGGCCGCCATGACGCAGGCCCAGGCGCAATTCATCGCCGACGCCGCGCACCAATTGCGCACGCCGCTGGCCATCCTCAAGACGCAAGCCGAATTCGCCCAGCGCCAGCTTTGCGCCAGCGCCGACCCGGCGCGCGCGCGGGATGCCGCAGGGGAGGCGGTAGGCGGCATCGTCACGCAGCTGGAGCAGGCCGCGCGCCTGACCAACCAGTTGCTGGCGCTGGCGCGGGTACGGCAGCACCCGGGCAGCGACGCGCCCGGCGACGCCGAACCGCTGGAGCTGATCGACGCCGTGGCCGTGGCCGAGCAGGTGGCGCTGGACTACTTGCCGCTGGCGCGCGGCAAGCAGCAGGACTTTGGCTGGGAGCGGCCGCAGGGACTGGCGCTGCCGGTACGGGCCGATGCCGCGCTGTTGCGCGAAGCCTTTGCCAATCTTGTCCACAACGCGATCCAGTATTCGCCGCGCGGCAGCCGCATCACGCTTTCCGCCGCGCGCATCGGGGACGCCGCCCGCCTGGTGGTGGAGGACGACGGGCCCGGCATTCCTGCCGAGGAACGCGAGAAGGTATTTGCACGGTTCTACCGCCGGGTCGGGAATGTGGAACCGGGCTCCGGCCTGGGGCTGGCGATTTCCCGCGAAATGGCGGCACGCTTCGGGGGAACGGTCGCGCTGGGAATCGCGCTGCAGGGCAAAGGGGTTCGGGCGGTCCTGTCGCTGCCGATCGGGGAATGAGAAGACATGAGAGGGCGCTAAAAAGACCAAAAAGTCTAAAAAAGCAAATGTCCATACATCCATCCCCACGTAAACCCCACCCCATTACCTGACAAATTGACAGCCTTTTGACAGTTTCTACCCCCTAGAATCGCGCCATGGCCGCCGTACCGGCCAGACCAAGTCAGAAAGCCAAAGAACAAGTCCGGCATGCAAGCGCTGCCAGGGACAGGAGACAACGCCGAGCCACCCGGTCAACGCACGCAGGGCCGGCGCACCGCACGACTCTCCCGCCCCCGACAGCCCGCTTCACTTTCACTGCCAGCCGGATACCTCCGGGGTCGGTCCTCGCCAGCAACGCCGGCAACCGTTCACCGGCAATCCTCTGAACAAGAACAGGAGACCGTAATGCGTCGTTCGATTCATCGCTTTGCCCACGTCGTCATGGCTTCGGCCGCGATCACCGCCACCGTGGCTGCCGCGCCCGCGTTCGCGCTCGACAGCGTGAAGTTCATGATCGGCGCCAACCCGGGCGGCGGTTTCGACCAGACCGGCCGCTCGCTAGGCGCGGCGCTGGTTTCCGCCGGCGTGGCCAAGACGGCCTCATACGACAACAAGGGCGGCGCGGGCGGCACCATCGGCCTGACACAGTTCGTCAATACCGACAAGGGCAACCCCAACGCGATGATCGTCACCGGCGCGGTGATGGTCGGCGCCATCGAAACCAACCATCCCCCGGTCACGCTGAAGAACGCCACCCCGATCGCTCGCCTGTTCGCCGACACCATGGTGATCACCGTGCCGGCGAACTCGCCGCTGAAGTCCATGAAGGACCTGACCGCGCAGCTCAAGGCCAACCCGGGCAGCGTGAGCTGGGGCGGTGGCTCCAAGGGTTCGATCGACCACATCCTGGCGGGCCTGGTGGCCAAGGAAAGCGGCGTGGACCCGAAGAAGATCAACTACGTGCCTTTCCAGGGCGGTGGTGAAGCCTCGGCCTCGATCCTGGGCGGCCACGTGACCGTCGGCCTGGCCGGCGTGTCCGAGTTCCTGCCCTTCATCAAGAGCGGCAAGATGCGCGCGCTGGCCGTGACCTCCAAGGACCGCACCGCCGATATCCCGACGCTCAAGGAGCAGGGCATCAACGTGGAGATCTACAACTGGCGCGGCGTGTACGGCGCGCCGGGCATCACCGCCGAGCAACGCAAGGCGCTGGTGGATGCGGTGGTCAAGGCGACCGAGACCCCCCTGTGGAAGGAAACGCTGGCCAAGAATGACTGGACTCCGTTCCTGCTCACCGGCGACGAGTTCGGCAAGTTCGTGGACAGCGAGTCGGCCCGCCTGGGCGGTTCGCTGCGCGAGCTGGGCGTAGCAAAGTAAGCTGCCCCGCCTGAGCGTTTCACTGCTTGATCGTTTCAGCGTTTTACCTGTCGGCCCTGCCTGCGGCGCACCGTAACGCTCGGTGCGCATGCGGCAGGCGGGGGTCCGGTGTCCACCTGCGATACCCAAAAACCAAACTACACATCGCCGGACCCCCGCCTTAAGCGGGGACGACAAACCGCGGGACGCCAAGGGCCGGACAACACGGCCGCAGGCACCGCTTGAAGGAGCCACTTCTAATCATGAAACCCTCACACCTGGCGATCGGCATTGCCGTATTGCTGCTCTCCGCTTTCTACTTCGTCGGCCTGTCGGGCATCTCCGGCGACGAGGGCTATGCCGGCCTGTCGCCGCGCTTCATGCCCACGCTGGTTGCCATCGGCCTGGCCGCATGCGGCGCGGCGCTGACCTGGCAAGGCATTCGCGGCGGCTTTCGCAATATGCCGGAAGAAGACGCCGAGCTGCCTGACGCCCCGCACAATTTCCGCGGCTTCCTGTGGGTGGCCGCCGGCCTGGTGGCCAATATGGCGCTGATCGGCACGCTGGGCTTTGTGCTGGCGTCGACCCTGCTGATGGTCTGCGTGGCACGTGGCTACGGCAGCAAGCGCTTTGTGCGCGACGCCCTGATCGGCCTGTGCATTACGTTGCCGATGTGGGCACTGTTTGAATTCCTGCTCGGCATCAATTTGCCGTTGCTGCCCGTCGCCGGGTTCTGAACGGAGCTGATGATCCATGGATACGCTTAACCTGCTGATGCATGGCTTTGCCATCGCCATCACGCCAATCAACCTGATGTGGGCCCTGGTGGGCTGCTTCCTGGGCACCGCCATCGGCGTGCTGCCGGGCATCGGCCCCGCGCTCACGGTAGCGATGCTGCTGCCGCTGACCGCCAAGGTGGAACCCACCGCCGCGCTGATCATGTTCGCCGGCATCTACTACGGCGCCATGTACGGCGGCTCCACCACCTCCATCCTGATGAACACGCCGGGCGAGTCGTCGACCATGGTCACGGCGATGGAAGGCAACCTGATGGCCAAGAGCGGCCGCGCCGGCCCGGCGCTGGCCACCGCGGCCATCGGCTCGTTCGCCGCGGGCACCATCGCCACCGTGCTGCTGTCGATGTTCGCGCCGGTCGCGGCCGACGTGGCGCTGCAGTTCGGGCCCGGCGAGTACTTCATGATCATGCTGCTGGCCTTCACCACGGTGTCGGCGGTGCTGGGCTCGTCCTTGCTGCGCGGCATGACCAGCTTGTTCCTGGGCCTGGGCATCGGCCTGATCGGCATGGACTCGCTGTCGGGCCAGACGCGTTACTCGATGAATGTGCAGGAGCTGTACGACGGCATCGACATCGTGGTGGTCGCGGTCGGCCTGTTCGCGGTGGGCGAGGCGCTGTTCAACGCCTTCTTCCCGCAGCCCGCGGGCGGCTTCAACAAGCTCAGCTCGGTCATGATGACCAAGTCGGACTGGAAGCGCTCGGTGCCGGCCTGGATCCGCGGCACCATCATCGGCTTTCCCTTCGGCCTGATCCCGGCCGGCGGCGCGGAGATCCCGACCTTCCTGTCTTACGCCACCGAGAAGAAGCTGTCCAAGCACAAGGATGAGTTCGGCACGGTGGGCGCGATCGAGGGCGTGGCTGGCCCCGAGGCCGCCAACAACGCCGCCGTGACGGCCACGCTGGCTCCGCTGCTGACGCTGGGCATCCCCACCTCGAACACCACCGCGATCCTGCTGGCGGCGTTCCAGAACTACAACCTGCAGCCGGGCCCGATGCTGTTCCAGACCTCGGGCGACCTGGTGTGGGGCCTGCTGGCATCGCTGTACATCGGCAACGTGATGCTGCTGGTGCTGAACCTGCCGGCGATAGGCCTGTGGGTGCGCATGCTGCGCATCCCCACGCCGCTGCTGTATGGCGGCATCCTGATCTTCGCGGGCCTGGGCGCCTACGGCATCCGCCAGTCGTGGTTCGACCTGCTGCTGCTGTTCATCATCGGCGTGCTGGGCATGGCCATGCGCCGCTTCGACTTCCCCACCGCACCGGTGATCGTGGGCATGATCCTCGGGCCCATCGCCGAGAAGCAGCTGCGCAATGCGCTGTCGATCAGCCAGGGCGACTGGTCGATCTTCGTGACCCAGCCGATCTCGGCCACCATCCTGGCCATGACGGTGGCGGTGGTGCTGATCCCGCGCATCCTGGGCTGGCTGGCCCGGCGCTCGGCGCGTGGCAAGGTGGCTGACGCCACCGGTTGATTAGCGCAAAATGCGGGCAAGGCCCGGCACTCCAGGGTGCCGGGCCTTTTCATTTGTCGCGCCATGGCATCGGCCGCGCTATCTCTACATTGCGCTCCACCACAAGAACATCGCGCCGGCGCCCCGCGCGCCAGGCCGCTGCAACATGCCCTTTCTCCTTCACCGCTGGCGTCCGGTCCTCTTGACGCTGCTGCTCGGCCTGGCCGCCGCGCTCGTTTGCACGCTGCTGCACACGCCGTTGCCATGGATGATCGGCCCACTGCTGGCGGTCGCCATCGCGCGCATGCGCGGCGCCGACCTGCGCGCGCCCACGCAGGCGCGCAATGCCGGGCAGTGGGCCATTGGCACCTCGCTCGGGCTTTACTTCACGTCCGACGTGGTGGCGCGGCTGATCGAGTTCCTGCCGTATATCGTCGCAGGATCGCTGTTTGCGCTGCTGCTCGGCTGCGGCGGCGCCTGGCTGCTGCGCAAGACCACCGGCGTGGCGTTCAAGACAGCGTACTTCTCCACCGCCATCGGCGGCGCGTCGGAGATGGCCAACCTGGCCGAGCGCAACGGCGCGCGCATCGACCAGGTGGCGGCCGCGCATTCGCTGCGCGTGCTGATGGTGGTGGTGGCCGTGCCCGCGCTGTTCCAGTACGGCGGCATCCACGGGCTTGACCCATACGTGCCCGGGCCACGCACGGTGGACTACCTGTGGCTGCCCGTGCTGATCGCGATCACGGTCAGCGTGGCGCTGGTGCTCAAGCACTTCAACCTGCCCAATCCCTTCGTGATCGGCACGCTGCTGGCGGCCGCCGTGCTGACCGCCTCGGGCATCGAGTTGTCCGCCATCCCCACGTGGATGAGCCGCGCCGGCCAGTTGATGATCGGCGTGTCGCTGGGCGCGCGTTTCTCGCGCGACTTTCTCCATACCGCGCCGCGCTTTCTCGGCGGCGTGGCGGTGTACACGCTGGCGGCGCTGGTGCTCTCCGCGCTGTTCGGCTGGGGCCTGTCCGCACTGTCCGGCGTGCATCCCGCCACCGCCATCCTCGGCACCACGCCCGGCGGCATCGCCGAGATGTGCATCACGGCCAAGGTGCTGGAGCTTGGCGTGCCCCTGGTCACCGCCTTCCACGTGATCCGGATGGCCTTCGTGGTGCTGTGCACCGGCCCCCTGTATCATTGGCTCAAACATCGTGCCGCGCCGCAGGAGACGGAATAGCAACCTGGCCCGGCCCCATCCCAGACAAACGGGCGTGCCATGCCAGAGCCAACGCTAGAACCCACGCCGGAATCCGGCTTCACGCTTGCCGATATCGACCACACCCTGCAGCGGGTCCTGGCGCCATGGGTGCGCCAGCTCGGGCTGCGTGCCGAGCACGTTGATGCGCAGGGCGTAACGCTGCGCCTGCCTTTTGACGAATCATTTCGCCATGCGGGTGGCGTGGTGTGCGGCCAGGTGCTGATGTCCGCCGCCGATACCGCCATGATCGTGGCCGTCGCCAATGCACTTGGCGCCTTCAGGCCGATGACCACCGTCACGCTCACCACCAACTTCATGCGCCCGGTGATCGAGGGCGACGTGCTGGTGCGCGCCAATGTGCTGCGCCTGGGCAGGACCGTGGTGTTCGGCGAGATCGAGCTGACCGGCACCGATGGCAAGCTAGCCGTGCAGGCCACCACCACTTACGCGCTGCTGTGAGCGGCACATCACCCAATTGCACGCCAAATCGCACGCCAAATTGCACGCAATCTCCCAAGCTATCTCCATGCCTGAGCCCCGCAGCCTGACGCCTGCCCCCATCCCGCCCGCCGCCGCCTCGCGGTTCGACCAGGTGGTGTTTGCCGGCGGCGGCAACCGCTGCTGGTGGCAGGCGGGCTGGTGGGATACGGTGGCGCCCGAGCTGGGGCTGCGCCCGCGTGTCATCACGGGGATTTCGGCCGGGGCCGCCACGGCGTGCATGATCTATACGCACGACTCCCGCCAGGTGATGGCGTACTACGGCGAGGTGCTTGCGGGCAACCGGCGCAATGCGTACTGGGGCAACCTGCTGAGCAAGCAGCGCGTGTTTCCGCATTACGGCATCTACCGCACGGCATTGCTGAACATCTTCGGCGAGGGCCGCCTGGCAAACCTGCAGACGGCGCCGGAGATCCGCATCGGCGTGGCCCACATCCCGCGCTGGAGCGGCCCGCGGCTAGCGGTGATGGCCGGGCTGGTCGCCTACAACATCGAGAAACACTGGCTCAAGACCTTGCACCCGCGCCTGGGCCGCAAGCTGGGGTTTCATCCCGAGTTCGTGCGCGCGCAGGACTGCGGCTCGCCCGAGCAGCTGGCGGACCTGCTGCTGCAATCGTCCTCGACCCCGCCCTTCACGCCGGTGCTGCGGCGCGACGGCCGGCCCGTGCTGGATGGCGGCATGGTCGACAATGTGCCGGTCGACGCGCTCGACGCAACGCCCGGCAACGTGCTGGTGCTGGTGACGCGGCTCTATCCGCGCCCGCGCCGCTTTGTCCTGCAACACGGCGCGCAGCGCCGGCTCTACCTGCAACCTTCGCAACGGGTTCCGATCTCGAGCTGGGACTACACCCAGCCCGGCGCGATGATCGGTGCCTACGAACTCGGCCGGCGCGACGGGGAAACCTTTTTGCGTGACTGGCCGTCTGTCATGAAGACGGAGCTTGGCACCGCCGGGTAGCGCTCCAGCGCGCCGGCCGTGCTCGCGGCTCCGTCATCACGATGTGCAATGCGGCCTTCGCGCCGCCACAGGAGGCATTGATGACGAAACGCCAGGCAAGATCCACGACCGAGCGCCAGAGCGCCCGCAGGGCCAGCACCGAGCAGGCTGTCGAGCGAGTCCCCCGTCGTGGCAAGCGCAAGCCCGGCACGCAGCGCGAAGCGGATTTCGTGGTGATCGGTGCCGGCTCGGGCGGCGTGGCGGCTGCGCGGCGCGCGGCCACGCTGGGCGCGCGCGTGGTGCTGGTGGAGCGCGACGCGATCGGCGGCACCTGCATCAACCGCGGCTGCGTGCCCAAGAAAATGCTCTCGTATGGCGCCAGCCTCGCGGCCATACTGTCAGGCTGCCTTTCGCACACCGGCGGCAAGGAAGACTGGAGCGATGCCATTGTGCACGTCAACGCCGAAATGGCGCGGCTGCACGTGGCCTACACGCACCGGCTGCAGCAAGCCGGCGTGGAGCTGCTGCGCGGCGACGCCACGGTCAGCGCCGCCGACCAGGTACAGGTGGGCGCCGAGACCATCCGCGCCAAACGCATCCTGATTGCCACCGGCGCACGGCCGCGCGCGTTGCCGGTGCCGGGTGGCGAGCTGGCCTGCACCTCCGACGACATCTTCACCTGGCAGAGCCTGCCAGCCTCGCTGGTGGTGATCGGCGGCGGCTACGTCGCGGTGGAGCAAGCCTCGATCCTGTCGCGCTATGGCGTCAAGGTGGAGATGCTGGTGCGCGAGGCACGCCTGCTGACGCGCTTTGACCACGAAGTGGCCGAGGCGCTGGCCGAAGCGCTCGCCGCCAAGGGCGTGCGCCTGCATTTCAATGCCGAGGTGACGCTGCTGAACCAGGCCAACGGCGCCATCGACGTGTGCTACCGGCAGCATGGCAATGACCGCATCCAGACCGTGCGCGCGCAGGCGGCGCTGGCGGCGATCGGGCGCGACCCGCATTGGGACGGGCTCGGCCTGGAGGCGCTGGGCATCGCGAAAACGCAGAAGGGCGGCATCCAGGTGGACCGCTCGTTGCGCACCAAGGTGCGCTCGATCCATGCCATTGGCGACGTCATCGACGGCCTGCACCTCACGCCGGTGGCCGGCGCTCAGGGCCGCTGGCTGGC
Source organism: Cupriavidus basilensis (assembly GCF_008801925.2). Taxonomy (NCBI): domain Bacteria; kingdom Pseudomonadati; phylum Pseudomonadota; class Betaproteobacteria; order Burkholderiales; family Burkholderiaceae; genus Cupriavidus; species Cupriavidus basilensis. The sequence continues at coordinate 4,509,695 of NZ_CP062803.1, read as the reverse complement.
CGACCGCCTGTTCGGCCGCCGCGACGACCGCGCGGATTTCGACCTGGTGCCAACGGCGGTTTTCTGCGAGCCGGCGATCGGCAGCGTGGGACTGACGGAGCATGCGGCCATCGAGGCAGCTGGCAAGCCGGAGCGCATCCACACCGTGGTGCGCCGCTTCGTCTCGCTTGAGAATCGCTTTGCCGGCAGCGAGCAGGCGTCGATGGTCAAGCTGGTGGTGAATGCGCGCAGCGGGCGCGTGCTGGGCGCCCATATGATGGACAACGCCGCGCCCGAGATCATGCAGGCGTTTGCCGTGGCGGTGCGGCTCGGGGTGAAGCTGTCGCACCTGCAGACCACGGTGCAGCTGCATCCCACCGTGGCCGAGGAGCTGTTCGGCTAGGCGCGCCGCCGGATTCAGGCCGGCTCGGCCATTGCCGCCGGCTTGGCGCCCTCGCACGGATCAGGCCGCTTGTGCACCGGCACCAGCACCACGCGATCATAGGCGCCGATCTCGTGGCCGCTGGCCTGCTCCAGGTAACCCACGCTGTAGATCGCGCCCGGCTCGGCGGCGAGCCAGCGCGGCGCGCCCACATCGCGCCGCACGTGGCCGTTGCCGGCGATCAGCACGGCGCCGCGGTCGGCGTATTCGCGCATGGAGGCCGCCATGACCGCATCGCGCGCGGCCTGCGCGTCCAGCATGCCGGGCAGCATGGACTTGGGGAAATTGCCGCAGTGGCCACGGTCAAGCACCGCGGTCTGCTCGGTCACCACGTCCGCGGGCAGCGGCGCGGCGAGGCCGAGGCGCTTGCGCTGCGTCGCATCGAACACGCCGTCCAGCCCGTCGCGCACGATCTTGCTTGCATCCGCGCGCGACAGGTTGGCCGCCACCAGCGGCAGGTCGTAGCGCAAGGCCAGCGCCACTACCGGCGTGTAAAGCTCCCACTGCCAGCTCTTTCCACCCGCCTGCGCCACGACATACGCCGCGTCGCCGGGCCGCTCGCGGCGGGCGCGATCGATATCGGCCTGGCGCTCGCGGTCGAACTGTTCCATCGCGATGGCCGGGCGCCAGCCGGCTGCCAGTGCGTCGGACAACGCCAGCAGGCGCCGCTTTTGCCCATCGGCGTTGTCGTGGACCTCGCCCAGCAGCACATAGGTCTTGCCGGTGAACTGATGCGCGACATCGCCAGCCACGGCGGCGGGTGGCGTGCCGGCGCAACCGGCGAGCGCGGCGAACATGGCGGCCGCGAGCGCCAGTGCGGCGGCGCGGGTAGGGACATAACTGGCTAGGCTGGCAACGCTGTGACGAATCCGCATGGCTAAGTAATCCTGGTTGCGATGGCTCGCTTGTGCTCATTATTGCGCAGTTTTACCGCGCGGCCGCGGCTTCCGGCACATACACCATCGAGCCGTCCTGCAACCGGTACGCCACGCCGGCCTTGGTGCCGTCACCGCTGCCGACCTGGCCGCTGGCCTGGTAGCGCACGACCTTCTCGCCCTGCTTGGAGACGATCTCCATGTTGGGCTTGCCCGGATTGGTGATGATGGTGACGTCCGCGTGCGTGAACGGGTTCATCGGGTTCTGCGCGATGGCCACCAGCAACGCGGCGATCACCACCAGGAACACGTCGATCAGGTTGACTACCGACAGGATGGGATCGTCGGCCTCGCTCTCCTCCAGGAACTTCATGCGTCCACCTCCCACTGCGGTTGATGCTTGCCCAGCCACACCAGCTCCTCGGCGAGCCAGCGGCGACGCACGTTGACCACCCAGAAGGTGATGCTGGCAGCGATCAGCGCAAGAATCACCGCGGAAAACGCGATGGTGAGGTTCTCGCCCACGTTGGCGAGGTTGCCCCCGGACAGGCCCTTGAGCGCGGGCCCCATCGGGATCATGGTGGCCACCAGTCCTAGCATCGGCGCGACGCGCGTGGCAATGCGCGGCCACTCCAGCAGGCGGTGCGCGGTCACGTCAAGCGTGTCCGGGTCCTGGATACGGTGGCGCAGGGCGAACGCGACCAGCACATAGCCGCGCCCCGTCTCAATGCCGTGACGGCGGCGTTGCCAGCCTTGCGTGATGAACTCGCCGAGCGCCCAGAAGGCGTACAGGAACAGCAGCCCGATCAGGGCCAGCGTCGGAAACAGGAACAACTGGCCGACGTCGTACATCAGGGTTTCAAGCAGGGTAGGAGTCATGATGCGTCAGTGGGTTTCGGATTGCTTTTGGAAGAAGGGCGCAGCGCCAGCGCGGCGGCGCGCGCTGAGGGCGCCGCCCAGCATGGCGCCAGCCAGTGCGATGCCGCCGGCAAGCCACGACAGCACGGGCACGAGCGCCGCAGCGGGAGGCTTTTTCTCGACCAGTTGCATGCCTTGCACCGGCACCGTTTGCGGCTGTGCCTTGGGCTCGGGTTGCGGCTTGGGCTGCGCCTGCGCTTGTGCTTGTGCTTGCTGCCGGGCAGGACGCGGCGGCGCCAGCGGGGCCGCGGCCTTCGGCGCGGCGGCGGGCGGTGCCGTCGGAGCCTGCGTGCCATAGCCCGCGGCGCCGGGCGCCATGGCCTGCTGCTGCACGTAGCGATTGAAGCTGCGGTTGTCGCTGCGGATATCGTGCCGCTGCGACAGCGCCCGCCACCTGTCGGCCAGCGTCTTGAGCATCTCGGGATCGGCCCGCCAGTAGCCCTTGCGCGCGGCTTCCAGCATGCGCTCGATTACCTGCGCCTGGGCCTGTGGCGCGTTCTGCTCGAACCATGCGTCCAGGCCGAGCTTGTGCTTGTCCTTGACGTAGACTTCGGCGAACTCGGTCCACTGGTCGTCGCGCACAATCTCCGGCGCGACCGCGGTCCAGCCCCAGAAATTGTTCACGGTATCGAGCACGTTGAGCGCGCCGCTATAGCCCTCGGCCTTCATGCCTTCGATCCAGCCGGGATGGAAGTAGCGCGTGCGCAGCTCGGTGGCGAGGAAGGACGCCGCCGTCTGCGTGCGTGCGCTGTTGGCATCGCGCAGGTTGGAGATCAGCAGCTCCGGCGCCTTGCCCGTCAGGTGGCGCACGGCCAGGCCGATGCCACCGAGATACTGGAAAGGATCGTCGGTAGTCAGCATGCCGTACAGGTTGGAGCTACGCGCCAGCAGCGCGCCCTCCACGCCCTTGAGGTTCTCTGCGTAGAGATTGAGTTGTGGCAGTTTCTCGCCCCACGTCTTCTCGTCGGGCCCATAGCCGTATTGCATGCGCGCGAGATAGAGCTTGGCCAGCTTGGCGTCCGCTTCCTTGCCGCTACCGAAGCTGTCGCTGGCCAGCGTAGCGTCGTTCAGTCCCGTGCCATAGTTGCCGGTCTCGCTGGCGAAGACGCGCGTGAGCGCCAGCGACTCGATGCGCTCCGGGGTCATGTCCGCGGCCTTGCGTTGCGCCAGCCGCGCGCTGAGCGCGCGCGTGCTGGCGGCAACGGCGTTGTCGGGCTCGGGCTGCGCGGCGGCGAGCTTGACCGCTTCGGCCAGCCACTTGATCAGGTTGGGAAAGTGATCGCGATAGAGGCCGGTAGCGGACAGCACCACGTCCACGCGCGGCCGCTTGAGCTCGGCGGCGGGAATCGCTTCCACGCCGACCACGCGGCCGCCGCCGTCCCACTTCGGGCGAATGCCCATGGCGGCCATCGCCTGCGCCTCCAGCATGCCCTGATGGCGCATGGTCTCCACGCTCCACAGCGAGAAGGCCAGCTTGGTGGGCCATTTGCCGTGGCGCTTGCGCCAGTCGGCAATCATGCTCTCGGCCGTGGCCTGGCCGGCCTGCCACGCTTCGCGGCTAGGTACCTTCGAGGGATCGAACCCATACAGGTTGCGCCCGGTCGGCAGTGCGTCGGGATGGCGCACCGGGTCGCCGCCGGTGCCGGCCAGCACGTAGCCCCCGGCCAGCGCGGTGAGGATGGATGCGCTCTCCGGCGCGGCATCCAGGCTGGCGTACAGCGTGCGGGCACGCTCCATGTCTTCGCGCTGTCTGGCGTCGGCAAGGTTGGTCAGCGGCGCGCCGTCGATCACGTACTTGCGCAGCATGGCGTACGGCGCCGATTGCGCGAGCTGCTTGTAGTCGAGCGCGAACAGTTCTTCCGGCTCGTCGGGAAACACGCGCTTGAGCCACGGTTGCCCGAGCATGGCCATCACCGTGTACAACCGCAGCTCGGGATCCTGCGACTGGCCGAACGTATGCAGGCCGTAGGGCTGCAATGCCCCGGCGAGCTCGTGCAGATGCGTGTGCAGCGCATCGAGGTATTCGGCAAACTGCGCGCTCGCGCGGGCTTGCGGCCAGCCCATGTCGTCGAGCAGGTGCATGCGCGCGCTGCGCTTGAGGATGTCCTCGCGCAGCGTGTCCTTCACTGCGCCGTCGTCCTGCTGCAGGTAGTTGTGCAACTGGTCGTGCAGCGCCGACAGATCCGTGTGCAGGCCCGCCGGCTTGAACGGCGGCGTCTGGTGGCTGACGATGGTGGCGCGGCCACGGCGCTTGGCCTGCAGTGCCTCGCCGACGTCATCGACGATATAGGGATAGATCACCGGCACGCTGCCGAGCACCAGGTAGGGCTGGTCGGTCACGGACAGGCCGCGCTCCTTGCCCGGTGTCCATTCCTGCGTGCCGTGGGTGCCGTAGTGCACCAGCGCCTCGCGCCCTTCGCGCGCCCACAGGTAGGCCGCCATGTAGAAATGGCTAAGCGGCGTCTTGGTGGAGTGATAGAGCGCTTTCTCGGCGGCTTCGTCGCGCTCGCCGCGTGGCGGTACCGGCATCAGGGCCACGTTGCCGAGTTGCAGGCGCGGGATGGCGAAGCCGGCCACGCCGTTGCGCCGGATCGCCATCGACGAGGCTTCGGGTTCGCCCCAGCGCGCGCTGACCTCGGCGCGAAACGCAGCAGGTTGCGCGTCGTACCAGCGGCGGTATTGCGTCATCGGCATCCACACCGCGCGATCCGCGTCGAGCAGCGCGGCAAGTTGTCCATCGCGATAGAAGGGTGCGAGCAATGCGCCCAGATCACGCTGCAGCGCGAGCGCATCCGCAGCATCGGTACGGTAGCCGGCCCCATGCAATGCGGCCAGCGTGGACGACAGGCTGCGCGGCAGGTTGAGGAACGATGCCGACAGGTTCTTCTCGCCCGCCGGATAGTTGTAGAACAGGATCGCCACGCGCTTGTCGGCGTTCGGCGTGCGCTGCAGGCGCGTGAGCGCCAGCGCCTTGTCCGCCACGGCATCGAGCTGCGCCGGCAGGCTGACGATACTGCCGTCCTTGTGCGAGGTGGCTGCGGCCAGCATGGGATCGCTCACGCCGGCCAGCTCGGGCTGCACGAGGTAGAAGGGCGTGTCCGTGAGGCTGATGCCGTGCGGGTCGCGCTCCCAGTCCTGCGCGTCGCCCTTGCGATAAGGCATGACCTGCAGCACCGGGATGCCGAGCGCCTCGAACTCCGTCTTGCGGCCAGCCGCGTTGAGCATGATCTGGCCGTTGATGAGCACGTCGACGATGCGCTTGCCGCCAGGCGCGGCCATGTGCTGCACGCCGCCCGCCTCCATGACGCCGCTATAGAACACCAGCGCGCGCGCGCCGCGCGCTTCGATGCGCGCGATCAGGTCGTCGATAAAGGCACTGTCCAGCCCCGACACGTAGGCCTGGTGGATGGCGACGCCGATCACCGGTTCACCGGCGTGGCCGGACACCTTGAGTGCATCTTCCGGCGAGGCCGTCACCACGCTGGCAAGCCGCGGATGGTAGTAAGCGGCCTTGGGGAATACGACTGGCGCGGGAATAGCGTTGTCCACATGCAGCTTGAACTGCTGCGCAGCCAGCGTGCGCATCATCGCGTCGAAGTTGGCACGGCCGCCATTGACGTAGTACGCCTGCAGCTTCGCGCCCAGCGCGTTATCCACGCCGTGCGCGTCGAAGCGGTCAGTGGCAATCAGCAGGCGCGGCACGCGCGCATGGGTCCACAGCGGCCCGAGCTTGGCCAGCATCTCGGTGACGATATGGTCGCGTGGCGCATCCAGGATCAGCAGGCTGGCGCCGTCGATAAACGGCGCGATATCCTGCGCGTTCATGCGCTCCAGGTAGCGCGCATCCAGCGTCATGCCGTGCGCGCGCGCCATGGCCTGCAGCGGCTCGAACTTGCCGGCGGGCACGGGCGAGGTGGTCAGCACCGCGATGCGCGGCGCTGCCGACGCTGGCTGCATGCCGAGCACCAGCCAGGTTATCCACAGCAGGCACAACGCGCGGACAAGCCGCATCCTGGTTTTATCTTGTGGGGACATGTCGGTCGATTCGCCTCTGGTCAGAACGACAGCTTCACGCTGGCGGCAAAGGTGCGTCCTGGCTGCGTATAGAAGTCCAGGCCCGGCTCGCTGGCGGCCACGCTGCCTTGGCGCACATCGCCCCACAACCAGTACTTTTTGTCGAACACGTTATTCACCGAAAGCACCAGGCTGGCGTAGCGGTTAAAGCGCCACCAGCCCTGGATGTCGGCCACGCCATAGCCGCCCGGCTTGAAGTAGGCGAAGGAGGTGTCGTCGGTGCGCGTCACGGCGCGCGCGCCGCGCCAGCGCAGGCTTGCGCCCTGGCCCTGGCTGCTGCTGCCGCGCTCCCACGTCAGCGCGGCGCTGGCGCGCAGCGGCGAGACGCTGTTGAGGGGCTGGCCGGTCTGCTCGTTGTTGCCGTGCGCGTAGGCCACGGCGCTGTCCACGCGCCATTGCGGCAGGAAGCGGTAGCTGCCGCGCCACTCGGCGCCGTAGATGCGCACGCTGCTCTGGTTGCGGTACTGGTATGTCGCGCGCAGGCCGGCAAGACAAGCGGGATCCGACGGGCAGCGCAGCGCGACTTGCTCGATGAAGTCCTTGTAACGGTTGTCGAACACCGCGACGCTGGTCTGCACGCGTTCATCCGTATAGCGCGCGCCGATCTCGAACGAGCGGCTCTTCTCCGGGTTCAGGTCGCCATTGGGCGCGGCGCCGTAGCCCTGGATGGTGTTGCGAAAGCTGCCGTTGATCTCCTGGTAGTTGGGCGCGCGGTATCCGAATACGTACTGGGCCCACAGGTTGATGCGGTCGGTGGCCTGCCACAGCGCGGAGAGCTTGGGCGACAGTGCCGAATCGCTCTTGCTGATGGCGGGCTTGGAAGCCACGCTGTTGTAGAGCTTGTCGTCATCCGGGCCGAGCGAGTAGTGGTCAAAGCGCAGGCCCGGCGTGAGCGTGAAGCGGCCGCCGGCGAACTGCAGCTCATCCTGCACGAAGATGCCGGTCTGGCGCGTTTCGCCCTTGGGGAAATCGTGGATCGGGAAGTTGTCGCCGGCCAGCGATTTGGACACCACGCCGGTGGTGCGGTTGTAGGTGGTGCCGTCGCGCATCTCGCTGGTCTGGGTACGCAGGAAGTCCACGCCGGTGATCAGCCGGTGGCCGACAACGCCGGTATTGAACGACTTGTCGGCCTGCAAGTTGAAGCCGGTCTGCTGCTGGCGAAAACCGAACAGCAGGTTGACGTCACACAGGCTGGTGCCCGCGGTGGAGCCCGAGCAACCCGAACTGGTACGGCTGCGCACCTGGTTGGTCACGGTGTTGGACTCGCTCTCCTGGTAGAACACCGACGCGCTCAGGCGATCGATGACGCGGCTGGCCGGCTTCCATTCGTAGTCCAGGCTGACGCGGTTGCGCGACAGGTCCTCGGTGCCGTTGGCGGAGGTCACGCGCGGCAGCGCGGTGGACAGCCGGCGGATATCGGTGAAGGTGTCGTTGTCGCGATGCTCGTAAGTCAGCTTGAGGCGATGGCCCGCGGCCGGGTCGAGCACGATCTTGCCGAGCCACGCGTTGGTCTCGCTGTTCTGCGGATTGGCCTTGGTGCGGCCGGTCGACGTGGTGTCGTTGCCACCCATGCTCTGCACTTCGTGCCCCTTGCGGTGCGCGTACATGAACAAGCCCTTGATGGTCTCGTTGCCGCCGGCCACGCCCGCGGTCTGGCCGAAGCTGCGGTCGATGCCGTTCCACGACAGCCCGGCTTCGCCCCCCACCGCGCGCCCGCGCATGATGTCTTCGGGATCCTTGGTGACATACGACACCACGCCGCCGATAGCGTCCGAGCCGTACAGGCTGGACGCCGGCCCGCGCAGCACCTCGACCCGCTTGAGGAAGGAGAACTCGGGCGCGTCGCGCGTGGCGCTGGACAGGTTGGAGGGGCCGCCGCCGTTGTAGTAGTCGGGCAGGCGCACGCCATCGACCATCAGCAGCACACGGTTGTCTTCGATGCCGCGGATATTGATGCTGCCGGCACCAAAGCGGCGGCGGTCGCGGGGCACATCGATATCGGGCTCATCGGCGAACAGGGCGGTCTCGTCAACGGGCTGGGCGCGTTCGATCCGGCTGGCGTCAATGGCGGTGATGGTGGAGGCAACGGCATCGGCGCGCTCCTCGGTGCGCGTGGCGGTGACCACCACCTCGCTTAAGTGGCGGGCCGGATCGGCGGCCGGCTCGGCAGCCAGGACGGGACCGCCAAGGGCGGCGCAGACGGCGGCGATGGGCGTGACTCGGGTGACTCGGATAGAGGCAGAGGCGCGCAAGCGCGCCAGACAGCGGCGTTTCATGGAATTTCCCCAAAGAAAGCGAAACGCTGGCTGGCTAGTGCGAAGACTGTGGCTGGCTCGCGTGGTCAGGCGTGGCTCGGCGAACCCGGTCACGCATTATTGAGAATGCGAATTATTATCAATAAGTAACTATTTGTAAAGCATGGATCACCACAATCCCTGCCCCCGCGTACGGAGCGCCCCGATTGGTGGCAATGCCGCAACGAAGCCGCAACGCTGCCGAAACAAAAAGGGCGGTGCCGACCGATCCGGCACCGCCCCCGAGGCGTCGCGATTGGCTACGGCAGCACGCTCAGTGCGCAGCCTCCCCACCCACCAGGGCCGGCAGGCGATTGCCTTGTTCGTCGATCTGCAGCGGGCCGGTGCCCGAGAACCGATCGAGCGCCAGATAGATCACCGGCGTGATGAACAGCGTGATCACCTGCGAGAACAGCAGGCCGCCCACCACCGCCAGGCCCAGCGGCTGGCGCAGCTCGGCGCCCGCGCCCAGGCCGAGCGCCAGTGGCAGCGCGCCCATCACGGCGGCGAAGGTCGTCATCATGATCGGGCGGAAGCGCAGCAGGCAGGCCTGCCGGATCGCGCGCGCCGGGGCCATGCCCTGCTCGCGCTGCGCCGCCAGCGCGAAGTCGATCATCATGATGGCGTTTTTCTTGACGATCCCGATCAGCATCAGCACGCCGATGGTGGCGATCAGCGACAGCTCCACATCGAAGAGGAAGAGCGTCAGCAGCGCGCCAACGGCCGCCGACGGCAGGCCGGCCAGGATGGTCAGCGGATGGATGTAGCTCTCGTACAGCACGCCCAGCAGCGTGTAGATCACCGCGAGCGCCGCCACCAGCAGCAGCACCTGCGTAGCCTGGGACGACTGGAACACCGCCGCGTCGCCGCCCCAGCTCGTGAAGATCGAGCCAGGCATGGCGATCTCTTGCTTGTAGACATCGATCTTGGCGGAGGCCGCGCCAAGCGCCGCGCCCGGCGCAAGGTTGAACGACACCGTCACCGAGGGCAGCTGGCCCTGGTGGTTCACGGCAATTGGCCCGACCCGGCGCTCGGTAGTCGCGAAGGCGGAGATCGGCACCATCTGCCCGGTCTTGCTGCGCACGTAGAGCTTGGAGAACGCGGTCTCGTCGGCACGGTCGATATCGGCCGCCTGCAGGATCACGTAGTAGTTGTCGATCGGGGTATAGATGGTCGACACCTGGCGCTCGCCAAAGGCGGAGTACAGCGCCTGGCGCACGTCCTGGATCTGCACGCCCAGCGCATTGGCCTTGTCGCGGTCAATCGACAGCTGCGCCTCCAGGCCCGATTGCTGAGAATCGCTGGTGACATCGCGGAACAGCGGATCGGCGCGCATCTTGCCCATCAGCTTGTCGGAGTATTCCTGCAGCTGGCCGGCCTTCACGCTTTGCAGCGTGTACTGGTAGCGGCTCTTGCTCTGGCGCCCGCCCAGGCGCAGGTTCTGCACCGGCGAGAAGTAGACCGCCAGGCCGGCGATGCCCGACACGTCCTTGCGCAGGGACTCCACCACCTTGGCCATCTTGGGGCGCTCGCCCAGCGGCTTGAGCTCGATGAACATGCGGCCCGTGTTGATGGCGGGGGAGGGGCCGCCACCGATCGAGATCACGATGCTGCGCACCGCCGGGTTCTTGCGCATGCGCTCGGCCGCATCGCGCAGTCGGTCGGCCATGGCGTCGAAGGAAATATCCTGCGGGCCTTCGGCATTGACCTGGATCTGCCCGATGTCTTCTTCCGGGAAGAAGCCCTTGGGGATCATCACGAACAGCACCGCGGTCAGCACGAAGGTCAGGCCGGCCACCGCCAGCACCGACTTGCGGTGCGCCAGGCACCAGTCAAGCCCGCGCGCATAGCGGTGGAGCGTGAATTCGAACAGGTTCTCGAACCACTGGGTGGAGCGCAGCCCGATGGTCTGCTTCTGCACGATGGCCGGCGCGTGGCTGGCATCCGCGTGGTCGCCATAGGCATGTTGCGACTCGTCGATCGGCACGTTCTCGGCCGACAGGAAGCGCGCGCACAACATCGGGATCAGCGTGAGCGACACCAGCGCCGATACCAGAATGGCCAGCGACACCACCGCCGCGAACTCGTGGAACAGCAAGCCGATCACGCCCGGCATGAAGAAGATGGGGATGAACACCGCCACCAGCGAGATCGAGATCGAGAGGATGGTGAACCCCATCTCGCGCGAGCCGACCAGCGCGGCCTTGAGCGGCGGCACGCCCTCCTCGATATGGCGCACGATGTTTTCCAGCATCACGATGGCGTCGTCCACCACCAAACCCACGGCGAGCGTAATGGCCAGCAGCGACACATTGTCCAGGCTGTAGCCGAAGGCCTTCATCAGCGCCACCGTGCCGATCAGCGAGATCGGCAGCGACACGGTGGGAATCAGCGTGGCGGCGGCGCGGCGCAGGAACAGGAAAATCACCATCACCACCAGCCCGACGGTCAGGGCCAGCGTGAACTGCACGTCGTGGATGGATTCGCGGATCGACTGCGAGCGGTCGTTGACCACCGCCACGTTGACCGAATCCGGCATCTGCTGGATCAGGCGCGGCAGCGCGTTCTTGATGGCGTCCACCACCGCCACCGTATTGGCATCCGGCTGGCGCAGCACGGCCAGCACGATCGAGCGCTCGTTGTTGAGCCAGCTGCCGGTCTTGATGGTCTCGACGCTGTCTTCCACATCGGCCACGTCAGACAGCCGCACCAGCGCGCCGCTGGGCTGGCTGGCCACGATGATGTTGCGGAACGCGTCGGCGCTGGCAAGCTGGCGGTTGGCCTGGATGGTGAGCGTCTGGCGCGCGCCGTCCAGCGTGCCGACCGGCGTATTGGCGTTGGCGCGGTTCAGCGCCGTGGCCAGCTCATCCAGCGTGAGGCCGCGCGCGGCAAGCGCGTCCGGGTGGGCGCGCACGCGCACGGCGAAACGCTTTTGCCCGAACACCTGCACCTGCGCCACGCCTGGCAAGGTGGCCAGGCTGGGCGAGATCAGGTTGTCGCCGAAGGCGTTGAGCTCGGCCAGGCTCATGGCCGGCGAGTTGATCGCCAGCAGCAGCACCGGCGCATCGGCCGGGTTGACCTTGCGGTACGACGGCGGCACCGTCATTTCGATCGGCAGCGCGCGCTGCGCGCGGAACAGCGCCGCCTGCACGTCCACGGCCGCGGCGTCGATGTCGCGGTCGTTGTTGAACTCGATGGTGATGCTGGAGTTGCCGAGCGTGTTCGACGAGCTGATCACCGACACGCCGGGAATGGTGGCGAACTGCTTTTCCAGCTGGGTCGCCACCGAGGCCGCCATGGTCTCGGGGCTGGCCCCTGGCAAGGTGGCCGTGACCTGGATCACCGGCGAGTTGAACGACGGCAACGCCGCGATCGGGATGGTGGGGTAGAGCGCAATACCGGTGACGATCACTGCCAGGCATAGCAGGATCGTCATCACCGGGCGGCGGATACAAAGCTCGGACAGGGTCATGGTGTCAGTGCCCTGGGCTCAGTGCTTGGCATTGGCGTTCGCATCGGCGGCGGCAGCGCTTGCCGCGCCGGCCTTGGCCGCGGGCGTCGCTTCCCGCACCATGCTGCCGGCGCGCAGGTTCTGCGCGCCTTCCACCACCACGCGCGTGCCGGGCGGCACGCCCTCGATCACGGCGGCGCTGGCAGTGGAGACCTGCACCTTCACCGGCATCGGCTTGACGCGGTTGTCCGCCTGCACCGCATAGACAAAGCGGCCTTCCGGCCCCGTCACCACCGCCTGCGGCGGCACCGACAGCGCGTTCTTCAAGGTCTGCACCACGGCGTCCACGTTGGCATACGTCCCCGGCCACAGGCGCTGCTCGTCGTTGTCGAACTGCGCCTTGACGCGGATGCTGCCGTACTGCGGGTCCACCGTGTTATCCACAAAGCTGATCTTGCCGGTCACGGGGGTCTTGCTGCCGTCGTTGGGCAGCGCGGTCACGGCAACAGGGCCGGCGTGCAGGGCCTCGCGCAGCGCGGCGAGCTGGCGCTCGGGCAGGGTGAAGGTGACGGCAATCGGCTGCACCTGGGCGATGGTGACCATCGGCAGGGCGCTGTTGGGCGTCACCAGCGAGCCGGGGAACATGTTGATCACGCCGGTGCGCCCGCCGATGGTGGCGCGGATGGCGCCATAGCTGACCGCCACGCGGCTGGCCTCGATGGCGGCCTGGTCGGCGCGCAGGGTGGCCTCAAAGCCGTCGACCTTGGCCTGGGCCGTATCCACCGCGCTCTTGGAGATGAAGTTTCGCTCCAGCAGCTCATTGCTGCGCGCCAAGGTGCGGCGAGCATCGTGCAGGTCGGCCTGGTCGCGCATCAGCTGGGCCTGGGCCTTGGCGAGGTTGGCCTCGTCCATGCGGGTGTCGAGCGTGAAGAGCAGGTCGCCCGGCTTGACGGTCTGGCCCTCCTTGATATGCACGGTGCGCACGGTGCTGGACACTTGCGGGCGGATCTCCACCGTGGCGAGCGCACTCACCGTGCCGTTGGCCGTCACCCGCAGCGGCACGTCGCCCTGCTGCACCACGGCGGTCGTCACCACCACCACGGGCGGCGCCTTGGCCGCCGGCTTGGGCGCCGTCCAGGCACGCCAGCCGAACCATCCGCCAGCAGCCAGCGCGATCAAGACCGCGCCGAGCAACCAGGGCGACATGCCCTTGCCGGTACCCGTGGAAGAACTCCACTTAGCGTCGACGAAGCCCTTGGCCTGGTCGATCCCGTTCGTTTTCATGTGAGGACTCTCTGACAGTGCGCGCAAAATGCGCCCGCTCCCCCGTGGCCCGGCCTTCTGGGAAGCCGGTGCCGCGCCGCGGAAAACCGCTAGTAGTACAGGATCAGGGGCGTTGAAGGCCAGTACCCATGCAATCCGCGCCATTACAAACTATTACAGCGCGGAAGGATGCCTGCTTGTATCGCGAGCCAAACATTATCAGAAAAGCGGGGCCTGGCGGCCATTGCGTTGCCGGGTGTTGATGCTTTCTATCGCCACGTCGCGCGGTCCTGGCTCGATGACCACCGCGGCGCCGGCCTGGAGATCGCCCGGGGTGGCCACGCTCAGGTAAAAGCCGGAATACCCGCTTTGCACCATATGCTTGATCGCATGGCGGTAGCCCATCACGGCGTTGAACTTGTAGCAGGGCTGGCGCGGCGACTCCACCCGGAGCACGACGTTGCCAATGCGCAGCAGATCCCCCACCCACAGATCGGTCTCGAGCACGCCCTCCAGGGTCAGGTTTTCGCCCATGGCACCCGGCACGAGCGGCTTCTCGGCTTCAGGCAGCCGTGCTTCCCGGCGGCGCGCGTTCCACCAGTCGTAGTGTTCGGCCGGGTAGGCGTAGACCGCCTTGTCCAGGCCACCATGCACGCTCAGGTCAGCCTGCTCGTCGCCTGCCAGCCCCAGCGGGCGCACCGCCACCGACAGCGGGTGCAGCAAGGTGCTGAGCGGATGCTTGCGGATGCCGGACATCACCACCGCCTCGGTGCCCACCGCCGCCACGAAGAGCGGGACCGCCTTGCCAACGCTGATGGCGATGAGGCGCATGCCGTTGGATGTGCTCATGCCGTCTCCTTGATCCTGTGTTCTTTATCTTAGCGCCGGGATTTTCCAAACAGCGGTATCAAGCGGCTGCCGCGTGTGCGGCGCCGCACGGCTGGCGGCTTTGTCTGCTTTGTCCAGCGGGTTGTGAGTCGGCTGGCTCAGGCCTGCTGCCGTGCCGTCTCGCGCAGGCACCAGCGCTGCCCCAGCACCCGCGCCCGCTGCGACACCACCAGTGCCAAGAGCATCAGCGCTGCCGCCCCCCAGTGCAGGGAGTCGGGGCCGGCGGTCGCGTAGATCGCCGCACCGCCCATCGCGCCCAGGGCCTGGCCGAGGTAGATGGAAGACGAGTTGAGCGAGATCGATACCGCCGCGCGCTCCGGCGCCAGCGCAACCAGCCGCGCCTGCTGCGCGCTGTTGGTGGCAAAGCCGCCGACACCCCACAGCATGAAGATCAGCACCAGCGCCACCGGCCCCAGTGTCGCCAGCGGCCACAGCAGCATGGCCGCCAGCGAGGTCAGCATGGCGGCCTGAACGATGCGCGCGGGCGTGGCCCGGTCCATGCGCGACGCCGCCAGCACATTGCCGCTGACGCCGCAGGCGCCGTAAGCCAGGAACATCAGGCTGAGCGTGCCGCCGCTGATGCCATGCACGTCGCGCAGCAGCGGGGCGATATAAGTAAACAGCGTGAACATCCCGGCCGACTGGATCATGGTGGTGGCCACCACCAGCACCATCGGCGTGTGCCGAAGCACCGCGCCCCAGGCCGCCCGGCCCACCGGTTCCACATACAGGCGCGCAGGCAAGGCCCGCCACACGCCCACCGACGCGCCCAGCGCCAGCAAGCCCACCAGCCCCATGCTGAAGCGCCAGCCCAGCGTGCTGGCGATCCACGTCCCCATCGGCACGCCCACCACGCTGGCCACGCTCCAGCCCAGGAAGACAAAGCTGATGGCGCGCCCGCGCGTCTGCGC
The DNA here is from genome assembly GCF_008801925.2 of Cupriavidus basilensis. NCBI lineage: Bacteria > Pseudomonadati > Pseudomonadota > Betaproteobacteria > Burkholderiales > Burkholderiaceae > Cupriavidus > Cupriavidus basilensis. The sequence continues at coordinate 4,494,600 of NZ_CP062803.1, read as the reverse complement.
GTTGACCAGCAACGGCAGGGTGGCGGCAGCCTGCGGGGTGAAGATGGCCGCGCCGATGGCAGTCAGGAAGCGGATCGCCATCAGGCTGGCAAAGCTCGGCGCAAAGGCCGCGGCCAGGTGCATCGCTGCATAGACCAGCAATGAGCCCGCCAGCAGCAGCCGGCGGTCGATGCGCGAGCCGAGCGTGGCGAACAAGGGCGCGCCGACGCAGGTCGCCAGCGCAAACACGGAGATCAACTGGCCTGCGGTGCCGGCTCCAAGCTGGAAATCGCCGGCAATGTCATTGAGCATGCCGGTGACGATCATCGCGCCGGTGCCGATGACAAAATTGCCAAGGCACAGCATCACGAGCCTGGGATCCATGGCGACAGGGCGGGGAATGGAGGTGCGGAGGACGGAAAACGCGGCCAGAGGCCGCGCGGGAAGTCCGAGTGTAGCGGTTTTGCCCGGTTCGCGTTGAGCGTAGCGCACTCGCCGGCGAGGATGCCGGCTTGGGCGCCTGCGGGCTGGCGCTTAGCGTGACAGCGCCGGGGTCAGCGCCTTGGGATTGGCGATGCTGTCATGCTTGCCGCTCAGCACATCGAGGATGTTCTGGAAGGCGATGCGGAAGTACATCTCATAGCTTTCGCGTTCGACATAGCCCAGGTGCGGCGTGCAGATGCAGTTTTCCATGCGAAGCAGGGCGTGGCCCTGCAGGATGGGCTCGGACTCGAACACATCGACCGCCGCCATGCCGGGGCGGCCGCGGTTGAGCGCGGCCAGCAGGGCGTTTTCCTCGACCAGCTCGGCGCGGCTGGTGTTGACGAACAGCGCGGTGGGCTTCATGCGGGAGAAGTCGGCCAGCTTGACCAGCCCGCGGGTCTCGTCATTCAGGCGCAGGTGCAACGACAGCACATCGCTGTCGGTAAACAATTGCTCCTGCGACTCGGCCACGGCCAGGCCGTCCTCGCGCGCGGCTTTTTGCGAGTTCTCGCGTCCCCATACCAGCACATGCATGCCGAAGGCGCGGCCGTAGCCCGCCAGCAGCTTGCCGATCTTGCCGTAGCCCCAGATCCCGAGCGTCTGCCCGCGCAGCACCTGGCCCAGGCCGAAGTTGGGCGGCATGGTGGTGGACTTGAGCCCGGACTGCTGCCACGCGCCATGCTTGAGGCTGGCCACGTACTGGGGAATGCGGCGCTGGGCCGCCATGATCAGGGCCCAGGTGAGCTCGGCCGGGGCCACGGGCGAGCCCGCGCCTTCCAGCACCACCACGCCGCGCTCCGTACAAGCCTCGACGTCCACATGGCCGCCAACGCGCCCGGTCTGGCTGATGATCTTGAGTTTGGGGAGTTTTTCCAGCAGTTGCCGGGTGATGCGCGACCGTTCGCGGATAAGCACTACGGCTTCCACATCGGACAGGCGTGCCGCCAGCTGGCCAACGCCCTTGACAGTGTTGTTGAACACCTTGACGTCGTGACCATCGAGCAGGCTGAAGCACGACAGCTTGCGAACGGCATCCTGATAATCGTCGAGTACGGCAATCTTCATCGGAGACTCTATTTTGGCTATCGCAAGGTGCGCACACCCACATTGCGGCGCACCCATCAAAGTTATAGTTTTAGCATCTGCCGCCCGACACCGCACCGAGTGCGCAACGTGGCGGGAACAATCCCGCGCGACGCGAAAGTGAGCCGGCGCACAGGCAAACGAGACAATACGGCATGGCCCGGAATCGCGCACAAACATTGCTGCGGAGCAAAAAACAGCGGCGCGCGGCGGTGGTATCCTTGCCGGTTTCGGTGCCGCCCCAGATTGTCGGTCGAGCCTTGCTCCCGACACCCGGGCCGTGCCGGACAAAGCCTGCGCGGCCCTGCCACAGGCGAAGCGCCACTGTAGCGCAGCCGCGGGGCCTGTCGCGACCTTTTGCGCAGTTCCGGTCGCTGCGCAGTTGTAACGGGATGTGACGATCCTGGTCAGAGCCGCCCTACGCGGCCCGGTGCGGAACCCACGGCGAATTGCCGCGGTCTGCCCAGGTCATGGGGCGCTGCCAGCCGTCTCCCGACCGCGGCAACCGGCCAGGCTTTGCAAGATTTCCTTTACGCTTTGGAGTAGCAGTATGAACCACCCCACCATGCAGGGCACGCCCGCACTCAACGTACCGGCCTGGGTCAAGCACCAGAAGCTGGTCGCCTGGGTGGCCGAGTTCGCGGCCCTCGCCAAACCCGACAATATCTACTGGTGCGACGGCTCGCAGGAAGAGTACGACCGCCTGTGCGAGCAGATGGTCGCCGCCGGCACCATGAAGCGCCTGAACCCGGCCAAGCGCAAGAACTCGTTCCTGGCGCTGTCCGATCCGTCCGACGTGGCGCGTGTGGAAGACCGCACCTTCATCTGCTCGCAGAAGAAGGAAGATGCCGGCGCCACCAACAACTGGACCGCCCCAGCTGAAATGCGCCAGACGCTGTCCGGCCTGTTCGACGGCTGCATGCGCGGCCGCACGCTGTACGTGGTGCCGTTCTCGATGGGCCCGCTGGGCTCGCCGATCGCCCACATCGGCGTGGAACTGTCGGACTCGCCGTACGTTGCCGTCAATATGCGCATCATGACCCGCATGGGCCGCGCCGTGTTCGACGTGCTGGGCACCGATGGCGAGTTCGTGCCGTGCGTGCACACCGTGGGCAAGCCGCTAGCTGCCGGCGAGAAAGACGTGGCGTGGCCGTGCAACCCGACCAAGTACATCGTCCATTTCCCGGAAACGCGCGAAATCTGGTCGTATGGCTCGGGCTACGGCGGCAACGCCCTGCTGGGCAAGAAGTGCTTCGCGCTGCGCATTGCTTCCACCATGGGCCGCGACGAGGGCTGGCTGGCCGAGCACATGCTGATCCTGGGCGTGACCTCGCCGGAAGGCAAGAAGTACCACGTGGCCGCCGCGTTCCCGTCGGCCTGCGGCAAGACCAACTTCGCCATGCTGATCCCGCCCAAGGGCTTCGAAGGCTGGAAGGTCACCACCATCGGCGACGACATCGCCTGGATCAAGCCGGGCCAGGACGGCCGCCTGTACGCCATCAACCCGGAAGCCGGCTACTTCGGCGTGGCCCCGGGCACCAGCGAGAAGACCAACTTCAACGCGATGGCTACCCTGAAGGAAAACGTCATCTTCACCAACGTGGCGCTGACCGATGACGGCGACGTGTGGTGGGAAGGCATGAGCAAGGAAGCCCCGGCGCACCTGATCGACTGGCAGGGCAAGGACTGGACCCCGGTCATCGCCAAGGAAACCGGCGCCAAGGCTGCCCACCCGAACGCCCGCTTCACCGCCCCGGCCGTGCAGTGCCCGTCGATCGACGATAACTGGGACAACCCGGCTGGCGTCGCCATCGATGCGTTCATCTTCGGCGGCCGCCGCTCCACCACCGTGCCGCTGGTGACCGAGGCGCGCAACTGGACCGAAGGCGTCTACATGGCCGCCACCATGGGCTCGGAAACCACCGCCGCCGCCGCTGGCCAGCAAGGCGTGGTGCGCCGCGACCCGTTCGCCATGCTGCCGTTCTGCGGCTACAACATGAGCGACTACTTTGGCCACTGGCTGGCGCTGGGCAAGAAGCTGGAAGCTTCCGGCGCGAAGCTGCCGGGCATCTACTGCGTCAACTGGTTCCGCAAGGATGAGGCCGGCAACTTCGTGTGGCCGGGCTTTGGCGAGAACATGCGCGTGCTGTCGTGGATGATCGACCGCGTCGAAGGCCGCGGCAAGGGCACCGACCACGTGTTCGGCACCTCGCCCAGCTTCGAGGACCTGAACTGGGAAGGCCTGGATTTCACCAAGCAGCAGTTCGAGCAGGTCACCTCGATCGACCACGCCGCCTGGCAGAAGGAGCTGGCGCTGCATGAGGAGCTGTTCACGCAACTCAAGCACAACCTGCCGCAAGCCCTGGTGGATGCCAAGGCCGCGCTGGCCAAGCGCCTGGCTGCCTAAATAACAGGCACATCCGCCAAAGCCGTCGAACAGGCTAAAGCCAGGCGCCACGACGACGGCCGTCTCTCCCCCCTAAAGCCCACTCCGTCAACGGGAGTGGGCTTTTTTCATTTCACCATGACTCCAGCACCGAACTTCGCTGGACTACGCCGAAACCCGATGCAGCAGGTTTATCAATAACTTAGGCGAGTTCAACATATGCCGGTGCTTTCCGAAACCTGACCCGGCTTCCCCTCTGCTGGCCCCTACATGGCTCTTGGGAATCGGGTCTTTCCGAGGAGTCATCGTGGCAAAACTCAAGCTCACCAAGTCCGCAGTCGATGCGGCGCTACCCCAGGCGCAGGCCGTCGAACTCCGGGACACGCTGGTGCCCGGCTTCCTGTGCAAGGTTACACCAGCGGGCCGCAAGGTCTTCATGCTCCAGTACCGCACGAACGCCGGCGAGCGGCGCAAGCCCGCTCTGGGCCTGTACGGGGAACTGACCGTCGAGCAGGCCCGCTCGCTGGCCCAGGAATGGCTGGCCGAGGTGCGCCGGGGCGGCGACCCCAGCGCGGCCAAGGCCGCTGCCCGCGCAGCCCCCACGGTCAAGGAGCTGTGCACCAAGTTCATGGAGGACTACTCCAAGCAGCGCAACAAGCCCAGCACCCAGCGGGGGTATCAGGCCGTCATAGACCGCTGCATCGTTCCGATGCTGGGCCGCATGAAGGTGCAGGATGTGAAGCGGCCGGACGTGGCCACGGCGATGAAGAAGATGGCCCACAAGCCGGCCGAGGCGAACCGCGCTTTCAGCGTGATGCGCAAGATGTTTAATCTGGCCGAGGTATGGGGCCATCGGACGGACGGCACCAATCCCTGCCGCCACGTCCCGATGTACCCCAACGGCAAGGCCACCCACCTCATCAGCGACGAGGACATGGGCAAGCTGTTTCGGCGACTGGAGCACATCGAGGCCGAGGGCCTGGAGAACTACGTCATCCCGCTGGCGATCCGCCTGCAGTTCGAGTTCGCCGGTCGCCGCTCCGAAGTCGTCACGCTCGAATGGGCTTGGGTGGATCTGGAAAACCGGCGTGTAGTCTGGCCCGACAGCAAGACCGGCGGCATGTCCAAGCCCATGAGCGAGGAAGCCTACCGGCTGCTCTCGACGGCCCCACGGCAGGAGGGCAGCCCTTACGTGCTGCCTTCTCCGCGCCACCCCGGCAAGCATCTGACCACGGGCGAGTACTACGGCGGCTGGAGCCGCGCCCTCAAGGCGGCGGGCGCGGCCCATGTGGGCACGCACGGCATCCGCCATCGCTCGGCCACGGACATTGCCAACTCGGGTATCCCTGTCAAAGTCGGCATGGCGCTGACGGCGCACAAGACCGTGGCGATGTTCATGCGCTACGTTCACACCGAGGACGACCCTGTGCGCAAGGCCGCCGAGTTGGTGGCGAACCGGCGCAAAACGATCACCGAGGCGCAGCGGCCTGCGGAGGTGGTCGCATGACCAGGAAGACGCCTGCGGCGGTGGGAGCCGCACCCGCCGCCGTACCTGCCGGCTACGCGGGCATCCACGGCGGCATCGTGGAACTGCTCGATGCCGCGCGCCAGGCAGCAGCGCGCAGCGTCAATGCGCTGATGACGGCCAGCTACTGGGAGATTGGCCGCCGCATCGTGGAGGCCGAACAACAGGGCAAGCGGCGCGCGGGGTACGGCGAACAGTTGATGGCCCGGTTGTCCGCTGACCTGACCGCGCGGTTCGGGCGGGGCTTTGGCGTCAACAACCTGGAGAACATGCGGCGGTTCTTCCTCGCATACCCTGTTTCCGAGATTTCCCAGACACTGTCTGGGAAATTGGACAACGAGCTGCCTGATGAGAAATCCCAGACGGTGTCTGGGAAATTGAGCCTCGCCGAGCTGGCGCAAGTGTTCACGCTGCCGTGGTCGGCCTATGTCCGGCTGCTGGTGGTCAAGGATACCCATGCCCGGCGCTTCTACGAAACCGAGGCACTACGCGGCGGCTGGAGCGTGCGCCAGCTTGACCGGCAGATTGGCAGCCAGTTCTACGAGCGCACCGCCTTGTCCAAGGATAAGGCGGCGATGCTGGTCAAGGGAGCTGTGGCGAGGCCCGAGGATGCCGTCACGCCCGACGACGCGATCAAAGACCCGTATGTACTGGAGTTCCTGAACCTCAAGGACGAGTATTCGGAATCCGATCTGGAGGCCGCGTTAATCCAGCGGCTGGAGGATTTTCTGCTGGAGCTGGGCGAAGGCTTCACCTTCGTCGGCCGGCAGCGGCGCTTGCGCATTGACCAGACTTGGTATCGGGTCGATCTGCTGTTTTTCCATCGCAAGTTGCGTTGCTTGGTCATCATCGACTTGAAGCTGGGCAGCCTGACCCATGCGGACGTGGGCCAGATGCACATGTATTGCAACTATGCCAAGGAACATTGGGCCTACCCCGAGGAAAACCCGCCCGTGGGCTTGATTCTGTGCGCAGACAAGGGCCATGCGCTGGCGCGGTATGCGCTGGAAGGCTTGCCTTCGAAGGTGATGGCGGCGAACTACCGTACCGTGCTGCCGGATGCCGAACTGTTGCAGAAAGAGCTGGAAACCGCGCGGCACCTGTTGGAGTTGCGTACGTCGAAGTAGTCCCGGAAACTCCAGCAATAGCCGGGCGTCCTGGCGTGCCGCCGTCGGGTTCACGGGCTGCACCCCGCGCCTCTTATCGCTCTACGCTTCCGAGGCCGCGTCTGGCCCCGTCTTGTGGACGGCAAGTTCGTAGCCAACTTGAACCGGAACGACCTCTCCTTTGACTACCTCACGCCCGGTTAGATCCAGCACCCGAACCTTGGATGGCCCATACCGTGCCGGGTCTGGTGAACCCGGTGTCGGAAAGGGAAGAATTGAAACTGGCTGACCGTTCAGGGCGAGGTCGTGTTTTTCCGACGGTAACTGCACTTGGAATACCTCGTTCCCGTAGGCCAGTACCAAGAACATGTAGGGATAGTTCGCGACGTGAGCTTTTCGCCGCAGGACAAATGCGGCGATCAAATCGTTCGGCATTGGCCCTGGCTGAAATGTACGAATGATCGGGCACTGATCCGCAAATCGACGACTGTGGTCGGTTGACCTCACCCAACTCATCAAGTGCGGGAAGTTTCCGACTTCTTCGTCGGGGAGCAATGTCAGGCCAATCTTCATGAACGCCTTGAGCACTGCGACCGGCGTATAGGAATCGCGCTTGAGCTGAAAGGTGATCCGCTGGTTCGCTTCGTCTATCTGGTAAAGCGGGTCATCCTCATACGAGGTGATATTGAAGCCCGCAGCGCCGTACTCGATTCGCCAGCCTTTCCCGTCGCCGCCTTTCTTCAAGGTCGGCACGCCAGTTTTTCCACGAATGCGTGCGAAGGTACGTGTTGGCTTCGACCAGTTGCCTAGATCGTTCTCGATGCCGCGTCCAAACCCTTCATTGCAGTCGTCGCACTCATACGCGCTCTCTATGCTCTTGTTGCCGAGTGCTTCCGGTATCGCATGAGCGACCTTGCGGAAGGTCACCTCGGGCGGCTTCCTACCGCAAAACCTGCAAGTGCGATTCTGCCTGTCGCCGAGGACAACCTTATCTCCTGGGCGCAGGAACCATTGCCGCAGCATGTCGTAGTGCGTTTCGTAGAACTTGATATTGGCTTCGAGAGAGGTCATGAAGCTTTCGTTTTGAGATGATGGTTGAGCGCCTATGCGCGCGATACACGGCATGCAGGCCGGATTGTCGTTTGATCCGGCCCTTGGGCGTCGCAAAACGCCCAAGCGCACTGCGGCCGACGTGTCGGCGACGCTGTGTGATGACTTGAGCACCGAATGGGAAAGGTTGATGCTGCGAGTCTCCGAAACTCGATGAAAGTACCTTGAGCCGTCTACGGCGCTGCGGCAAGTGACGCGACGGCAGGTCCGGCCTTACGCTTCTTGGCCGTGTTCACGTTGCGTGTCTCGACCTGTCCGCGCCAAGTCTCCAGCGCCATGATGTCGGCGAGCAGTTCATCGGGTTCTGGGACGGCGACACCACCCATGAGTGCCTTATCGTGCGCGTAGTTCGAGCACTTTGTCATGCCCGCGTTCACTTGCGCGTAGTCATCATCCTCAACTACAACACCGGCCAGCCGCTGCGTCTCGACACCTTTGCGGAAGCGAAGGATGACCTCTCGCAGTAGTACTTCCTCGACGGCACGTTCCCATGCCATGCGCAAGCGGAAATAGGCATCGACGGTCTGCCGTCTGTGTTCTTGCTCTTCGCCGTCCTTGTGGAGTTTGGCGATGGCTTGATGCTGGGCTTTCAGGGCGCTGACGCGCTTGCTCGCGGTCTTTCCCTCGAATGGTAGATCGGGGTCTGCAACCCCGAAGCCCTCTGTGCGGCGGGTCAGACTTTGGGTTGCGATAGGGACACCCGCCAACTTCGCTTCTTCGACCAACAGGCACAGGAAGTAGATGTCATGGGTAAATACCGCAACCTGCCGCCGCGCTGCCTCTGCAGTCAGGCGCTTTGCCACACGTTCACGCCGACGGTGATCGAGAGATGACACCGGATCATCGAACACGATGCCGCCCTGCCCCCCATTTAGGCCGACCTCGGCAAGGAAGGAACCGATCGCGATCGCGCGCTGCTCGCCCTCGCTCAAGATCTCGCCCGGACTGCGGCTTTGTGGTAGTTCCAGCTTGAGCTTGTGCAGGGCTTTACCTCTATCCGACCGGCTCTGCAGCGAAACGCGCAACGTGCCGACACCGAGCGCCTTGAATTCGCGGTTCAGGGCGTCGGCCAGTTCCTTCGACACAACCTTCTCCGCCAGTTCCGACGCCTTTAACGAGATGGCGTTGGTCTTCACGGCAGACAGGCACTTCGTGAGCTTGGCCTGGTGGGCGAGTCGATTGACGGCGGTGACGACAGCATCCTTGATCTGACTCAGTCTTACCCGTGCATCCAGTTCCAGGAACTGCTTCTGCAGGGTCGCACGGGCCTTTTCGTCCGAGGCCTTCTCCAAGGTCACCGCTTCGGCATTCAACTTGTCAGCCAAAGCCTGAAGGCGCTCGGTCGGATTGACCAGAGGTTGACTGACGTCGTCCCACTGATGCGAGATCACTGCCGCTTTGATGGCCACCTGACGGGCGGCCAGGAGCGGCTCGAAAGCCTTGGCATCGGCGGCCAGTTGCGGGTCCAAGGCCTCGATTTCTCCATATGTCACGTCGTCGAGATTCAGCGTGAGAACCTGCGCAGCGAACGGCTTGTATTCCGCGTACAGGGCAACACGGCGTGCCTGGGATGTCTTCTCCGCTTCCTGTTGAATAAAGGCTTCGAAGCGCAGCAAGCGGTCGGAGCCTTCGGCAAGGGGTTGTTGGCAGAGCGGGCAAGGTGCGTCCGCGCCCAGCGCGGGGAACGATTTTTCTGGGTGGGACTCGATGGCGAACTTACGCGCTGCCTCGAATAGTTCACGCCATGTCTCGCCGCCAGTAGCCGGCAGCAGGTTCTCACCTTCCTTGAACTGCTTCGCGGCGAGGGCGGCTGCAGTCTGCGCCGTGCGATAGCTGTCTGCCAGACCTTTCAGCTTGGCGACGACAGCTTGATCCACCTGTGCGCCTTTGCTGGCCGCATTCGCTGCGATAGCTGTGATACGGCGAGCGCGCAAGCGCAGTTGCGCAGCCTTCTCCTTCGGGTTGTTCTCCTTTAGGCTCTTGTCCAGAGACGCATGCTGGGTCAGTTCCTCTGGGGTCACCGTTGCTAGCGCTTCAATCTGGGCAAGGGCCGTCTTGGCGGAAAGCGAGGCGACTAACTTGCCGACGGGTGTGTCGCCTTGCAAGGGCGCAAAGGCGGACAGATCAGCGGCGGATTGGGTGTATTCGGTTTCGATCGCCGTCTTCAACTGCTTGCAGACTTTGGCCAGCCCTTCGAATACATCGAGCCCGTAGGGCACATAGGAGAAATCGTCCTCTCTGTCGAGGTAGGCGCGAGCGCAACGCGAGTCAAAAATCGCAAATGACGAAAGCGCAGCAGGAGCCGCTTTGCCGTGGAGCCAGTGTGCATCTTGCGCAACTCCGTCGATTGCGATTTCGAATGTGGCTTCCGGAGTCCCGGCTTTGCCTGCAGGCAAGTTGGCGTTCGGATGAATAGCCTCCGTCTGATCGCGCGCACGACATGCGCGCTTGAGCACACGGGAGTACCCCGATTTGCCTGAACCGTTATCGCCATAGATGACGGTCATTCCAGAGGCGCCGAAGGGCAGACGCTGGTTCTCCGCAATCGCGTTGACGTGCCGCATGCTCTTGATGGCTCGCAGCTCAACGTGAGTTGCCGCTTGGACCGGAGCGGGAATCTGATCTGCCGTCAGCGGCTTGGGCTTGCGGTCTTTGGGATCTGTGATGCCATGTGCCGCCTTGAGTAGCGCGAAGAGGTCATCCTGATCCTCTATCGTGAGCGTTTGCTTGGCCAGCAGGCGGGCCACCGCATCGCTCTGCCACTCAGGCAACCCCTTCGTCCAGTCCAGTATCTCCTGCAATATCGACATAGGCCCCTCCCGCCGTCGTGTCATTTATCGTCCAGAAGCTCTCCCGATTCGCCGTACAGGCCATGGGAGCGCTGTTGCAAACGGAAACATTATGACCCCCCAGGGTTTCGCTGCAAGGCTCGCGCACAGTGCCTGGCGTTTCGCACCAAACCGCCACCACGCGGCATTGCCTTCTCATGCATTTGGTAGCGAGAAAACCCTTCGCCCTAAGTCCGCTCAGATACGTCCATCAATTGCACCTCCGATTTCCGTATGTCATAGCTGATGCCTTTGATTTCGCAGATGACTATGGACTGGGGGACAAGCTCCAACGTCGAATCGGTTTTTTCCAAGAAATCCCATTCATCGTTGAGCGATGCGGGATCTTCTTTGTACCAAACCTGTGGATGAAACCATTGATCACCCTCATCATCCGTTTCGTATAGATAGGCATTTAACTCGCGCCCATGTCTCTTGAAAAATCTCTTTACGAACGATGCCTTGTTGAATAGCGTGACGTTGAGCGGGCGCCTGTTTTCGGATGCTGGCACCTGCGCAGAGCGGAAGATTAATCCATCCAAATTGAGCTTCGCATGGGTGGCGAGATAGTCGGATATCACTTGTGTCAACAGATAGCCATCCTCACTGTGCTCAGGGAGGACGGGCTTGGTGAGTACTCTTTCGAGTTGAGAAAGGAACTTCTGTCGTCGCGCGATTTCCAGTGATGACGCATCGAACATGCTGCGATTTATGACAGATGGAATTTGCGGCAGGCGTGTCAAATCCAGCAATCGTATTGAACGAAGAATTTTGAATTCTGCAACCGCAACGCGGCTTCCAACGGGAGGCCGTACCTCGGCAATCGCGACATCTGGCGAATTGGCGCCGTAGAACATCGAGATGCCTCTGGCGTTCATGCGTCCCGCACCGCCAACACCCGAAGGGGCCCCAGTTGAGCGTCTGGGTCTTCCAGCGCCTTCTCCAAGGCATCGTCGTTCTGAAAAACACGTGCGCGGAAAAGAGTTCCCAGTTCATGACCGGGGCCGACCTCGACAATCAAAGGCTCGCCCGAGGCAGTGACATCTTTGTCTACCTTGTCGAAGACCATCTGGAGCACTTCGAGTGCGTCTGGGTTAACAAACCTAGTGCGTGTCCGAAGACTTTCCTGCATGTCATGCCATCGGCGATGAAGCCAGTGGTCTGCTACGCCAGTTTTAATGAATAAGGCGTCCGCCTCTGGTGCCTGGCCATCGTATGCATCGCGTTCCCAGATGGCCCACACGATTTCGAATAAATCGTCGGAAAGCGCATGGGATGCGGGTTCTACTTCTTGCTGAATGATCTCCTGGAGTTCATCCCCGAGAGACGGATACCCATGATCCTCACGAAGAATATTGTCGGCAACTTGATAGTTGTCCTGGAACTCGTGGTCAAAAATCTGTGCGATTTCATCTAGCCCCAAGGTCGGTGCGTTCCGTCCGCAATAGTCACACGCTACATCGGTCGTTTCGCTGGCACTTATCTTCTGGCTTAGGAACTTATTGCCGATGCATGTGCCACAGACTGCCTTTTCATCTAGATCGACTCCGCTCAAGATACTGCTCCATTATTTTTGAGTTGCTTTGTCCCCGGCGCCACACTGCACAAGCAGACGAAATCCTGCTAGGCAGGCGCCATGTCCCGGCCCTTTTCATGGGCGTGCCATCGCTAGATTAGCGTAACGACCAGTTACCAAGTTCGGCGCTCATGCTTTGTCGGTTGTGGATGCAGGGCGTCCCCGGCCAAGAAACATGGCCGGTCGCGCTGTCGTGCTGCGCATCGAGCCGCCTGCAGCGTCTCGCCCCATGCGGGCTTCCATCGTTCCCTCGCTCCGCTCGGCTGACGCCTCCGGCCCGGCTTCCAGCTTCGGGCCTGCGCGCTTGCGCTTGCCGTGCGGTCGGCACACAGGGAGGGCCGTTGCCATGTCCAGCCGTCTTCCCTGACTCCATCACCTTGTCAGCGACCGTAGCCCGCTCCCGTAGGCCGTCAAGGCGCGCAGGGCCGTGTCCTCGGCTGCGCCTGCGGGCCGCACCCACCCTGCGCTTGTTTCCTTGACGGCCCCCGTCCGCGCGCTCCTTTGGCCGCGGGCGATGAACTCAGGAAAGACGGTGGCAACAGGGCCAACCGGGTTCCTCGTGCCGACCGCACCGAACAGCCGAAAGGCTGGGCTCCGAATCTAGGAATCCGGTGTGCGGTTTTCTTCAACAGCCTCAGGAGAAAGACCATGCAACTCGCATCCCGCTTCGCTCACCACTCCCCCGCATTGCGCAGCGAAACCCCGCTGTCCGATGACCAGATTCGCAGGGTGGCCCCGTCCATCTTCGCGGACGCTCCGCATGAGAGCCGTTCCGAGCGGTACAGCTACATCCCCACCGCCGCCGTGTTGACCGAGCTTCGCAAGGAGGGTTTCCAGCCCTTCATGGTGTGCCAAACCCGCGTGCGCAACGAAGGCCGGCGCGAGCACACCAAACACATGCTGCGCCTGCGCCACTCCAACCAGATCAACGCCCGCGAAGCCAATGAAATCATCCTGCTGAACTCGCACGACGGCACGAGCAGCTATCAATTACTGGGTGGCATGTTCCGCTTCGTTTGCAGCAATGGCCTTGTCTGCGGCGACACCATGGGCGATGTGCGCGTGCCCCACAAAGGCGACGTGGCCGGGCATGTCATCGAGGGCGCCTATCAGGTGCTAGGTGGCTTCGAGCATGCGCAGGAATCGCGCGAATCCATGCAGGCCATCACGCTGGATGCAGGGGAATCGGAAGTGTTCGCCCGCGCTGCGCTGGCCCTCAAGTACGACGACCCGACCAAGCCCGCGCCCATCACGGAATCGCAAATCCTGATGCCGCGCCGGTTCGATGACCGCCGCCCCGACCTGTGGAGCGTGTTCAACCGCACGCAGGAGAACTTGACCAAGGGCGGATTGGCTGGCCGCGCCGCCAATGGCCGCAGGCAGCGGACCCGGCCCGTGCAGGGCATCGATTCCGATGTGCGCCTGAACCGCGCCCTGTGGCTGCTGGCCGATGGCATGCGTCAGCTCAAGGCCTGAACCGTTCCCCGCCGGAGGGGCGGTTCCCCTCCATTCCCTTGTTTCACTCGATTGGAGATTCACCATGAACGCCGTTACCTACACCGAAGCCCAAGCCCTCGACACCCGCGCCAACGTGCTGCAAGCCGCCGACCCGAGCAAGCCCATGATTCTGGTTCCCCTGTCGCGGCTGGTGCTGCGCCCCACGGGCCGCAACGTGCGCAAGACCCCGCGCATGTCCATTCCCGAACTGGCCGCGAGCATCCAGCGCGTGGGCTTGCTGCAAAACCTGATCGTGATTCCCGCTGCCGATGGCGAGCATTACGAGGTGGTGGCCGGTGGTCGCCGCCTTGCGGCCCTCAAGCTGCTGGCGAAGAAACACCGCATCGCCAAGGATTGGCAGGTGCCTTGCCTGCAAGTGGCCGATGGCACGGCCCGTACCGCGAGCCTCACCGAGAACGTGCAGCGCGAAGCCATGCATCCGGCAGACCAGTTTGAAGCGTTTGCGGCATTGGTGGCCGAAGGCCGCCCCATCGAAGACATTGCAGCGGATTTTTCCGTCACGCCGCTGGTGGTGCAGCGCCGCTTGAAGCTGGCGAACGTCTCGCCGCGCCTGATGGCGAACTACAGGGCCGATGCCGTGACGCTCGATCAGTTGATGGCGCTCTCCATCACCGACGATCACGCCGCGCAGGAGCGTGCGTTCTACGATGCGCCGCTGTGGCAACGCAGCCCTCCGCGCTGCGCGAACGCCTGACCGAGCGCGAGATTGACGCCTACCGCCATCCGCTCGTGCGCTTCGTGGGGCTGGATGCCTACGAGCAGGCAGGCGGCGGAGTTCGCCGTGACCTGTTCGCGGAGGATGACGCGGGCGTGTACCTGAGCGACGCCGCCTTGCTGGAACGGCTGGCGCAAGACAAGCTGGCAGGCATCGCCGCCGAGGTGAAGGCCGAGGGCTGGGCTTGGGCCGATGCCACGCCCGGCATGACCCATGCCGACCTGCACGCCTTTCAGCGTGCGCCGAGGGAGCGGCGCGCACCCAACAAGCGCGAAGCACAGCGCATCGAGAAGCTGCAAGAGAAAATGCGCGCCATTGGCGAAGCCGTGGACGCCGCGATGGATGCCGAGGACGAGGAGAAGGCCGACGCCTTGCAGGAGGAAGGCGAAGCCCTGGGCGAGCAGTTGCAGGCGCTGGAAGAAGGCTTGCGGGGATACGGCGCGAACGTGAAGGCCGCAGCCGGTGCCATTGTGACCATCGACCGCAACGGCGAAGTCGTGATTCATCGCGGGCTGCTGCGCGAGGCCGAAGCTAAGGCGCTGCGCACGCTCGAAAAGCTGCGCCAAGGCTTCAGCGACCCGGACGCCGCGAACGATGACGAAGGCGAGGAAGACGAAGCGCCCAAGACAGCAGCGATTTCCGACCGACTGGCTCAGCGCCTGAGCGCCCATCGCACGGCTGCACTGCAAATCGAGGTAGCCCGGCATCCACAGGTGGCGCTGGCCGCGCTGGTGCATGGCATGGTGCAGACCGTCTTGCAGGGCCGCTACTACGGTCATGATCTACCGCTGGGCGTGCGCCTGACGGTGCAAGACCGGCTGGAAGGCATGGCCCCGGACTGGCCCGATTCACCCGCCGCCGTGGCGCTGCGCGAATTGCAGCAGGCGTGGGGCGGCAAGCTGCCCGACGACAGCGCCGAACTGTTCGCCGCGCTGCTGGCGATGGAGCAAGGCGAACTGGTCAAGCTGCTGGCCGTGTGCGTGGCTTCGACCGTGGACGTGGTGACGCCGCGTGCCACGGTACAGCAGCCGGGCGCGGAACTGGTGCAGGCTGTGGGCCTCGACATGGCCGCATGGTGGAGGCCGACCGCAGAAGGCTACTTCAAGCACGTTCCGAAGGCAGCGATTCTGCAAGCCGTGGGCGAGTTGGTGCCCGAGAGCGTCAACCGGCTGGCGAAGCTCAAGAAGGCCGACATCGCCAGCGAGGCCGAGCGGCTGGCGGATGGCACGGGCTGGATGCCTGCGATCTTCAAGGCCGAAGGCCCACAGGAGGCAATGCAGGAAGAAGGCCCGGAGCAGGACGCACCGGCAGATGCCGAGGCCGTGGCGGATGAACCCGCCGAGGCGCTGGCCGCTTGACCCACGCCGAAGGCAAGCGCCCCGGCCTTGACCGGGGCGCTTCGCTGGAAGGAGAACAACCCATGACCCGCACCACGACCAGCCGCCCACACATGGCGGCGACCTACGCCCCCGGCACGGTTCGCGCCCGCCGCTGGCACGGCGAGAGCGACGTGCGCGGCTATCGCCCGCCCTCGGGTTGGATGGCCTGCGCCGACCTCACCGACATTCACCCCATCACGGGCCGCGCCTTGCCGCGTGCCGTGTGGTGGATCATCGAGACAAAGGAATAACCGCGATCAGCACCGCGCCCAGGCCGTTCCGCCCTGGGCGCGGTGGACGCAAAAATCCGGGCGCGGCAGTGGCCGCGCCCGGTGTTGAAGGCCAACAGCCCAATCAGAACACCGCCGCCTGATCTGTCGCTCAGACGACCTGTTAACGGCATCGTGCGATGCCTTCCTTGCCTCCCGGCAAACAGCGAGTGCTATTAAAGTGAAGTGATACGGGAGGCAATATCTGATGAGAAAACAACATCGTCCACACGGCAAGGCCCCTACTGCATGGGAAGCCGACATTCTCAAAATCCGGGCTTTTGAGATGGTGCTGATCCTTTTCTATATGGAGGATCTGCGACGCTTCATCATGGGTTCCATCGAGGCCACCGACAAACTGCATGGGGTGAATCGGCTGAGTGACGGCAAACCCAAAACCAAGGAAGGCAAGAAACTGGAGTTTGCCCGTGCCGTGTTGGTATCCGATGGGGTCATTAACCAGGCCGAGAGCGATGAACTCAAAGAACTGGTGGACTATCGCAACATCATTGGGCACACGATCCATGATCTGACCGTGGATGTGGGTGCCTATTCCGATCTGACAAGGCATCACCCCGAAACCTTCAAGCCGATGCCTTTGTATGACTACACGGCTGCCAAGCGGGCCAAGGTGCTCAGCGAGAAAGTGAGTAAGGGCATGATGAAGAAGTTCATGATGATGGCCTCGCTCGACTTCTTGGCCTTTGAAGCGGCGGAGAAGACCTATATTGCGGAAATTGAGCGACTGAAGGAGCGGGTCAACAAGGGCATTGAGAAGGCCAACAAGGTGATCGTCGAGACGAACCGCGTCATCCAGGCTATTCCGAAGTCGGTCATGGAATCGGCCCAACCTGGCCACCCGAGGAACATCAAGGAAAGCGGCGCCCTGAGCAAGCGCGGAGCGGAGTGCGTTTTCCAGCTCTTTGAAGCCCATGTCACCCCATTGGCTGTGGCTTACCTGATGAGGATTTCGCATCGTTCGGCCGCGCATTGGTTTGCCAAGTGGCAGGCCAGCAAGGCATAGACGTTTTCCGTCTGCGCTGTTCGGCTGAATACGCTGGGCGTGTCGGCGCAAGCGCCGCCGGGCTTTCGGGCTGCGCCCCGTGCCGTCTTTGTCGTCACGGCCTTCGGCTTTAATCCCTCACGCCTTCGCGCCTGCGGCGCTGCGCACTATGTTTGCCTCCAGGGGAAAGCCCTGCGGGCTATCCCCGCCGCGCAGGGCTTGGCGCCCCTTGATACCGCCAACCCGGCTGCGCCGCATCGGCCCGGCCAGCGCCCCGCCGTGTGGGCAGCGCGCTGGCGAACACGCTGGCGCTTGCTGCGGCAGGTTGTGCGGATGCGTGCCGTCCTCGACGCTGGCGGTCCCTGCCCATCACGTCTCGAAGGACGGTTTACGGACAACCCGCACGGCATCGCTATGGAGCTTCCACGCCACGCCTCAAGACCGGCGCCGCAGGGCGCGGCGGAGGCGTTCTTGTCTGTCGTTGGGTGGTTGCCCTGGCCCGCGTCAGGGGGCGAGCCAGTGCAGCCTTCGAGCGGGATGCCGAGTCTGCCCTGTCTCCTTTCGGAGGGGAGGTGGTTCGGCCCAAGGCGTCCTTGTGTTGTTGTGAATCCTGGCAGGGGCGCGGCTGCGCCTCGGGCTTCATGGCTGCAACCGTCCAGCGAAAACAATTTCCCCTGCACTGCGTGCATTCCTCGCGGGACAAATTCTTTTCGCCTCCCGGCCCTCCACTGCGTTGCGGCCGCAAGCGGTGCAGCCCGCCCGTCCCCCGCCGGCCGGATCACAACAAGGACGCGATGGGCGCGAACCTTGTTCCACCAAAAGGAGATCCATCATGGCCAACATCGGCACCTTCACCGCAGACAAAGACGGCTACACCGGCACGCTTCGCACCCTGACGCTCAACGTCAAGGTCAAGCTGGTGCCCAACGACAAGGGCGACAGCGAGAAGGCCCCGGACTTCCGCCTGCAGGCCGCCAGTCACGACATCGGCGCGGCGTGGAAGAAGACTAGCGAGGCCGGGCGGGAGTACATCTCCGTGACCCTCGACGATCCTTCGTTCCCGGCCACGGTCTACGCCCGCCTGATCGAAGGCGAGAACGGCACGCACGACCTGATCTGGTCGCGCAGCAAGCCTCAGGCGGCGTGACCGCCACCAGCGCCCCGCCTACGTGGCGGGGCGCTGTGCTGCTTTCGTCGCACTGTATGGAGGCAGCACCATCACCAGGGCTCGTGTCGAGTTGCTTCCGTCTGCGTTGAGTCTGTGGCTGCAAGAATGGCCGGGCGTGTCGGTGCGGTGCACCGCCGGGCTTTTCGGGCCACGCCCCGTGCCGACTTCGCCGTCACGGCCGTCCGGCTCCAATCCCTCACGCCTTCGCGCCTACGGCGCTGCGCGCTTCACTTGCCCTCCGGGGATCGGCACAAGGCCCATCCCCGCCGCGTTGCACTTGGCGCCCCTTGAACACCGCCGAACCGGCGGCGCCGGATCGGCCGGGCCGACGCCCGTTACCGCACATCCTCTTTCTTCGTCACGGCTTTCAGCTCCTGCCGCACCTGCGCGAGAAGCTGCTCGGCCTGCTGTGCGTCGTCGCCAGCGTAGGCCAGCGTCAGTAGCGTGAGCGGATGGATTTCCATGACCTCGCACAGCTCGGCCAGCTTGTTCAGGGTGGGGCTTTTGCGATCGCGTTCCAGCGAACTCATATAGGTGCGGCTGGACACGTCGGAGAAGGCTTCCTGGCTCAGACCACGCGCCTTCCTGATGGTTTTCAACGCCTCTGACAATGTGTGCTTCGCCGCCACTCTTGGAACTCCCCAAAATCCAAGATGACATCCGATTGCGCCCTATAGGGCTACAATCTATAGTGTTCATTCAAACTGCCAGGCGCCTTTCTGCTTTTACGGAAACCCGTTTTTACGGATGCGGACAGAACCACAAAGCCGCATCCGTGCCTTGGCGTGAAGCCGCAAATGCGGCTTCACGCTTCAGCGGATTTGTTCAATAAGGGGCCGCCGATGAACCGACTCATCACCGAGGACGAGCGCAGGGAGTTGCTGGCCCACGGCCAGGCCCGTGCCGACGGCGAGGCCATCGACCCGCTGCCCGTCGTGCGGCTGTTCACCCCGGATGCACACGCCATCTGGCTGCTGACCGCGCTCGATCCCGCTGATGCCGATACGGCCTATGGCCTGATCGACCTGGGGATCGGTATGCCCGAGCTGGGCCACATCAAGCTGTCCGACCTGGCTTCCATCGTGGGGCCGCGCAAGCAGCCTGTGAGGCGGGATCGGTATTTCCAGGCAGTTCGCCCGCTGTCGGAATATCTGCGGCAGGCCCAGGAGAACGGTTCCGTCCTTGATTGAACCGCCATGCTCCGGCCAAGCGAGGCGCATTGAGACTATTTCGATCTCATTCCAGACCTGTCGGGTCTGAATTCAGACCATTGCATCAATCCCAGGCGGGTATGACCCAATCAGTCACGATCCTTTTTACAGGTTCGGGCACGGTGTTTCTTGCCGCGTGCCCCATTCTGGTCAGGCGGCCGTCGTTTTCGGACGGGATTCGCAACGCACCGGAGCCAATTGATTTTGATACCGCATGTTACATGCTTGAGTTGATGCAGATGATGTTTTTGATCTGGATGCGGTAGCTCCGTTTCTGATTCGCCCGTGGCGGCGTTCCTGCGGTTCGACAGGAGTTTTCGCCATGGTCAATCCTCATCACGTCGCGCACTGGTATCCCACTGCTGCGTACCTCTACATCCTGGGCCTGGACATGTTGGCGTTGGCCTGGGAGTACCTGCGCAGACACCCCGACTACCGGCTCGACTGGCTGCGCCACCATCGCCGGCGACAACCAGCACATTCAGCGGCACATGCAGCCGCGCAGCGCTGGGGCTTGCGCCTGTGGGAAGACCCGGCCTTGGATGCGCGTGACGCGCATCCGGCCTGGCTGCCTGGCCACGATGCCGTGGTGCAGCTCTACCCGGATGCCGATCCGCCGCCCGAGGCGGACGTTTTCGATGTCTGGCGCATCCCTGGCCACAAGCAGTTGATCCACGATGGCAAGGGGCTCGCTCTGATCGCACGCAGCCCCGGCCGTTGGCAGCGCTTCGCGCTCGCGCCCGGGTTGGAAGACGGCATGGCCGTCGCCCATGCCCATCGCGGTCGCGGCACCACCCATGCGCCCGACACGCCCGCGCCCATGGCGCGGCCCAGGCCGCCGCCTTCGGCGCTGCTGGAGCTTCACACCCTGCAGGCGCTCGACGCCACCCTGGCGGGTGCGTCCTTGCGGGAGGTGGGCGAAGGACTGTTCGGCGCGGACGCCGTGGCCGATTGGTACACCGACGGCGGCCTGCGTTCCAAGGTGCGCCGCCTGGTGCGGCGCGGCGAAGCGCTGATGTGCGGCGGTTACCGCCGCCTAGCACAACTGCCCCCGCTTGAGAAGGGTCGTTTTGAAGGGGACGCAAAACGACCCTGAGCAAGAGGGCTTCGTTTTCTGAGACTGCCTCCATCCGGTTGCGCTGTGTGGCCGGAGCCCTGCAACCGATGGAGGTTCTCACCATGCGTCCTGCTCCCTTGCGGCCTGCCGCCGCTACCGCCACTGCCTCGACCGCTGCCGCGCAACCGCAGCGCTATCTCACCAACGACGAAGCGGCCGACTACCTGCGGCTGTCGCCGCGCACGCTGGAGAAGCAGCGCGTCCTGGGTGGTGGCCCCAAGTTCCGCAAGTTCGGCCGGCGCGTCATGTACGCCGTGGCCGACCTCGATGCCTGGGCTGCCGACCGCAGCTTCGAGAGCACATCCGATCCCGAGTACGCCGAGCACCACTCGGCGGACAGCCGTGCGCGCTGACCGCTGGAGCGCGGGAGGCCATCGCCATGTCCAGCCCCTCCGGGGCCGTCCGGCAAGAGCGCGAACAGCTCGACCTGTTCCGCGCCCTGCCGGGCGACATGGCGCCGCGCGACAGCCAGGACTTGATGGCCTTTCCGTTCTTCTCTCTGGCGAAGTCGCGGCGCACGGCGCCGATCGACTTCCAGGCGGGCGGCGTGACGATCCGCGTGGAAGGCACGGCGGAGCATGGCATCGCCACGATCTGGGATGCGGACATCCTGATCTGGGCGGCCAGCCAGATCGTGGAAGCCCGCGATGCGGGCCTGCGCCCGTCGCGCCTGATGCAAGTGCGTCCCTACGAGATCCTGCGCTTCATCGGGCGCGGTACGTCGCTGCGCGACTACCAGCGCCTCAAGGCCGCGCTGGATCGTTTGCAGTCCACGACGGTGGCCACCTCCATCCGCGAGACGACCGGGCGACGCTTGCACCGCTTCTCGTGGATCAACGAATGGAAGGAGCTGGCCGACGCCCGCGGCACGCCGCTGGGCCTCGAATTGATCCTGCCCGACTGGTTCTACGCGGGCGTACTCGACGCCGCCCTGGTGCTGACCATCGACCCGGCGTATTTCCGGCTGACGGGTGGCATCGAGCGCTGGCTGTACCGGCTGGTGCGCAAGCACGGCGGGCGGCAGCCGGGGGGCTGGCAGTTCGATTTCCAGCACCTGTACCGCAAATCGGGCAGCGTGGCGCGGTACTACGACTTCGCCGCCGACTTGCGGATGCTGGTGGCACGGCAAGCCCTGCCGGGTTATCTGCTGGGCATCGAGTATGTTTCCTACCTGCCTTCGCCGCTGCTGACATTCCGGCCCGTGCCGGCCACGGCACGGGGATAACTGCGGCAAAGCCTGTGGACGGGCTCGTGCTATCAGGCAACGAAAGTCTCGTGCTATCAGGCAACGAATCCTCGTGCTATCAGGCAACAAAACCGCCCGCAAACCCAGTTCTGGCGCGGGTTTGCGGCCTCTCTAACTTCCCTAACTTAAATTCTCTAACTTTTAGTAGAAGCGCCGCGCCACGGTGGACAACCACTCCGCGGCCAGCAACGCAGCGGCAACAGCCGGGCTTTCCAACACGGAGGGCCAGGCCATGATCGTTGCTCTGCTCAACCAGAAAGGCGGCGTGGGCAAGACCACGCTCGCCACTCACATCGCCGGCGAGCTGGCGATGCGCGGGCAGTCGGTCATCCTGCTGGATGCCGACCCGCAAGGCTCCGCGCTGGACTGGACGCAGCGCCGCAGCCAGCAAGGTTTGCCACGGCTGTTCGGCGCTGTGGGCCTCGCCCGCGAAACGCTGCACCAGGAGGCGCCAGAACTCGCCAGGCGGGCCGATCACATCGTCATCGACGGCCCGCCGCGCATCGCCGCCTTGGCGCGCTCCGCGCTGCTGGCGGCCGAGCGCGTGCTGATTCCTGTGCAGCCCAGTCCCTACGACCTGTGGGCCAGCGCCGAGATGGTGGCGCTGATCCGCGAGGCGCAGGTGTTCCGGCCTGCGCTTCGCGCGGCCTTCGTCATCAATCGGCGCGTCAGTACCACCGTGATCGGGCGCGAAGCACGCGGCGCTCTGGCCGAGCAGCCACTGCCCGCGCTGCGCTCGGAAGTGCATCAGCGCATTGTTTTCGCCGACAGCGTGGCCGCTGGCCGGCTTGCACGCGAGGCGGCGCCCGACAGCGCCGCCGCCCGCGAGATCACCGCGCTAGTGGACGAACTGCTGCGGTGGCCGTCATGACAGCGAAACCGCCACTCAGCAGCAAACGCCCGGCCAAGCGCGTCGGCATCGGCGCGCGCCCACCGGCGAATCCGCACGCTGAGGCGTGGATTCGCCAGGGCAGCGCCGACGACCTCCAGAAGGGCGACCTCTACACGGCCCGCCTGACCCTCGACATCACGCCCTCCATGCGCTCGCGCATCAAGGTGTCGGCCTTCACGCAGGGCGTGACGGTGGCCGATCTGCTGCGCGCATTGCTGGAACGGGAGTTCCCGGAGCAAACACCATGACTGCATGCGCTTTGCCTGCCGCTGACGCGGCCACGGCGGCACCGTCGCCACTGCTGGCCGCGCTCGCTGCGCAACCAGCCTCAACGCCGCTGACGCGCGTTGCACTGGCCTATGTTGACCAGCGCATCGACATTTATCTGCGCTTCGGCGAGCCGGCGCACATCATTCGGTTCGACCGCTGGCGGCGCTGCGCGGTGTTCCTGCCGAACGCCGTGTTCTGCCGCATCCGCTGGCAGTCCAACGACTACGGCACGATCCGCTGGCAGCTCATGGTGATGCAGACGTGCACGCCATTGGATGGCGCGCAGCGCATCCCCGGCGTGCAGCCGGGCGCGCGCTTGCTGCTGCACGCCGAAGGCGAAACCAGGTGCGCGCCGTGCTGGAGCGCATCGACGCCATCGAAGCGCTGGGCATCGCGTCTGCTGCCGTCTCGCCCGCGTACTGGCGCACGCTCGCCAACCGGCTCGCTGCGCGCCTGCCGTTGCCTGAATACACCGCCGAGAGGCACGCCGCCTGCCTGGCAGGGAGGGCGTTGCCATGACGATCCTCTCCACCATCGCCAGTACGTCCGGTGGCACGTTGCGTCCTCGCTCGCGCCTGCGCGCTCGCCTCGGGCTGGCGGGCCTGTCCGCCTGCGGCCTCGCTGCGCTGGCCTGGGCGTCCTTCGTGCACCCGCTGCCACGCCTGACCTACAACCCGTCCGATAGCGTGGCGGTCGGCTGGTATCGCGTCGATCCACTCGATCCGCGTACGGGCTCGCTACCAGCGTCATTGCGCGTGGGCAGCATCGTGCTGACCACGCTGCCGCCGGACGCTACTGCGCTGGCAGCGCAGCGCGGCTACCTGCCGACGCGCGTGCCGCTGCTCAAGCGCGTGGGCGCGATGGCACCGCAGGAGGTGTGCATCACTGGCGGCAGCGTCCGCATCGACGGCGTGCCGTCGGCCGCCGTGCTGTCCGCCGACCGCTGGGGCCGGCCGCTGCCATCCTGGAGGCAGTGCCGGCAGCTCCAGCCCGGCGAGCTGTTTCTGCTCAGTGTCACCAACCCGGCGTCTTTCGATAGCCGGTATTTCGGGCCGGTCAGCGCTGCCGCCGTGATCGGCGTGGCGCATCCGGTCTGGCTGGAGAAACGGCCATGACCGCCGCACTCGCGCTGCACGTCGCCGTGCATTGCGTCGTGCCACCGGGCATGTCGTCTCGGTGTATGGCGTCGCGCACTCGCGCATGTCGTGCGCGTGCATTCGCACCGCACTTCACGCGGCACTTTGCGCGGCATTCGGCGCTGCTGTCCGATGTGCCACTGATTGCACCGCAGGCCGGCGACTCGCTGCGCATCGGCGTACAGCCCGTCGTGCTATCAGGCGTGTTCGCGCTGATACAGGTGCCATGTCGCTGCACATGGCGTGCCCGTGCCTTCGCGCGGTACGCCGCGCTGCATTCGGCGCAGCCGTCCAAAGTGCAGGCGTCTTGCCTCGAACATGCCGGGCCTGTGGCCCTGGCCGCGTTTGCCGGGGCGCTGGCTGCTCACGCAGCAGCGCCACCGGGCCGCAGCGGCCGGGAGCGGATGCGGGAGGCCAATGCGGAAGGCAAGACAAAAGGGTTCGGCACCTGTCGGCCCGCAAAGCCAGTCTGCACATGGGGGTGGCGCGACACGCAGCAGCTTCGCCACCGTGCCGCGTGGGGCGCGAAGCCCGCGCCGATGCGGGCATGTCCGCGTGCTTCGCACGCCCGGACACGCCAGAACTTGCAAGGAGCACAGCCATGACCGACCGTCGCGACGACGATTTCCGCATCCGTCCCAGCGCCCCGAAGAACCGGGGCCAGAGCTTCGTCTCCAAGGTACTCAAGCAGGCGGGCAAGGCCAGCAGCGGCAAGTCGGCGGTGCGCCGTCCTGGTGGCAGTAGCAAGAGTGCCGGCTCCGGCCAGCGGCCCGGCTCACGCTTGGGACGCGGCCACACGGCGGCGCGCTTCGCGGGGGCGAAGCTCACGTCCATGTCGCGGCGTGTGACCATCAAGACGCTGCTGCTCAATCAGCACCGAACCAGCCCGCAGTCGCTTGCCAAGCACCTGCGCTATATCGAGCGCGATGGTGTGGGCCGCGATGGCGAGTCGGGCCAAGCCTACGGGCCGCAGACCGATGCCGCCGACCTCGATGCGTTCAAGGAACGCTGCGCCGACGACCGGCATCACTTCCGCTTTATCCTTTCGCCCGAAGATGGCGCGGAGCTGGAAGACCTGCGCACCTATACCCGGCACCTCATGGGTCGCATGGAGGCCGACCTTGGCACGGGCCTCGATTGGGTGGCCGTCAATCACTGGAACACCGACAACCCGCACACGCACATCGTCGTGCGCGGGCGCGACGACACCGGCAAAGACCTCATCATCGCGGGCGACTACATCGCCGATGGGTTCCGCCATCGCGCCGCCGAACTGGCGACCGAATGGCTGGGGCCACGCACCGAGCTGGAGATCCAGCAGACCTTGCGGCGCGAGGTGGATCAGGAGCGGTGGACGAGCCTGGATCGCACCTTGAAGCGCGAGGCCGGCGACGATGGCATGGTGCATGTCGAACGGCTCAACGAACCCCGACTGCAACGCCAGCGTCTGCTGCTGATCGGCAGGTTGCAGCGTTTGCAGCGCCTGGGCCTGGCCGACGAGGCCCAGCCCGGCACGTGGACCGTCCACAACGATGCGGAAAAGACCCTGCGCGCCCTGGGCGAGCGCGGCGACATCATCCGCACCATGCAGCGGGCCATGCGCGGCGAGCCGCGCGAACTGGCGGTGTTCGAGCCTGGGGACGATGGCCGAACCATCCTCGGCCGCGTGGCCGCGAAGGGGCTGGCCGACGAACTGCACGACCGGGGCTATCTGGTCATCGACGGCGTGGACGGCAAGGCCCACTACGTTGCGCTCAACGCCCGCGACGAGCTGGCGAACTATCCGACCGGCGCCGTGGTGGAGGCAAGGAGATCGGCTGACGTGCGCGCGGCCGACAAGAACATCGCCGCGTTGGCGAGCGATGGCCTGTACCGCACCGACCACCACCTTGCCATCGCGCAGGGTCAGGCCGTGCCCGGCCGCGATCCGCAGGAAGTGGTCGCGTCCCACGTCCGCCGGCTGGAAGCCTTGCGCCGTGCCGGTATCGTGGAACGGGTGGCCGAGGGGCTATGGAAGGTGCCGGACGACCTGCCCGAGCAGGGCCGTCGCTACGATGCGCAGCGCCTGGGCGGCGTGGCGGTGGAGCTGAAATCGCACCTGCCCATCGAGCGGCAGGCCCGCGTGATCGGAGCCACCTGGCTCGACCAGCAGTTGATCGGCGGCGGCTCGGGCCTGGGCAACCTGGGCTTTGGCAGCGAGGTCAACCAGGCGATGCAGCAGCGCGCCGAATTCCTGGCCGAACAGGGGCTGGCAGAGCGGCGCGGGCAGCGCGTAATCCTCGCGCGCAATCTATTGGCGACACTACGCGATCGGGATGTGATTCGGGCTGCCAAGGATATTGCCACCGAAACCGGGCTGGAACACCGTCTGGCGGCCGATGGCCAGCGCGTGACCGGCATCTACCGGCGCAGCCTCATGCTCGCCAGTGGCCGCTTTGCCATGCTCGATGATGGTATGGGGTTCAGCTTGGTGCCATGGACGCCGGTCATCGAACAACGACTCGGCATGCTGATTTCTGGGCAGGTACATGGTGGCACCCTATCCTGGCAAATCCGACGGCAGCAGGGTTTATCCGTTACCTGACGCCAGCAGCGATTGAGCACCTACCGACCGGATGCGTCTACAGCCGTTCAGCGTCCGGCAAACTGCGGGACTCGCTTTGCGACGAACGCGTGAACCGCTTCCAGCGAATCTGTGGTTTTCGAGGCTCGATTCATTTCGGCCGCCTCCAGCCTCAATGAGGTCGCCAGATCACTCTCGAAGGCAGCGAGTTGCAGGCGCTTGGCGCCCGCATAACCTTGCGTTGGTCCGACCGAAAATTGCACCGCCATACGCCGCGCTTCGCCCAGCAGGCTCTCGCCAGGAACCACTTTCTCGACCAATCCCCAGGCCAAGGCCTCGTCCGAACTGACTACGCGATTGGTCAAGATCATGTCTCGTGCGCGTCGTCCACCCACTGCGCGTGGAAGTAGCCAGCTGATGCCGAAATCCCCCGCGTATCCGAGGCCGGTATGGGCCGCCACAAACTTCGTCCCACTTGCGGCAATCAGGTAGTCAGAAGGCCAAGGCAAGCCCGAGACCGCCTCCGGCTACCGCGCCTTGTACGGCGCAGACTACCGGGAACGGCAGGCTGGCGAATTGAGGAATCATGCTTTCGGCCACTCTCAGTTCGTCATCGACCAAGGTAGACAACGCATCGCCTGCGGCCACCATTTCTTCGATGTCGCCTCCGCAACTGAACATCCGGCCCTCGCCGCGCAGCGGCAAAGCTCGGATCGAGCCATCGCGTTCGACATCTGCAATGACACCAGCGAGCACGTTTACGACCGACGTGCTCAACGCATTCATTTTTTTGGCGAGTTGAGTGTTATGGTCGCGACGGCACCATTCTTTTCGAGAATTACCGGATTTCCAGGCATGCTGACGTTCCCTGATTGATCAAAATTTCAGCGTCAGCGTCAGCGCGGCGCCATGCGAATGGCACCATCCACACGAATGGACTCGGCATTCATGTAGCCGCAAGTAACGAGAAACTCGACGGCCTGCGCGAATTCATCGGGGTCGCCTAAACGCTTGGGGAAGGGCACGCTGGCCGCCAGCGCCTGTTTGACGTTGTCCGGCAGACCCAGCAGCAACGGTGTACCGAAGATCCCCGGCATGATGGTGTTGATCCGGATCCCTTCGTCCATCATGTCGCGCGCGATTGGCAGGGTCATGCCCACGATGGCTGCCTTGCTGGCCGCATAGCTGGCCTGGCCGACCTGGCCGTCCTGCGCGGCGGCCGAAGCAGTGTTGACGATGGCGCCGCGGTCGCCATCGGCCAGCGGCGCGAGCGTCAACATGCCCGCAGCTGACTTGGCGATGCAGCGGAAGGTGCCCACCAGGTTGATCTGAATGATGCGATTGAAACGATCTGCCGCGCATGGGCGGATTTCGCCGGTTTTCTTGTCGCGGCTGACAGTCTTGACGGCATCGGCAGTGCCGGCGCAGTTGACCAGAATGCGTTCCTGCCCAATGGCCGCGCGGGCCTTGGCGAAGGCGGCGTCCACCTGCTCCTCGGACATCACGTCCACATTGCAGTAAACGCCGCCGAGTTCGCTAGCCAACGCCTGGCCGACGGTTTCGTTCATGTCGAAGATGGCGACTTTGACGCCATGGCTGGCCAAACGCCGGGCCGTGGCGGCTCCCAGGCCGGAAGCGCCCCCGGTGATGACGGCAGAGATGTCGGAGTTCAGTTGCATGGTTTTTCCTCGATGGGTGAGAAACAGGCGTTATTGGCCGGTAAAGTTGGGTGTGCGCTTGCCTAGGAATGCCGCTTGCCCTTCCAGGTTGTCGGCCGAACGCAAAGCGACGAGGAAATTGCGCTTCTCATGCTCCAGGCCTTGCGCGAGCGGAGTCTCAAAGCTGGCCAGTGCCGCATCTTTCGCCAGCGCCACGGCCAGCGGCGAATTGGCTGCAATCCGGTTGGCCATCGCCAACGCCGTCGGCAGGGCCTGGCCATCAGCCGTCACTTCGGCGACCATGCCTGCATCGCAAGCCTTGCGGGCGTCGATGAAATCGCCGGTCAGCAACAGGGCCATGGCCTTGGACTTACCGATAGCGTGGATCAGGCGCTGCGTGCCCCCGGCACCCGGAATGGCGCCCAGCTTGACTTCCGGCACACCAAAATTGGCAGACTCGCCAGCGATCGCGATGTCGCAGGCCAGCGCTAATTCTGTGCCGCCGCCCAGCGCGAGCTTTTCCACCGCTGCGATGACGGGCTTGGGGAAGCGCTCCAGTTCCGACCAAAAGTGGCCGCCTGCTGCCGCACGATCGCCCAGCAGTGGCTCGGCGCGCAGCGCATCGAAGGCCGTGATGTCGGCCCCGGCGCAGAACACGCCCTCGGCGCCGGTGATGATGACCGCGCGCACGGTATCGTCGTCGCGCAGTTGCACAAGCTGCGCACGCAGGCCATCGAATACCGCGCGGTTCAAGCTGTTCTTCGCGCGCGGGCGGTTGATGGTCAAGGTGGCGATGGCGCCATCGCGGCTGACGAGCACTTCGCTGGCTTCGCTCATGGTGGCCCCGCTCATCCAAGCCGCTCGATGATGGTGGTGTTGGCCGTGCCCGAGGCCTCGCAAATCGTCTGCAGGCCATAGCGGCCGCCCCGGCGCTCCAGCTCGCACAGCAGGTCAGTGAGCATGCGCGCGCCGGTAGAGCCCAGCGGATGGCCGATGGCTATCGAGCCGCCGTTGACGTTGAGGCGGTCGTCCAGGATGCCGAACTCCTGCTGAAACATCAGCGGCACGCCGCCGAAGGCCTCGTTGACTTCGAACAGATCGATATCGTCGAGGGTCAGACCCGATTCCTTCAGTGCCTTGCGGGTGGCGTCGAGCACGGCGGTGAACTGGATCACCGGGTCGGCGGCTGCCACGGCGGTGCTGACGAAGCGCGCACGCGGCTTCAGGCCGTATTGCTTGGCGTAGGCACGGCTGGCGATCAGCAGCGCGGCGGCACCGTCGCTGATCTGCGATGAGTTGGCGGCCGTGGTGGCGCCGTCGGCGGCAAACACGGCTTTCAGCGTGGCCATCTTCTCGGGGTTGGGGTCCGCGCGCACGCCCTCGTCGGCGGCGACGATCGGGCTGTCCGGATCAGCCGGATCCTCGGTCAGCCGCACCAGTTGATCCCTGACGCGGCCAGCCTGCGAGGCCTCGGTGGCCCGCCGATGGCTACGCACGGCGAAGGCATCCAAGGCCTCGCGCGTGAGACCGAAGCGCTTGTTCATCAACTCCGAGGAAGCGCCCTGCGGTATCAGCGGGTTGTCCTGGTAGCGCGCCAGTTCGCTCGGGCTGTATTGCGAGCCCAGCGGCGCGCCGGGCTTGAACGACGGCGGCATGGGGGCCTGCGACATCGACTCGACCCCGGCACCGATGACCAGTTGGTAAGCGCCCGCCCGGATGCCATGCACGGCAAAGCTCACCGCCTGCTGGCCCGACCCGCATTGCCGATCGACCGTCACCGCCGGCACGGATTCGGGCAGCCCCGCCGCCAATACGGCATGACGGCCCAGGTTGCCGTGCTGCTGGTCCCACTGCAGCACGCAGCCGACGATCACATCGTCCAGATCGGCCGGGTTGATGCCGGAGTGCTCGACCAGTTGGCGCAGCGTCTCGCCCAACAAATCGACGGGATGCCATTTCTGCAGGCGCCCGCCGCGCTTGCCCACGGGGGTGCGCAGCGCACCGACGATGACGGGTTCATGGTCATTCATGTTGTTCTCCTGGTTCAAAAGGTTGGCTCACTCGGCGTAGCGGCCCGCATGCTCGGCGCGGATGCGCTTCTTGTCGAGCTTGCCGACGCTGGTCTTGGGGATGGCTTCGACGAACAGGACCTGATCCGGCCACTGCCACTTGGCGAAGGCGCTGCCCAGGTACTCCTTCAGTTGTTCCTGGGTCGCCTGCTGGTCGGGCTTGAGCACCACCAGGGCTAGTGGCCGTTCCTGCCACTTCGAATGCGGAACGCCGACCACGGCGGCGTCGCGCACGGCGGGGTGGCCCATGAGCAGGTTTTCCATGTCGATGGAAGAAATCCATTCGCCGCCGCTCTTGATCACGTCCTTGATGCGGTCGGTAACTTTGAGGTAACCGTTCTCGTCCACCGTTCCGACATCGCCCGAGCGCCACCAGCCGTCTTCCAGGAAACGGTCTGCGGAATCAGGCATGTCGTGGTATCTGGCCGTGATCCAGGGGCCGCGCACGCAAATCTCGCCCGCTGACTTTCCGTCGTGCGGCAAGTCCTTGTCGTCGGCATCGAGGATGCGAATATCCACCCCGGTCAGCACCAGACCCTGCTTGCGCTTGAGGTTCCACTTCTCTTCCTCGGTCAAGCGCTTCTTGAGCGTGGACTTGAGGCGGTTCATCGTCACCAGCGTCGTGGCTTCGGTGGCGCCGTAGGCGTGCACCACCTCAGCACCCGTGAGGTCGTAGAAACCGATCATCATCGACAGCGGCGGCTCGGAGGCGCCAGACAGCATGCGCATGCGGCTGAAGTCCGGCTTGACCTGCATCGTCTCGATGTACTGCAGCATGGGCTGGAAGATGGCCGGTGCGCCGTTGGTGATGGTCACACCCTCAGCGATCATGGCGTCAACCAGCGGCTTGGTGTCTTCGGCAGCGTAGCGGCCCGGCAGCACGATCTTGTCGGCCAGCAGCGTGGCGGCCTGTGGCAGGCCCCAGCACTGCCCGTGGAACATGGGCGTGATGAGCATGACGCAGTCGTCCAGCGTCATGCCCAGATTGGTGGCCATGGCCGTGGAGTGCAGATAGATGCCGCGGTGCGAGTAGTACACGCCCTTGGGCTTGCCTGTGGTGCCGGTGGTATAGCAGGCGCTGTAGGCCGAGGTTTCGTCGATCTCGGGCCAGTCGATCTTCGTGTCGGCGGCGGCCAGCAGGTCTTCGTAGTGCAGCAGCGGTTTCAGCGTGGTCTTGATCTGGTCCAGCGGCTTGTCGGTCATGACAATCCAGCCCTTGATCTGGGGCGAATTCGCTGCGACGGATTCGGCAAGGGGTAGCAATGACTCGTCTACGCAAACGTAGGACACCTTGCTGTGGTCGACCACGTAGCCCAGGTCCTCTGGGCCCAGGCGCAGATTCATCTGCAACATGACAGCACCCAGGCCGGGAATAGACCAGTACAGCTCGAAGTGACGTCGGCTGTTCCAGTCCAGGATGCCGACCCGGTCGCCGGGCTCGACACCGAGCGCGCGCAGTGCATTGGCGCTGCGGCAGATGCGCGCGTAGCAGTCCGCGTAGGTGTAGCGATCCCAGCCGCCATCGGGTGTGCGGTAGACGATCTCCTGGTCCCCATGGGTGCGCGCGGCGTGCCGGATCAGCGTCGTGGTGTTGAGCTGGCGGTCGTTGCCCGTGGTGGACGGGCAGCCGCGGACGATGTGGGTGGTAGCAGTCATTTCTTTGTCTCCTGGGTGGTGGTTGCGTTGAGTGCCTGGAACCGTGGGGCCGAGGCCGCTTCGATGGCGCCGAAAGAGGTGGTCTGGTAGATGCCCCGTGCCGCGTTGTGCGGATGCCGCACTGCCTCGGCCAGGCTGAGCACGGGTGCAAAGCAGGCGTCGCTGCCTTCAAGCAGCGCGCACCAGTGCGCCTGGGGCTGGGTGCGGATGAGGGCCGCGATGCGCTCCTTCAACGCTGGCCACGCCGCCGTGTCGTACTGGTCTGCAGGGTTCACGTCCGCCAGGCCCAACTTGGACAACAGCAATGCGTAGAACGGCGGCTCGATCGCGCCGAGGCTGATGAAGCCGCCGTCGGCGCAGACGTACACGTCATAGAACGGCGAATCGTGGAACGGGCTCGGCTGTGCGCCGTCGATCTGCCCGTTGGCGCGAATCCAGTGCACCAGCGTGCCCAGCATGGCCACGATGTCCACGATGGCTGCGTCCACAACCCGGCCACGGCCGGTGGCCCGTGCATCGACCAGCGCGCAGGCGATGCCAAAAGCCATGCCTAGCGCCCCGGCACCGTCCCCGAGTACCGAGGGCGGCACGATGGGCGCCTGCCCCCTGTGCGCCGACAGCGACAGCAGGCCCGTCAGCGCGACGTAGTTCAGGTCGTGGCCCGCGGCGTGGGCAAGTGGCCCGTCCTGGCCCCAGCCCGTCATCCGGCCATAGACCAGCCGGGGATTGAGCGCCGCGCAATCTGCGGGGCCGAAGCCCAGCCGCTCCATCACCCTTGGGCGAAAGCCTTCGATCAGAGCGTCGGCCTGGGCAATCAGTTCCAGTGCGCGCGCCTTGCCACCGGGCGACTTCAGGTCGATGACCTCGACCTTCTTGCCGCGGTGCAGCGGGTTCTCCACCGCCCCGCCCAGCCGCTGCGCCCCAGCAGCCTGCTCGGCCCGTGCCAGCGCGATCACCTCGGCGCCCATGTCGACCAGCATCCTGGCGGCCAGAGGGCCTGGACCGATGCCCTCAAACTCCACCACACGGACGCCGTGCAGAGGCAACTGCAGCGTGTGCGGCATGTTCACAGCTTCCTCGAAACCAGGTCTTTCAGGACCTCGTTGGCGCCGCCGTAGATCTTCTGCACTCGCGAAGCGGCATACATCCGCGCGATCGGATACTCGGCCATGTAGCCGTAGCCGCCGAACAATTGGAGACACTCGTCCACCACGCGGCACTGCTGTTCGGTGCACCACCACTTGGCCATGTAGGCGGCCTCGTTGTCGAGTGTGCCGTCCAGCAGTCTCTGTGTACAGTCGTTGACGAAGCTGCGCACCACATGCGCGATGGTCGCCATCTCGGCCAGCTTTTGGCGCGTTGTCTGCATGTCGAACAGAGGCGCACCGAATATCTTGCGCTGCTTCGTGTATTCGATGGTGAGCTCCAACGCCCGGTCGATGACGGCCGCCGCCGGCACTGCAATGACCATGCGCTCGTAGGGCAGCGCGCCCATCAGTTGCCCAAAGCCTTGGCCTTCAACGCTCCCCAGCAGTTGGTCGGCTGGAACGCGCACGCTGTCGAAGAAGAGCTCCGCCGTGTCCGAGGCCTGCATGCCAATCTTTTCAAGCAGGCGGCCCACACGAAAGCCTGGCAGGTTCTCGGTCTCCAGTACGAACAGCGACACCCCTTTGCTGCCCGCGCCACTGGTGCGCGCCGCGACGATCAGCAGGTTTCCGGTGAAGCCGTTGGTGATGAAGGTCTTGGCGCCGTCGATCACGTAGTAGTCGCCGTCGCGCCGGGCCCGGGTGGAGATGGCCTTCAGATCCGAGCCGCAGCCCGGCTCGGTCATCGCGATTGCGGCCAGCATCTCGCCGTTCGTCACCTTGGGCAGCCAGCGCTGCTTTTGCGCTTCGGTGCCAAAGTCCAGGATGTAATGCGAAGCGATGGTGTGCACCGCGATATTGACCGGCATCTCGGCCTTGGCCAGTTCGTCCTGCACCACCAGCTGGTAGGCGAGGCTGGCGCCGGCACCACCATAGGTCTCGGGCATCTCGGGCAGCAGAAAGCTCATCCCGCCGAACGGACGCCAGACCTCGCGCGGGATGTAGCCCTGGCGGCGCCATTCGTCGAGCCGGGGAGTGAATTCGGCGGCAACGTAGCGACGCACCTGCTCGCGAAAAGCGTCGATCTCGTGGTCCATCCAGGCGTGGCGATACAGCTGTGGCAGCATGGGCATGTCTCCTTGTATGTTGGCTTCTGACCCCGCACCGGGCGTTCCGCACAGCGCCACTGCCGAAGTGTTTTTGGGGATGCGACAATCGTAATAATTGGCCCCTGCAAGGGCGATAGCGGATTGCCTCAATCAACTGACAAATAACTTCTTTTGGCCCGCGCGACCGGCGTTGGCTCCTTCGATCACACGCAATGCTGCAACCCGTCTTCACCGCTCCTATCTTTGCCGTGCATGGCCTGCTGGACGGCGCGCGCGGCAAGGGGCTGGCCACGCAAGAATGGCTGAAGGGCGTGCTGGGGCGCGCCGGCATCAGCGAATCGCTGCTGGAGCTCGAGGATTCGCGCGTAACCGTGGAGCAGTTCAACGCGCTATTTATCGCTGTCAAGGACAGCCTGAACGACGAGTGCCTGGGCTACCTACATGAGCGACCCATGCGCCCGGGCAGCTTCGCGCTAATGGTGCGCAGCGCGTTCACTGCCCATTCGTTGTCATGCGCCCTGCGTCGCCTGAGCGAATCCTTCGCCCTGCTGCAGGACGACGTGACGCTGGTGCCCGTGACCGAGGGCGCGCTGGGGGGCTTCGCGCTGGAGATGCGCGGCGGCCCGGGCGCACATGCCGAATTCCTTCATGCACATCTGCTGCGCGTGTTCTGGCGCTTGTTGCTGTGGCTGCACGGCGGCCGGCTGGTGCCGCAGCGATTCGACTTCAATTTTGCGCTGCCGCTCCATGCGATGAGCTACGGGCGCATCTTTTCCGGTTCGCTGTGCTTCGGGCAGCCGCGCACGGCCGCCTGGTTCGACGCCGACGCCTTCAAACTGCCGGTGCGGCGCGATCGGGACGCGCTGCAGTCCTTTCTGCGCGCCACGCCGGGCAACGTGGTGGGGCCGCACCTGAACGAGCGCAGCGCCAGCGCGCGGGTCCGCATGGTGCTGCAGCTGGCCAACCCCGAATGGCCCGACCTGCCCGTCACCGCGCAGCGCCTGCATATGTCGGTGAGTGCGTTGCAGCGGCACCTGGCCACCGAGGGCACTTCCTTCCAGGCACTGAAGGACCAACTGCGGCGCGACATGGCGATCGTGCGCCTAACCAGCAGCGAAGCCTCGCTCATCGCCATCGCCGCCGACCTGGGCTTCACCGACAGCACCGCCTTCCAGCGCGCCTTCAAGGTCTGGACCGGCAGCGCGCCGGGAGCCTACCGCGCCCGCTCGCGTAGCCCGCAGCACCCTACATAGAGGCATTCGACCAATTCCGGCACGGCCACGAGGCTGTAGCCGACCACCGAGAAGATCGGCGCCTTCATAGCTGCCGGGTCTTGGCCCACATCGAGCGAGGCTTTCGTGCGCTCAAGAGACTGTTTGCAGCCCTGGCAGTTGCACCGACGGCAGCGCAGCGACAGGCTGCGCCAGGAAGCAGACGCTTTCCGTCAGCCTATCGAGGTCATTCGTCATTGCCACCGTTGAGGCTGACTTCTAAGCTTCCTAAGCTAAAACTGAGCTCGCACTGCATAGGAGTGATGGCTCTGCGCCATTAGGAGCAGCACTGCCAGAATGTAAATCAAGCATCATGACCCACGCAGCCCCGGCACTCTCGTATCCGTTCTCGGATCTCCCACTCCCTGGCCAAGCCACGGAAATCAAGCCTGGTGTGCTGTGGCTGCGCATGCCGCTGCCGTTTTCCCTGGATCACATCAACCTCTGGGCATTGAGCGACGGTCCTGGTTGGGCGGTCGTGGACACGGGCATTCGCAGCGTGGACGTCAGGAACGCGTGGCTCGCCTTGCTCGCTCCGCAGGGGCCGCTAGCCGGCCGACCCATCTCCCGTGTGATAGCGACGCACATGCACCCGGATCATGTGGGCATGGCGGGATGGTTGACACGTCGCTTCGAATGCGCGCTTTGGATGACACGAGACGAGTATTTGAGCTGTCGGGTGATGCTTGCCGATACGGGGCGGGAAGCGCCAGTCGATGGCGTTCGCTTCTATCGGAGGGCCGGATGGAGCGACACCGAGGTGGATGAGTACCGCACCCGGTTCGGTGACTTCGGTAAAATGATCCATCCATTGCCTGACAGCTTTGTGCGGCTCACGGATGGCCAGATGTTGCGGATCGGGGACCAGGAATGGGAAGTCATCGTCGGCACAGGACATTCCCCCGAGCACGCGTGCTTCTACTCGCGCGAACTGGATTTGCTGATATCGGGGGATCAGGTTCTTCCCAGGATCAGTTCCAATACCTCCGTGTACGCCACCGAGCCGCATGCGAATCCTCTGCAGGGCTGGCTCGATTCCATCGACCGGTTGATGCAACGCGTACCTGGGAGCGCCCTGATTCTGCCTGCCCACAACGAACCTTTCCATGGCCTGCACCTACGGTTGGAGCAACTGCGTGCGAGCACCGTCAGAGGCACCGACCGCGTCAGGCAACAACTTGCGCAGCCTCTGAGGGTCATCGACCTGGTTCGCGCCCTGTACCGTTCGTCCATTGTTGCGGAGCAAATGCACCTCAACCTCTCGACCGGAGAGACGCTCGCCCACCTAAACTATCTCGACCAGCGTGCGGAAATCGTGTCTGCAGAAGACGAAGACGGCGCAATGCGCTATCGGCTCGCCTGATGCACTAATTTGCCCTCAAGGATATAGAAGTAACCCAATCAAGCCTGTCATTGACTGGGTTCTTTGCTGATGTGTTTCGAGAGCAATGAGTCCTTGCACCAGCGCGTCGTGTACGGCCTCCAGTTCTTTGAACACCGTGTTGGCAAACCAATCCTGGCACGGCACCTTCCACAGATGCTCGACCGGGTTCAGCTCAAGGCTGGCAGAAACTCTAGGCGCATATTCTGTGGCACATCCAAGTGACCCGCGATGTGCCAACCCGCCTGATCCATGACCATCATGATGAAATCGACGGCATGGCGTCGCGCCATCTCGGCCAGGAACACCTGCATCGTCTCAGCGTTGGCCCAGGGCAGCACCAGAGAGTCAATCACGCCATCGTGCGTGCTGACGGCGGCGAAGGCCGTACAGGGTCTGGCGTTGAGGCGTGCGCCGACGATGGGGCGCGAGCCCCTGGGCACCCAACACTGCCGGGGTGTTCCCAGCAGGCAGAAGCGCCCTTCGTGCTGGAATATCAGCCGCACGCGGCGACCATATTCAGCTTGACGCCTGACCTCTTGGCGCACTTGAACAGTGCTCTCAGAAAGGGGCCGTTTGTCATTCGATCGGGGCGCTTCGTCATCGCGGCTCGCAGCACCGGCACCTAGGATTCCTTGTGTGCGCTGGACGACATGTAGCGGAGCGGCGATGACCGCCGCCCCACGATCCAGAGCCTAACTCAAAGGAGACAAACACGTGTGCCAAATCGACATGCAGAAGCTCGCCGACGACGCTCGCTTTAACCGCTTTCATGCCAAGGTGCTTCTGTGGTGCCTGTTGATTCTCATCATCGACGGCTATGACATCGCCGTGGTGGGCATCGCCCTGCCGTCCATCATGCAGCAGATGGGCGTGAACGCATCGACTGCCGGTTTCATGGCCAGTTCGGCCCTGTTCGGCATGATGTTCGGCGCCATGGTTCTGGGCACGCTGTCCGACCGGATTGGTCGGCGCTGGGCCCTCTCCATTGGCGTCATGCTGTTCAGCGTGTTCACCGCGGCCGCCGGATTCACCAAGGATCCCATCAGCTTCAGCGTGGTGCGCTTCATCGCGGGCCTGGGGATTGGCGGTGTGCTGCCGGTCATCGTGGCACAGATGGTCGAGTACTCGCCCAAGAAGATCCGCAGCCTGATGACGGCGCTGATGACTTCGGGCTACGCACTGGGCGGCATCCTGGCCGCGGTGCTCGGCAAGCAGCTGATCGGCGAGTACGGCTGGCAGGTCGTTTTCATCGCAGCGGGTGTGCCGGTCCTGCTGATTCCGTTCATCCTGAAGCTGGTGCCGGAATCAATGACCTACCTGATCTCGCGCAGCCGCAACGGCGAACTGGCCGAAGTGGCCCGTAATCTCCAGCCGGGAGTCAAGCACCCGGCGGACGCCCAGTTCGTCGTGCCCACCGCCGACCGCGTGGCGGGTGCGCCGGTCTCCCGGCTGTTCCAGGACGGGCGAGGCCCGAGCACGGTGCTGTTCTGGATCGCCTTCTTCTCGGGCCTGTTCATGGTCTATGCGCTCAGCAGCTGGCTGACCAAGCTGATGGCTATGGCTGGCTACAGCCTGGGGTCTGCCCTCAGCTTCGTGATC
This sequence comes from Cupriavidus basilensis, assembly GCF_008801925.2. NCBI lineage: Bacteria > Pseudomonadati > Pseudomonadota > Betaproteobacteria > Burkholderiales > Burkholderiaceae > Cupriavidus > Cupriavidus basilensis. The sequence continues at coordinate 4,456,206 of NZ_CP062803.1, read as the reverse complement.
GCGCTGAACGTTGGCGCCATCATCGGTGCCGTGGGAGGCGGGTGGCTCGCCGACAAGTTCAACATCAAGTGGGTGCTGGTGGGGATGTATGCGCTGGGCGGCGTGCTGCTGTACCTGATGACGTTCCAGACCTCGACCGAGCTGCGTTATCTGATCATCGGCGCGGTCGGCGCCTGCACCACCGGCGCGCAATTGGTGGCCTATGCCTACTGCGGGCAGTTTTACCCGATGTCCATCCGCTCGACCGGCATCGGCATGGCCTCCGGCGTGGGGCGCCTGGGCGCGATCGCGGCGCCGCTGCTAATCGGCCAGATCGTTGCGCTTGAGCTGCCGCTGGAGCAGAACTTCCTGGTGATCGGGGCTTTCGGAATCATCGGCTCGATCGCTCTGGCGTTCATCAGGCATGGCGGCCCGGCGTCGGTGGGCCCGCAAGAGGCTGCACGCGAGTTGCGCCCGTCGCAACAGACGCCGCAAAACGCCTGATCGTAGCCATCAAGGAAATTCGCTGTGTCTGTCTACATAGCCCCCCTGCGCGAAATGCTGTTCGCCATGAAAGAGGTCGGCGGCCTGGACGCGATCTGCGCCCAGCCCGACCATGAAGAAACCACGCCCGACCTGGTCGAGGCCATCCTGCAGGAGGCGGCTAATTACGCCGCTGGCGTGCTGGATCCGCTCAACCGCCCCGGCGACGTGCAGGGCGCGCGCTGGCACGATGGTCGGGTCACGCCCGCCGACGGCTTTCGCGAAGCCTGGGCCAGCTTCTGCGAGAACGGCTGGAACGGCATGCCCGCTGCCACCGAATGGGGCGGCCAGGGCCTGCCCACGCTGGTCTCCACCGCCGTGCTGGAGATGTGGAAGTCGTCCAACCTCGCGTTCAGCCTGTGCCAGATGCTCACGCTGGGCGCGGTGGAGGCCATTGCGCACCATGGCAGCGACGCACTCCAGCGCCGCTTCCTGGCACCCATGGTCGAGGGCCGCTGGACGGGCACCATGAACCTCACCGAGCCCCAGGCCGGCTCTGACCTGGCCGCGCTGCGCAGCCGTGCCGTACACGAGGGCGACCACTACCGCGTCAGCGGCAACAAGATCTTCATCACCTGGGGCGAGCACGACATGGCCGAGAACATCGTGCACCTGGTGCTGGCGCGCCTACCCGATGCGCCACCGGGGGTGAAAGGCATCTCGCTGTTCCTGTGCCCGAAGTACCTGGTCAACGACGATGGCACCCTGGGCGAACGCAACGACTTGGCCTGCACGTCGATTGAGCACAAGATGGGCATCCACGGCAGCCCCACGGCGTCGATGAGTTTTGGCGACAGCGGCGGCGCTATCGGCTACCTGGTCGGCGAGCCGCACCAGGGGCTGGCCTGCATGTTCACCATGATGAACCACGCGCGGCTGAACGTTGGCCTGGAAGGCGTGGGCATTTCCGAGCGCGCCTACCAGCGCGCACGCGCCTATGCGCTGGAGCGGGTGCAGGGCAAGCCGCTGATCAGCGGCAGCACCGCCATCGCAGGCCACCCGGACGTGCGGCGCATGCTGATGGACATGAAGGCCCGCACCGAGGCCATGCGCGCGCTGGCCTACTTCTGCGCCGGTCAGATGGACCGCGCCGCGGGCCACGCCGATGCGCAGGAGCGCGCGCAGGCGCAGGCCCTGGTCGGCCTGCTGATACCGGTGGTCAAAGGCTGGTGTACCGACAGCGCGCAGGGCATCACGTCCGACGGCGTGCAGGTGCATGGCGGCATGGGCTACGTCGAGGAAACCGGCGCCTCCCAGCACATGCGCGACGCGCGCATCACGACCATCTACGAAGGCACCACGGGCATCCAGGCCAACGACCTGATCGGCCGCAAGCTGGCACGCGAGGGCGGGCGCACGCTGAAGGCGCTGCTGGGCCGCATCGACGGCGATGCGCGCCGGTTGGTCGAATCGCCCGATGCAGTGCTGGCGCAGATCGGCCGCGCGTTGGCAGCCGCTGCCCAGGCGCTGGACGAAGCGGTCGACTGGCTGCTGGCCCACGACGGTCAACCCGCGCAGTGCGCGGCGGGCGCCGTGCCCTTCCTGCGGCTGGCGGGCACCGTGATCGGCGGCTGGCTGTCGGCGCGCATGGCCGAAGCCGCTACCGCGCAACTCGCGGCGGGCGCGGGCGATGCGGGCTTTCTCGGTACCAAGCGCGCCACAGCCAGCCATTACGCGGCGCATGTCCTGGTGCAGGCGCCGATGCTGCGCGACATCGTCACGGGCGGCGCCGCCAGCACGCTGGCCCTGGCGGACGATCAACTCTGAATGATCCTGAAAGGAAACCCTCCCATGAAAATCCTGGTTCCCGTCAAGCGGGTGGTTGACTACAACGTCAAGGTCCGCGTCAAGAGCGATGGCAGCGGCGTGGACATCGCCAATGTCAAGATGAGCATGAACCCCTTCGACGAGATTGCCGTCGAAGAGGCTGTGCGGCTCAGGGAGAAAGGCGCGGCAACGGAGATCGTCGCCGTCTCGTGCGGCGTGTCTCAATGCCAGGAGACGCTGCGCACCGCCATGGCCATCGGTGCCGACCGCGGCATCCTAGTCGAGACCAATGAAGAACTGCAGCCGCTGGCCGTGGCTAAGCTGCTCAAGGCCCTGATCGACAAGGAACAGCCCGGCCTCGTGATCCTGGGCAAGCAGGCCATCGACGACGACTGCAACCAGACCGGCCAGATGCTGGCGGCGCTGGCCGGTCTGCCGCAAGCCACCTTCGCCTCCAAGGTCGAGCTCGCCGGCGACAAGGCAGCCGTGACCCGCGAAGTGGACGGCGGCCTGGAAACCCTTAGCCTCACGCTGCCCGCGGTCATCACCGCCGACCTGCGTCTGAACGAACCGCGCTACGTCACCTTGCCCAACATCATGAAGGCCAAGAAAAAGCCGCTGGACACCATCAAGCCCGAAGACCTCGGCGTTCAAGTCGCCCCGCGCCTGAAGACCCTGAAGGTGACCGAACCCGCCAAGCGCGGCGCCGGCGTGAAGGTGGCTGACGTGGCCGCCCTGGTCGAAAAACTCAAGAACGAAGCGAAGGTGATCTAAATGTCGGTACTCGTTATTGCTGAACACGACAACGCATCCATCAAGGGCGCAACCCTGAACACCGTGACGGCTGCAGCCGCTTGCGGTGGCGACGTGCACGTGCTGGTGGCCGGCCACAATGTCGGCGCTGCCGCACAAGCCGCCGCCCAGATCGCCGGTGTCGCCAAGGTCATCCACGCCGACGCCGCAGGCTTGGCCCACGGCCTGGCCGAGAACGTGGCCGCCCAGGTGCTGGCCATCGCCGGCAACTACAGCCACATCCTGTTCCCGGCCACGGCCGGCGGCAAGAACGTGGCCCCCCGCGTGGCCGCCAAGCTCGACGTCGCCCAGATCAGCGACATCACCAAGGTGGTGAGCGCCGACACCTTCGAACGCCCCATCTACGCCGGCAATGCCATCGCCACCGTGCAAAGCAGCGACGCCACCAAAGTCATCACCGTGCGCACCACCGGCTTCGACGCCACAGCGGCGACCGGAGGCAACGCAGCAGTGGAAACGGCAACCGCAGCGGCAGACACCGGCAAGAGCAGCTACGTGGGCAGCGAAATCGCCAAGAGCGACCGGCCCGAACTGACGGCGGCCAAGATCATCGTCTCCGGCGGCCGTGCGCTGGGCAGCAAGGAAAAATTCGACGAAGTCATCACCCCGCTGGCCGACAAGCTGGGCGCGGCCATCGGCGCGAGCCGCGCGGCGGTGGATGCGGGCTACGCGCCCAATGACCTGCAGGTGGGCCAGACCGGCAAGATCGTGGCGCCGCAGCTGTACGTGGCGGCGGGCATCTCGGGGGCGATCCAGCACCTGGCGGGCATGAAGGACTCCAAGGTGATCGTGGCGATCAACAAGGACCCGGAGGCGCCGATCTTCAGCGTGGCCGACTACGGGCTGGAGGCGGACCTGTTCGCGGCTGTGCCGGAACTCGTCAAGGCCTTTTAACTTGGATGAGATACACCATGGAGCTTCGGCATTTGCGTTGCTTTATAGCGGTGGCCGAAGAACTTCACTTTGGCCGCGCAGCGGAAAAGCTGCACATCGATCAGTCCCCTTTGTCGCGCACCATCAAGGAGATAGAGGAAGAGCTCGGGGCGCAACTGTTCACGCGAACCACGCGAAGCACCCGCCTGACCTTTGCCGGAATGGCATTCCTGGAGCGGGTGCCGCGAATCTTCGAAGCTCTGAAACAGGCGTGTGACGGCGTCAAGTCCGCCGCCAGTGGGTTTCAGGGACAGTTGCGCATCGCTTTGTCCGATGGCATCACGCCCTCGCGAATGCCGACGCTGCTGGCACGGTGCCGAGAGGAAGATCCAGAGATTGACATTCGGTTATTTGAGGTGCCGTTGGACCAACAGATCAAGGGTCTGCACGATGACCTGTATGACGTCGGCTTTTCGATGGCCGAAGAGGTGGGCGACGGCATTGTGGTCAGGCCTGCGTGGGAAGACGAGCTGATGGTGGCGGTCCCAGCTCGCCATCCTGTGCTGGCCCACAAGCACGTTCCGTTGGAAGAAGTGCTGCGCTATCCGCTGGCGCTATGCGATCCGGCGATATGCGAAGGCCATGCACGCCAAGTTGATCGCGTTTTGCAGCGCTACGAGCAACAGCCACTGATCGCCCAGCGCGTGGCGTCCTATGAGGTGATGATGACCTTAGTCTCCGCCGGATTGGCACTTGGTTTGGCGGGCGCCGCGCACATTGCATCCGGCCGTGGGCCAGGTGTTGTGGCCCGGCGCTTGGCGGGCAAGTCGCAGATGCTGGCCACGTATCTGCTGCACCGTGACGTGGAGCCCTCCGAAATGCTGGCTCGGTTCATCGCACGAGTGGACTCCATTGATTCGGCGGATGGCTCCAGCGCCGCCGAGGACTCCTGATCCACCTGCTGAAAGGACCCAAGCCATGCCCCGATTCCTGTCGCTGCTGATGGCCGCTGCACTGACAGCCTCCTGTGGGCCATCCCAACCGACGGAAACCGTGGACTTCCTCGTGGCCCATCCTGAGCGTCTCAAGGAAGTCCAGCGCCTGTGCAAGGAAGAGCGCGCGAAGGCCGGCGAAGAACTCTGCCGACGTGCCGCCGAAGCCGCGAATCGCCGCTTCTTCGGTGATCGGCCGGAGCAGAAGCCTCAATAGGGCACCCCTCCGTCGCGGCGCCGCGACGAAGGTCTCACTGTTACCTCATCACGCCGCAGCGCGCTCGCGCATGCGGCATTTTTATTGTCTTCGCCACAGCAATAAGTCTGGCTCTTTTGGCCTGAATCCCCGCCACAACGGTCTTTGACCGACCTGCACGCTCGCCTTGATCCTCGGCACTACGGCACGTTCCTGTGCCGTAGTGGGAGGTTGACCAATGCAAGGAACGAACGTGCTGTTCGGTCAGATTGCCGTTGTCTTCGGCATCGTGATCGCTGGCGTATGGAGCGCTACGCAATGGACGGCCGCCGCCCTGGGCTACCAGCTACGCCTGGGCTCGCCGTGGTTCGATTTCTTCGGCACGCCGGTCTATCACCCCTGGCGCCTGTTCGAGTGGTGGTTCTTCTTCGACGCCTACGCGCCGCATGTCTTTGACGTGGGCGGTGCCATTGCCGCAGGCAGCGGCCTGATCGCGGTGGTGGTTGCCATCGGCATGTCGATCTGGCGCTCGCGCCAGTCCAAGCTGGTCACGACCTACGGGACGGCTCGCTGGGCCAACGCGGAGGACATTTGCAAGGCGGGGCTTGACCAGCCTGCGGGCGTGTTCCTCGGCCAGCATCGCCAGCAGTACCTGCGACATGAAGGCCCAGAGCATGTTCTGACCTTCGCGCCTACCCGCTCGGGCAAAGGCGTGGGCCTGGTGGTTCCCACCTTGTTGAGCTGGCCTGCATCGGCCGTCATTCACGACATCAAGGGCGAGAACTGGAGCATCACCGCCGGCTGGCGCTCGCGCTTCTCGCATTGCCTGCTGTTCAACCCGACCGATGCGAAGTCGTCGGCCTACAACCCACTGCTGGAGGTGAGGCGCGGCGCGCACGAAGTGCGCGACGTGCAGAACATCGCAGACATTCTGGTCGATCCCGAAGGAGCACTGGAGCGGCGCAACCATTGGGAGAAGACCTCGCATGCGCTGCTGGTTGGGGCCATCCTGCACGTGCTCTACGCAGGCGAAGACAAGACGCTGCGCGGAGTCGCCAACTTCCTCAGCGACCCGGCCTGTCCCTTCGAGCTGACCCTGCATCGGATGATGACCACGCCGCACATCGGTGGTGGGCCGCATCTGGTGGTGGCATCGGCAGCGCGCGAAGTCCTGAACAAATCGGACAACGAGCGTTCCGGCGTGTTGAGCACCGCCATGTCATTCCTCGGCCTGTACCGCGACCCCACGGTGGCCGAAGTCACCTCGCGCTGCGACTGGCGCATTGCCGACCTGATCGCGGCCGAGCATCCGGTGTCGCTGTACCTGGTGGTGCCGCCTTCGGACATTTCGCGGACGAAACCGCTCATTCGCCTGATCCTCAACCAGATCGGGCGACGGCTGACGGAATCGCTCGACGGCAGCGATGGCATCGCGCGCCGCCACAAGCTGCTATTGATGCTCGACGAGTTCCCCGCGCTCGGACGGCTCGACTTCTTCGAGACGGCCCTGGCCTTCATGGCCGGCTACGGTATCCGCAGCTTCCTCATCGCCCAGTCGCTCAACCAGATTGACAAAGCCTACGGCCAGAACCATTCGATCCTGGACAACTGCCATGTCCGGGTGACGTTCGCCACCAACGACGAGCGCACCGCCAAGCGCATCTCCGAAACGCTGGGCACCGCGACCGAGCTGCGCGCGCAGCGCAACTACGCCGGCCACCGGCTCGCGCCATGGCTCGGGCATCTGATGGTGTCGCGCCAGGAGACGGCACGTCCGCTGCTCACGCCGGGCGAGGTAATGCAGCTTCCGCCCGACGAGGCCGTGGTGATGGTGTCCAGCGTGGCGCCCATCAAGGCCAAGAAGCTGCGCTACTACGCGGACAGCAATTTCAAGCGGCGCGTGCTTCCGCCGCCGGTGCTTGCAACCCTGTCCATGCAGGGGCGCTATGCCGATGTGCCACCGGAACGCGCCGACGACTGGAGCGGGCTGGCGATTCCCGCCATGCCGGTCGCACCGACGGCCGACGCCGCCGATGGGCTGGAGAACCTGGGTTCGGCCGACGACAGCGGCCCACGCCGCCAGCCCGAACTTTCCGAAGCCGTCACCTACGACCCCGACCTGGTTGCGCCCGCAGCCGACCTCGGGCTGCTCGATGACGACGACATGCCGCATCCCCTTCCTCGCCAGCTCGATCCGGCCCTGCAGCGCACGGCCCGGCTGGCTTCCCTCGACCCTGACGACGGAATCGACCTATGACCCAACACCGCCTCAATGTGTTCATCCAGCCGGAGCACAGCAAGCGGCTCGATGAACTGGCCGCCAAGAAGGGCGTGTCCAAGTCCAGCATCGTCGCGGCGGCCCTGGCCTCCTGGCTGTCGCCCGATGCGGCCGACCAGCGCGAGGCGGCAATTGCCAAGCGGCTGGACCGCCTGTCGCGCCACGCCGAGCGCCTGGAGCGCGACCAGAACATTGCCATCGAAACATTGGCGCTGTTCATCCGCTATTTCCTCACGGTGAGCACACCCGTGCCCGAGGCCCATCAGGATGCCGCTCGCGCCCAGGGCAAGGCCCGCTTCGAGCAGTTCGTCGAACAGCTCGGACGGCATTTGCTGCGCGGGCGCAGCCTGGTGCGGGATGTGGTGGAGGAACTGCACACCGATCCGACGCGACCGGAGGGCGCTGCGGCCGTCGCGGATGCCCAGGAGCGTGCCTTATGAGCGCCGTTCCTTCCTCCTTCACGGCCACCTCGCTGGATCGCCGCATCCAGATGCTGCGCACGGCCATGGGGCCGCTGATCGCTGCCGCGCTCGAAGACCCAGACGTGGTGGAAATCATGCTCAACCCGGATCGCACGCTCTGGGTGGATCGCCTGTCCACGGGCCGCGCGCCGATGGGTGTGGAGCTGTCCGAGGCCGATGGCGAACGCATCATTCGCCCGTCGCTGCCCATGTCGGCGCCGAAGTGCATCGCGGCCAGCCGCTGTTGACGGCCGAACTGCCGGAAACCGGCGAACGCTTCGAGGGCATCCTGCCGCCCGCTGCGCCGGGGCCGGCCTTCGCGTTGCGCAAGCGCGCCGTGGGCGTGATCCCGCTGTCGCGCTACATCGAGGACGGAATGATGACCGCCGCGCAGGCGGGCCTGCTGGTGCGTGCGGTGCGCGAGCGCCAGAACATCCTGATCGCCGGCGGCACCAGCACGGGCAAGACGACTTTAGCTAATGCGCTGCTCGCCGAGATCGCAGCCACGGGCGACCGCGTGCTGGTGCTCGAAGACACGGTGGAGCTGCAATGCGCGGCGCGCGACCACGTGCCGCTGCGCACGCGCCAGGGCGTCGTGTCCATGACCGAGCTGGTGCGCTCGTCCATGCGCCTACGCCCGGATCGCGTCGTCGTCGGCGAGGTGCGCGGCGCCGAGGCACTGGATCTCATCAAGGTCTGGGGCACGGGTCACCCCGGCGGCATCGCCACGATCCATGCCGGCTCCGCGCTGGGTGCGCTGCTGCGCCTGGAGCAACTGATTCTCGAAGTGGCGGTGAACCCGCCCCGTGCGCTGATCGCGGAAGCGGTCAACGTGGTCATCCACATCGCCGGGCGCGGGCGCAAACGCCGCATCGAGAGCATCGCCCGCGTCGTCGGTTTCGATGGCGTGGGCTACCACCTGGCGGATGCGCTGGAGGCTCCATTCCCGGAGCTGCTGCCGCAGTCCGACCTTTCTTCTCTGTCCCCTGACCACTCTGGAGAACTGCCATGACGCAGATGATCGTTCCTGCTTTCCGTACTTCCGCAAATCCTCTTCGCCAGCCCGCGCGACTGGATAGCCTGGCTCGCCCGGCCATGCAGGGCTTGTTGCTCGCGGCGCTGATGCTGCTGCTCGCAGGCACTGCTCAGGCCGCCGGCTCCAGCATGCCCTGGGAAGGGCCGCTGCAATCCATCTTGGAGTCAATCCAGGGCCGGTGGCCCGAATCATTGCGGTCATCATCATCATCGCCACGGGCCTGGCACTGGCCTTTGGCGATACCTCGGGCGGGTTTCGCAAGCTGATCCAGATCGTCTTCGGTCTGTCGATCGCGTTCGCGGCTTCGAGCTTCTTCCTGTCGTTCTTCAGCTTCTCGGGCGGGGCCGTCGTATGAACGCGGCCCACGATGGCGTGCAGGGCAATTCATACGGTTCTTTACCCGGCTTCGAGGTGCCACTGCACCGCTCGCTGACCGAGCCGATCCTGCTGGGCGGCGCGCCGCGCACGGTGGCGATTGCCAATGGCACCTTGGCCGCGGCCGTGGGCTTGGGCCTGCAACTGTGGATTCCGGGCCTGGTGCTCTGGATCGCCGGCCATGCGTTGGCGGTCTGGGGCGCGCGTGTCGATCCGCAGTTCATGCAGGTCTTCGCGCGCCATATCAAGCACCGGCCGCTGCTGGACGTGTAGGGGCAAAGGGAGATATCGCATGCTGAACCTTGCCGAATACCGCCAGCGCCCGGCCTTGCTGGCTGACTGGCTGCCTTGGGCCGGGCTGATCGCTCCGGGCGTCGTGCTGAACAAGGATGGCTCCTTCCAGCGCACGGCGCGCTTTCGGGGGCCAGACCTCGACAGTGCCACGCAGGGCGAGCTGATCTCTACGTCAGCACGGTTGAACAACGCGCTGCGCAGGCTGGGTTCGGGCTGGGCCTTGTTCATCGAAGCCGAGCGCCGGCCCGCCGCCAACTACCCGCACTCGGAGTTTCCCGAGCCGCTGTCCTGGCTGGTGGACGAAGAGCGACGGGCAGCCTTCGAGGACTCCGGCAACCATTTCGAGAGCGGCTATCACCTCACGCTGGTGTATCTACCGCCCGAGGAGGCCCGCGCCCGTGCGGTCGGAATGCTGTACGAGAACCGTCCGACCGAGGGCGTGGACTGGCGTGAGCGCCTGACCGCGTTCGTCGCGGAGACGGATCGGATTTTCGACCTGCTCGATGGTGTGATGCCGGAGATTGCGTGGCTCGATGACAGCCAGACGCTGACCTACCTGCACTCGACTATTTCCACGCGGCGCTACCGCGTGGGCGTGCCAGAGGTGCCATTCCACCTCGATGCCTTGCTGGCCGATTCCGCGCTGATCGGCGGACTGGCACCGATGCTGGGCGACCAGCACCTGCGCGTGGCGACGGTGCGGGGATTTCCAACTTCGACTTGGCCGGGGATTCTGGATGACCTCAACCGTCTCAGCTTTGCGTACCGCTGGAGTACGCGCTTTCTCTGCCTCGACAAAGCCGATGCGGAAAAAGAGCTTTCCCGCCTACGCCGCCAGTGGTTCGCCAAGCGCAAAAACGTCATCGCGCTGCTGCGCGAGACGATCTTCCAGCAGGAAAGCCCGCTGGTCGATACCGACGCCAGCAACAAGGCCACCGATGCGGATGCTGCCTTGCAAGAGCTGGGCAGCGATCAAGCGGCCTTCGGCTACGTGACGGCGACCGTCACAGTCATGGACGCGGATGCCGCCGTGGCCGACGAGAAGCTGCGCAGGGTGGAGCGCGTCATCCAGGGGCGTGGCTTCGTCACCATCCCCGAAACGCTCAACGCCGTGGATGCGTGGCTGTCGTCCATTCCGGGCCATGCCTACGCCAACGTCCGCGAGCCCATCGTCTCGACGCTGAACCTGGCGCACCTGATGCCGGTGTCGGCGGTATGGGCCGGGCCGGAGAAGAACGCGCATCTCGACGGCCCGCCGCTGATCGTCACGCGCACTGAGGGCGCGACGCCGTTCCGGCTGGTTACGCACATCGGCGACGTGGGCCACACGCTGGTGGCTGGGCCAACCGGTATGGGCAAGTCCGTGCTGCTCGCCACTTTGGCGATGCAGTTTCGGCGCTATCGCGGCTCGCGCATCTTCGCCTTCGACATGGGGCGCTCGATGCGCGCCACGATCCTGGGCCTGGGCGGCGAGCACTACGACCTTGGGCTGGATGGCGAGATCGCTTTCCAACCACTCGCGCGCATCGACCGCGAGGGCTACCGCACCTGGGCGGCTGAATGGATCGAAGGCCGTTTGCGGCATGAGGGCGTGGCCGTCGGCCCCGAGGAGAAGGTGGCCATCTGGTCGGCGCTGGGAAGCCTGGCCGGAGCTCCGGTGGAGCAGCGCACGATGACGGGCCTTTCCGTACTGTTGCAATCGAACGCGCTGCGGCAGGCGCTCGCGCCCTATGTGCTCGGCGGCGCCCACGGCAAGCTGCTGGACGCGGATTCGGATCGACTGGGCTCCGGCTCCGTGCAGTGCTTTGAGATGGAAGAGCTGATGCACAGCAAGGCCGCCGTCATGGCCGTGCTGCATTACCTCTTTGCACGGTTCGATGAACGCTTTGACGGCGCACCGACGCTGCTGATCCTCGATGAAGCATGGCTGTTCCTCGATGACCCGGTGTTCGCGGCGCGCATCCGCCAATGGCTCAAGACGCTGCGCAAGAAGAACGTGAGCGTCATCTTCGCCACGCAGAGTCTGGCGGACATCAAGGATTCGAGCATCGCGCCCGCGATCATCGAGAGCTGCGCGAGCCGCATCTTTCTGCCGAACCCGCAGGCGACCGAGCCGCAGATTCGCACGATCTACGAGGGCTTCGGTCTTAACAGGCGGCAGATCGAAATCGTCACTACCGCGCAGCCCAAGCGCGACTACTACTACCAATCGCGCCTCGGCAACCGTCTGTTCGACCTCGACCTGGGCGCCGCGACTTTGGCCTTCGCGGGCGCCTCCACGCAACAAGACCAGCGTGACATCGACGCGGTGCTCGCTGCCGCTTCATCCGTCTCCACCCCGTTCGCAGCCGCATGGCTGCGCCACCGCAGCCTCGATTGGGCGGCCGATCTGCTGCGCGATTTCCCCGGCCCCGCGCCGGGTGCCGCCCCCATCCCCAGCCATCTCCAGGAGAACCTGCCATGAAGCCCCATGCCCACAAGCTCGCTGCGCTGACCACCGCCTGCGTGCTCGCCTTCGGCATCGCGCAGCCCGCGCATGCACTGTTCGGCGTTGGCGACATCGTGTTCGATCCGACCAATCTGGTGCAGAACACGCTCACCGCCGTTCGCACGCTGGAGCAGATCAACAACCAGATCCGCCAGCTCCAGAACGAAGCGCAGATGCTCATCAACCAGGCGCGCAATCTGGCCAGCCTGCCGTCCAGCGTGGTGGGCCAGTTGCGCGCGAACCTGGCGACCACTCAACGGCTGATCGCCCAGGCCAAGGGCCTGGCCTACGACGTGACGAGCATCGACCGCGAATTCGCACGCCTGTATCCCGAGCAGTACGCCGCCACGGTGAGCGGCAATCAGATGTACCGCGATGCGCGGGAGCGCTGGAAGCATACGCTCAATGGCCTGCAGACCACCATGCAGATGCAGGCCCAGGCCTCGCAGAACCTGAGCGACGACGAAGGCGCGCTGGCCGACCTCGTGGGCAAGAGCCAGTCGGCCGTCGGCGCCCTGCAGGCGATGCAAGCCATGAACCAGTTGCTGGCCCTGCAGGCCAAGCAGTCCATCCAGACGCAGCGGCTGCAGATCACGCAGGATCGCGCGGCCTCGCTGGAGCTGGCGCGGCAGGCCGCTGCCGTGGAGCGTGGCCGCGAGGTGAACCGGCGCTTCGTGGGCACTGGTACGCCGTACACGCCGCAGCCCGTGAACTTCTACAGCCGCTGACGGAGCCGGGCCATGAACGATGTTTCGGTCATTGACCGCTTCCTCGACGTTTTTTCGCGCTACATCGACTCGGGATTCGGCCTGGTGCAGGGCGAGGTGGCGTTCCTGACCGCAACGTTGATCGTCATCGACATGACGTTGGCCGGGCTGTTCTGGGCGATGGGGCATGCCACCGGCCAGGGCGAGGACGTGATCGCCAAGCTGATCCGCAAGGTGCTGTACGTGGGTGCCTTCGCCTACATCATCGGCAACTTCAACACCCTGGCGGGCATCCTGTTCCGTTCCTTCGCCGGGCTGGGCCTGACGGCCAGCGGCTCGACCTTGAGCATGGGCAACTTCCTGCAGCCGGGACGGCTGGCCAAGGCCGGTATCGACGCGGCGGCACCCATCCTCGACCAGATCCGGGAGATGGCGGGCTTCCCCGAGGTGTTCATCCACATCGCGCCCATCGTCGTGCTGTTCCTCGCGTGGCTGGTGGTCATCGTCAGCTTCTTCGTGCTGGCGGTGCAGCTCTTCGTCACGCTGATCGAGTTCAAGCTGACCACGCTGGCGGGCTTCGTGCTGGTACCGTTCGCCCTCTGGAACAAGACGGCGTTCCTCGCCGAGAAGGTCTTGGGCAACGTGGTGTCCTCAGGCATCAAGGTACTGGTGCTTGCCGTCATCGTGGGCATCGGCTCGGGGCTGTTCGCCGAATTCCGGATACCGCCTGGCTCCGAGCCCTCCATCGACCAGGCACTGGTCATCATGCTGGCCTCGCTGTCACTGCTGGCCCTGGGCATCTTCGGGCCGGGTATCGCGACGGGGCTGGTGTCCGGCGGGCCGCAGCTCGGCGCGGGTGCGATGGCCGGTGCTGCCATCGGCGCGGCCGGAACCGCCGTGGTGGTCGGCGCCGCGGCCTCTGGCGTCGGCAGCGCCGTGGCGGCCGGAGCGCGCATGGCACCTGCCGCCGCCAGGATGGCTGGGGACGGTGTCCGCTCGATGGCATCGACCGCCAGCGGCGCCCGGTCGGCGTACCTGGCGGGCTCCGCCTCAGCCGGTGGCGGCCTCGCCGCCGCTGGCGTGGGCAATGTCGCCAAGACCGGCGCACACGCGGCCGGGCAGAAGGTGGCCGACGGAGCGCGCTCGATGAAGGAGCGCGTCGCCGCCGCCTTCCGACCCGATGACGCCGAATCGACGTCGGGGCAGCTGCTGGGACGCAGAGCAGCAGCGAAGCCGCCGCACCGCCCCCATCCACCGAGCAGCCCGCCTGGGCCAAGCGCCTGCATCGCAGGCAGCAGCTCACCCATGCCGCGACCACCGCCGCCCACACGCTGCGCGGCGGCGATGGCGGCAGCTCCAGCCAGGGCCCAAGCCTTCGCGATTCCGATTCATAAGGAGAACTTCCATGCGATTCAAACGACCGCAGGTGCGCTACGCCGACACACCGCAACCTGCCACTCCGTACCAAGCCGCAGGCCAGGTGTGGGACGAACGTATCGGCTCGGCCCGCGTGCAGGCAAAGAACTGGCGTTTCATGGCACTGGGCTGCCTCACCTTGGCCGTGCTGATGGCGGGCGGCCTGGTCTGGCGTTCCGCGCAGTCCATCGTGACGCCCTACGTGGTGGAGGTGGACAACGCGGGCCAGGTGCGCGCGGTCGGCGAGGCCGCCACGCCATATCGACCCAACGATGCGCAGATGGCCTATCACCTGGGCCGCTTCATCGGGCTGGTGCGCTCGCTGTCCATCGACTCCATCGTCGTGCGACAGAACTGGCTCGATGCCTACAACTACACCACGGACAAGGGTGCCGTGGCGCTCAACGAGTACGCCCGCGTGAACGATCCGTTCGCGCGCATCGGCAAGAGTCGGTGACGGTGCAGATCAGCAGCGTGACCCGCGCCAGCGACCAGTCGTTCAACGTGCGCTGGACGGAGACGCGCTTTGTGAACGGTGCGCTGGATCGCACCGAACGCTGGAACGCAGTGGTTTCCATCGTGCAGCAGACGCCGCGCACCGAGCAGCGGCTGCGCAAGAACCCCCTGGGTATCTACGTCAACGGCCTGTCGTGGAGCCGCGAACTGGAAGGAAGCGAAGGAGCAAAACCATGAATTATCTTTTGCGTAAATCCGCCTTGCCGGTGATCCTGCTGGCATCCACCGTCCTGTTTGCAGGCTGCGCTTCGCAGGGCAAGCCGCCGCCGGCCATCTCGCTCGATGAGCCGGTACAGGCCCAGCCGCTGCCGGAGCCGCCTGCGCCTGTGGAGGTGGTGGCCGTGCCGCAGGTATTGCCGATGCCGGCGCAAATAAAACCTGTGCCGGATACCAAGCCCACGCCGGAGCCCGCCGATGAAACCGTGCGGGTGTCCCGCGCCAACGCCGAGGCGCGCATCGCGCCGACGCGCGAGGGCTACGTCAACGCAATCCAGGTCTGGCCCTTCACCGATGGCGCGCTGTACCAGGTCTATGCGGCCGTGGGCCGCGTGACGGTGATCGCGCTCCAGCCGGGTGAGGAACTGGTGACGGTGGCCGCTGGCGACACGGTGCGCTGGATCGTTGGGGACACATCGAGCGCCAGCGGCGATGCGTTGCGCGTGAACGTGATGGTCAAGCCGATCCGCTCGGGGTTGAAAACCAATCTCGTCATCACCACCAGTCGCAGGACGTATCTGCTGGAGCTGACCTCGACCGAGAAGACGTGGATGGCTTCGGTGTCCTGGGAGTATCCGAAGGACAAGATGCTGGCCTTGCAGCGCCAGGCACAGGTCGCGAATGCGGCTGCGCCGTTGGACGCTGGCCTGTCGCTGGAGAAGATCCGTTTCCGCTACGCCGTCAGTGGCAGCAATCCGCCGTGGAAGCCGCTGCGGGCCTTCGATGACGGGGAGAAGGTCTACATCCAGTTTCCGCCGGGCATCGCGCAAGGCGAGTTGCCGCCGCTGTTCGTCATCGGCGCGCAGGGTGACGGGCAGTTGGTGAACTACCGCTTCCGCTCGCCGTACTACATCGTGGACCGCCTGTTCGGCGCGGCCGAGCTGCGCCTGGGTGGTGGCAAGGGCACTGATGGCGACGTGGTGCGGATTGAGCGCACGGATGGCGCTTCGAGTGGCACGCGGAGGAACTGACCATGAGCCAGGACGATTCTCCTGACCTTGCGCCGCAGGCGGGCAAGGTGGCACCCGAGGCGGTGGCGCTGCGCGCGCAGCCGCGTCCGGTCACGCGCCTGAACCGGCGCACGCTGGCCATCCTTACCGGCGGGCTGTCGGTCGCGGTGCTCGGGGCCACGATCTGGTCGCTGCAGCCGCACCGGCGCAATGCGGGCGAGCAGCCCGAGCTGTACAACGTCGATCGTGTCTCGAAGTCAGAAGGGCTGGATGGCCTGCCTTCGGACTATTCCAAGCTGCCGGCCAAGGTGCCGGAGCTGGGGCCGCCGCTGCCGGGCGATCTGGGCCCGGCCATCGTGAAGTCGCAGCAGCCGGTGACGCCCACCTATGCGCCACCAGGCCACGATCCAGAGGATGCAAGGCGCAAGGAGGCCGACGCGGCCGCAGCATCCTCGGTGTTCTTCCGCTCGGGCACGCCCGGCAAGGGTCTAGCGACAGGCTCGGCGCAAGTCGCCGCCGCCGGTCCTGCATCGGCTTTGGCGGGATTCGATCCACTGGCCGCCGGGCCGGCCTCGACGGCGGCTCAGCCCACCGACCCCACCGCAGCGCAGAACCGGCAAGATCAAAAAGAGGCTTTCCTGAAAGGCGGCTCTACAGAAACCCGCAATTCCGGGAATCTGCAAATGCCGGCCTCGCCGTACCAGGTCATGGCAGGCACCGTGATCGCCGGGGCGCTGGTGACGGGCATCAAGTCCGATCTGCCGGGCGACGTGATCGCCACGGTGACGGAGCCGGTCTACGACACGGCCACGGGCAGGTTCCTACTGATCCCGCAGGGCTCGCGCATCCTGGGCAAGTACAACAGCCAGGTGAGCTACGGGCAGAGCCGCGTGCAGGTGGTGTGGAACCGCATCATCCTGCCAGACACGTCTTCGCTGAAGCTCGACAACCTCGCGGGCACTGATCCGGCCGGCTACGCCGGCCTGGAGGATGGCGTCGATTGGCATTGGGATCGCGTCTTTGCCGGTGCGGCGCTGACAACGCTGCTGGGCGTGGGTGCCGAGCTGGCCGCACCGGAGAACCGGCAGAACGGCAACCGTATCGTGATTGCCGGGCGCGACAGTGCGCAGGACAACATCAGCCAAGTGGGCCAGGAGATGACCCGGCGCAACATGAGCATTCAGCCGACCTTGACGGAGCGACCGGGCCTACCAGTGCGGATCATCGTCAATCGCGATCTGGCGTTGCGACCGTACCAGCCGGTGTTCTTCCAGCGGGGAGCAATGCGATGAGCACCACCAAGAAGCTGCGGCTCGGGCCGCTGCCCAAGACTGAAAGCGTCAAGCTGACCTTTGCCTGCCCGGTCAGCCTGAAAGCCGACCTTGACCGCTACGCAGCGCTACACGCGCAGACTTATGGCGAGGCTGTGGACGCAGTGACGCTGATTCCGCACATGCTGGAGGCATTCATCGCTGGGGATCGGGGGTTTAAGCGCAAACATGAAGCAAGTCGCGGCCTATAGGTGAGTGATCCCGAAGCCGGGTGCGTACCTCGGAGATCTTGGTCAACAAATTTCGCGAGAACTCTCCCTTGGGGGATGCGTCGGAGCAGACCTCCCATTAAAATTTTTAACAGAGTCGCTACGACTCTGCGGCAGCACCACAGGAGGGAACTATGAAGCGTCTCTGGATCGTACTGGGAGTGTCCGTCGCGTTTGCACTGGGCGGGTGCAGCGCAACAACGTCAGCCTATGTGAAGGCGGGCGAAGGTTTCACCGAGACCATGGATGGCGCGAAAGCCAGCGTCAAGCTGCTGGCCGACCAGCGCACTCGCGTGGCGCGCGTAGCGTATGCCGACAACTTGATCGTGCGTGGCCAGACTGCTGGCGGCACGGTAGAGAAGGAATTCGGCGACTTCGTCTGCAAGGGTGCAGGCGCGTTGGTCGACGCGCGTTCCGGCATGAAAGTGCTAGGGCAGTACGGCAAGTCTGTGAACGACCTGCTCAAGAAGCCTGATCAGGACGTGGCGAGCTTGTGGGAGTCGATGGCGACGATCGAAGAGCGGCAGGCAAAGCTCAAGAAGCCCAAGCAGTCCACGGAACAGTCGGATTGCGCAGACGAAGTGGCTGGACTGCTAGCGATGAATATGCCCACCGTGCAGGAGTCAGGCCTGCTCGCAGGCATCCTGACGATTCAGACGGTGATTGATGGTTTGAACAAAGCGGTAGTGGCCGTGATGAGTATGCAAGACGAGGCGGCCCGAGCCAAAGCATTGCAGGTCTACATCACCGCCAACACGAAGACGGTCGCTGACTTGATCGACAAGGTTGGCCAGATCAGCCCCGAATACGATGATCTTTGCCGTAGTGATACTGGTAAGCATCGCATTTTTTGCAAGGTCTACACAGAGAGGCCCGATGGCGCAGCGGCGGACTACGTGATCCCCGAGCCGAACAAACTTGCGGCGCAATTGCTGTGGCAGAAGTGGGCGTCGCTGCGCCAGCCGTACCTACACTTCCAGTCCTTTTCAGCGGCCGCTCCGGCCGCGCGCACGCCGCAGGAAAGGCGCGCGCCATGGACATGGCTTTGCGCATCCATCGACAACTCGGGGAATACGACGCACTGCGCGTCACCCCGTCGCCGCAGATGCTGCCCGGCGGCCTGCGCGAGGCACAACAGGCGCTGGTTGACGTAGCCGAAGGCAAAGTGCCACCGGGCACTGGCTGGGGCCGCATCATGGCCTGGGCTAAGACTTTGGGTGACGTAGCGTCAGGCCTGGGCGATGCGAAGAAGGCCATTGAAGGGGATGCTGAATGAGTACACACCGTCAACACTGGCTTCGTCGAGGCATTGTGGTCGCGGTGTTGTGGGGCAGTACGGTTTGCGCCTGGGCACAGGTGGAGAAAATCGCGTCGCGGATAGAGGAGCTGGGGCCGACACAGCAGCGTCAGCTCCAGGCGCTGATGGCGTCACGCCAGGAGCGAGGTGGCGCTCAATTGTTCACCGACGAGGAGGTCCGCACCGTCCGCGCCGCTGTGCCGACCGCGGTAACACCGCTGCCCAAGTCGGACATCGATCAACTATCACTGCGCATTCACAATGTGTTTGGCTCACGCGGCAATTACATGGATCGCATCGTTAGCGGCGATCCGGTATTTCCGGTCTGTCCAGGGTGCAACGATGGACTCGGTAAGACTTGCCACCAATCATCGTCGCAATCTCGCAGAGCCACTGCCAGTAGTCTGCTGACCCAGCGCCCTCATTTGGCTGAAGCGGTTGGTGGTCTGTACTTGATACAGGTGGATAGTCCACCGCAGCTCATGGGCACGGTTTTCGTGCTGCAAGGGCGTATCGTGACCAACGGGCATGTCTTGCTTAATGCAACTCAACCGACTGGGTCAGCCGACGTGCGTAAGCTCAAGCCTCAATACCGTTTGGAGGCAGTGTTCGGTGCCGGTGGAGTACGCCGAGTGGTCTTACCGGCAGATTCACCTTGGCGCCGTCATCCAAGTCTGGATCTCATTGTGACTGCATGGCCTGTAGGCGCGGTGGCGCCAATGGGGCTGACGCTTGCGACAGGGACACTCGCCACCAGCACGTCCGTGGCGCTGCTGGGTTTTCCGTCGGTAAACAACAATACGGATCGGCCTGAGGACGTTGATCGGGCTTTTGGCCGCTGCCCGGAGGTGCCTGTCTCCGAGCCGTCCATGGTGATATCAATGGGCCAGATCACGTCAGTGTCTGATGTGACCTTGGAGCACGATGCCAACACCATGGGCAACAGTTCCGGCTCACCGCTCATTCGAATGGCCGACGGCTTGGTTGTCGGAGTGCAGCGTGCCGACGGCCTGTCGTCGGATCGCAATTTGGCTGTGGTAGCAAGCGGGCTGGCCGAACTGGTGCTGGCCGCAGCGCCATGACTAGCGATGCGTACATTGGCAGCCGCGCACTCGTGCCTGCTGATGCGGCGGTCCATGCGCTACCTAACATTCCATATGGACAAGTTTTGATTCCGTCCCAGCCACCGCTGTGCGGAACCGGCAAGACCAGAAAGAGGCTTTCCTGAAAGGCGGCTCTACGGAAACCCGCAATTCTGGGAATCTGCAGATGCCGTCCTCGCCATACCAAGTCATGGCCAGGACGGTAATTGCGGCGGCGCTGGTGACTGGCAGCAAATCCGATTTGCCGGGCGACGTGATCGCCACGGTGACTGAGCCTGTCTACGACACGGCCCAGGCAAGCTCCTGCTAATCCCGCAGGGCTCGCGCCTCATGGGCAAGTACAACAGCCAGGTGAGCTATGGGCAGAGCCGGTGTGGAATCGCATCGTCCTGCCGGACGCGTCTTCTCTGAAGCTCGACAACCTCGCGGGCATCGATCCGGCCGGCAACGTCGGCCTGAAAGATAGCGTCGATTGACATTGAGATCGGTTTTTTGCTGGCGCGGCTCTGGCCACGCTGTTGGGCCAGGGCGCCGAGCTGGTCGCGCCGCAGAACCGGCAGGACGGCAACCGCGACCTCGTGCTGCTGCCGTGCCAGCCTCTGTTCTTCAACCAGGGAGCCGCGAAATGAACACCACCAAGAAGCTGCGTCTTGGGGCGTTGCCCAAGACCGAGGCCACGAAGCTTACGTTCTCTTGCCCAATCAGCCTGAAGGCTGAACTCGACCGCTATGCCGCGGTGTATGCACAAACCTACGGAAAAGCGGTTGATGCGGCTACGCTGATTCCGTACATGCTGGAGGCTTTCATGGCGAGGGACCGGGGCTTCCACCGCAAAGCGCAGAAGAGCCTGCCGGTGCGCGCTCCAGCCTGAACTTGCTAAAATGGTGCCATGCACGGGTAGGTGCTGGCCGTCCGCAATGGCAAAGTTCACTCACTACCAATGGCGATTTCCATTGGAATCTTGATCGGATTCCTACTGAGCGGGCCCTAGGAGTCTTCGATTGAGAAACCAATGAAGATGAACACCATCACATGGGTCGATCTGGCCCGCCTCAAGAAGGCCGCCAAGGCGGCCAAAGCAACACTCCCCGACCTGACGCATATGCAACGGCTCAATGCCATTGCCGCGGCCGAGTATGGAGTGCGCCACTTCCACGAACTGGAGAAGCGCTACGACGCGCAAGTGGCCAGCCACGTTGACGTGGACGGCGGTGCGCACCACTGCCGCTTCTGCTCCTTCACCTTTGATGGGACGCTGCCAGCTGACATCAAGGCGCACAGCGAGCGGCATCAGCTCTTCGCGGAAGCGCAGGCGACGCTGGGCTTCGTACCCATGTCGTACAAAGAGCGCGAGCAGGTCAAACGCACCGGATACGAATGGATGCGTTCGCCCGATCCGGGAACTCAGCGGCAAGGTGCGCTGGCTGTTCTGCTGTCCCACTTCGAACGCTCGATGGAGCACGCCGTCGACGGCGGGCGTTGGCACAAGCACCCATACTTCGTGGAGTACCTGGCGTATGCGCTGCCCGGCGCTGGCTTTGTTCCTGAGTCGATCCGACAGCGGCTTGCCAAGGAGTTCGGCGATAAGCCTGGGGGCATTCCGGCTGGCGCTACGGACTGGCCGTCGCAGGCCGCCGTCAAGGTGACCCGTTCGGCCTCAGATGCCGCTGCCTCTGTGCGGCTTCGCGAAAGTGTGTCGCAGGCGGCGAAAACTGCCGCAGAAGGATTGGTCGCTACCTGACTTGGGCTGCCCAAAGGAGGGGGAATTCCCCCTCCCGAGCATGACGGTGTTTGCCACCGCCATGCTCCCATATGGCACCTAGCTCACGAAGGCCAACCGCCGAAGAGTGCCCCGATCCGAGCCTAACTGCTTGTGGCGTATGGGAATTTACGCCCGATGCAGATCCACCTTGGGGACTTGACATTGGACATTTTTCATTGGGACCCGGTCGGGCCGCCCTCCGTGCTCCCTTGTTCCACGGCGAACTTCACCAGCTCCGCGCGGCCTTCGATGCCCAGCTTGCGCCGCAGGTTGAGCCGGTGGGTCTCGATGGTCCGCACCGACACGCCCAGCGCGGCGGCAATGTCCTTGTTGGCCTGGCCGCGGCCGATGCAGTTGAAGATATCGCGCTCGCGCGGGGTAAGCGCATCGAGCGGCCCGGCGGCCGGGGTTTGCTCGGCCATGCTGCGGGCAATGCGGGCGCTGTAGAAGACGCGGCCGGCCAGCACTGCGGCAATCGCGGCCATCAGCTCGTCGGCGGGCGCATCCTTGAGCACATAGCCGCGCGCGCCGGCGCGGATCGCCTGGCGCACGTATTCGAGGTTGTCGTGCATCGACACGATCAGCACGGCCAGCTCGGGATAGTCCTCATGCAGCGCGGCGGCCAGCGCGATGCCGCCCATGCCTCGCATGGCGATGTCGGTGATGACCAGTTCAGGCATGTGCTCGGCGCTGGCCCGCGCCAGCCAGGCCAGCGCGGCCTCGCCGTCGTCGGCTTCGCCCACCACGGCAAGCTCGGGCTGCAGGGCGAGGCGCATGCGCATGCCGTCGCGCACCAGCGCATGGTCGTCGATCAACAGGACGCGGGCGGGGGCGGGGGTCATGAGTGGGGGTTTCCTTGTGAATCTGGCGAATCCGGCCAATCCGGCGAATCCGGGTTGTGGCGTGTGGCCGGCTGCGGCGGCACCACCGGCACCGCCGCGCTCAGCCGGGTCGAGCCCGGCCCGGAGACGATATCGAACTCGCCGCCCAGCGCGGCGATGCGCTCGCGCAGGTTGCGCAGGCCGATGCCGCGCTTCGGATCGAGCTGCATGCGCGCCACGTCGAAGCCGGCGCCGTCATCCTGCACGGTCAGCCGGGTAGCGTTGGCATCGAACGCCAGCACCAGCGTGACATGGCGCGCATGCGCATGCCGCTCCACATTGGTCAGCGCTTCCTGGGCGATGCGATAGAGGGCTGTGGCCTGCTCATCGGCGAGTTCGCGCGGCTTGCCCGTGTGCGACACGGAAATCTGCAGCCCGCTGCCTTCTTGCATCTCGCGTGCCAGGTGCTCCAGCGCGGCGAACAGGCCAAGGTCATCAAGCAGGGCAGGCCGCAGGTTGCGCGCCACCCGGCGCACCTCATTAAAGACCGTATCCAGGCGGACCAGCGCCGTGCCGAGCACGGGCGCCACCGACTGGCCTTGGTCCGGGGCCATGCGCAGGCGGTTGGCGGCCGTCTCCAGCAGCAGCTTGACCGACACCAGCAACTGGCTGATGCCATCGTGCAGCTCGCGCGACAGCCGCGCGCGCTCCTCTTCCTGCGACTGCACCACGCGCTGCGCCAGCTGCCGCAGCTTGGCGTCGGCCTCACGGTGCTCGCTCACATTGAGCGCCAGGCCGCTGGCGGCCACCAGCAGGATGCTGATCGCGGCAATCACGCCGATCCACGCCATGGTCTCGCGGATATCGGTCTCCGCCCGCGCATCGAGCTGGCGCAGGGTGCGCTCCACGTCGTCGAGATAGATGCCGGTGCCCAGCATCCAGTTCCACTCCGGCACGGCGACCACGTAACCCAGCTTGGGGGCCAGTTGCTGCGAGGAAGGCTTTCTCCACATATAGCGCACCGACCCACCGCCGGAGCGGGCCGCGGCGATCAGCTTCTGGATGGTGAGCGCGCCCTGCGGATCCCGCAGGCTCCACAAATCCTGTCCGACCAGCTCGGGCTGGCGCGGGTGCATCAGATTGCGGCCTTGCAGGTCATAGAGGAAGAAATAACCGTCGGGGCCGTAGTCCAGGCGCGCCAGGGCCTGCATGGCGGCGTCCCGGGTGGCCGCATCGTTGTGGCCCGAGCGCACCATCGGCGCGATCGCGCTTTGCGCCAGTTCTACGTAGTGACGCAGCTCGGCTTCCTTGCTCTGCAGGTAGGCCGCCTCGACCAGGGCGCGCTCGTGGCTTGCCAGCTGGGTGGCCTGGTAGCGCACGGCCAGCGCGATGCCGAACATGGCCACGGCGAGCGGCGCGACGGCCAATAACAGGATTTTCTGACGGAGTTTCATCGAGACCGGGGTAAACACGGATGACGCGCAAGCCGCATGCGAGCGTCGATCTACGTAGTAACACGCAGCATCGCTGCGTAGTTCCGCGCTTGTGCCGCCAGGCACGGCTGTCAATACTACACGCCGGACGCGCGCGCGCCGCGCAAGTGGCGTAGTGCACGCGTCCTGCGCAGTGGGTGCGGCTAGCGTCTATGCTGTTTGCATCGCCCGCCTGCGACGACCAGATCCGGATCTTGCGAGACATACCGGGCGTCGACGGAGACATGGCAGGGACCATCCCGCCACCCAGCCCTCCGCCCGCCGCCACCAGGGGACGCCGCCCGCGCGCCCCCCTTGCTTCCGGCACCTGCCGCCGCCGGCATTCTTAAATATGGACTGAGGAGACCCTCATCATGAATCGCATCGGGCAACACCTGGTGTGGCTGGCCGTCGCCATACTTGGCGCCTTCGCCTTTGCCACCGTTGCACTGTCTCGCGGCGAAGCTGTCAGTGCCTTGTGGATCGTGGTCGCCGCGATCTGTATCTATCTGATCGCCTACCGCTACTACAGCAAGTTCATCGCCGAGAAGGTGATGCAGCTCGACCCCAAGCGCATGACGCCGGCCTGGCGCCATAACGACGGGCTGGACTACGTGCCGACCAACAAGGCCGTGCTGTTCGGCCACCACTTCGCCGCCATTGCCGGCGCCGGCCCGCTGGTGGGTCCCGTGCTGGCCGCGCAGATGGGCTATATGCCCGGCATGCTGTGGATCCTGGCGGGCGTGGTGTTTGCCGGGGCGGTGCAGGACTTCATGGTGCTGTTCATCTCCACGCGCCGCGACGGCCGCTCGCTGGGCGACCTGATCAAGTCCGAGATGGGCACGGTGCCAGGCATGATCGCCTTGTTCGGCTGCTTCATGATCATGATCATCATCCTGGCGGTGCTGGCGCTGATCGTGGTGAAGGCGCTGGCGGACTCGCCCTGGGGCACGTTCACGGTGGGGGTGACGATTCCTATCGCCCTTTTCATGGGCATCTACACGCGCTACATCCGCCCGGGCCGCATCGGCGAGGTGTCGGTGATCGGCTTCGTGCTGCTGATGCTGGCCATCATCGGTGGCCAGTACGTGCATGAGAGCGCCGTGCTCGCTCCGCTGTTTACCTACGACGGCAAGGCGCTGACGTGGATGCTGATCATCTACGGCTTTATCGCCGCCGTGCTGCCGGTGTGGCTGCTGCTGGCCCCGCGAGACTATCTCTCCACTTTCCTGAAGATCGGCACCATCATCGCGCTGGCGATCGGCATCCTGATCGTGGCGCCGGAGTTGAAGATGCCGGCGTTCACCCAGTTCGCCAAGGGCGGCGGCCCGGTGTGGTCGGGCAACCTGTTCCCGTTCCTCTTCATCACCATCGCCTGCGGCGCGGTGTCGGGCTTCCACGCGCTGATCTCCTCGGGCACCACGCCCAAGCTGCTTGAGAGCGAGGCGCATATGCGCTTTATCGGTTACGGCGCGATGCTGGCCGAATCGTTCGTGGCCATCATGGCGCTGGTCGCGGCCTCGGTGATCGAGCCGGGTGTGTACTTCGCCATGAACAGCCCGGCAGCCGTGATCGGCACCTCGCCGGAATCGGTGGCCCAGGTGGTGTCGGGCTGGGGCTTCGTGATTACGCCGGATGTGCTGATCCAGACCGCCAAGGACGTTGGCGAGAACTCCATCATCTCGCGCGCCGGTGGCGCACCGACGCTGGCGGTGGGGATTGCCCACATCCTGCACCAGGTGGTGGGCGGCCAGGCCATGATGGCCTTCTGGTACCACTTTGCCATCCTGTTCGAGGCGCTGTTCATCCTGACCGCGGTGGACGCGGGCACCCGCGCCGGGCGCTTCATGCTGCAGGACCTGCTGGGCAGCTTCGTGCCCTCGTTCCGCCGCACCGACTCGCTGCCGGCCAACCTGATCGCCACCGCGCTGACCGTGTCGTTCTGGGGCTACTTCCTGTACCAGGGTGTGGTTGACCCGCTTGGCGGCATCAACACGCTGTGGCCGTTGTTCGGCATCTCCAACCAGATGCTGGCCGCGGTGGCGCTGGTGCTCGGTACCTGCGTGCTGGTCAAGATGAAGCGCGGGCAGTACGCCTGGGTCACCCTGGTGCCCACCATCTGGCTGCTGATCTGCACGCTGACCGCCGGCTGGCAAAAGCTGTTCGACGCCGATCCCAAGGTCAGCTTCCTGACCCATGCGGCCAAGTTCAGCGACGCCATCGCCCAGGGCAAGGTGCTGGCCCCGGCCAAGTCGATGGAACAGATGCACCGCATCGTCTTCAACGACTACCTGGATGCCGGGCTATGCGCACTGTTCATGTTCGTGGTGCTGTCGATCGTGTTCTACGGTTTCAAGACCGCGATGAAGGCCCGCGCGGAAAGCCGGCCGACCGACCGCGAAACGCCGTTCGAACCGATGCCGGCTTCGGCTTCGGCGCAGCATTGAGTGTGCGCGCTGGCCACCGGCCAGCGCTGACCCGATATCGGGATCGGATTTGGAACTGGATTTGGAAACAGGAGATCCATCATGCTTGAGCAACTTGGAACCATGGGACGCTACCTGGGCCAGTCCCTGCGCCTGATGGTGGGTTTGCCGGATTACCAGACCTATGTGGCGCACATGGAGGCCACCCACCCCGACCGCGAGCCCATGACCTATGAGGCGTTCTTTCGCGAACGGCAGGAGGCCCGCTACGGCGGGGGCCAGGGAAAATGTTGCTGATCTGCACGTGGCACGCGGTTCGCTCAGGGGAAATGCGAGTGCGCGTAGCGGCACTTCGCTCCTAACCCCGTAGCAACTCCGCGCTTCACGCCGTCAAAGAGCGGGCCGCCAATTCTGGCGGCCCGTTTTACGTTTCTGTAGCGGTTACAGGGCCTTACACGTGGTTACAGCAAGCTCGCAGCTACATCTCTACACTTGCGCCACAGTTGCTCAACCCAAGGAAGAAGAACATGTCTCGGCACCCCGTTCGCAGTTTCACCCTGGCCATCGCCCTGGCGGCATCCGCGCTGCCGGTGTTTGCGGGCGATATGAATAATGCCCTTGGCGGCGCACTCGGCGGTGTCGCCGGCGCGGCGGTTGGCGGCGCGCTCGGCGGCTCGACCGGTGCGGTGATCGGCGGCGCGGTTGGCGGCGGCGCAGGCGGCGCGGTCACGTCCAACCGCCGCGAGCGCACTGGCGCCATCATCGGCGGCGCGCTGGGCGGTGGCGCAGGCACGGCAGCGGGCAACGCCATGGGCGGGCGCACCGGCGGCCTGCTGGGTGCGGCGGTTGGCGGCGGTGCAGGCGCGGCGCTGGGCGGCAACGTCTCGCGCAGCAACTCCTACGCTGACGAACGCGGCCGCGGCTACCGCGACGACCGCTACTACCGCAGCGGCTACAAGCGCAAGCACGGCCGTGGCCACCACCATCACGACGACTGATCTGCCTGGCGCAGGCGGGGATCATCCCCGCCCGCCGGCAGCCGGCCTGCGATGCCGGCAACAAGAACGGGCCATGACTGGCCCGTTTTTTTATGCCGTGATTGATGTCGCTGCGGCCCGAAAACCTCGTCGGAGGTATCATGCATCACCCGACACCGACAATCGCGTACAACAAAGCGGTGCCCCAAAAGCAAACACGCCCGTACCGGCTTGGTACGGGCGTGTCCTCCAGTTAGTACGGAGAAGGCGCTTTCGCACCCTCCCCGTCGGCCTGTGGAGATCAGCCGAAAGGGGCGGAACCGCCATGAGACGCGGTTCCCGCCGACAGGCCGCCTGAATTACAGGGCAGCGGCGCCGTCGGTAAATACGTCGAACTTGCCGGCCTTGGCGCCGTCGGTGTACGGGTCGAACTTGCCAACGCGGGCACCGTCCGTGAACGGGTCGAACTTGCCGGCACGGGCGCCGTCGGTGAAGCTGTCGAACTTGCCAGCCTTGCCGCCGTTGCTATAGACGGAGGTCTGGGTGGCGCGGGCGCCATCGGTGTACGGGTCGAACTTGCCGGCCTTGGCAAAGGCGGGGGCGGCGGTCAGGGCGGCTGCGAGCGTGGTGGCAGCGGCGATCAGGGCGAAACGTTGGCTTTTCATGATTGAATCCTTTCCACAGGCAGGACACCTAGTCTTCTCAGCAGCCTTCGCTGCAATGCGGCATCCGATGGGTCCATATTAGGTATTTCCCCGATATGAATAAACATTGCCCCTGACAATGATTAGTTGTAGTTTCAACAACAAATAACCCACTTTCCGTAAAAGTTCGCGGACAAGACTGGAGACTATGTCATGGACCGGCTGCAATCGATGCGCGTCTTTTCCAAAGTGGTCGAGTTGGGCAGCTTTGCTCGTGCAGCGCAACAATTGGAAATGTCCAATGCGGTAGTCACGCGCTACGTAGCCGACCTGGAGAGCCACCTTGGCACGCGGTTGCTGAACCGCACCACCCGCAGCCTGTCGCTGACCGACGCTGGGGAGACCTACCTGCAGCGTTGCCAGCAGATCCTGGAAGATGTGGAGGAGGCCGAATCGGTAGTGACGGCGCGCAGCCAGTCGCTCTCGGGCACACTGCGGCTGGTGGCGCCGGTGATGTTCGGCCTGCACCTGCTGCCCGCCACGCTGGCACGTTTCCAGGCCCTGTATCCCGAGGTGGTGTTCGACGTGCTGTTATCGGACCGTATCGTCGATATCGTCGAAGAGGGGCGCGACGTGGGCGTGGTGTTGTCCGACCTGGGGCTGGGCTCGCACCTGGTGGCACGCCCGCTGATCTCGGCAGAGATCATCCTGTGCGCCTCGCCAGGCTACCTGCGCCAGCACCCGCCGCTGCGCCAAGCGCACGAACTGACCAACCACCGCTGCATCGCGATGCGCATCCCCACCGCTGAGCATGAGTGGACGCTGTCGGGCCCGGAGGGCGAGGTAACGGTGCCGATCCGCCCGGGCCTGCTGTGCAGCAATGCCGAGTTGGCGCACCAGGCGGCGCTGGCCGACATGGGTGTGGCGATGCTGTCTGCCTATCTGGCGCGGCCGAATATCGAAGCGGGGCGGTTGACGCACATCCTCCAGCAATACCGACTGCCGAAGCGCGATGTCAGCGTGGTCTATCCCAGCCGCAAGTTCCTGCCAACCAAGGTCCGCGCCTTTATCGATTTCCTGCTCGAAGAGGGCAAGATCCGCAACGACAACCAATAAGGGGAACGCAGGATCGAGGGCTATTAAAGGGGGGAAGGGAAGCGCGGAACCGGCAGGACGCCGGCTCCGCGAGCGACTCACTCTTCCTCGGCGTCGGCCGTGGCTTCGTCGTCGGCGCGCGACTTGCCGGTAGCGCGCTTGGCGGCTGGCGTCTTGGCCGCGGCTTTCTTCGCCGCGGGGGCCTTCTTGGCAGCGGGAGCCTTCTTGGCAGCGGGAGCCTTCTTGGCCGCCACCTTCTTGGCCGGCGCCTTGGCCTTGCTCACCGTTTCCGCGGCCTGATCCTCGTCGCCAGCCTTGGCGGACGCGGTCTTGGCCGCCGTCTTGGCGCCCGCCTTGGGCTCGCGTGCCTCGAACTCGAAGCCGATCTTGCCGTCCGGCTGCTTGGCCAGGAAGGCCTTGAAGTTGCGCCCGGTGCGCGATGACTTGAAGCCGGTCAGCAGATCCGTGCGGCCCGCGCCCAGCAGCTTGCCGATCTGCTCGCGCGAGATCTCCTGCTGCAGGATGATCTTGCCCGTGGTGAAGTCGCAGCTCTTGGGCACGGCCACGCTGTTCTCGCACACGTACTTCATGCCGTGCTCGTACACCGAGCCACCGCACTTAGGACAAGCGCCTACCGCTTCCTGGCCGGTGAAATCGACCGGCTCGCCGTCGTTGTCGTCGTCATTCTGGCCGAAGTCGAATTCCATCTTGTAATGGCCTTCGTCGTCCTTGCCCAGCTTCAGGATGGCGGCAAACGGCCGGCCCATCTTGCTGCGGAAACCCTGCAGCGGACCGATTTCCTTCTTCAGCAGCAGTTCTTCGACTTCGTCGATCTCGAACTGGCGCCCACCCGGGATCTTGCTGATCGAGAACTCGCACGCGGTGCAGGCAAAGCGGCGGTAGTTCTCCTTGACCTGGCTGCCGCACTGCGGGCACGGCGTGGCCAGCGTGGCATAGTCGCCCGGGATGGTGTCGCTGTCGTATTCCTTGGCGCGCTTGACGATCTGCTGCGTCATCTGCGCGATCTCGCGCATGAACTCGTCGCGCTTGAGGCCGCCGCGCTCGATCTGCGACAGCTTGTGCTCCCATTCGCCGGTCAGCTCGGCCTGGGTCAGTTCCTGCACGCCCAGGCCGCGCAGCAGCGTCATCAGCTGGAAGGCCTTGGCGGTGGGAATCAGCTCACGGCCTTCGCGCACCAGGTATTTCTCGGCGAGCAGGCCTTCGATGATGGCCGCGCGCGTGGCTGGCGTGCCCAGGCCCTTGCCGGCCATGGCCTCGCGCAGCGCGTCGTCATCCACCAGCTTGCCGGCGCCTTCCATGGCGGACAGCAATGTGGCTTCGTTGTAGCGTGCGGGCGGCTTGGTGGTCAGCATCACGCCGTCGACCTTGTCGACCTTGACGCGCTCGTCCTTGGCCACCGCCACCAGGTTGGCATCGTCGCCCTGGGCTTCACGCCCGTAGACCACCAGCCAGCCGGGATTGACCAGGACCTTGCCTTCGGTCTTGAAATGATGGCCCGCCACCTCCGTGACACGAGTGGTGACCTGGAACTCGGCCGCCGGGAAGAACACCGCCAGGAAGCGGCGCACCACCAGGTCATACAGCTTCTGCTCCGGCTCCGAGAGGTTCTTCGGGGCTTGCAGCGTCGGGATGATAGCGAAGTGATCGCTGATCTTGCTGTTGTCGAAGATCTTCTTGTTGGGCTTGACCCACCCGCTGGCGAGCACCTTCTTGGCATGCGGCAGGTAGTTGGGCGAGCTCTCGGCCAGCATGTCCATGGTCTGCTTGACCGTGTCCATGTAGTCCTCGGGCAGCGCGCGCGCGTCGGTACGCGGGTAAGTCAGCACCTTGTGCTTTTCGTACAGCGCCTGGGCCAGGCCGAGGGTGTTCTTGGCCGAGAAGCCGAAGCGCGAGTTGGCCTCGCGCTGCAGCGTGGTCAGGTCGAACAGTGCCGGCGATTGCTGCGTGGACGGCTTGGACTCTTCGGTGACGGTGCCGGTCTTGTCACGGCAGGCCGCCACGATGCTCTTGGCTTCGGCCTCGCTCCACAGGCGCGACTCGCGCGCCTCGGGATCGAACTCGCTCTTCTTGAACTTGGGGTCGAACCAGCGGCCTTCGTAAAGGCCGGCGGCGGCGATGAACTCGGCGCGCACTTCCCAGTAGTCGCGCGGGACGAATTTCTTGATCTTCTCTTCGCGCTCTACGACGATCGACAGCGTGGGGGTCTGCACCCGGCCAACCGTGGTCAGGAAGAAGCCGCCGCCCTTGCTGTTGAACGCGGTCATGGCGCGCGTGCCGTTGATGCCCACCAGCCAGTCGGCTTCCGAGCGACAGCGCGCGGCGTCCGCCAGCGGCAGCATGTCGGCATCGTCGCGCAGGCGGGCAAAGCCATCGCGGATCGCCTGCGGCGTCATCGACTGCAGCCACAGGCGCTGCACTGGCTGCTTGGCCTTGGCGTGCTGCTGGATCAGGCGGAAGATCAATTCCCCTTCGCGCCCCGCGTCGCAGGCGTTCACCAGGCCGGTGACGTCCTTGCGCTTGATCAGGCGGTTGAGCACCTTCAGGCGCGACTCGGTCTTGGCGATCGGGCGCAGGTCGAAGTGGGGGGGAATCACCGGCAGGTTGGCGAAGCTCCACTTGCCTCGCTTGACTTCGTATTCGTCCGGGGCGGCGATTTCAACCAGGTGGCCGACGGCCGACGAAAGAACGTAATCGTCACTTTCGAAGTATTCGTCATGCTTGGTAAAGCCCCCGAGGGCACGGGCTATATCGGCAGCAACCGATGGCTTTTCCGCGATGATGAGGGCTTTTGACATGGATCGGGTCCTTGCTGGCCGCACTCTGGCGGCCTGCGAATTATTGCCACTAAGGGCTCTGCACTATATGTAAACAGCGAGCTTGGGGCTTTGAGGCGCCAATAATAAGCGCGGTTCCGACGGCGGTGCAAGCAAGCTGCCGTCGCCGTCGCCGTCAAACGGGCGCTGCTGGCATGCGGGCCGGCCCTGGACAGCCGCCGCCCGCTTCGTTTTTTGACTGCAATCCAGCGCTCGTGCTCCTGGCTTGCCCCGGGCGCCGATGACCGGCGTTAGTCGTCGTTAGCGTGCGGCGCCAGCCACTGCAGCACGTTCGGCACCGCTGCGCCGGCCGTTGGCGCCATCGCCGCGCCGCGCGCCAGCATGCGTTCGAGCACTTCAATGTGCGGCAGCAGCGTGCCGTAGAACTGCGCCGCGCCGCCCGCCGCCGGCTGCACCAGCAGCGTCGGAAAATTATCGATATCGAGGTCGCCCAGCTGGTCGGCATGGGTTTCGATATCGATCCAGACGAAGCAATCGCCAGGAAACCGTGCAGCAAGCGCCGCGAACGCCTCCTGGTAGGTTCCGCAGGTGCCGCACCAGGCTGCGCACAGGCAGGCTACCAGGCGGCCTTGCGGACGCGCTGCCAACACCTGGGCGATCACACCCTGGTCCTGCTCCGGAAAGTAAACGGTCATGATGGGGGAAACATGAGCCTTTTCAGGCACGGGAAATCGTTTGATTGTAGCGGTCGCCAGGAAATCCGTATTTCGGCCGGCGGTACCAGGGTCGCTCACTAGCTTACCCGGCGATAGACATTGCCCGGCAGCCGCTCTACCGCGCCCGCCAGTTCCAGTGTCAGCAGGCTGGCCACCACTTGCTCGGGCGGCAGGGCGGTGCGTGCGCACAGCGCGTCCAGCGTGACGGGATCGTGGGTGAGCGTCAGGCCAAGGACATCGTCCAGCGCCGGCATGGGCGCAGGCGCCACCGGCCGGGCGGCATCCCCGGCCATGCCGAGTTCCTCGAGCACATCCTGCGCGGTTTCCACCAGCTTGGCGCCCTGGCGGATCAACAGGTGGCAACCCTTGGACAGCGGTGCATGGATCGAGCCGGGAATGGCATAGACCTCGCGTCCCATCTCGGCTGCCAGCCGCGCGGTAATGAGCGACCCCGAGCGTGCGGCCGCCTCTACCACCAGTACGCCGCGCGCGAGCGCCGCGATGATGCGGTTGCGCTGGGGAAAGTGGTGGCTGCGCCCGGGCATGCCGAGCGCGAACTCGCTGACGATGGCGCCTTGGGCCGCGATGCGGTGGGCCAGGTCGCGATGCCGGGCGGGGTAGACCAGGTCGGCGCCGGTGCCGATCACCGCCACAGTGCCGCCAGCACCTTCCAGAGCCCCCTCGTGCGCTGCGCCATCGATGCCCAGCGCAAGCCCCGACACCACCGCCAGCCCGGCGCCGGACAACACACGGGCAAAGCGTCGCGCATCCTCCGTGCCCTGCACGGTGGCGCTGCGCGCACCGACCATGGCAATGGCCGGGCCGCCAAGCGCGCCCAGCTGGCCTTTGACGTACAGCACCAGCGGCGGGTCGGACAGATCCAGCAAGGGGCGGGGATAGGCGGCATCGGCCAGCGTCACCACATGGTTGCCGGGCTCGGCGGCCCAGGCCACGGTGCGCTCGACCAGCGCCATGGTGACAGCATCGGGCGGTGCCAGCAGCGCCCGGGCGTGCTTCTCGGGGATGACCGCCGCCAGTGCGCTGACGGTCTGTGCCAGCAACTGGTGCGGCAGCCCGAAGGTGGCCAGCAACTGGCGCAAGGCTCCTGTGCCCAGGCCACGGGCACCGGTCAGCCGCAGCCATGCCTCGATGTCGGCAGCGCTGCGGGTGGTGGTGGGCACCGGCGCCGGGTTGGCGCCGGTTGCTGCCAGCCCGGTCAACGCGGCGACGTCACGCGGTCGCCCACCTCGATCGCGTTCGAGGCGTCGGTGACCAGAGCGTAGGCCACGCCGGGAAACACGCGGAACACGAAGGCCAGGCCATAGCGCTCATCGGGCAACTGGATGGCGCGGTTGCCATCCGTGCGATCGCGCACCACCTGGCCGGCGCGCGACAGCGCAAGCACGTGGCCGGGCTCGAGGCCGGCGGCGGCGCCGATATTCAGCACGATCACCTGTTTGGCGCCGCCGAACTGCACGCCGCCGTAGACCGCCGCGATGCGGCCATCAAGCATGACATCCGGCGCGCGGGGCACGTAGCGCACCGGCTCGCGCGCCGGCTGGGGCATCAGCAAGGTGCCAGAGCCCATTTCCTGCTGGGCCGCCGTGACCTTGACGGAGGTTACCGCGTCGAAGCCTTCCGGCGGGCGCGACACACGGACGTTGCCCTGGTACTCGGCTTCATAGCCCAGCACGCGGCCGGTCACCGGGTCCTTGACCGGCTTGACCGGCTTGAAGGCCTGCCAGTCGCTGCCGACCACCGCCTCGGGCGGGGAAATGCCGCGCGCATAGGCGGTATCGCCCATGCCCAGGTAGACGCGCGACTCGGGCAGGGCGATGATGCGTGCCGAGGTCTCCAGCGTGCCCTGGTCCACCACCAGCGGGCGGATCAGGAACGGTTCGATGTCCTTGGCGGGAATGCTGGCGATGGCGCCATCGGGCCCACCTTCGCTGCGCACGCTTGGCGTGAGCCGCACCGTGCCGCCGGCATCGGGGCTGGTGGAAAGCCAGGCGCGGCCGTCGCGCTGAATCAGGTACAGGACCTGGCCGGGATATATCAGGTGTGGATTGCGGATCTGCTGCTGGTTCATCCCCCACAGCTCGGGCCAGCGCCAGGGCTGGCGCAGGAAGCGCCCGGAGATCCCCCAAAGCGTGTCACCCCCTCGCACGACATACTGCTGGGGCGCGTCAGGCGCCAGATCGGCGGCGGCAATGCCTTGCTGCGCGGTAACGGTGGCCTGGGCCCGCTGGGCCGGGGTGACGGTAAGATCGGCGGCATGTACTGGCGCCCCTGTGACGGCAGTGATTCCGGCCGCACACAACATCCAACGGGCAAACGCGTACGGCCTGCGGCCCGGCGCCGCCTGGTGTTCTTTGGTAAGATCGCGCATTTTCTCGAACCGGCTGGCAGAACAGCCGGATTGACCCTGGAGAGCGTGCCTGTTGCGGCGCGCCTTGAATTTTTGTACTTGCGCCCCGATTCTGCATGTAAACACCCGTAGCCGCAACGCGCGGGTCACATGTGTGAGCGGCAGGCGTTGCGCCCCAGCATCATGGCTAAACTCGATATCCTGACCTACCCCGATCCCCGCCTGCATACCGTGGCAAAACCGGTTGCCGTGGTGGACGACCGCATTCGCAAGCTGGTAGAGGACATGGCCGAGACCATGTACGAAGCCCCTGGCATCGGCCTGGCCGCGACCCAGGTGGACGTGCACGAACAGGTGGTGGTGATCGATATCTCCGAGACCCGTGACGAGCTGCAGGTCTTCATCAACCCGGAGATCGTGTGGTCCAGCGACTCCCGCAAGGTGGCGGAAGAGGGCTGCCTGTCGGTGCCCGAGGTCTACGACCGGGTCGAGCGCCCGGACCATGTGCGCGTGCGTGCCCTGAACGAGAAGGGCGAGCCCTTCGAGATCGAAGCCGACGACCTGCTGGCCGTGTGCATCCAGCACGAGATGGACCACCTCAAGGGCAAGGTCTTCGTCGAGTACCTGTCGCCACTGAAACTCCAGCGCATCAAGTCCAAGCTGGTCAAGCTGCACAAGCGCGAACGCACCCGCATGTAAGGCAGCCGCGCGCCGGCACTGGCCGGCTAGCGGTCTGCTATCGTATTGCCTTCCCGATGAATCAAGTTACCGGCCGCTGATGCGGCCGGTGCCGCTTTATGCCGGAGCGTGCCATGTCCCAAGCCGCAAGCCCATCCCAAGCGCTGCGCGTTGCCTTTGCCGGCACGCCTGAATTCGCCCGCGTGGCGCTCGAAGCCATCCACAGCGCCGGTTTCCCGGTGGTGGCGGTGCTCAGCCAGCCCGACCGGCCAGCTGGCCGCGGCTTGCAGCTGCAGGCCAGCCCGGTCAAGCAGTACGCGCTGGAGCGCAGCCTGGGCCCGGTGCTGCAGCCACGCTCGCTGCGCCGCAACGGCAAGTATCCCGAAGAGGCCGGCGCCGCCGTGGACGCGCTGGCGCAGATCGCCCCGGATGTCATGGTGGTGGCCGCCTACGGCCTGATCCTGCCGGCCGAGGT
Organism: Cupriavidus basilensis; assembly: GCF_008801925.2. Taxonomy (NCBI): domain Bacteria; kingdom Pseudomonadati; phylum Pseudomonadota; class Betaproteobacteria; order Burkholderiales; family Burkholderiaceae; genus Cupriavidus; species Cupriavidus basilensis. The sequence goes on along the minus strand of NZ_CP062803.1, from coordinate 4,420,137 downwards.
GCTGGCGTTGCCGCGCTACGGCTGCCTGAACATCCATGCCTCGCTGCTGCCGCGCTGGCGGGGCGCCGCGCCCATCCACCGCGCCATCGAGGCTGGCGATGCGCAGACCGGCATCACGCTGATGCAGATGGACGAAGGGCTGGATACGGGCGCGATGATCCAGGGCGAAACCGTGCCGATCGGCCCCGGCGACACCACCGGCACCCTGCACGATGCGCTGGCCGCACTGGGCGGGCGCATGGTGGTGGAGGCGCTGCGCCGCCTCGCCGCGGGCCAGCCGCTCACCCGCACGCCCCAGCCGGCCGAGGGCGTGACCTATGCCGAAAAGATCGCCAAGGAAGAAGCCCCGCTGGACCTGCGCCGCCCGGCTGCGGCGCTGGCCGCCCAGGTGCGCGCCTTCAACCCGTTTCCCGGCGCCACCGTGCAGGTCGGCGAGACCGTCATCAAGTGCTGGCAGGCCCAGCCGCTGGCGTCCACGGCCAGCCACCCGCAGGCGCCGGGCACCGTGCTCGCGGCGGATGCCGATGGCGTGGTGATCGCCTGCGGCGAGGGCGCGCTGCGCGTGACCGAGTTGCAGAAACCGGGCGGGCGCCGCGTGCCGGCCCAGCAGTTCCTGCAAAGCATGCCGCTGCCGCCGGGTACCCGCTGCGCCGTGGCCGGCGGCACGGCATAATCGCCCTGCGCTTGCGGCAAAGCCACGATGGCTGACTTGCCGCAAGCGCCCCATTTCTGTAGCGCATCCACCGGTAGCCAACCATGCTCGGCATTACTGACCTTCCCTTGTTCGTCGGTGCGGTGTTCCTGCTCAATGTGACGCCTGGCCCGGATACCGCCTACATCGTCGGGCGCAGCGTGGCGCAGGGCAGGGCGGCGGGCGTGGTTTCGGCGCTCGGGGTCAGTGCCGGCTGCTGCGTGCACTCGCTGGCCATCGCCTTCGGCCTGACTGCATTGCTGGCGGCATCGGCCACCGCCTTTACCCTGATCAAGTTTGCCGGCGCAGCCTATCTGGTGTGGCTTGGGCTGCGCCTGATCTGGCAGCGATCCGCATCCCCCGGCGCGGCCGCGGCCCCCGCTGCCCTGCCGGGCACACGCGGCCTGCGCGCTTTGTTCATGCAGGGCTTTCTCACCAATGTGCTGAATCCAAAGGTGATCCTGTTCTTCATTTCCTTCTTCCCGCAGTTCGTGGATCGCAACGCCGAGCATCAGGCCCTGGCATTCCTGGCCCTGGGCGGCGTCATGGTGGCGATGTCGACGCTATGGAACAGCCTGGTGGCATGGATGGCGGGCACCCTGACCCGCCGCGCCAACGAGGTGCCTCGCTTGAAGTGCTGGCTGGATCGCATTGTGGGCGTGGCGTTCATCGGGCTGGGCGCGCGCCTGGCCTTCGCCCAACGCTAGGAACCGTTGCCGAACCTGCTGGCGCAACGAACGGCCGCCGGCACTGGCTGCCCTTTTTTTAGGCAGGTGACGGTTGAATTTCCGGGGCGGGGTACTATCTAAACAGCACCGCGTCACGCTTTCCGTAGCACGGCCAGCCCGGCCACCGGGCGCGCGCGAGGATGATTTTTTCGGAGATCACGACAATGTTCAACTGGGTCAAGACCTTCATGCTGATGGCCGCCATCACGGCGCTGTTCATCGTCATCGGCGGCATGATCGGCGGCCGCAGCGGCATGATGTTCGCGCTGATCATGGCGCTGGGCATGAACTTCTTCTCTTACTGGTTCTCGGACAAGATGGTCCTGCGCATGTATAACGCGCAGGAAGTCGACGCGAGCACGGCACCGCAGTTCTACGGCATGGTGCAGGAGCTGGCGCAGCGCGCCCAGCTGCCGATGCCGCGCGTGTACCTGATCAACGAGGATGCGCCCAACGCCTTTGCCACCGGCCGCGATCCGGAGCATGCCGCCGTGGCGGCCACCACCGGCATCCTGCGGGTGCTGTCGGAGCGCGAGCTGCGCGGCGTGATGGCCCACGAGCTGGCTCACGTGCAGCACCGCGATATCCTGATCTCGACCATCGCCGCCACCATGGCCGGCGCCATCGCCGCGCTGGCCAACTTCGCCATGTTCTTTGGCGGGCGCGACGAGAACGGCAACCGCTCCAACCCCATTGCCAGTATCGCGGTGGCAATCCTTGCCCCGCTGGCGGCCTCGCTGATCCAGATGGCGATCTCCCGCGCGCGGGAGTTCGAGGCGGACCGCGGCGGCGCCACCATCAGCGGCGACCCGCAGGCGCTGGCAATGGCGCTCGACAAGATCCACCGCTATGCGCAGGGGATTCCGTTCCAGACCGCGGAGCAGCACCCGGCCACGGCGCAGATGATGATCATGAACCCGCTTTCGGGCAGCGGCATCGCCAACCTGTTCTCGACCCACCCGGCGACCGAGGAACGGGTGGCGCGGCTGATGCAGATGGCACAGACGGGCGTCTATCCGGTGTAAGCGCGGCCCAATCGAGGCACAAGCGCGGTCCAAGCCGCCGCGCTACCTCCCGCCGCGGCCGGCCAGGCGCAAAAACGCCGGTCCCCGCCACAGACAGGGTAAACTGCCCGCCGTGCTTCCCCGGAAGCGGCGGGCAGTGTTTTTTTGGCCTCGCCCGGCCTTGCCGCCAGTCCTCGCCGCTTGCGGCTTGCCCCCTGCCACCCCGTTTTACCGTCTCACTGCCCCACTGTCATGCGCCTGCAACACGAATCCCTCGCCTTCCAGATGCTCGCCGCCGCGGCTGCCGTACGCGGCGTCAACGAAGGCAGCGCGCTGCCGCTGGCCATCGAGAATGCCGCCGCCCAGTACCGCCTGGACCGCGTGCGCGACGCCGCCACGCGCGGCGCCCTGCAGGACCTGGCCTATCGCACCATGCGCCAGTTCGGCACGGCGCGCGCGCTGGTCACCAAGCTGGTGACCCGGCCGCCCGGCGCGCTGGTGGATTCACTGCTGGCCGTGGCCCTCGCGCTGCTGGTCGAGGACGAGCAGGGGGAAGGGGGTTATACCGAGTTCACCGTGGTCGACCAGGCCGTCAGCGCGGCAGCCTCCGAGCCCAAGACCGCGCACGCGCGCGGGCTGGTGAACGCAGTGCTGCGCCGTTTCCTGCGTGAACGCAAGGCACTGCTGGCCGAAGTGCGCCAGGACGACGAAGCGCGCTGGAACCTGCCCGCATGGTGGCTGGATGCGCTGCGCAAGGCGTACCCGGACCAGTGGACCGCGCTGGCCGAGAGCGCCAATGTGCGCCCGCCCATGACCCTGCGCGTCAATACGGCGCGGGTCTCGGTGCCCGACTACCTCAAGCGTGTGCTCAATGCCGGCATGGCGGGCGTGGCCATCGGCCCGCAGGCCGTGCGGCTGGTGCGCGCGTTTCCCGTGTCGCAGATCCCCGGGTTTGCCGAGGGCGATGTCTCGGTGCAGGACGCCGGCGCGCAACTGGCAGCTCCGCTGCTGGACCTGGCCGACGGCCAGCGCGTGCTCGATGCGTGCGCCGCGCCCGGCGGCAAGACCGGCCACATCCTTGAACTCGCCAACGTGGAAGTCACCGCGCTGGAGAGCGACGCGCAGCGCGCCACCCGCATCGACGAGAACCTCGCGCGCCTGGGTCAGCAAGCCACCGTGGTGGTAGGCGACGCAAGCCGCCCGCAGGACTGGTGGGACAACCGCCAGTACGACCGCATCCTGGCCGACGTACCGTGCTCCGCCTCGGGCATCGTGCGCCGCCACCCGGACATCCGCTGGCTGCGCCGCGAGGTGGATATCCCGCGGCTGGTCACCGAGCAGCGGCGCATCGTGTCGCGGCTCTGGAACCTGCTCAAGCCGGGCGGCATCCTGGTCTATGTCACCTGTTCTATTTTCCCAACGGAGAACGAAGAGCAGGCGCGCTGGTTTGGTGCACAGCTACCAGATGCGATACGATTGCAAGCGCCCGGCCAGATGCTGCCGGGTAGCAAGGATCAGTTGGCCGGTGGCGGAAATGGCAGCCAGGAAGGCCTGCCCACCGATCACGATGGCTTCTTCTACGCCCGTTTCCAGAAACGATCCTGACCGATCCCAATCGATCCCAATGCCGAACCCGCTTCGCTTGTTCGTCCTTCGCGTCCCAGACGACAGTGCGTGCGTGTCCCTTGCTGCGGCTCGTGCAGCTGGTTCAGTAGCCGGCGCCGGCCCGATATGCAGCGCGCGCGCGCGGCTGGCGTCGTGGTGGCTCGCGGCGACGATCATGCTCGGTATCCTGATGACGCTGGTCGCACTGCCGGGCACGGCGCGCGCCGACGGCATTGAAGTCAACGAGGCCCGCATCGAGTACCAGGATGGCGGCTTCGATCTGGCCGCGAGTTTCGATTTCGATCTGCCGCCGCCGCTTGAAGACGCGCTCAACAAAGGCATCTCGCTGTATTTCGTCGTCGATTTCCAGCTCTCCCGCCCGCGCTGGTACTGGTTCGATGAAAAGCCCGTCAATGCCAGCCGCAGCGTGCGGCTGTCCTACCATCCGCTCACACGCCAGTACCGCGTGTCCACCGGCGGCCTGCAATTGCCGTTCATGCGCCTGAAGGGCGCGCTGCAGTTCATCCAGCGCGTGCGTGGCTGGCGCGTGTTCGAGCGCAGCATGGTCAAGCCGGGCGAGACCTACCAGGCCGAAGCGCGCATGCGCCTGGACCTGACGCAACTGCCCAAGCCGTTCCAGATCAACGCCGTCAACACCCGCGAGTGGAACCTGGCATCGGAATGGCGGCGCTTCAGCTTCACCGTGCCGAGCGAATTCCCGCCGCCGCCCGCGCCCACGCCGCCGCCACAACTGGTGCCCGTGCCCACACCGGCGCCGGCGTCCGCCGCGTCCGCCGCGGTGGCAGGCGAAACGCGTGCGGTGCCGTTTGCGCAGACCGTATCGACCGTGCTCTCTCCCACCACCCTGGTGCAGCCGGCCGCGGGCCAGCCATGAGCGCCCCACCCAGCCTGTGGGACAGCCGGTTCCGGCGCGTGCTTTACCGCGTCGTGGCGGGCATCATCGTGTTCCTGGCGCTGGTGCTGGTGGCACTGCTCGCCGGCGCCTCGGCCAATACCGAATTCTTCGATCGGTACTTCACGCTGCTGTTCAAGATCAACCTGGTGATCGGCATCCTGCTGGTGCTGATCATCGGCGCGCTGGCGCTGACCCTGTGGTTGCGCTACCGCCGCGGCAAGTTCGGCACGCGGCTGATGACCAAGCTCGCCGTGTTCTTCGGCGTAGTGGGCGTGCTGCCCGGCGTGCTGATCTACCTGGTGTCGCTGCAGTTCGTCTCGCGCAGCATCGAGTCCTGGTTCGACGTTCGCGTAGAGACCGCGCTCGAGGCCGGCCTCAACCTTGGCCGCTCCACCATCGACAGCTCGTTGTCGGACCTGCAAGGCAAGGCGCGGCTGATGGCCGACCAGCTCACCAGCTCGCCCAACGTCGCCACCTCGCTGCAGCTCAACCGGCTGCGCGAGCAATACGGCGTGCAGGAAGCCGCCATCTTCACCGGCAGCGGCCGCGTGATCGCCACGGCGTCGAGCAACTATGCGTCGCTGGTGCCGGACCTGCCCTCTGGCGTGTTGGCCGAGCAGGCCCGGCTGGCCGGCGGCTATGCAGCGGTGGAAGGGGGCACCGATCCATCCGTCGATAGCCATCACCAGCCCGAGCGTACCGATGGCGCCCACCTGTACCGGCTGCGCGTCATCGTGCCGCTGGGCCCGGCGCCCACCGCGCAAACCGACGCACCCAAAACCGCGGATAGCGCCAGCGGGCCCGCGGGCAAGCCGGCCCTCAATGCGCCCAGCCGCTGGGCCGGGTCGGGGCTGTCTGTCGAGCGCCGCCCCGAGGACGCCGCATCGTCCGGGTTCGGGCTGGTGGGCGACACGGTGCGCGAGGAGCGCTACCTGCAGGTCGTGCATCCGGTGCCGGCAGCGTTGGCGCGCAATGCCGACGAAGTCCAGCGCGCCTACCAGGAGTACCAGGAAAAGGCGCTCGGCCGCACCGGCCTGCGCAAGATGTATATCGGCACGCTGACGCTCACGCTGTTCCTCGCGGTGTTCATTGCCGTGATGCTGGCGCTGCTGCTCGGCGGACAGCTGGCGCGGCCGCTGCTGATGTTGCTGCAAGGGACCAAGGAAGTGGCCGAGGGCGATCTCTCGCCCAAGCGCGAGCTAAAGAGCCGCGACGAGCTTGGCATGCTGACCCAGCAGTTCAACATGATGACGCGCCAGCTGTCGGAAGCACGCATCGCGGTGGAGCAGAACCGCAGCGCGCTCGAGAAATCGACGGCGTATCTCGAGAGCGTGCTGCAGAATCTCACCGCCGGCGTGTTCGTGTTCGATCGCAGCTTCGTGCTGATCACCGCCAACCCCGGGGCCGAGCGCATCTTCCGGCAGCCGTTCGCCGGCGCGCTGGGCCAGCCCATCGACAGCATCCCGGCCCTCGGCGACTTCGGCGACATCGTGCGGCAGGCCTTCTCCGAGCAGAGCACCAGTGAAATGCTGGGCGGCGCGCAGCACTGGCAAAAGCAGATCGAGCTGCCGCAGAGCGATGAGGAACAGGCGCTCACGCTGCTGGTGCGCGGCGCGCGCCTGCCGGGCGGGCGCGGCGACGAGCGCGACGAACCTGGCTACGTGGTGGTATTCGACGACATTTCCGATGTGATTTCCGCTCAACGCTCGGTGGCGTGGGGCGAAGTGGCCCGGCGCCTCGCGCATGAGATCAAGAATCCGCTGACCCCGATCCAGCTCTCGGCCGAGCGCCTGCAGATGAAGCTCTCGCCCAAACTGGAGGGCGCCGACGTCGACGTGCTCAAGCGCGGCGCCACCACCATCGTCAACCAGGTGCAGGCCATGAAGCGCATGGTCGACGACTTCCGCGATTACGCCCGCACGCCGCCAGCGCTGTTGCAGTCACTGCAGCTCAACGGCCTGGTCGCCGAAGTGCTGCATCTATACGGCATCGACGACACCGGCACGCACGAGCATGCCGTGATCCATCCGTCGCTGGCCGCCAACCTGCCCGAAATCAAGGGCGATCCGACCCAGCTGCGCCAGGTGATTCACAACCTGCTGCAAAACGCGCAGGATGCGGTGGCGGACAACCTCGGCGCGGCTAGGGCGGCGCCCCATATCGCTCTGCACACCGAGACTGTAGAATACAAAGATTCTGCCGGCGAAGACCGGCAGGCCGTCAAGCTCACCATTGCGGATAACGGTCCCGGTTTCGCTCCGCGTATCCTTAGTCGCGCGTTCGAGCCGTATGTGACCACCAAGGCCAAAGGAACAGGCCTGGGTCTTGCGATGGTGAAGAAGATCATTGACGAACACGGCGCACGCATCGAGTTGCGCAATCGCATGGAGGGTTCCGACATCATCGGGGCGCAGATCTCCATCCTGTTCGTTAAACTGGCATAGTCAATGTGCGGCCCCGAACCCGGCAAGCCGCGGTGGGGTCAAGAGGGGAAGTATGGCAACCATCCTCGTAGTCGACGACGAAATGGGTATCCGGGAGTTGCTCTCGGAAATCCTCAGCGACGAAGGCCATGTGGTCGAAGTGGCAGAAAACGCGCAGAAAGCGCGCGAGTACCGTGCCGGCAATACGCCCGACCTGGTGCTGCTTGACATCTGGATGCCCGATACCGACGGCGTCACGCTGCTCAAGGAGTGGTCGGCCCAAGGCTTGCTCTCCATGCCTGTCATCATGATGTCGGGTCACGCAACCATCGATACCGCGGTGGAGGCAACCAAGATTGGCGCGCTCAATTTCCTCGAGAAGCCAATTGCCTTGCAAAAGCTGCTTTCGGCAGTCGAGCAGGGCCTGGCGCGTGGCATCGAGCGTCCGCGCTCGGGCGTGGCCGCAGGCGCGGCGCTGCCAGCGAACGGCACTGGCGAGGGCACGGCGGCGATTGCCGCGGAAAGCGCCGCCGAGACCGCCAATGGCAGCCCGCAACGCTTGCCCGAAGCCGAGATGCATTTCTCATTCGACATGCCGCTGCGCGAAGCACGCGACCTGTTCGAGCGCGCTTACTTCGAATACCACTTGCTGCGCGAGCACGGCAGCATGACCCGCGTCGCCGAGAAAACCGGCCTCGAACGCACCCACTTGTACCGCAAGCTCAAGCAGCTTGGCGTGGAACTCGGCCGCAACAAGCCGGAACCAGCGGAACAATGATGCGGTGATGCACGCAGCGCTTGACCGGGTCGAAAAGCGCTGCTATAGTTTCGCTTCTTTGGCCCGGTAGCTCAGTCGGTAGAGCAGAGGATTGAAAATCCTTGTGTCGGCGGTTCGATTCCGTCCCAGGCCACCAGCATTACGAAAAAGCCCAAGATCTGAAAAGGTCTTGGGCTTTTTCCATTGTGGCCCAATCCCATTGGGGCCATCGTTTCATCGCTGCCTTGCCGGACCTTCTTCCGGCGCGCCTGAGAGGCGCAAGCCTGGGGCACCAGTCTTGCCCCATCCACTCGCATATCGCCGCTTAGAACGCGGCCTGGACGCGTCTATCACCTCCATTGCGGCGGCCTCGCCCCAAGCGCACAAACCCTTGCAATACCGCATGCCACCGCCTAATGTTCAGGCACGAATTCGTCCGTCCAGTGCCGTTGCGCCCGCGATTATCGGCATTGCGCCAATTACCTTCAAAATCCGCTTTTCGCATTCGGTCCTGACCGCCGATTTTCGCGATGTCATGTCACCATCCATGCCATCCCGATAGCGAATCAGCCAAGCACGCCAAGCACGCCAAGCATTCGATACCACCGGTTCATTCAAAACAACCCAAGCATGCATTGACGCTGCAAGGCGAAAGACGAAACACTGCGCGCTCCCGCCCATCACTGCAAACCCGATGCACGCGCCTTCCCCCGATGCCATGGCCGACCCGGCCCACGCTGCCGAACCGCGCAGCGCAAGCGTACCTGCGGCTGCGAGCACGCTCTGCCAGCGCCTGGTCGCCGAAGGACTCGGCACGGCGTTGCTGGTAGCGGTGGTGGTGGGCTCGGGCATTCGCGCGCAGCAACTGGCCGGCGGCAATGTCGCGCTGGCCTTGCTGGCGAACTCGCTGGCCACGGGCGGCGGGCTGCTTGCATTGTTGCTGGCGCTGGGACCGGTCTCGGGTGGGCACTTCAACCCGGTCGTCACACTCTGCGCGATGGTGCGTGGCGCGCTGCCAGCGCGCGATGCCTGGCGCTACGGACTGGTGCAGATGGGCGGCGCCATCGCAGGAGTCGCCTGCGCGCATGCGATGTTTGGCGAGCCGATGCTGGCCTGGTCGGCGCAAAGCCGCACCGGGCCATCGATGTGGTGGAGCGAGTTTGTTGCCACCTTTGGCCTCATCGGCATAGCGATTGGCACCGGGCGCAGCCGGCCCGGGCTGGTGCCGTTCGCGGTGGCGGGCTATATCACTGCAGGGTACTGGTTCACGGCATCGACGTCATTCGCCAACCCGGCGCTGACCCTTGCGTGCGCGCTGACGGCAACCTTCACCGGCATTCGCGCCATCGATGTGCCGGGCTTCGTGCTGGCGCAGCTGGCGGGCGGGCTGAGCGCCGCGCTGGTCTTCCACTGGCTGCTGCGAGCACCCGCGGTGCTGCCGGGCCGCGCGCCGCTCACGCGCAAGACGCCATGGCGAGCGGCGGCTGCAGCCGCTATCACGCCTACCAGCGGCGATTGAGCTGTACGCCGAAGATGGAGCCCGAGGTCTGCGAAGCCCAGGTATCGGCGGGTGAGGCAAAGGCGATGCCATCCACGTCGCTGGCCTTGCTGTAGGTGTAGAAGGCGCGCAGGTTGGCATTGCCGGCTGCCTTGCCAAGCGTGAAGGTAGGCGCCACGGTCACGGCCGTGCGCTGTCCGCTGGCGCCGAAGCCCGAAGAGATCTGATCGTGCGCCACCTCGAAGGTCAGCTTGAACTGGTCGCTCGCGATATAGGCGGGGCGCACGCGCGTGGCCATCCACTGCAGCGTGCCCACCGGCGAGCGGTCGAACTGCATGCTGGACTCGACCGAGCCCGCCAGGCCCAGCCCCGAGCGTTGCTTCCACTCCATCGATTCAGCCACGCGTACCCGCGACAAGGCGGGCCCCATGCCGGTGTAGCCGGTCAACGCATTACGGCTGCCCTCACCAAACTGCATGCCGAAGCGGTTGGTGCCGGCGAGCACGCCTTGCTGCTCGTGCATGGCTGACACCCACCACGCACTTCCGGTCTGCTGGATCAACGGCTGCGCTTCCACCCGCGTATAGCCCAGTTGCACCGAGCCTTTCTCATTGGTGGCGATGGGCGCGGTGCGCAGCGAGTGATAGCTCGGCAGGTTGGCGCCATTCAGGTCATTGCGCGCGGTGTACTGGTAGTTGAGCGCGATATCGCCAAAGCGGGCGTTATCCACGCCGAAACGCATCGCCGGCGACGTAGGCGGCAGCAGCCCCGACGACATCAGGAACGATGAGCTCTCGCGCCGGCCGGCCCACATCGTGGCGCCGTCCAGCACCGACAACCCGGTGACCGAGGTATAGATCTGCGGCAGCAGGGCATAGGGATCGACCGCGGCCGGGCGGCCATTGATCGACGTAGCATCGGTCCCCTTGGCCTGCGCCACCAGTTGTACCTGTGCGCCGCCGTCCAGCGAGAACAGGGACTCCTTGACCTTGACCTCGCCGGTGCTGCGGCAGGCGAGTCCGCCGCCGATGCCGGTGGACAAGGTGCCACCGCCAGCGCAGGCACGGGTGGCGGTAGTGCGATCGTCGTACGCGGCGCGCCCACTGTAGCCAAGCCGCCAGACCTGCTCGCCGGCAGGATCATCGGCGGGCAGCTGGGACACCAGCGCATAGCTTTCGCCTGCCAGCGCGGGCGTGTCGGCATCCTGGCCCTCGGCGGGCGTGGCGGTCTTGGGCATGGCGTCCGCCACGAACTCGCCAAGGCGCTTGGGAAAGAGCACCACGGGCGGGGGAGGCGCAACAACCGGCTCCGGAGGCAAGGGTGGATCGGGCGGGCCGGCGAGCTCGATGCCGTTGTCATCCAGGCCGGCATTGGCCCAGGTAGCAGGCGGGGGCGGCTCTGGCAGGGTGGGGGAGGTGGCAGTGCTGGTGGCGGGCGAAGCGCCATCCGCAGCGGCGGCCTTGGGCGCTTCCTGGGCGATTGCCGCAACCGGGGCGTCGCCGGCTATCTCGCCGGCTATCGGGGCTGCAGCCGCTTGTTCGTTCGAAATCAGCGCTGCCAGCGGGTCAGCCTCAGGCGGGGTAGCCGCACGCTGTGCCGCCATGGGCGTGGCCGGCACATCGGCTGCCGCCAGGTCAGGCCCGGTCTGCGCGCACGCGTTCCATCCCCAGGCGGCCAGCACGGCAACGGCGAGGCATCGCGAGCGGAGCGCCGGCAGGCGGCCGGAGGCGGGCGAAACGGCAAACAACATAGGGCGGGACCAGTAAGGCGTGATTTTTTTAACAGTCGAGCGATTGGACCGCAAGCGGGGTTACAAAATCCGCGGCGGGGCGTCCTTCTCACCATATGGAATACGTCGCTTGCGGCATCTGGCAAGGACGGTGCGGTCATGCCAATGGGAGCGGAGCGGGATGACAGGACGATGTACGGGCGCCCCTGAATCTGCACTTTCCTAGCGAAAACCCGGACTTGCGCGGCCCCCCGTGGCGAAAGGGCCACCGCTATAATCATCTGGCCTGTCCGACGGGTACGGACCGGCGCCCCCGAGCCTGTTACGAAGGCATGCCAGGATACGCCACATTCCTGGCGTGTCTCCGTAACAGGCTCATTGTTGCGCGGTGGCCTTACCCTGGCTGCTTGCGCGTCTCGGTACAGAGCGCAATGCCCGCGCATGACGCGGGCGTGCCCATCCCCTGCTGCCGCACTAAAAATCTATAAAAGAGGAGAAGTCATGGAACGTCGTTCCTTTCTGTTAAAGGCATCGGCCGTGGCCGCCACGGGTGCGCTGGCCGCGTGCGGCAAGGAAGAAAAGGCTGCCGCGCCGGCCGTGATCGGCAGCAATCCGGCCGTGGAATGGCGCCTGGCTTCGAGCTTCCCCAAGTCTCTTGACACCATCTACGGTGGCGCCGAGCTGCTGTCGCAACGGGTCAAGGAACTGACCGACGGCAAATTCAACATCAAGGTCTTCGCCGCCGGCGAACTCGTGCCGGGCCTGCAGGTGCTGGACGCGGTGCAGAACAACACCGTCCAGATCGGCCACACCGCCGGCTACTACTACTTCGGCAAGAACCCGACGCTGTGCTTCGACACCACCGTCCCGTTCGGCCTGACCTCGCGCCAGCAAAACGCCTGGATGATGCAGGGCAACGGCATGAAGCTGATGCGCGAGTTCTTCAAGGAATACAACGTCGTCAACTTCCTGGGCGGCAATACCAACGCGCAGATGGGCGGCTGGTTCCGCAAGGAGATCAAGACGGTTGCCGACCTGCAGGGCCTGAAGTACCGGATCGCCGGTTTCGCTGGCGTGGTGCTGTCGCGCCTGGGCGTGGTGCCGCAGCAGATCGCCGGCGGCGACATTTATCCCGCGCTGGAAAAGGGCACCATCGACGCGGCGGAATGGGTTGGCCCGTACGATGACGAGAAACTCGGCTTCTACAAGGTCGCCCCGTACTACTACTACCCGGGCTGGTGGGAAGGCAGCGCGCAGCTGTCCTTCTATTCGTCGGCAAGCGAGTACGAGAAGCTGCCCGCGCTGTACAAGCGCGCCCTGGAAACGGCCACGATCGAAGTCCACACCAACATGATGGCCAAGTACGACGCGGTCAATCCGCAAGCGCTGGCCCGCCTGCTGGAAAACGGCGTGAAGCTGCGTCCGTTCTCCAAGGAAATCATGGAAGCCTGCTTCAAGGCGACCCAGGACGCCTACGCCGAGGAAACCGCCAAGAACCCGTCGTTCAAGAAGATCTACGACGACTGGCGCGTCTTCCGCAACAACGAAGCAGCGTGGTTCAACGTGGCCGAGCAAGCATTTTCGCAGTTCAGCTTCGCGCGCAAACTGTAAGCGCGCTGCCGCCATCTGCGCGAGGTGGCGCAAGCCAGCCATGAGCCCGTGCCCAGCACGGGCTTTTTTACGCCGGTAGAATCCCCCGATTCATTGGGACTCTTCATGCAAACCGGCATCATCTACGCGCTGCTCGCCTACATCATCTGGGGCTTGCTGCCGCTCTATATCAAATCCCTCCACGGCATCGCGCCCATGGAGATCCTGCTGCACCGCATGGTGTGGTCCCTGGTGTTCCTGGGGCTGGTGCTGACCTGGCGACGCCACTGGGGCTGGCTGCGCGGAGTCTGGACCAATCCGCGCTTGCTGGCCGGCTTCGTCGCCAGCGCGCTGCTGCTGAGCGGCAACTGGTTTCTCTACATCTGGTCGGTATCGAACGGCCGGGTGGTCGACGCCAGCCTGGGCTACTTCATCAACCCGCTGTTCAATGTGCTGCTGGGCGTGCTGTTCCTGCACGAACGGCTGCGTCCCGGCCAGTGGGCCTCCATTGCGCTGGCTACGGCAGGCGTGGTCTGGCTGACCGTGGCCGCCGGGCAGTTGCCATGGATTGCGCTGGCGCTGGCCGCCACCTTCGGCGGCTACGGGCTGCTGCGCAAGACCGCCACGCTGGGCGCGCTGGAAGGCCTCTCGCTGGAGACCATGCTGCTGTTCCCGCTGGCGGCAAGCGCTCTGGCGTACCTGTTCGCGACGGGCCAGGCCGACTTCACCGAGGTGGGCGGCGGGGTGCAGTTGCTGGCGCTGCTTGCCGGGCCGGTCACCGCCGTCCCCTTGCTGCTGTTCGCGGCCGGCGCGCGGCGTATCCCGCTGTCCTTGCTGGGGCTGCTGCAGTACACCGGCCCGACGCTGCAGTTGCTGCTAGGCGTATGGCTCTGGAACGAGCCGTTCCCGGCCAGCAAGCAGATCGGCTTCGCGATGATCTGGATATCGCTGGTTGTTTATGCGGTCGAGGGGATATGGGCGGGACGCCAGCGCGCGAAGCTCGCGCCGCAAGGGTGAAAGAGGGGCCTCCAGGAGGCCCCTCTTTATTTGCACGAACAATGGACCAAGCCAATCGTAAATAGAAAATATTCTTTACATGGATAGCTTACGTGCCGTCGAGACAGTTCGCTCAACGAGTAGTGAGCCAGGTCTTGGCGATCCACATCGAAATTATTCTTTCCACTTATCAAATAGAACGTATAAAGACTACTTTGATTGGTAGCGAGAATACCAAACCCCGCTACCCGAACACACCCGGTCAGTAAAGCCCACGCACTTGCGCGTGCAGCCGTACCAGCCCCAGCAGCGCATCGATGTTGGGGGTCGCGATCCCGACGTGCTCGCCGATTTCCCGCACCGATGCCACCAGCGCATCGATCTCCAACGGCCGCCCGGCCTGCGCATCCTGCAGCATCGAAGTCTTGAAAGCGCCCAGCTTGCGCGTGACCTGGCTGCGCTCCTCGCCGCTCTGCGCAATCGGGCAACCGATGACCGCACCGATCTTGCTGGCTTCTTCCATCACCGCCAGGCAGAAACGATTGACCAGCGGATCGTCGAGGATGCGGTCACAGGTGGCGCCGGTCAGCACGGAGACCGGGTTCATCGTCATATTGCCCCACAGCTTGAACCAGACGTCCTGCTGGATCGCGGCGCTGCGCTCTACCTCCAGGCCGCCACTGGCAAGCAGGCTGGCCACGGCCTCGAGCTTGCCGGCTGCCTTGCCTGTAGCGCCACCCGCGGCGCCCAGGATCAGGCGTGCGCCAAAGCCGTGGCGCACCGTGGCCGGGGCCGGCGTGGAGGCGGTCAGGTGCACCACGCAACCGATCACCTGCGCGGACGGGATGGCGCGCGCAATGGCGCCTTGCGGATCCACGGTGCGCAGCGACAATCCGGCATGCGGGCCGGGGCGCTCGAAGAACCACCACGGCACGCCGTTCATTGCCGTCACCACCACCGTACCGGGACCGATCAGTGGCCCGATGGTCTGCGCCAGCTGCGGCAATGCCGGGGCTTTCACTGCCAGGATCACCACATCTTGCGTACCTAGCGCTGCGGGATCGCCTTGCGCGTTGACCGGAAACGTCTCGGTGCGCTCGCCCTCGATCAGGGTCAGGCCTTGCGAGCGCAGCGCCTCCAGCGTCTGGCCGCGCGCCAGTACGTTCAGCGCCTGGCCGGAACGGCCGAGCCGTGCGCCGATAAAGCCGCCAACGGCACCTGCGCCGACGATGCATAGGGATGTCATGACTGCCTTGTTCCAGTTTGTTTATTCTTACGACGAATCAACGGCAACTAATCACGATACGATTCATCGATACGATCAATTTCACGGGTCAGTGCTGCGAACACATCTTCACCCGCGCCGAACTTGGGATTGAACTGCAGCGAGTCACGCGTGCACTTGCGCTGGATCTCCTCGGGCACCGGCAGCGCCGCCCCCATGGCCAGCGTGGCCAGCTGGATCTCGCAGGCACGGTTGAGCAGCCAGAGCGTGGAAAAGGTACGCGCGATGCTGTCGCCCCAGGCTAGCAGGCCATGATTGCGCAGGATCACGGCGGGCTTGTCGCCGATATTGCGCACCAGGCGTGGCCCTTCGTCGTCGTGCACGGTGATGCCCTCAAACGGATGGTAGGCCACCTTGTCGAACAATTGCGCCGCGTAGAAGTTGCTCATCGACAGGCCCTGCGCCGAACAGGCGACCGCCATGCCCGCCGTGGTGTGCGTGTGCATGACGCAGTGCGCGCCCGGGATGCCGGCGTGGATGGCCGCATGCACAGTAAAGCCGGCCGGGTTGACCGGCCAGGGGCTCTCGCCGATGACCTGCCCCGCCAGATCGACTTTCACCAGGTTGGAAGCGGTCACCTCCGCATAGCGCAGGCCAAAGGGATTGATCAGGAAATGGGGGTTGCTGCCGTCGCCACCAGCCTGCGGCGGCAGGCGCAAGGTGATGTGGTTGTAGATCAGCTCGGTCCAGCCCAGCCGGTCGAAGATGCGGTAGCAGGCGGCGAGCTTGACGCGCGCCTCCCATTCCGCCGGATGACAGTTGGCTACAGCCATGCAGGTCTCCTCTCGCGTTGCTCGCGGCGTCGGTGCGCGCGCTTCCGGAATGCGGTTCTGGTGGGATTGGGCCCGGATGTTAGCGCGGGGGAAACCCATCCCGCTGCCCAATTGATTATCATGTTAATGATTTTACGGGACTGGTCAAGCCGGGGACTACCCGCAACGCCCCAGGCTCAAGGCAGCGTGTTGCGCATGATCAGCAGCCACGGCATGTGCGAGTTGGTGACGCCGTCGATCATGCCCGAATCACCGAGCTCGATCAGCTCCATCGACACCGATTGCTGGACATTGCCGCCGATGGCCTTGACCAGGCGTGCCGCCGGGTCGACCTCGACCACGATGTCGCAATGCATGGGCGTGGTGCCAAAGCCAATCTCGGCCGCGCTGTCGAGGTACTTGTCGCGCCCGCGCGCGGCGCAGATCAAATCGCCCGGGCGGGGCATGGCGGGCAACGGCTCGACGCGGAACGCCGGCGCGGGCAGGATGCCGTCGCGTGCGTCCACCACGTACATCGAGTGCGAATCGCCAGTCAGGAACTGGCGATCATCAAGGCCGGCCTTGCGCATCACCCAGGAAATAAACACGGCAGACCAGGCCCAGTTTCCCTGGGTGATCTGACGGCAGGTGACGGCCTTGCCAACGATCGCCCAGTAGCGTTGGGCGAGCTTGCAGCCCTGCGGCGTGGCCTCCATGCCGGTGCCATCCGGAAAGTGCAGGCAGGCCGGCTCGCTGCTCTCTTCTTCCTCGCGATCGGCGGAGCGGTCGGCAGAGCGGTCCGCGGCATCCTCCGCGCCATCCGCATTGGACCCCGCCACCGGCATGCCGGGCAATACAGGTGCTGGCAGCGGGCTGTCGGCCACGCACGCGGTGTCGTCGCGGCCCAGGCGCACGGTCTGGCCACCCCAGCGCTGCCATTCCTGCCAGGCGATCTCGACGATGCGCTGGCGCTGCGTGGCGCCGGGCGTTGTCACGGGTCTTTCCGTATCGGGGAGGGGGGTCGCCTGAGGCCGGGCGGGCGGGGAAGGCGTGGTGCAACCCGCGACCAGCGCGAGCGCCATCAACAGGCTCAGGCCAAGCCCTCGTACCTGTGGAAAATTTTGTGGGAAACGTTGTGAATAAAGCTGTGGAAATCTGCCGCGCGGCGAACGAAGGTGCATGAGAGTCCTACTGAGCAGGACGCCCTAGACCCTTGTATTTACTGAGGGAAGGCGCCGATAGGACACTATCTTACCGGGCTGGCGGAGGGTGCGGCGTATACCGCGAAGCGGCAGGATAACCGCGGGTCAAACACTGTGGATAACGCGCCCCGCCTGGCGCTCACCCATGCCATCAGGCAACTGGCGGCGGCACGGCGGGGTTGATCCAACGGGGCAGGCACGAAACCGCCCGCGGAACTCACTGGTTCACTGCGTCCTTGAACTTCTGGCCAGCCTTGAACTTGACGGTCTTGGCGGCTTCGACCTTGATTTCTTCGCCGGTGCGCGGGTTGCGCGCCATGCGTTCGCCGCGCTCGCCCTGGCTGAAGGTGCCAAAGCCGATCAGGCTCAGGGTGTCGCCCTTGGCCACGGCTTCCATGATGGCGCCAAGCGTCACGTTCAGCGCTTGTTCTGCCTTGGCTTTGGTCAGGCCGTCCACGCCGGCCGCGATGGCGTCGATCAGTTCGGTTTTCGTCATGCTTCACTCCGTGTCGAGTTGATAAAACAAGGACGCCTGGCTGGGCCGGCGCACTGCGCACCGGCGCCGGCAAAGGCGCCGCGGGCCACATCATACCGTGTCGGGCCACGCCAACCGGGAACAGATTGTTACAGCGCATCCCGCTCCAGGCCGCGCTGGCTGGGGCTTTGTGGGGATTCGGGGAGATAGGCAGGGCCTTCGACGGCGTCAGGATGGGCCTCAGGTGCGTAAACGCACCCAGGTGTCCCAGAGGGCATCCACGCCTGAAAAACGGCGCCAATCGCCTTATAGACCCTCTCAGGGGCATTGCATCGCAGTAGCGCGGCCCGGTGCCAATGGCCATTGAGCGGCGTGCAGAGGCTATGCCCGCTCGCCAAGGGCTCCGAGAGGCGCTGTGAGCGTTTCTTTCGCTGGAGCCGAGCTGCGGGACCGCGTACCCATTGCAGCGTAGCAGCGAGGCTCGTGGGGCCATCAGGGATGGTATGCACTATTGTGCATGCCGCTCGATGGGCAAGCGCGGCCGAAATCCCGGTGCTATTCGCGTCGTGCATGCGCAGGCCTGGCGGTTAACGGTGCGCGTTTACGCGCCAGGCGGCGCGAACGTATACCGCTGCCAAACGGAGCGTATACGTCCGCGTCCGGCATGAAGAGGAGGCGTATACGCGGTCTTTCTCGTCAAAAAGCCATCGCGGCACGGCAGTAAACCGTGCTGCGGGCAGCAAATTTCTTCTGCTCAAAAAAGAAGCCACGTCTGAAGCGGCTTTTCAGCCCTTTATTTTTGCCTGGTTCTTTTTGCTCACCGATAGCAGGACGTAGTCCTTTCTGTTTACTTCTTTCTTTAATGTATACAGATAGTAGTAGTAGGTAAACGGCTGCCTTTTCTGTGGATAACCGCGTAAACGCTTTTCAAATCAGTGTGTTGCAAGAAGCAGAAGTGGTGGGACCCGGTGTTGGCGGACGTGGATGACTTAGCCGTTTGGCGGAGGGTGTCGGGTGCAACCCTCCGACTTATGCCTGATGCATCCCCATGCCAACCCCAGGCAGCCCACATGAATTGCATGTCTTTATCCCCAGATTTTTGCCGGGTTATCCACAGACGATCGACGGTGCCGCGGTCGTATACGTAAACATCGAAGCGCTGATTGAGGCTGTTTTTGGTGATGGGCCTTCCCTGTCAACCAGCGCGTCGTATACCTGGCCTGACGGGTAAGGGTTCAGGCGGATTGCCCGTATACGCCTATTTGCCGGCAAGGGGATGCCGCAGCCAATATGGGCAGGTATCATCGCCATCGCGCCCGGGCGGCGCACGGCCACGCGGGGTGGCAGGCAGGCGGATCTATACGGGATGGCACATGGCGGAACAGGCAAAGCAAGAGGCATTGAAGCAGGAAGTGACTGACGCGAAAGACGCCAAGCGCGTCAAGAGTCCGAACGAAGGCAAGCGCAAGACCGCGTCCGACCGCGTTGAAGTGCGCCGCTCTGGCGTGCATGGCAAGGGCGTCTATGCGAACGCACCGATTGCCGAGGGTGAGCGCATCATCGAATACAAGGGCGAGCACATTTCGTGGAAGGAAGCGCTCAAGCGCCATCCGCACGATCCGGCGGATCCCAACCATACCTTCTACTTCAGCCTGGAAGACGGTGACGTGATCGACGCCAAGTTCGGCGGCAACCGCGCGCGCTGGATCAACCACGCCTGCGAGCCCAATTGCGAGGCGCGCGAGAAAAAGGGGCGGGTGTTCATCCACGCGCTGCGCGACATCGCCGGCGGCGAGGAGCTGTTCTATGACTATGGGCTGGTGATCGACGCGCGCTACACCAAGAAGCTCAAGAAGGAGTTCGAGTGCCGTTGCGGCAGCCCGAAATGCCGCGGCACCATGCTGGCGCCGAAGGAAAAGAAGGCCAGGTAGGGCGCTGGAAAAGAGAAGGGCGAGCCGCTTCGCAGCTTGTCCTGCCTCAGACCGTCCCGGCGGCCTCGCACGGGATGCGGATCACAAAGCGCATGCCGCGCACCTCGGCTTCTTCCCCGGAGGCGGGCACATCCTCGATGCGGATGGTGCCCTGATGCAGGCTGATGATCTCATGCACGATCGCCAGGCCCAGGCCAGCGCCGCCGGGCGGTTGCGCCGGTGCATTGGGCCCGGGCGTATGGTCGCCGCGGAAGAAGCGCTTGAAGACTTCCTCGCGGCGCGCCGGTGCGATGCCTGGCCCGTTGTCTTCCACCATCACCACCGCCATGCCGCGATGGCCGAGTGCCTCGCCGCCGGCGCGTACGGTGATGCGCCCGCCGGGCGGCACATATTTCACGGCATTGTCGATCAGGTTGCTAAGCGCTTCGCGCAGCAACAGGCGGTTGCCGCGCACCATTGACGGCGCGGTGCCGGTAAAGGTGGGGCCGGGCAAGGTCTCGAAGCCCAGGTCGATCTGGCGTGCCAGCGCCTGCGGCACCCACTCGGCGCCGGTCTCGAAGGCCAGCGTGGCCAGGTCGAAATGCTCGATCGGGCCCAGCCGCTCCAGCGACAACCCAGGCTCGGCGCGGGCCAGCGAGAGCAGCTGGTTGGACAGGCGTACCGCGCGGTCGGCTGCCGATTGCAGCTCGCGCAGTGCGTGGTCTGTCACCGCGGGATCCACCGACTGCACCGCGCGGTCGGCGTGCAGCTTGACGGCGGTGAGCGGCGTGCGCAACTGGTGCGCGGCATCGGCGATGAACTTGCGCTGCGCATCCAGCGCATCTCGCAGCCTGGCCAGCAGTGCGTTGAGCGCGCGGATCAGCGGCTCCACTTCGGCCGGCACCTGGGTTTCATCGAGCGGCGCCAGCGAGCGCGCCGTCTGGCGATTGAGCTTGTCGGTGAGGATCTGCAGCGGCACCAGTTCTTCCTTGAGCACGTGCGAGAGGATCAGGCTGCCCACCACCAGCAGCAGGATCAGCGGCACGGAGACCGAAAGCAGGATCTCGTTGGCGGCGGTCTCGCGCCGGTCCAGCAGCTCGGCCACTTCCACCACGATGGGTCCGCGCGGGACGCGCCCGGCCTCGCTGGTGGCCAGTTCATCCGAGGCCGGGCTGGGCAGGTTGACCGGTAGCCGCACGGCGCGCACCTGGCGCCCGCTGAACCAGGCGTAGAAGAGCCGCGCATCGTGCAGCGAGGTTTGCCCGGTGCCGTAGCCCAGCCAGGTGTCCATGCCGCCGATCAGCCCGTCTGGGCCGTGGATGCGCCAGTAGATGCGGTCGGTGCCTTCGGCCTCGACCAGCGTCTGCGCAATCATCGGGATGTCTTGCTCCAGCCGGGGGCCGGCAATGCGGATCTGCTGGGCGATATTGTTGGCCACGCCATACAGGGCGCGGTCGAATACCTGCGTGGTGTAGTGCGCCGCCAGCCAGTAGGAGAGCGAGCCGCTGGTCAGCACCAGCGCGAACAGTGGCGTGGCCAGCGCGCGCAGCAAGTGCACGCGCAGGCTTTGCGTGGAGGCCGAGCGCGCGGATGGCGTCGCGGCGGTGGTTGCAGCGGCTGTTGCGGCTTTGCCGGATGCGCCGCCGGCGGCGTCGGTCAGGGCCTTGGGAGGCTGGGCAGGACGTGGGCGCAGCCACATGGCAGGCTTCTCCCTGGGCGCGGCGTCAGGTGCCGGCGCGGATCTGCAGCAGGTAGCCGAAGCCGCGCACGGTCACGATCTCCACGTCGCATTCTTCGAGCTTCTTGCGCACGCGGTGCACGTAGACCTCGATCGCGGTATCGCCGACCGTGTCGCCGCCTTCCCCTGCGGGATGCGCGAAAGTGGCGAGGTGGTCCTGCAGCTGTGCCTTGCTGACCACGCGGCCCTGGCGCTGCAGCAGCAACTCCAGCACGGCGAATTCGCGCGGCGAGAGCTCCAGCGGCTTGCCATCGATGAACATGCGGCGGTCGTTGCCCGACAGGCGCAGCCGGCCGAGCCGCACGTCGCGCTCGGGCGCGGCCTCGCCGTGCTGGCTGCGGCGCAGCAATACGCGCACGCGCGCCTCCAGCTCGGGCAGGGCGAAGGGCTTGACCAGGTAGTCGTCGGCGCCGGCGTTCAGGCCGGAGAGCTTGTCTTCGAGCTCGTCGCGCGCGGTCAGGATGATGACCGGCGTGGAGCGGTTGCGGGCGCGGTAGCGCGCCAGCAGGGTCATGCCGTCGATGCCGGGCAGGCCCAGGTCGAGGATCACCAGGTCATGTTGTTCGCGCAGCAGGTGCTCGGTGGCGTAGACGCCGTCGTGCACCACGCGCACTTGATGGCCGGCTTGGGCCAGGCCGGCTTCGACGCCACTGGCGATCTGACGGTCGTCCTCGATCAGAAGGATACGCATGGTGGCAGGCTGGGAGGCTGGAAAGGGATCGGGAGAGTAACGAAAGTTACAAACGGTCAGCCGCTGATTGTACAGCGCACGACCGCCAGCGAGCTTTCGGTTTGCCTACAGTCTCCGGAGTGTCCTGGCTTGCCGCGTGCGTGCTCAGGCTTTCGCCAGCGAAGCCGCCACGCGGTCCATGAAGGCGGCCAGGTCGGTGTCGCGCCGGGTCAGGCCGTTGGCGTCATGGGTGGACAGGGTGACGTCGACCCGGTTGTAGACGTTGAACCACTCCGGATGGTGGTCGGCCTTTTCCGCGGCCAGCGCCACGCGCGTCATGAAGGCGAAGGCGGCATTGAAGTCGGCAAAGGTGAAACGCTTGTGGATCGCGTCGCGGTCATCGACCGTGCTCCAGCCGGGCAGGCTGGCCAGCAGCGGTGCACGTTCTTCAAGCGTTAGGGGCACGACAGGCGCAGGGGACATGATGGGCTCGATGGTCGAAAAGGAAGTGGGCAAAGGGCAATGCCGGCCCGCCTGCTAGGCCTCCCGGTCCTTGCGATGTGCATGGAGGTGGGGGCGGAGCGGGCATGCCGTCATTGTTTCACAAAGGGCGCGCGCGGGTAGCGTGGGTAGCGCGTGTCAGACGTCGTCGCTGTCGGCCCAGCCTTCGCGCGAGCCGCGCTGGAGCACGAGGTCGGATTGCCCCACGTCGCCCGCGCCTAGCGTGGGCTGTGCGCGCAGTTCCTCATACAGCGGCGCAAAGTCGGGGCGGGTGGCGTCGAACAGCTGATCGAAGCTGTCGATCACGAAGTACGTCTTCTGGAAGGTGTCAATGCGGTAGCGCGTGCGCATGATGCGCCGCACATCGAAGCCGATGCGGTTGGGGCTGGCCGAGTCCAGGCTGTAGATCGATTCGCCCTGGCTCGACAGGATGCCCGCGCCGTAGATGCGCAGGCCTTGCGGCGTGCGGATCAGGCCGAATTCCACGGTGTACCAGTACAGCCGCGCCAGCATGTCGAGCGCGCCCAGCGAGGCGGCCTTGAGCCCGCCCTTGCCGTAGGCCTCCATGTAGTTGGCAAAGACCGGGTTGATCAGCAGCGGCACATGGCCGAACACGTCGTGGAAGCAGTCGGGCTCCTGCAGGTAATCGAGCTGCTCGGGCTTGCGCATCCACCAGCTGGCGGGAAAGCGGCGATTGGCCAGGTGCTCGAAGAACACGGCATCCGGCACCAGGCCGGGCACCGCCACCACCTGCCAGCCGGTGGCGCGCATCAGGGTTTCGTTGAGCTGGTCGAAGCTGGGCACGCGGTCGCGCTCCATGCCCAGCGCGGACAGGCCTTGCAGGAACTCATCGCAGACGCGGCCGCGCAGCATCGAGGCCTGGCGGTCATAGAGCTTGGCCCACACCGCGTGGTCGGTGTCCGTATAGCGGTCCAGTGGCTGCGCGATGGTGAAATCGGGGCGCAATTCCTGGCCAGACAGCAGGCCGGCGTCGAATTGTTCCTTGAGCTTGTCGGTCAGGGTGCCGGAAAAGCTGGCCTGGGCGTCGCCAGCGTGGGTGGCGGTAGCCATTGCGTCCATGATGTTTTATCTCCTGCAGATTTACCGCACAGTTTAGCTAGGAGATGACGCAAATGGCCCGCAAAAACGGCTTGGATTCGTCAAGTGATGCACTAAGTGCGCAAAAATTTGGTATTGTCTGCGGGAAATGTGCGTGGGTGCGCTGCCAGCGACAATCGGCGTGCCGCCAGGCGGCGCGGTAGCATTCCTAGCCGCAGGCCTGGTGCACGACAAGAAGCGATTCCGACTCGACCAACGCGACCGAAGCGACATGACCATGATCAACCTCGACCCATTCGACCTCGCGCTGCTGGCGGCGTTGCAGACCGACGGCCGCTCCACCCACCAGCAGCTCGCCGAGCGCATTCATCTCTCACCCAGCCAGATCGGGCGTCGGCTTGCGCGGCTGGAGGCCGACGGCGTGATCACCGGCTACCGCGTGGTGCTGTCGCCGCCATCGCTCGGGCTTGGCGTACTGGTGTTCACCAGCGTCAAGCTGGCCCACCACGGTGACACGATCGTCGAGCGTTTCCGCGAGGACATCCTGCTGCTGGAAGAAGTGCAGGAGTGCTACTCCGTGGCGGGCGAGGCCGACTACCTGCTGCGCATCATGGTGCCCGACCTGCCGACGCTGGCCGAATTCACGATGAAGAAGCTCATGCGCGTGCCGGGTGTGGAGAGCGTGCGTTCCAACATCGTGCTGACCGCGCTCAAGCGCGACGGGCCGTTGCCACTGTCGCATTTGCGCTAGCCTGCGGGCCGCTCGCAGCGCGCGCGGGCTTGCGCTTGCCATCGGCGCATGTCACCCTCGCCGGGTGCCGTAATCGGAAGGGGGCAGGATGACGCAGATCGTCGCGCGGATGGACAAGCGTGAGAGACGTGGGTACTGGTGGGCCGCCGCGGCCTGCCTGCAGGCTGTGTTGGCGACGATGCCGGGTTCCGGCCAGGCAGCGCAGGTGGTCCGTTTCTCGCCGGAGGGCGAGGTCGCTCGCGTGCGGCAGGTGGCGATCCGCTTCGACGAAGCCATGGTGCCGCTGGGCGACCTGCAGGCGAGCCCGCCCGCCACGGTGTCCTGCAATGGCAGCGCGATCACCGGACAGGCACGCTGGATCGACGCGAAGAACTGGGCATTCGATTTTGCGCGCGACCTGCCGCCAGGCGTCAAATGCACGGTGCGCATGGTGGCCGGCCTCAAGAGCGAGGCCGGCAAGGCATACACCGGCAAGCCGGAGTATCGCTTCGAGAGCGGCGGTCCCACCGTGGTCTCCGCGCGTCCCGGCGGCGGCGAGATCGAAGAGGACCAGGTCTTTGCGCTGCGCTTCAACGGCCCGGCCACCGCCGACTCGGTGCGCAACGCCGCCTGGTGCCAGGCGCAAGGCCTGGGCGAGCGCATTCCCGTGCGTCTCGTTGCCGGCAAGGAGCGCGACGCCGTGCTGGGCGCGCTGCGCTGGAAGCTGAAGGCAGACGAGGCGGATACCGTCCACCTGCTGGCCTGCCAGCAGCGCCTGCCGTCCGGCGCGCGCATGCAACTGGTGCTGGGCGGCGGCGTTGCCACGCCATCGGGGCTGGCCACGCGCGACGAACGGCGCTTCGACTACACCGTGCGCGAGCCCTTCACCGCGAGCTTTACCTGCGAGCGAGAGCGCGCGCAGTCGCCCTGCACGCCATTGCGGCCGATCTCGCTGTCGTTCTCCGCGCCGATTTCGCGCAAGGACGCCGAGCATATCCTGCTCAATACGCCAAAAGGCCCGCGCGCCCCGCAGTTCGAGCCGGAAGCGGCGCGCGACGCGCCCGTCAGCAATGTCAGCTTCAAGCCACCCTTTGCCGAGAAGACCGAGTTCACGTTGTCCGTACCCGCCGGCCTGAAGGACGACAGCGGCCGCTTGCTGTCCAATGCCGAGCTGTTCCCGCTCAAGGTGAGCATGGCCGCGATGCCGCCGCTGGCGAAATTCTCGGCCGCGCCGTTCGGCGTGCTCGAGCGTTTTGGCGAGCTGCCCAAGGGCAAGCCAGCAGCCGACTATCCGGCGCTGCTGCCGGTGACGCTGCGCAATGTCGAGGCCGACCTGCCGGCACAAGGCGTGCGCGCGCAAGCCGGCACGGTACGCCGCCTGAAGGTGGACGACGATGGCGCGGTACTGCGCTGGTACGGGCTGGTTCGCCGGCTGCACGAGGGCAGCTGGACGCGCGGCGAGCTTGATGCCATTCTCGCCGGCCGCTCGCCGTCCGAGGTCAACAACCCGCGCAATGCGCCCTCCATCGAGACCCGCTCCATCTCGCTGCTCGATGGCGTGGCCGGTGCGCGCAAGCTCGCCATCCCGCAACTGGCTGAGCCGGGCGGCAAGGCGCCACGCCCGTTCGAGGTGGTCGGCATTCCCCTGCCCGAAGCTGGCTTTCACGTAGTGGAGATCGCTTCGCCGATGCTGGGCGAGGCGCTGCTCGGCAAGCCGGCGCCCATGTACGTGCGCACTGCCGCGCTGGTGACCAACCTCGGCGTGCATTTCAAGCTCGCGCGAGGCCCCGGCAAGATGACCGCGCTGGCATGGGTCACTACGCTCGACGACGGCAAGCCGGTGGCCAATGCCGCGGTGGCGCTGCGCGATTGCAGCGGCAAGCTGCTGGCCTCGGGCCGCACCGATGCCGCCGGGCTGGCGAGTTTCAACGGGCTGGACGACGTGCGCGAACGCAGTTGCGACGACACCGGGCTGTCTGGCTATTTTGTTTCGGCACGCATCGCCGCGGACCATCCGCAGGCACGCGGCCAGGCCGACATGGCTTTCGTGATGTCCGACTGGAACCAGGGCATCGAGAGCTGGCGCTTCAACGTGCCGACCGACACCAGCGCGGTGCCGGACGTGCGCGTCCATACCATCTTCGACCGTACCTTGCTGCGTGCCGGCGAGACCGTGTCGATGAAGCACATGATCCGCACCGAGACTGCGAATGGCTTCGCATTGCCGGGCGCGGGCGATCCCTTGCCGGCAAAGCTGGTCATCCAGCATGAAGGCAGTGGCCAGACTTACGAGCAGCCGGTGCAATGGCGCAGCACCGCTACCGGTGGGCGCAGCGCCGAAAGCCCGTTCGCGATTCCCGCCGCGGCGAAGCTGGGCGTCTATACGGTGTCGTTCAGCGATGCGAAGGACCGCGTGCTGGACAGCGGCAGCTTCCGCGTCGAGGCCTTCCGCCTGCCGGTGCTCGCGGGCACGCTCAAGGCCGGCAGCGGCGGGGCGCTGGTGGCCCCGGCGGAGGTGCCGCTCAACCTGGAAGTGCACTACGTCTCGGGTGGTGGCGCGGCAGGCTTGCCGGTGCAGGTGTCGGCGCTGCTGCGCGACAAGTACGTGCGCTTTGCCGACTACGACAGCTATGCCTTCGCCGCGCCGCGCAAGCCGCAAAAGGACAGCAGCGGCGATGAGGACGAGGGCGAGGATGGCAATACGCAGCGCGACGATGGGCAGAAGCTGGTGGCGGACAAACTGGCGCTGAAGCTGGACAAGAACGGCGGCGGCACGCTCACCCTCAAGAGTATGCCGAGGCTAGACGCACCCAAGGACCTGGTGGTGGAGTCGGGCTTTGCCGATCCCAACGGCGAGATCCAGACGCTGCGCCAGACGGTGCCGATGTGGCCGGCGGGCGTGGTGGCAGGCATCCGCACCGAGAGCTGGGTCTCGGTCAGGCAGAAGCTTCCCGTGCATGCCGTGGCGCTCGATCCGCAGGGGCGGCCGCAGGCCAACGTGCCGATCTCGCTGCGCGCGCAGGTGCGCATCACCACCTCGGTGCGCAAGCGCGTGGTGGGCGGATTCTATCGCTACGACAACCGCAACGAGAACAAGGACCTGGGCATCGTGTGCGAGGGCCGCACGGATGCGCAAGGCCGCATGCAATGCGACGTGACGCTGCCCGAGGCCGGGCAGGTGGAACTGATCGCGCAGGCCCGGGATAACGCGGGACGCGTATCGCAGGCCGCCACCTCGGTCTGGGTGACGCGCCAGGGCGAGCTGTGGTTCGGCGGCGAGAACAACGACCGCATCGACCTGCTGCCCGAGAAGAAGGCCTACGCGCCGGGCGAGACCGCCGTGTTCCAGGTGCGCATGCCGTTCCGCCACGCCACCGCGCTGGTGGCGGTGGAGCGCGAGGGCGTGCTGGAAACCAGCGTGGTGGAGCTCAACGGGCGCGATCCCACGGTGCGGGTCAAGGTCAGGCCGGAGTGGGGCCCCAATGTGTATGTGTCGGTGCTGGCGTTGCGCGGGCGCTTGCGCGAGGTGCCCTGGTATTCGTTCTTCACCTGGGGCTGGCGCCAGCCGACCGAGTGGTGGCAGGCGTTTCGCAGCGAGGGCCGTGAGTATGCCGCGCCGAGCGCGCTGGTGGACCTGTCCAAGCCCGCATTCCGCCTCGGGCTGGCGGAGATCCGTGTGGGCAACGAGGGCTACAAGCTCGACGTGAAGGTGACGCCCGACAAGACGAGCTACCCCGTGCGCGGCAAGGCACAGGTAGCCGTGCAGGTGAAGCTGCCCGACGGCAAGCCTGCCGCCAATGGCGAAGTCGCGCTTGCCGCGGTGGATGAAGCCCTGCTGGAGCTGATGCCGAACACGAGCTGGGATCTGCTCGACGCCATGCTGCGCCGGCGCAGCTATGGCGTGGAGACCGCCACCGCGCAGATGGAAATCATCGGCCGGCGCCACTATGGCCGCAAGGCCGTGCCGGCGGGCGGCGGCGGCGGCAAGAGCCCGACGCGCGAGCTGTTCGATACCTTGCTGCTGTGGAATCCGCGCGTGCAGCTTGACGGCGAAGGGCGCGCCACGCTGACGGTGCCGCTCAACGATTCGCTCACGCGATTCCGCATTGTGGCCGTGGCCGACCTGGGCGTGGGCCGCTTCGGCAACGGCAGCGCCACCATTGCCGCCACGCAAGACCTGCAGGTGATCTCGGGCCTGCCGCCGCTGGTGCGCGAGGAAGACCGCTATCGCGCCCTGTTTACGCTGCGCAATACCACGCAGCGCGCGATGACGGTGCAGGCCGTGGCCCGTGTGAGCCCGCCGGGACAGTCCGCGCAGCCGCAGGCGCTGGCTGCGCAGACAGTGGAGATTCCCGCGGGCGAATCGCGCGAGGTCGGCTGGGATGCGGTCGCGCCGCTGTTGCCGGCGGGCTCGTCGGCCCAGGACGGCACGGTGCAGTGGGAGGTGGAAGCGACCGAGGCCGGCAAGACGGGCGGCGCCAGCGACCGCGTCAAGCTCTCGCAGCAACTGGTGCCGGCGGTGCCGCTCACCGTGCAGCAAGCCACGCTGGCGCAGCTCGCGCCAAACCTGTCGGTGCCGGTACGCGCACCGCAGGGTGCGCTGGCCGATGGCGCGGGGCAGCCTCGCGGTGGCTTGCAGGTGAACCTGCAAGCCTCGCTGGCAGGCGGCATGCCGGGCGTGCGCGAATGGTTCCGCAACTATCCGTTCTCGTGCCTGGAGCAGCGCGCCTCGCGCGCGATCGGGCTGGGCGATGCGGCGCAGTGGAATGCACTGACTGCGCAACTGCCCGGCTATCTCGACAACGACGGGCTGGCCTCGTATTTCCCGCTGCAAAACGACGGCAACGCCGGCAGCGAAGTGCTGACCGCCTACCTGCTGGCGGTGTCCGACGAAGCCGTGCGCGCGGGGCTGCCGCTGCGCCTGCCCGACGAAACGCGGGCCCGCATGGAAAGTGGATTGGCCGCGTTTATCGAGGGCCGCATCAAGCGCGAACGCTGGGCACCGACGCAGGACCTGGAAGTGCGCAAGCTGGCGGCGCTAGAAGCGCTGTCGCGCAGCGGCCACGCGCAGGCGCGCATGCTGGGCTCGATCCAGATCCTGCCGGCGCAGTGGCCCACCTCTGCGCTGCTCGACTGGATTGCCGTGCTGTCGCGCGTGCAGGATATCCCGCAGCGCGACGAGCGCCTCGCGCAAGCGCAGCAGATCCTGCGCTCGCGGCTGACCGTGCAAGGCACGCGGCTGGCGTTTTCCACCGAGCGCGACGACAACTGGTGGTGGCTGATGAGCGGCGGCGATCTCAACGCCGCGCGCCTGTTGGCGTTGTCGCTCGATCTGCCCGGCTGGAAGGACGAAAGCGCGCAACTCGCTACCGGCTTGCTTGGCCGGCAGATGCGCGGCGCCTGGGGCACGACCACGGCCAACGCCTGGGGCTCGCTGGCGATCACGCGCTTTGCGCAAGCCTTCGAGAAGACGCCGGTGTCGGGCGCCACGCGCGTGTCGCTGGAGGGGGTGCCGGATGCGTCGCGCAGCTTCGACTGGGCGCGCGCCGCGAAGGCGGATGGCGTGGCAAGCGGCAGCCTCACCCTGCCGTGGCCACGCGCGGGCGAGTCCGCCACGCTGCAGGCCGTGCAGCAAGGCGCCGGCAAACCCTGGGCCACGGTGCGCGCGCTGGCGGCGGTGCCGCTGGCCGCGCCGCTCTCGGCGGGCTACCGCATCACGCGCAGCGTGACGGCGGTGGAGCAGGCGGTGGCGGGCAAGTGGTCGCGCGGCGACACGTATCGCGTGAAGCTGGAGATCGATGCGCAGGCCGACATGACCTGGGTGGTGGTGAGCGACCCGGTGCCCGCCGGCGCCACCATCCTCGGCAGCGGCCTCGGGCGCGACTCGGAGATCGCCTCGCGCGGCGAGCGGCGCAAGGGCGCATGGCCTGCGTTTACCGAGCGCACGCCGCAGGCCTTGCGCGAGTACTACGCTTACATGCCGCGCGGCAGTGCCACGGTGGAATACACGGTGCGCCTGAACAATGCCGGCGAGTTCGCCTTGCCGCCCACCCGGGTGGAGGCGATGTACGCGCCGGATGTATTCGGCGCGCAACCCAATGCCAGACTGACCGTAGGAGTACGCCCTTGAGCTGGCTTGCAATGATGATGCCCGCGCGGGTGCGCGAGTGGTGGCTGGCCGGCGCGATGGCCGGCCTGGTCTACGGCGGCCTGCTGGTCACCGTCGCGATGGATTCGCCGCCCGGCGCGCCGTTGAACGGGCAGATCGCCTTCCAGCCGTTGTGGAAGACCGCCATGGCGTTGCTGCTGGTACGCGCCGCGCGCTTCCATCCCTTGCGTCGCGAGCGGCGCTGGCTGATGGCGGCGTTGCTGTTTTCCGCACTGGGGGACTTTCTGTTGGCGATGCCGTGGCTGTCGTTCTCCTTCATCGGCGGCCTTGGGGCTTTCCTGATCGCGCACTTCGCTTACCTCGGCTTGTTCGTGCCCATGGCGGGCGACTGGCGCGCGCATCGCCTGATCGCTTGCGGTGTGGTCATGGGCGCGGCTGGCGTGATGCTCGCGCGTTTCTGGCCCAATCTGGGCACGTTGGCGGTGCCGGTCTCGGTCTATGTCGGCGCGCTCGCGGCGATGGCTTGCGCCGCGTTACTGGCGAAACTGCCGACGCCGCTGGCGGCAATCGGCGCGCTGTGCTTCGCCGTGTCTGACGGCCTGCTCGGCACCGCGCGGTTCCTCGTGCCGTTCGATACCTTTGCGCTCGGCATCTGGTGGACCTACGCGGCCGCGCAAGTGCTGCTGGTGGCCGGCGTGGCGGCCGGGCGGGACAAATGAACGCGGGGCTGCGCGCGGTAGCCGTGATGGCCTGCGTGGCCTGCGCGCCCGCGCCTGCGCTGGCGCTGGCTTCCTTCGACAGCGTGCGCGCCGGCTGGCGCAGCGCGGATGTGGTGGTGCTCGACCGCCATGGCGAAACCCTGTCCCGCGTGCGCGACGATTTCCGTGCGCGCCGCGGCGACTGGGTCACGCTGGTGGAGATATCGCCCGCGGTGCGCACCGCTATCGTGCTGTCGGAGGACCGCCGCTTTTATGCGCACAGCGGCGTGGACTGGCAGGGCGTTGCCGCCGCGGCGTGGGCCAACCTGTGGAACACGCGCACACGCGGCGCTTCCACCCTGACCATGCAGCTCGCCGGCTTGCTCGACGAGGACCTGCGGCGTGCCGACAGCGGCCGCAGCCTGAGCCAGAAGATGGCGCAGGCGGTGCGCGCGACGGCACTGGAGCGCAACTGGAGCAAGGACCAGATCCTCGAGGCGTATCTCAACCTGGTGCCGTTTCGCGGCGAGCTGGTTGGCCTGTCCGCGCTGTCGCAGGCGCTGTTCGGCAAGTATCCGAGCGGCCTCGATGCACGCGAGGCGGCCCTGGCGGTGGCGCTGGTGCGTGCGCCCAACGCGCGTGCGCCGCAGGTGGCGCAGCGCGCGTGCGGCATCCTGCGCGAGCAGCAATTGCCCAAGGCATGCGACGGGCTGGACGGCTTCGCGCAACTGGCGCTGCTGCGCAGCAGCGCCAGCACCACGGGCATGACAGCGATGCCGAACCTCACGCCGAACCTGGCACCGCATCTGGCGCGCTTGCTGGTATCGCAAGCCCGCGGCGCCGGCCCGGTGCCTGCCACCATCACGTCCACGCTCGATGCCGGCCTGCAGCGCATCGCCACGGCGAGCCTGGATCGACATCTGCGCGAGCTTGCCGGGCGCAATGTGGAAGACGGCGCCGTGGTGGTGATCGACAACGCGCGTGGCGACGTGCTGGCCTATGTGGGTTCGTCGGGCGCGTTGTCGGCGGCCGCGCAGGTCGACCACGCGGCCGCGCCGCGCCAGGCCGGATCCACGCTCAAGCCGTTCCTCTATGAGCAGGCGCTGGAGGCACGGCGGCTGACCACGGCATCGCTGCTGGACGACCGGCCTGTCAACCTGCCCACGGGCGGCGGTGGGG
Organism: Cupriavidus basilensis; assembly: GCF_008801925.2. Taxonomy (NCBI): domain Bacteria; kingdom Pseudomonadati; phylum Pseudomonadota; class Betaproteobacteria; order Burkholderiales; family Burkholderiaceae; genus Cupriavidus; species Cupriavidus basilensis. Next base: position 4,387,892 of record NZ_CP062803.1, on the reverse strand, counting down.
GCCTCTATGTGCCGCAGAACTATGACCGGCAATATGCGGGCTGGGTGAGCATGCGGGCCGCGCTGGCGTCGTCGCTGAACGTGCCCGCGGTGCGCACGCTGGTGATGGTCACGCCGTATCGCTTTCACCAGCGCCTGACCGCGCTCGGCTTACCGCTGGCGCAGGCCGGCGATTACTACGGCTACAGCCTTGCGCTGGGTAGCGCCGATGTGCCGCTGGTCGCGCTCACCAATGCTTATCGCGCCTTCGCCAACGGCGGGCGTTTTTCGGGCGTGCGGCTGCGCGCCGATGCACCGCCGGCGACCGTGCGCGCGGTGATGTCGCCAGCGGCGAGCTACCTGGTTGCCGACGTGCTGTCGGATCGCCATGCGCGGGCGCGCACGTTTGGCCTGGACAGCCCGCTGACCACGCGCTTCTGGACCGCGGTCAAGACGGGCACGTCGAAGGACATGCGCGACAACTGGTGCGTGGGCTGGTCGCAGCGCTACACGGTTGGCGTGTGGGTGGGAAACGCCAGTGGCGCAAGCATGCATGAGGTCTCGGGCGTGTCCGGCGCCGCGCCGGTGTGGCACGAGATCATGGAGGCGCTGCACCGCTCGGTGCCGAGCGTGGCGCCATCCATGCCTGCCGGCGTGGAGCGTGTGCCGTTGCGCTTCGCCGATGATCTCGAGCCCGCGCGCGATGAGGTCTTCCTCGCGGGTACCGCCATGCGTGTTGTCAACCTTGCCAGCGCGGATAGCGTGCGTGCCACCAGGGATCGCGTTACCGCCATCGCCAGCCCTGCCGACGGGACCGTGTTCGCGCTCGATCCCGATATCCCTCCGGCAGCGCAGCGCGTCTGGTTCCATGCCGAGGGCGTCAGCGGGCAGACCGCGCAACGCGTGAGCTGGCGCATCGACGGCAAGCCGCTGGGGCGCGGCGGCCAGCTCTCCTGGCTGCCCTGGCCGGGCCGGCACGAGGTGGAGTTGCTGGATGCCGCGGGCAAGGTGGTTGACCGCATCGGCATCGAAGTGCGCGGCGCCGTCGCCAAGGCGCCGCGCCGCTGATTACGCGGCTGACGATGCCGGCGCGAGCGGTGCACGCGCCTTGAGGAAGTCGACGAACACGCGCAGCTTGGCCGGCATCAGCAGGCGGCCCGGGTAGTAGAGGTAGAAGCCATCGAACGGCGGCAGCCAGTCGTCCAGCACCGTGACCAGATGGCCCGAGGCGAGCGGTGCGCGCAGCAAGGCCTCGAACTCGTATAGCAGCCCGAGCCCGGCGAGCGCTGCCTGGTGCAGCAGGGCCTTGTCATTGGCGATCAGCGCGACGCCGGTATCGACCGTGGCCTGGCGCGCGGCGTGCATGAACTCCCAGCGATAGACCTGGCCCGCGGGGCCGAAGCGGTAGTGCAGGCAGGCATGCGCCTGCAGGTCACGCGGCAGCTTGGGCTTGCCATGGCGCGCGAAGTAGTCCGGCGTGCCGGCCACCACCATGCGCATCGGGCCGGTGATGGGAATCGCCACCATATCGCGCTGCAGTGCTTCGCCCAGGCGCAGGCCTGCATCGAAGCCCTCCGCGATCAGGTCGGTCAAGCGGTCGTCGACGGCCACGTCGACGCAGATCGACGGATAGAGCCGCATGAACTCCACCAGCACCGGTTGTAGCGCGGTGGCCGCAGCCGAGTACGAGGTGGTGATGCGCAGCGTGCCGGCGGGCATTTCGCGCTGCTGACGCGCGTCGTCGGCCGCGGCCCCGATCTCCGTCAGCGCGGGCTCCACGCGGGCCAGCAGCGCGGCGCCGGCTTCGGACAGGCCGACCCGGCGCGTGGTTCGTTGCAGCAGGCGCACGCCCAGGCGCTGCTCAAGTTGGCGGATGGTCTGCGAGATGGCCGATGGGCTCACCGCCAGCGCCGCGGCGGCGGCGGTGAAGCTGCCCAGGCGCGCCACGCGGACAAAGGCGGCCATGGCGGGCAGCAGGTCGGGGTCAAGGGAGACGTCAGGCTTCATGATGCGGCGAGGGTAGCATGGCGCGCCTTGCCGCGAAGCGTGCGGCGGCGCGTTGCTAACGCGAGGCTTCTGGCGCGGATACTGACAGATGCGGCAACCGTGAATGGCTGAGCAAGCCAAATACCAATGCCGCCGACGCAACGGTGATCGCTGCAAGGATATACAGCAGGAGCCGGAAGGCATCGCCATAGCCTTGCACCAGTGCCTGCTCGCTCGCCTGCGGCAGCAGGGCCATGGCGCGGGGCAGGTCGCCCATGGCGAGCCGGTGCGCGGCTTGCGCCAGCGCGGCCGAGGGCGCAGTGGCGATGGCGTGCAGCCTGGACTGGGCAAGCCCGGCAAGCATGGCGCCAACGATGGCCAGGGCAATGCCTTCGCCCGCCACCCGCGTGGTGCTGAAGATGCCGGTGGCCATGCCCGCGCGCTCTTTGGGCACCACGCTGACGGCCAGGCCATCCATCAGGCCCCAGGGCAGGCTGATGCCAAGGCCAATCGCCAGCATGGGCAGCACCAGCCCGGCGCTTGGCTGGCCCGGCGCGCAGTGGGCCAGCCATAGCAGGCCGGCGGCGCACACCAGCAAGCCCAGGCCGCAGATCAGGCCGGCCGAGAGCCAGCGGGTCAGATGGCCGGCCAGCAGCGGCACCACCAGCATCGGTGCGGACAGGGCAATCATCATGCGGCCGGCTTCGATCGCGCTGTAGCCTTCGATGCCGATCAGGCGGACCGGCAGCAGGACTTGCAACACCACGTACGAATACGCGGGCGCGGCCGCCAGGAATTGCACGCCGACAAAGCGCGGATAGCGAAACAGCGACAGGTCCAGCATAGGCGCGCGCACGCGCTGCTCGATCATGACGAACGCCAGCATCAGCGCGGCGGCGCTGGCCAACAGCACGACCACCGGCAAGCTGTCCCAGCCGCTGTCCGGCGCGCGCAGCACGGCATAGGTGAACAAGCTCAGCGCGCCGGTAAAGGTGCCCGCCCCTGGCCAGTCGAGCCCGCTGGCGGCGGGGTCGCGCGACTCACGCATGCAGCGCGCGCCCAGCACCACGGCGCAAACGGCGATCGCGGCTGCGCTGAGGAAGACGCTGCGCCAGCCGGCTTGCCCGATCAGCCATCCCGCCAGCACCGGCCCGAAGGCGAGTCCCACGCCGAACGTGGTGCCCAGCAAGCTGAATGCGCGGGTAGCGGCCTGCCCCTCGAACTCCTGCGCCAGTGCTGCCATGCCCCCGGCGAAGGCGGCGGCACCGGCCACCCCTTGCGCTGCGCGCAGGCCATCCAGCCAGGCGATGTCGGGCGCTGCCGTGAGGGCCAGCGAGCTAAGCGCAAAGCCGGCAATGCCGGCGAGGAATACGCGCTTGCGCCCGAAGCGGTCGGCCAGCGCGCCGGCTGCCATCAGGCAGCTGCCGAAACACAGCATGAAGGCGTTGGTGACCCAGTTCAGCGCGATGGGGCTGCCGCCGAGATCGGCGGCAATCGCTGGCAAGGCGACCGCCGGGCCGGTGAAGCTCAGGGGCATGGCCAGCGCGGCAAGACAGACCGCGCCAAGGATCATCAGTTTTTGCGCCGTGGTGTGCGCGGTGTCAGGTGCAGGTTTGGGCATCGGGAGTCCGGGTTGGAGGGCGGGCGAGCGCCGCATGTTGCTGCCGCCGATCGCACGTGACCGTGGGCATTCGCGGAAGTGGACTGATGATAGGATGGCCTTAATGCGTCTTAAAGCACCCGTAATGCCGTGCTTAGCGGACAAAAATTCTCTAATGAAGCGGCATGGATCGTCATGGATATGCATGGATAGTCTTAGTGGCCTCTACGCCTTTGTGCGCGCGGCGCAGACCCGGAGCTTCGTCGCGGCGGGACGGCTTCTCGGTGTCTCTCCATCGGCCATCGGCAAGAGCGTGATGCGGCTCGAGGCCAGGCTTGGCATCCGGCTGTTTCACCGCAGCACGCGGCAGATCCGCCTGACGGAGGAGGGCGCGCTTTTCTTCGAGCGCTGCCGCCGCATCCTCGAGGAAATCGACGACGCGGAACTGGAGTTGTCGCGGCTGCAGGAGGCGCCGCGTGGCCGGCTGCGCATCAGCGTGCCGGCGATCGGCTATCGCCTGTTGCTGCCCGACCTGGCTGCGTTTTGCGCCGCTTATCCGGAGATCGAGTTCGACCTGGATTTCAGCGACCGCATGGTGGACGTGGTGGAGGAGGGCTTCGACCTGGTGATCCGCAGCGGCGAGCTGGTGGATTCCCAACTGATGGCGCGGCGCCTGCGGCCTTTTCGCCAGGTGGTGTGTGCCGCGCCGGACTACTTCGCGCGGCGCGGCATGCCCAGGCGGCCGAAGGACCTGGAGCAGCATGTTTGCCTGCGCTATCGTTTCCCCTCCAGCGGGAAACTGCAGGACTGGGTGTTGACGCAGGATGCCGATGGCGAGGAAGTGCGTTTGCCGGGCACGTTCGCCTTGAACAACATCGAAGGCGTGCTGGCCGCGGCGATCGGCGGCCTGGGCATTTGCTACGTGCCGGATTTCGTGGCGCAGGAGGCGCTGAGCGATCAGCGGCTGGTGACGGCGCTGGACACGTACAACGTGGTGCAAGGCACATTCTGGATGCTGTGGCCATCGAGCCGGCACATGCTGCCTAAGCTGCGGGTGCTGGTTGACTTCCTGTCCCGCCGGGAGAACCCGGGATGAGAGCCCGTTGCCCTTCCCATCGACCATGGGGTCCAGCTTAAGAAGGTAACCCGATTGTGAAGCTATGCTTCATGACGCATGCAGCGTAGCCGGCTGTTTCCGCGCCCCGGTCTTGGCGATACTGCCGAGGTTCCTCAACCAAGGAGTTCCGCATGACCGCACTACGCAAGCTGGGCCAGCATGGCCCACAGGTATTCCCGATTGGCCTGGGCTGCATGGGCATGAGCGAGTTTTACGGCGCGCATGACGACGCCGAATCCATTCGCACTATCAATCATGCTATTGATAAAGGCATCAATTTTATCGATACCGCTGATATTTATGGTCCGTATACCAACGAAAGCCTGGTAGGCCGGGCCATCGCGGCTCGCCGCGACAGCGTGGTGCTGGCGACCAAGTTCGGGATTGTGCGCGACGCCGCCAACCCGGTGGCGCGCGGCGTGGATGGCCGGCCCGAATATGTGCGAGCCAGCTGTGATGCCAGCCTCAAGCGGCTCGGGGTGGAGCATATCGACCTGTACTACCAGCACCGGGTCGATCCGCAGGTGCCCATCGAGGAAACCGTGGGTGCGATGGCGGAACTGGTGAAGGCGGGCAAGGTGCGCTGGCTGGGACTGTCGGAGGCCGGCGCGCAGACCATCGAGCGCGCGCATGCCGTGCATCCCATCACCGCGCTGCAAAGCGAGTATTCGCTGTGGACGCGCGACGTGGAGGCGGGTGGCGACCAGAGCATTCTCGCTACGTGCCAGCGGCTCGGTATTGCCTTCGTGCCATACAGCCCGCTGGGCCGGGGTTTCCTGACCGGTGCCATCCGCAGCCCTGAGGATTTCGCGCAGGACGATTACCGCCGTACCAGCCCGCGTTTCATGGGCGAGAACTTCGCGCGCAACCTGGTGCTGGTGGACAAGGTGAACGCGCTGGCGCGCGACAAGGGCTGCAGCCCGGCGCAACTGGCGCTGGCGTGGGTGCTGGCGCGTGGCGAAATGCTGGTGCCGATCCCTGGCACGCGGCGCGTGGCCAACCTTGACGACAACCTTGGCGCGCTGGACGTGGTGCTGAACGCGGCCGACATCGCGGCCATCGACGCCGTGTTCCCGGCAGACGCAGTCGCGGGTACGCGTTATCCGGGGCAGGTGATGTCCTTGCTGGCGCGCTGAACCGGCTGAACCTGTGGAGCGTGGGGGGAGGCCGGCGGCGAGTTCACCGATAATCCAGCATCGCGAACCGCCTCCGGAGCCACCTGCCATGTCCGTTGCCCTGCTAGACGCCGCCCAGACCGCGGCCCGCCTGCCTTACCCCGCGCTGGCCCGCGCCATTGCCGACATGCTGGCCGAGCTGCGCGCGGGCACGGCCATGGCGCCGCCGCGCATTGCGTTGCCTGTAGGGGACCCCGCTGGCGGCGAGGGCACGCTGCTGGTGATGCCGGCGCGTAACCGGGAACTGGTGATGACCAAGAACATCACCGTGCACCCCGGCAATCCGCAACGCGGCCTGCCCAATATCCTCGGCGAGGTGGTGGTGGCCGACGCCCATACCGGACGCCGGCTGGCGCTGCTGGACGGCCCCACCGTGACGGGCCGGCGCACCGCCGCCGTGTCGCTGCTGGCGGCACAGTGCTTCGCGCCGGATCCCGCTGGGGAGCTGTTGATCATCGGTGCCGGCGTGCAGGCGCTGACCCATCTGGAGGCCTTTGCCACCGGCCTCTCGCCGCGCCGGGTGTGGCTGCATTCGCGCACGGCCGCGAAGGCAGAAGCCCTCGCCGCGCACGCGCGCACGCTGGGCGTGGAGGCGCAGACGGTGGATGACGTGCGCACGGTCTTGCCGCGCGTGTCCATGGTGGTGACGGTGACGTCCAGCCTGGTGCCGGTGCTGCCGGACCTGGATAGCGGCCTGTGGCGCGACGATCATTTCATCGCCGCGGTGGGCGCGTTCCGCCCGGAGATGTGCGAGCTGCCGCCGGCGCTTTGTCAGGCGGCCTCGGCGCATGGCCGGCTGCTGGCCGATACCTTGTTCGGCATCGAGGAGGAGGCGGGTGACCTGCTGCAGGCGGGCATCGCTTGGCCCACCGTGCAACCGTTCGAGCACGCGATCCTCGCCGCGGACGCACTGCGCGCGCGCCGCGGCAGCCCGCTGGTCTTCAAGAGTGTCGGTTACGCCCTGTGGGATCTGGCCGCATGCGTGCTGGCGAGTGCCGGCACGGCGTAATTCCCTTGTCGCCAGTAGGTCTATACCGTGCAGTAGGTTTTTTGTCCGGCGAGCGTCGCAAATTGCATACGGTTTCGCCGGTCGATTTGGCTCGTTTGCCGGCGTTTTTAATGGTTAACCCGTGATTTAGGGGCGGCCTTCTACAAAAGTGTTAAGCGTTTGAAACAGACAGGTCACACCAGACCGGATAATGCCTGCCTCGGGTAGAGAGTCAACAAAAGGAGTAAGAGGCATGTCCCCCAAGAAGATCCTGCTGGCCAGCGTAGCCATGCTAATTGCCGGTGCCGCGCAAGCGCAGAGCGCCGGCAGCAATATTGTCAGCCTGGGCTGGTTCCGCGTGATGCCGACGAGTTCGGCCGATGCGCTGGTCGTCGATAGCATCGGTGGCTTCCCCGTCAACCAGACCGAAGCCGGCACGAGTGCCAAGATCAAGTCCGCGGATACGCTTGGCATCGCGTTCACGCACTTCTTCACCGACAATATCGCAGGCGAAATCGTGGCGGGGATTCCGCCGAAGCACGACGTAGAGGGCGCTGGCACGTTTGCCAAATACGGCACGCTGGGCAATGTGAAGCAATGGAGCCCGGCGGTACTGGTGAAGTACTACTTCGGGGAAGCGAAGACCAAGTTCCGCCCCTACGTGGGCCTTGGCGTGAATTACACATGGTTCACCGACGAGACCATCAACAACCAGACTTTCGTCCGCTCCGAGTTTGGTCCGAACGCCAGGATGACGGCGAGCGCCAAGAGCTCGTGGAATCCGGTGTTCAACGTCGGCGCGACCTACGCCGTCACCGATAACTGGTTCGTCGGCTTGTCGGTGTCCTACCTGCCGCTGTCCAGCACGGCCACGCTCACCACGCAGAACGCGGGTGCGGCGGGCAATGCTACCGTGGTGTCGCATACCAAGATCAATATCGATCCGGTCGTGACCTACCTGAACGTCGGTTACCGCTTCTAAGCGGCTCGCCAGACGACAAAACGGGCGCCATTGCTGGCGCCCGTTTTGCTTTGTGCCGCTGCCGGCTCAGCCCGCGGCCTGGGTGCTGCCCTTGACGGGATAGCCCGCGGCCTCGATGGCTTCGCGCAGCGCTTGGCCGCTGGCGGTGGCCTCTACCGTGACTGCCTGCGCGGAGATATCGGCCGACACCTTCGCGGCGGGATCGAGCGCTTGCACGGCGCGGGTGATGGCGCCCACGCAATGGCCGCACGACATGCCTTCAACCTGGAACTGGATCATCTGGAATCTCCTGTTGGTACCTGGGGTAAGGAATCAAGGTGAGCGTCCGGCCGTCCAAAAAGCGTACCTGTCGCTGCGCTGGCCGGGCCGGACTTCGGTCTACCCCTGAAGTTTGCACCTTCCCACCGTGGGAAGCGCAAGGCCTTTTCCAGACGTTCTCGCGTGCGACACGTGATGAATGCGTTGCTTGCGCGCGGGCTTGACCTTCCCAACATGGTAAGGTCCATGATGTGGTTGTCATCACTGTGGACCCGATCCCTGCCATGCCCGCTAACTCCCAACTCCTTCCCGTCCCCGGCGCCGCAGCAGGCGCGCCGGCCTCCGAATGGCGGCTGCCGATCGGCGGCATGACGTGCGCCTCGTGCGTGCGGCGCGTCGAGACCGCGCTGGGCAAGGTGCCTGGCGTGCGCCAGGTCGCCGTCAACCTCGCCACCGAAGAAGCCACGCTGCAGGCCGATAGCGCAGCCGTGCTGCCGGCCGCCGCCGAGGCCGTGAGGGCCGCTGGTTACGAGGTGCCGCACCAGGCCGTGACCTTGTCCATCAGCGACATGACGTGCGCTTCCTGCGTGGCCCGTGTCGAGCGTGCGCTGAAGGCCGTGGCCGGCGTGGTGGATGCGCAGGTCAACCTGGCCACGGAGCAGGCTGAGGTGACCGTGCTGCGCGGTGCCGTGGATGCCGATGCGCTGGCTGCTGCGGTGGCGCGCGCCGGTTATGGCGCGGTGCCGGTCACCGGCGAATTGCCGGCCGGGGCGGTGCCTGGCGAGGGCTTCTGGTCCGGGCCATGGCCGGTGGCGATCTCGGCGGCGCTATCGTTGCCGCTGGTGGCGCCCATGGTGGCCGAATGGTTTGGCGTGCACTGGATGCTGCCGGCCTGGGTGCAGTGGCTGCTGGCCACGCCGGTGCAGTTCGTGTTTGGCTGGCGCTTCTACAAGGCTGGCTTCAAGGCGGTGCGCGCGGGTGCGGGCAATATGGATCTGCTGGTCGCGCTTGGCACCTCGGCGGCTTATGGCCTGTCCTTGTGGCTGATGTGGCGTGGCGCGGACGATATGCCGCACCTGTACTTCGAGAGCGCGGCGGTGGTCATCACGCTGGTGCGTCTGGGCAAGTGGCTGGAAACGCGTGCCAAGCGCCAGACGGCGGATGCCATCCGCGCGCTGGCCGCGCTGCGCCCCGATAGCGCGATCGTGCGCCGCAACGGCGCCGAGGTGAGCGTGCCGCTGGGCTCGGTGCGGGTCGGCGATGAGATCGTGGTGCTGCCGGGCGCACGCGTGCCCGTGGATGCCAAGGTCATCGAAGGCAGCAGCCATGCGGACGAATCCATGCTGACCGGCGAGAGCCTGCCGGTACCGAAGGCGCCCGGCGCGCTGCTGACCGGCGGCGCCATCAACTACGAAGGCCGCCTGGTGGCGCGCACGGTGGCGGTGGGCGCGGAGACGGTGCTGGCGCGCATCATCCGCATGGTTGAGCACGCGCAAGCCGCCAAGGCACCAATCCAGCGCATGGTCGACCGCGTGAGCGAGGTGTTCGTGCCGGTGGTGCTGGGCATCGCGCTGGTCACGCTGCTAGGCTGGGGCCTGTTAGGCGGCAACTGGGAGGCGGCTTTGCTCAACGCGGTGGCGGTGCTGGTGATCGCCTGCCCGTGTGCGCTCGGCCTGGCCACGCCGACCGCGATCATGGCGGGCACGGGCGCGGGTGCGCGCGCCGGCATCCTGATCAAGGACGCCGAGGCGCTGGAAGTGGCGCACCGGGTCAAGGTGGTGGTCTTCGACAAGACCGGCACGCTGACGGTGGGTAAGCCGGAAGTGGTGGCGCTGGCGGTGCCGGCGGGTGCCGGTGAGGATGCGCAGCCGCGCTTGCTGGCGCGCTTGGCCGCGCTGCAGGCCGGCAGCGAGCATCCGCTGGCGCACGCGGTGCTGGCAGCGGCCCGCGCGCGCGGCATCCACGTGCCGACGGCAACCGATGTGCGTGCATTGCCCGGCATGGGCTTGTCCGGCAAGGTCGATGGCGAGGCGTTGCAGCTTGGCAGCGAGCGCCTGCGCGCCTCGCTGGGCGCAGCCGCGGGTACGCTCGAAGCGCAGGCGCAGGCACTGCAGCAAGCGGGCCGCACGGTGTCCTGGCTGATCGAGACGGGCGCGCGGGATGCGTCGCCCACGCAAAACCGCGTGGTAGGGCTGGTTGCCTTTGGCGACGCCATCAAGCCGGGTGCGCGGCGCGCGATCGAGCGGCTGCGCGCCGCCGGCGTGCGCACGGTGATGCTGTCCGGCGACAACCAGGGCGCCGCCGCGCGCGTGGCCCGGACGCTGGGGCTGGACGAGGTGCAGGCGGAAGTACTGCCGGCCGACAAGGCCGAGCGCGTGAACGGGCTCAAGGCGGGCGGCACCGTGGTGGCGATGGTTGGCGATGGCATCAACGATGCGCCGGCGCTGGCTGCGGCGGATGTCGGCATCGCCATGTCGACCGGCACCGATGTGGCCATGCATGCTGCCGGCATCACGCTGATGCGCGGTGACCCGGCGCTGGTGGCCGATGCGCTGGCGATTTCGCACCGCACCGTGCGCAAGATTCGCGAGAACCTGTTCTGGGCCTTCTTCTACAATGTGATCGGCATCCCGCTGGCGGCGGCCGGCCTGCTCAACCCGGTGGTGGCCGGCGCGGCCATGGCATTCTCCAGCGTGAGCGTGGTCGGCAATGCGCTGCTGCTGCGGCGCTGGAAGCCGGCGGGAGAGCAAGCATGAATATCGGCAGGAATATCGGCGAAGCAGCACAGGCTTCCGGCGTCTCCGCCAAGATGATCCGGCACTACGAGTCCATCGGCCTGCTGGCGCCACCGCCGCGCAGCGAGGGCGGCTACCGCCGCTACGACGAGCGCGCGGTGCACACCTTGCGCTTCGTGCGGCGTGCCCGTAATCTCGGGTTCTCGCTCGACGAGATACGCGGGCTGCTGTCGCTGTGGCACGACCGCGCGCGGGCCAGCGCCGACGTCAAGGCGCTCACCTTGCGCCACGTGGCGGACCTGGAGCAGCGCATTGCCGAGCTTGCTGCCATGCGCGACACGCTGCGCCAGCTGGCCGAGGCCTGCAGTGGCGATGCGCGGCCCGACTGCCCGATCCTCGCCGATATGGCGCAGGCAGGATTCGGCCTGGCGGAGGAAGCGGAAGCGGGCGGCAACGGCAACAACGATGGCGCGGTGCCGGCCTGCCATCGTCACGGCGAGGACAGCACCGCGGCTTCCTAGCCGGGGAAGGCCGGAGGCATCGTAGCGGAACACAGATGGAGATCAACCGAATGGATCGACCGAGTACCGCTGCTCCCGCCGAGCCGACCGACGTCGGCGGCCCTGCCGTGGCGGCCCCCGCGCGGCCCGTCACCCCCATCGAAAGCCGCCAGCGCATGCGCGACGGCACGGAACTGTTCCTGCGCACCTGGCAGCCCGATCCCGACCTGTTCCCGGAGCCCACCGGTTCGCTATTGCTGGTGCACGGCCTGGCCGAGCATTGCGGCCGCTACCAGCATGTCGTGGAGCTGCTGTGCGCCCTGGGCTTGCGTGTGCGCGCCTACGATCAGCGCGGCCATGGCGCCAGCGGCGGTCCGCGCATGGTGGCGGAGCATCCGGATGTGTTTGTCGAAGACCTCACCGAAATCCACGACGCCGCGGTGGGCCAGTGGCAGGAGCTGCCGTTCCTGCTGGGGCACAGCATGGGCGGGCTGGTGGCCGCGCGCTTTGCCACCGCGCGCGTGCGGCCCATCCGCGCGCTCGTGCTGTCATCGCCGGCGCTGGCCTTGAGGCTGTCCGCCCCGATGCTGGCCCTGCACCGCATGCTGCTGACGCTGGTGCCGCGCCTGCGCGTGCCCAACCCGATCGATGCGCGCTACCTGTCGCACGACGCCGCGGTGGTGGCGCAGTACCGCGCCGATCCGCTGGTGCAGGGCACCATCAGCGCCGGCGTGCTGGAGACCTTTGTGCGCGGCATGGCGCAGGCGCAAACCGACGCGCCCCTGCTGGAAGCACCCATGCTGATGTTGGTGGCGGGCGACGATCGCATCGTCGATCCGGCCGGCAGCCGCCGCTTTTTCGACAACGCGCCGCCCGACCTGCGCGAGGCGCTCTGGTTCGACACCGGCTACCACGAGATCTTCAATGAGGCACGGCCGCTGCGCGGCGAGGTACTGGCCGCGCTCACCGGCTGGCTGCGCAAGCATCTGCAGCCGCAGGCGGCGTGAGCGCGCATGATGTGGCCCTGGCTGACATCTCCTGAACCATTGCGCGCAGCCACGGCCCAAGCTCGGCATGCCGCGCATGGACGCATGCATTTGCCATCCTGGCGGGATATTCCCGCGCGGGCTCATCATCAACCTTTCCAAACGTGGCGCAAGGCCTGACAAGAGAAAGCATGGAGACATACGACTACATCATCGTCGGCGCCGGATCGGCCGGCTGCGTGCTGGCCAACCGCCTGACCCAGGACCCCGAGGTGAGCGTGCTGCTGCTGGAAGCCGGCGGGCGCGACGACTACCACTGGATTCACATCCCGGTGGGCTACCTGTATTGCATCGGCAACCCGCGCACCGACTGGATGTACCGCACCGTGGCGGAATCCGGCCTGGGCGGCCGCTCGCTGGGCTACCCGCGCGGGCGCGTGCTGGGCGGCTCGTCCTCGATCAACGGCATGATCTATATGCGCGGGCAGCGCGAAGACTATGACGACTGGGCGCGCCTGACTGGCGACGACGGCTGGCGCTGGGACAATGTGCTGCCGCTGTTCAAGCGCAGCGAGGACCATCATCGCGGCGGCGATGAATTCCACGGCGCGGGTGGCGAATGGCGGGTGGAAGGGCAGCGCTTGCGCTGGGACATCCTGGAGCGCTTTATCGATGCCGCCGAGCAGGCCGGCATCCCGCGCACCGATGACTTCAATCGCGGCGACAACTTTGGCGTGGGCTACTTCGAGGTCAACCAGCGTCGCGGCATCCGCTGGAATACCGCGAAGGCGTTTCTGCGCCGCGCGGCGGAGCGGCCGAACCTGACGATCGTCACCGGCGCCCAGGTGAGCGCGCTGACGTTCGAGGGACGCCGCTGCACCGGCGTGGACTATCTCGGCGGCGGCAAGCCATTCACGGCGGCAGCGCGCGAGGAGGTCATCCTGGCGGCGGGCGCGATCAATACGCCGCAGCTGCTGGAGCTGTCCGGCATCGGCCAGCCCGAGCGGCTGCAGGCGGCGGGCATCGCGGTGCGCCATGCGCTGCCCGGCGTGGGCGAAAACCTGCAGGACCATCTGCAGCTGCGCAGCGTGGTCAAGGTGGAGGGCGTGCGCACGCTCAACACGCGCGCGGGCAGCTGGTGGGGCAAGCTTGGCATCGGCCTGCAGTACGCGGTCAACCAGAGCGGCCCGATGAGCATGGCGCCGTCGCAGCTCGGCGCCTTCGCGCGCTCGGATGCATCGTATGCGCGGCCCAACCTCGAATACCACGTGCAGCCCCTATCGCTCGACAAGTTCGGCGATCCGTTGCATCGCTTCAATGCGTTCACCGCCAGCGTGTGCAACCTGCGCCCGACTTCGCGCGGCAGCGTGCACATTGCCGATCCGGATTTCCGCCACGCGCCGGTGATCGCGCCCAACTATCTGACCACCGACGCCGACCGCAAGGTCGCGGCGGATTCGCTGAGGCTGACGCGGCGCATCGTGGCCTCGCCCGCGCTCGCGCCCTACAAGCCGCAGGAATGGCTGCCGGGCGCGGCGTTCGAGACCGACGAGCAACTGGCCCAGGCCGCGAGCGAGATCGGCACCACCATCTTCCATCCGGTGGGCACTTGCCGCATGGGCCGTCCCGATGACCCGCAGGCCGTGGTGGACCAGCGCCTGCGCGTGATCGGCATCGATGGCCTGCGCGTGGTCGATGCATCGATCATGCCGCTGATCACCTCGGGCAACACCAACTCCCCGACCATCATGATCGCGGAGCGTGCCAGCGACATGATCCGCGAGGACCGGCGCCGGCGCGCGAGCGGCGTGGCGCAAGGGGTCGCGCATGGCGCTGTTTCCCCGGCGGGGGCTTCGCTGGACAGCAAAGCGGGAGCCACAACCCAGGCCTGAGTACGCCGCCTGCCGCGAACGGGGGGCGAACGCGCGGCAAACCTGACACCAACCTGACATCTGGTTCATGTTTCATAATCAGTGCAAACCCGGATGTTTTGCGACGCAGCAGACGCACACAATAGACGCCCAGATGCCGTGCAGCACCGCTCACATTGGCGCGCCCCTACAAGGGCGCGTCGCGCGTTCCGGGAGGGGCGCGCACGGCGGACATCCAGGCAGCAATAAAGACAGCAAATAAATACAAGCGGCGCGAGAGCCGCAACAGCCACGGGGAGCGCAACTGGATTGGCGTGACCTGTGCGGTGGTGGTGCGACTGGCACCACAGTTCTGACCATTTGGCGGTGCCGACCAGAAGCCGGCGCCGCTGCAAGAGGGCGGGCAGGAGACCATGAATCAGCAAGAAACGATCCTGGAAACGCGGAACCTCACCAAGGAGTTCAAGGGGTTCACCGCGGTAAGCGACGTCAACCTCAAGGTGCGGCGCGGCTCCATCCATGCCTTGATCGGCCCCAACGGCGCCGGCAAGACCACCTGCTTCAACCTGCTGACCAAGTTCCTCGAGCCGACCACGGGCACGATCCTGTTCAACGGCATCGACATCACCCGCGAGAAGCCGGCGCAGATCGCCCGGCGCGGGGTGATCCGGTCGTTCCAGATCTCCGCCGTGTTCCCGCACCTGACGGTGCTGGAGAACGTGCGCATCGGGCTGCAGCGGCAACTTGGCACGTCCTATCATTTCTGGCGCAGCGAAACCACGCTCGACGCGCTGAACGCGCGCGGCATGGAGCTGCTGGAGCAGGTCGGGCTGACCGATGTGGCGCAGACGGTGACGGTCAACCTGCCGTATGGCCGCAAGCGCGCGCTCGAGATCGCCACCACGCTGGCGATGGAGCCGGAGATGATGCTGCTGGACGAGCCGACCCAGGGCATGGGCCACGAAGACGTGGCGCGCGTGACCGAGCTGATCCGCAAGGTGGCGGTGGGGCGCACCATCCTGATGGTGGAGCACAACATGAACGTGGTTTCGTCGATTGCCGACAAGATCACGGTATTGCAGCGCGGCGCGATCCTGGCCGAGGGGCCGTACGCCGAGGTATCGAAGGACCCGCGCGTGATGGAGGCCTATATGGGCACCGTCGAGGCTGAACTGCAGGGCGCGCACTGAGGAGCCAGGATGAGCACAACGCCCGCACTAGAAATCAAGGACCTGCACGCCTGGTATGGCGAATCGCACATCCTGCATGGCGTGGACCTGACCGTGAATGCCGGCGAGGTGGTGACGCTGCTGGGGCGCAACGGCGCCGGGCGCACCACCACGTTGCGCGCCATCATGGGCCTGACCGGCCAGCGCAAGGGTTCGATCCGCGTCAACGGCACCGAGACCATCGGCATGCCGACGCACAAGATCGCGCACTGCGGCATCGGTTATTGCCCGGAAGAACGGGGCATCTTCGCCAGCTTGTCGTGCGAGGAAAACCTGATGCTGCCGCCGCTGTTGAAAGGGCAGGGCGCCAGCGCGGTCACCGGCATGAGCGAGGCCGAGATCTACGAGATGTTCCCTAACCTGAAGGAGCGCCGCCAGAGCCAGGGCACGCGCCTGTCGGGCGGCGAGCAGCAGATGCTGGCCGTCGGGCGCATCCTGCGCACCGGCGCCAACCTGCTGCTGCTCGACGAGATTTCGGAGGGCCTTGCGCCCGTGATCGTGCAGGCGCTGGCGCGCATGATCCTGATGCTCAAGAAAAAGGGCTATACGGTGGTGATGGTGGAGCAGAACTTCCGCTTTGCCGCGCCGCTGGCCGACCGCTTTTATGTGATGGAACACGGCACGATCGTCGAGCGCTTCGCGGCTGCGGAGCTGCAGGCCAAGATGCCGGTGCTGAACGAGCTGCTTGGGGTCTGATTCGAATCGGCGCGCGGCGCCGTCATGAATCGCAGGCATTGTTTTAGGGCAGGAACGGGTGGCGTCAGGTGCCGCCGAAACTAAGGAGACAGGCAATGAAGATGACTCGGCTGGCGGTCGCTCTGGCGGCTATCGTAACGGGCGTGGCAATGGGTTCGGCATCGGCGCAGGTCTCGGGCGATACCGTCAAGATCGGCTACATCACCGACATGTCGGGCTTGTACGCCGACATCGACGGCCCGGGCGGCCTCGAAGCCATCAAGATGGCAATCGAGGACAACGGTGGCAAGGTGCTGGGCAAGCCGATCGAGCTGGTCTCGGCCGATCACCAGAACAAGGCCGACATCGCCGCCTCGAAGGCGCGCGAGTGGATGGACCAGCAGGGCCTGGACGTGCTGATCGGCGGCACCAATTCCGCTACCGGCCTGGCCATGAACAAGGTGGCCTCGGAGAAGAAGAAGGTCTACTTCAATATCGGTGCCGGCTCGGCGCGCCTGACCAACGAAGAGTGCTCGCCGTACACCGTGCATTATGCGTATGACACGGTGGCGCTCGCCAAGGGTACCGGCAGCGCGGTGGTCAAGCAGGGCGGCAAGTCGTGGTTCTTCCTGACCGCCGACTACGCCTTCGGCCACTCGCTGGAAAACGATACCGCGGCGGTGGTGAAGGCCAACGGTGGCACGGTGGTGGGCTCGGTGCGCCATCCGCTGTCGGCCTCCGACTTCTCGTCGTTCCTGCTGCAGGCGCAAGCGTCCAAGGCGCAGATCCTGGGCCTGGCCAATGCCGGCGGCGACACCATCAACTCGATCAAGGCGGCCAAGGAATTCGGCATCACCAAGACGATGAAGATCGCCGGCCTGCTGATGTTCATCAACGACATCCACAGCCTGGGCTTGAAGAACACCGAAGGCCTGCTGATGACCGACAGCTGGTACTGGGACATGAACGACGATACGCGCAAGTTCGCCGCGCGCTTCTTCACCAAGATGAAGAAGATGCCGAGCAGCTTGCAGGCCGCCGACTACTCCGCCGCGCATACCTACCTGAAGGCGGTCGAGGCGGCCAAGACGGATGACCCGGACAAGGTCATGGCCGAGCTCAAGAAGATGAAGATCAACGACTTCTACACCAAGGGCTACATCCGCCAGGACGGCCGCGGCATCCACGACATGTACCTGATGCAGGTGAAGTCGCCGGCCGAATCGAAGAAGCCGTGGGACTACCTGAAGGTGGTGGCAACGATCCCGGGTGAGCAGGCTTTCACCACGGTGGCGGAATCGAAGTGCGCGCTGATGAAGAAGTAAGCGTTTGAACTGAGTTGAGTTGCGTAGAGTTGATTGAGGTATGGCGCCCCCGCCCGGGACTGTTGCATGTTGACCGGGTTCGGGAGCGGGGGCCAGTGTCTTTCTTCGCTTCATTTTGACAGCGCCTGCCTGGCGGGGAACGACGAATCCCGGCTGGTGCGCAAACGGTAACGCCTGCGATGGACATCTTCGGTATTCCTCTGCCCGCCATGCTGTCCCAGTTACTGCTGGGACTGGTCAACGGTGCCTTCTATGCGATGTTGAGCCTTGGCCTCGCGGTCATCTTCGGGCTGCTCAACGTCATCAATTTTGCCCACGGGGCGCTGTTCATGCTCGGCGCGGTCCTGGCCTGGATGGGCATGGAGTACGCCGGGCTCAACTACTGGGTGATGCTGGTGTTGTCGCCGCTGGTGGTGGCGCTGATCGGCGTCGTGATCGAGCGCACCATGCTGCGCTGGATCTACAAGCTCGACCATATCTACGGCCTGCTGCTGACGCTCGGCATCACGCTGGTGATCGAAGGCATCTTCCGCTCGATCTATGGGGTGTCGGGACTGCCGTATTCGGCGCCCGAGGCGCTGAGCGGCGCCACGGATCTGGGCTTCATGATCCTGCCGAACTACCGGGCCTGGGTGGTGGCTGCCTCGCTGGTGGTGTGCTTCTCCACCTGGTACCTGATCGAGAAGACCAAGCTGGGCGCTTATTTGCGCGCTGGCACCGAGAACCCCAAGCTGGTTGAGGCCTTTGGCGTCAACGTGCCGCTGATGGTGACGCTGACCTACGGGTTCGGCGTGGCGCTGGCGGCGTTTGCCGGCGTGCTCGCGGCACCCGTGATCCAGATCTCGCCGCTGATGGGGCAGAACCTGATCATCATCGTGTTCGCGGTGGTGGTGATCGGCGGGATGGGCTCGATCATGGGCTCGATCCTGACCGGCCTCGGCCTGGGCGTGATCGAGGGCCTGACCAAGGTGTTCTACCCCGAGGCCTCCTCCACGGTCGTGTTCTTCATCATGGTGATCGTGCTGATGCTGCGCCCGGCCGGACTGTTCGGGAGGGAGAAGTGATGAACCAACCAATCGGCGCGGCAGTGGCCGCGGGGCAGACAAGACAGGGGCGGGGCGTGCAGAAGAAACTGTTGTACGGATTGTTGCTGGCAGCGCTGATCCTGGCGCCGATGGCCGGAGCGTATCCGGTGTTCGTGCTCAAGGTGCTGTGCTTCGCGCTGTTCGCGTGCGCCTTCAACCTGCTGATCGGCTATACCGGGCTGCTGTCGTTCGGCCATGCGGCCTTCTTTGGCGGCGCGGCCTATACGGCCGGGCATGCGATGAAGGTGTGGGGCGTCACGCCTGAGGTCGGGCTGGTGCTGGGCACGCTGGCGGGCGCCTTGATCGGCTACGTGGTCGGGTACATCGCGATTCGCCGGCAAGGCATCTATTTCTCGATGATCACGCTGGCGCTGGCGCAGATGCTGTTCTTCTTCTGCCTGCAGGTGCCGTACACCGGGGGCGAGGATGGCTTGCAGGGCATTCCGCGCGGCAAGCTGTTCGGTGTGTTGTCGCTGGCCAACGATCTGACGCTGTACTACGTGGCGCTGGCGATCATCGTGGCGGCCTTCGCGCTGATCGTGCGGACCGTGCATTCGCCCTTCGGCCAGATCCTCAAGGCAATCAAGGAAAACGAGCCGCGCACCATTTCGCTGGGCTACGATACGGACCGCTTCAAGTTGATGGTGTTTGTGCTGTCTGCGGCGCTTTCCGGGCTGGCCGGGTCGATCAAGGCGCTGGTGCTGGGCTTTGCCACGCTGACCGACGTGCACTGGTCCATGTCGGGCTCGGTGATCCTGATGACGCTGGTTGGCGGCCTGGGCACGCTTTCAGGACCGCTGGTCGGGGCTTTCGTGGTGGTGGCGCTGGAAAACAAGCTTGGCGACATTGGCACCTTCCTGGCCTCGACGACGGGCATCGAGTGGTTCAACTCACTTGGCGAATCCGTCACAATGGTGACCGGCGTGATCTTCGTGATCTGCGTATTGACGTTCCGCCGCGGCATCATGGGCGAGCTTCTTGCCCGATTTGGGAAGGCCCGGGAGTGATCGTGGGGCGACATGCCCGATTTTGGGGCTAGGGTTTCTTCTAGCTTGCTCGAAACGCACCGCTTCGTTACATTGCATATACGGTTTTCGCAGGTTAAATGGAGGCGGAAGCGAGGAGACGACAGGCGCGCAGTCACTAGGCTGCAGTGTCAATATAAGATAAGGGCGTTGCTGGGTGATCCTCAGCAACGCCTTTTTTAATTTCCGTGTTGCATGCCCGTTTCTGGTGCGTGATGTTTTCGCCATGCGGAATCGTCGTCGAAGCCACCAATTGCGCATGCGACAATGCGGCCTTGCCACCGGGCCCGCCATGCCGTCAGATTTCCCCTCTCTCATTCCTTCCTCGCCTGAATTCGCCTTGTCCCCGGCCTCGATACGCCTGGCCGGTACTGGCGATGCGCAAAGCCTGGGTGCCTGGCTGCAATCACGGCACGCATTGCCCGTAGCGGCGGCGCGTGCCCGGCAGGCGCTGCTGGAGGGCCTGCTTGCCCGGCCTGAGCGCGGAGCCTGCGTGGTGGCGCAGGCCAGCGCCGGCCAGGATCTGCTCGGTTGCCTGCCCGTTACGCTGATGCCGCATCTCGGACTTGCCGGCCTCACGGCGCTTGTCACCGAATGGTGGGTCGGTGACGTGGCGGCGGACAGGGGTGCCGCCTTGCTGCTGGATTGCTGCGGCCTGCTGGCCGACTGGTGCAGCGCGCATGGCGTGCGCCATCTGTTGCTGGCGCCGGCGCTGCTGTCCGCGGCGCAGGCTGCACCGGCGGGTTTTGCGCCGCATGCCAGTGGCCTGTGGCATTTCAATTTGTCACCAGCCGCCAAGATGCTGGGCTGACGCATCCAGCGCGCCTGCCGCGCTTGGTTCGCCTCCTTCCTTCGTTCCCTCCGTTTTCTCTTTCTTTTCTCTTTCTTCATCTCCCCGCGTCCATGGAATTCGCGTTTCTTGCTGTTGCCGCTTTTCTTGCCGGCCTGATCGATGCTGTCGCCGGCGGCGGTGGCCTGGTGCAGATCCCCGCGCTGTTTTCGGCCTATCCCAACATGGCGCCGGCCACGCTGCTCGGCACCAGCAAGGTGGCGTCGCTGGCCGGTACCACCAATGCGGCGTTGCGCTATGGCCGCAGCGTGCGCATCTACTGGGGCGCGACCTTGCCGACGATGCTGTCGGCCTTCGCCTTTTCGATGGCGGGCGCCTACGCGCTCACGCTGATTCCCGCGGAGCCGCTGCGCAAGTCGCTGCCCTTCATCCTGGTGGCCCTGCTGGTCTATACGGTGGCCAAGAAGAGCCTGGGCACCGAGCACGCACCGTCGCTCTCCGGCGGCAAGGAGCGCGCCGCGGCTTTGCTGGCGGGGGCGGTGATCGGCTTCTACGACGGCGTGTTCGGGCCGGGCACCGGCAGCTTCCTGATGATCGTGTTCGTGCGCGTGTTCGGCTACGATTTTCTGCACGCCTCGGCGTCGACCAAGGTGGTCAACCTCGCCACCAACCTGGCGGCCTTGCTGCTGCTGGCGGCGAAGGGGCACGTCTGGTGGCAGCTCGGGCTGGTCATGGCGGTGGCTAACGTGGGCGGCAGCCAGATTGGCAGCCGCCTTGCGCTCAAGCATGGCAGCGCCTTTGTGCGGCGCGTGTTCATCGTGGTGGTGGCAGCGCTGATCGTGAAAACCGCCTGGGATGCGTTCGGCCGCTGAGCGTCGGTTCGTGGCCGTGTCGCTTGCATGCAGCGATGCGGGTTAATCCCGCTAGCCCGGCGATATGCCTGTTGCTAGACTCGCTACGCATTCCCGACCGGGCGGTCGGTGAATGAGCGGCCGGCGTGGCGCACCATGGCATTGCCTGGCGAGCCAGCCGAGCGCCGCCGGGGATCACGCGCAGGACGGGAGACGGGGGCAGGGTGGATGCGGATTCGCCCATCGCCCCGGGGTAGCAGGCAGGCGCCGGCGTTGCGCCTGGATACGGGCCTGAAAAACGAGCGAAAGGGCACCGGCACAATAAGATCCACCAGGACAAGAAAGACCAGAAGATCAAAAGATCAGAAGACCAGATTGAGGCATCCGGCTGGCCGCGAGGCGGCATGGATGCCTCTTCCGTTTGCCGCAATGGAAGGAGACACGATGACATTCAAGCGCGCCAGCCTGCTGGCTCTCGCCGCCGCCAGCCTGTGTGCCGGCACCGCCAGCGCACAGGTCAAAGTCGGGGTAACGCTATCGGCCACCGGGCCCGCCGCGTCGCTGGGCATTCCCGAGAAGAACACCATCTCGCTGCTGCCCAAGGAGATCGCTGGCAAGAAGATCGAGTACATCGTGCTCGACGATGCGTCGGACACGACCACGGCGGTCAAGAATACGCGCAAGCTGATCAGCGAAGACAAGGTCGACGTGATTGTCGGCTCCACCGTGACGCCCAACTCGCTGGCCATGGTGGATGTCGTCGCCGAGAACGAAACGCCGATGATCACGCTGGCCGCCTCGGCCCGCATCATCGAGCCGATGGATGCCAAGCGCGCCTGGGTCTTCAAGACGCCGCAGAACGACTCGCACATGGCCACCGCCATTGCCGAGCACATGACCAACCACAACGTGAAGACGGTTGCCTTTATCGGCTTCGCGGACGCCTATGGCGATAGCTGGGCGCAAGAGTTCGCCAAGGTCGGCGAGATGCGCAAGATCAAGGTGGTGGCCAACGAACGCTTTGCGCGCACCGACACCTCGGTTACCGGCCAGGTGCTCAAGATGATGGGCAGCAACCCGGACGCCGTGCTGATCGCAGGTTCGGGTACGCCCGCCGCGCTGCCCGCCAAGGCGCTCAAGGAGCGTGGCTGGAAGGGCAAGATCTACCAGACCCACGGTGTGGCCAACGCCGACTTCCTGCGCGTGTGCGGCAAGGATTGCGAAGGTACCTTCCTGCCGGCCGGGCCTCTGCTGGTGGCCGAGCAGCTGCCGGACACCAACCCGGTGAAGAAGCCTGCCATCACCTACAAGACGGCTTACGAGAAGGCATTTGGCGGCCAGGTTTCGACCTTCGGCGGCCACGCCTGGGATGCCGGCCTGCTGCTGCAGCGAGCCATCCCCGAGGCGCTGAAGAAGGGGCAGCCGGGCACCAAGGAGTTCCGCAAGGCGCTGCGCGATGCCATGGAGCAGACCAAGGAGCTGCCGATTTCCCACGGCATCATGAACATGGCGCCGACTGACCACCTTGGCCTGGACCAGCGCGCACGCGTGATGGTGGAGATCGTCGACGGCAAGTGGAAGCTGCAGACCAAGTAAGCGGCGAAGACTGGCTGCATTTGATGCAAAAAGGGCGCATGGCCAGCCATGCGCCCTTTTTGTTGGTGCCGTCTCATGCCATCCCACGTCACTGCGCGACTACAGGCAATCCCGCACTTGACACCGCATCCGCCATGCGAGATCTTTAACGTGTTAATGAATTGAGCGTTTGCCAAGAATTTGCCAAGGCAAGCGCACGGGATGATGGCCATGGTGCGCCGCGGATATGCTGCACCCGGCATAGGCATAGCTTCCCGCCTGCCGTGCCAGATTACCGATGCGGCACTGCGCAATCTAAGGGTTCGTCGGGATTTCCGCTATGCGTAAGTTGTTTCATATTTCGTAACTCGTAATTTCACAAGCCAGCCGGCCTCCCTCCGCCGGCCGGACTCACCAACAATACGGGGAGACAATGGACCTCTCGATCGCCGCCATCCTGGCGCAGGACGGCATCACCTCGGGCGCCATCTATGCGCTGCTCGCGCTGGCCCTGGTGCTGGTGTTCTCGGTGACCCGCGTCATCTTCATTCCGCAAGGGGAGTTCGTCGCCTATGGCGCGCTGACCCTGGCGGCGATCCAGTCCGGCCATGCGCCGCAAAGCAGCTGGCTGCTGCTGGTCATGGGCGTGCTGACCTTTCTCTATGAGACGGTCACCATCCTGCGCAGCGCCGAACTGCGCCGGACCGCGCCCAGGCGGATCGCGGTGCTGGCCGGCAAATACCTGGTCTTCCCGCTGGCCGTGCATCTGCTGGCGCAGAACTTCGACGGGCAGTCGATGCCCATGCTGGCGCAGATCGCGCTGACGCTGCTGATCGTGATTCCGCTCGGGCCCATGCTGTACCGCCTTGCCTACCAGCCGCTGGCCGAAGCCAGCACGCTGGTGCTGCTGATTGTCTCGGTGGGCGTGCACTTCGCACTGGTGGGGCTGGGGCTGGTGATGTTCGGCGCCGAGGGCTCGCGCACCGCGCCTTTCTCCGAGGCACGCTTTGAAGTGGGCAGCCTGACGATCTCCGGTCAGAGCCTTTGGGTGGTCGGCGTATCGGCACTGATGATCGCGGGGCTGTATTTCTACTTCGAACGCACCATCGCCGGCAAGGCGCTGCGCGCCACGGCGGTCAATCGCCTGGGCGCGCGGCTGGTCGGCATCGGCACGACGCAAGCCGGGCGCCTGTCGTTCACGCTGGCAGCGGCGATGGGCGCGCTGTGCGGGATCCTGATCGCGCCGCTGACCACGGTGTACTACGAATCTGGCTTCCTGATCGGCCTGAAGGGCTTCGTCGGTGCGATCGTGGGCGGTCTGGTGAGCTACCCGGTGGCGGCCGCCGGTGCCATCCTGGTGGGGCTGCTCGAATCGTATTCATCCTTCTGGGCCAGTGCGTTCAAGGAGGTCATCGTGTTCACCCTGATCCTGCCCGTGCTGCTGTGGCGCTCGCTCACCAGCAAGCATGTGGAAGACGAGGAATAAGGGACACGCCATGAACACCAACCTCAAGAACCGAATCTTCCTGCTGGCCTTCGCGGTAGTCCTGGCGCTGTTGCCGGTGCTGCCCACGCCCGAATTCTGGATCACGCTGGGCAACTACATCGGCCTGTACAGCATCGTTGCCATCGGCCTGGTCCTGCTCACCGGCGTGGGCGGCATGACCTCGTTCGGCCAGGCCGCTTTCGTCGGGCTGGGTGCTTACAGCACCGCCTACCTCACCACGCAGTTCGGGCTGTCGCCCTGGCTCGGCCTGCTGGTCGGGCTGGTGATCACGATGGCCTCGGCCTATGTGATCGGCCTGATCACCATGCGCATGTCGGGCCACTACCTGCCGCTCGCCACCATCGCCTGGGGCCTGTCGCTGTTTTTCCTGTTTGGCAACCTGGAATTCCTCGGCAAGTACGACGGCCTCAACGGCATTCCGGTACTGCATGTGCTCGGTATCGAGCTGGCGTCCGGGCGTTCGATGTTCTACCTGATCTGGGCCGTGGTGCTGGTGTCGGTGATCGCCATGCAGAACCTGCTCAACTCGCGCCCGGGCCGCGCCATCCGCGCCTTGAAGGGCGGCGGCACCATGGCCGAGGCGATGGGCGTGAACACCGCATGGATGAAGGTGGTGATCTTTGTGGTGGCGGCGATGCTGGCCTGCATCTCCGGCTTTCTCTACGCGCATCTGCAGCGCGCGGTGAACCCCACGCCGTTCGGGCTGAACTACGGCATCGAGTACCTGTTCATGGCGGTGGTGGGCGGGGTAGGCCACGTGTGGGGCGCGGTGCTTGGCGCCGGCATCCTCACCATCCTGAAGGATGTGCTGCAAGGCGTGCTGCCCAAGCTGCTGGGCGCCAACGGCAACTTCGAGACCATCGTCTTCGGCGTGCTGATGGTGCTGCTGCTGCAATACGCACGAGATGGCATCTGGCCGTTCATCAAGAAGCTGTTCCCCAGCGGGCCGCCGGTGCTGGCGCCGGCGCAAGCGCCCGCGCTGCCATTGCGCGCCAAGCCGCAGGCCGGCGAACTGATCCTCGACGTCAAAGCCGCGCGCAAGGAGTTCGGCGGGCTGGTGGCGGTCAATGACGTGAGCTTCCAGGTCCGCGCGGGCGAGATCATCGGGCTGATCGGCCCCAATGGCGCGGGCAAGTCCACCACCTTCAACCTCGTCACCGGCGTGCTGCCGGCCACGCGCGGCGAGGTGCTGTATCGCGGCGAGCAGATCTCCGGGCTGCCCTCGCGCGAGATCGTCAAGCGCGGCATCGGCCGCACCTTCCAGCACGTGCATCTGCTGCCCACCATGACCGTGCTGGAGAACGTGGCCATCGGCGCGCACCTGCGCGGCGACTTTGCGCCGCAGGGCGGCGTGACGGCAGCGATCCTGCGCATGAACAAGAACGAGGAGGCCAAGCTGCTGCACGAAGCCGCGCGCCAGCTCGAGCGCGTGGGCCTGGCCGACTGCATGTACATGGAAGCCGGCAGCCTCGCGCTGGGCCAGCAACGCATCCTGGAGATCGCGCGCGCGCTGTGTTGCGATCCCGCGCTGCTGTTGTTGGATGAGCCTGCGGCAGGGCTGCGCTACAAGGAGAAGCAGGCACTGGCCGAGCTGCTGAAGAAGCTCAAGGGCGAGGGCATGAGTGTGCTGCTGGTCGAGCACGACATGGACTTCGTGATGAACCTGACGGACCGGCTGGTGGTGATGGAGTTCGGTACGCGCATTGCAGAAGGCGTGCCCGAGGACGTGCAGAAAGACCCGGCGGTGCTCGAGGCCTATCTCGGCGGCGTGGAGTAAGGAAACGACAATGAGCCTGATCCTGGAAGTGAAGGACCTCCACGTGCGCTACGGCAAGGTCGAAGCCGTGCATGGCGCCAACCTGAAAGTGGAAGCGGGAAAGATCGTCACGGTGATCGGCCCCAATGGCGCGGGCAAGTCCACCATGCTCAACGCCATCATGGGCGCGCTGCCGGTGAGCGGTTCGTCCACCGGCGCGGTGACCTACCTCGGCCACGACCTCGCCGGCCTGCCGGTGGAAGGGCGTGTGGCGCGCGGCATGTGCCTGGTGCCGGAGAAGCGCGAACTGTTTGGCTCGATGAGCGTGGCGGACAACCTGGTGCTGGGCGCCTATCGCCGCAAGCGTGCGGGTGAGAAGAACTTCCTGGACCAGATGGAAGTGGTCTACGGCCTGTTCCCGCGCCTGAAGGAGCGGGCGAGGCAGGACGCCGGCACCCTGTCCGGGGGCGAGCGCCAGATGCTGGCGGTTGGCCGGGCGCTGATGGCCAAGCCGCAGTTGCTGATGCTGGACGAGCCGAGCCTGGGGCTGGCGCCGCTGATCGTCAAGGAGATCTTTCACATCATCAATGACTTGCGCAAGACGGGGGTGGCGACACTGCTGATCGAGCAGAACGCGCGGGCGGCGCTGCAGGTCGCCGACTACGGGTACGTGATCGAGACGGGGGATATGGCGATGGAGGGGCCGGCTGCCGAGCTGGCAGCTAACCCGAAGGTGATCGAGACGTATCTGGGGCTGGCAAAAAAGGCGGCCTAGGCCCCATCGATCGCCAGAATTTATACGACGAATAATGACTGGCATTGCCGGTCATTATTATTTGTGCGCTGGATTGCTAGAAGCCGGACCTTTGCGGAAGTGTTCTTGATCCAGGGTTAGCGCAGCGATAGGTACGCTGAATATCCATGTAAAGAATGTTACGACTCATAAGAATTGACGATACATTCGTTATGTAGATATCGGTGCACCAAGAGACAATTAAATATTCGCTAAACAAAATAATTTCCGGGATCAGGACTTCTGCTATTTATCCGGTGAATTATCCTGATTGGCCTGCAGTACATCGGGATCTTGCGCTGCCATGCCAAGTAGCCACGCACGAAACTTGGCAAATGCGGGATGGTCCCGCCTCTCCTTCGGCGCACACAGGAAGTATCCCCGCGTCAGCCTGATCGGCAAATCAAACGGCGCCACTACGCGCCCTGCGGCGATCTCGTCCCTTACCAGACAGCGCTGCAACACGGCCACGCCCATGTCCGCCTTGACCGCCTGGACCAGGATCGAGACCTGGTCGAAGCCCGTGGCAAGCGCCGGCGCAGCACTGGGTACGCCTGCCGCGGACAGCCAGTGCTGCCAGTTGGCGGGGGCGGTGGTGTGGTAGAGCAAGGGTTCCTCGAGCAGTTCTGCCGGTCCGGACCATCGTCCAGACTTATGGCGGGCGCTGGCCCGGTCGGGATGGCAGATGGGCACCATCTCGCGGCCGATCACGTAGTCGCATTGCAGGCCTGGCCAGCGGTCCGAGGTGCCGGCGAGGATTGCGGCATCCGGTGCCGGGCCTGAAAAGTCCTCGTTGCGCCGGTAGGGCACGAAGTCCAGGCGGATCTCGGGGTAGCGGCGGTGGAAATCCGGCAGCCTCGGTATCAGCCATACGCTGGCGAGCGTGGGCACGGCGGACAGCGTGAGGTGATGCTGACGGTCGCGAGAGAGCAGGGCGGCGCTGGCGTTCTCGATGACTGCCAGCGGGCCGGCCACCGAGTCGAGCAGCTGACGGCCGGCATCGGTTAGCGTCAGCCGATGCGCGTTGCGCTGGAGCAGGGGTTGGCCAAAGTGGGATTCCAGCCGGGCAATCGCGCGGCTGATCGCGCCCTGGGTCACGCACAGGTCTTCGGCCGCGCGCGTGAAGCTGCCCAGCCGCGCGGCGGCGGCAAAGGCATGGAGTTCGGACATCGAGGGCGAGCGTAGCCGCATGCGGTGGGGGCGGGTGTGCCGAGAATGATCTTTGGTAATGCAACCGTGCAATATAGTCGTTTGTGCGGACTCGGTAAACTCCCGACACTTGGCGAGCCAACTCATAGAAATCCAAGGAGAAGTCCGCATGATCCGAGCCCAACTTCCGCGCCGGCATTTTGTCCTGTCTTGCCTGGCGGCATGTGCCAGCCTGGCCGCAGCCGGTGGCGCGCAAGCGCAGGCCAACTATCCGAACAAGCCGATTCGCCTGATCGTGCCCTTCGCCGCGGGCGGCTCGACCGACCTGTCGGCACGCCTGGTGGCGGAGTTCGGCGGGCGCGAACTGGGCCAGGCCATCGTGGTGGAGAACAAGGGTGGCGCGGGTGGCTCGCTGGGCATGGAGCAGGTTGCCCGCGCGGCGCCGGACGGCTACACCATCGGCATGGCGACGGTCAGCACGCACGGCTCGAACCCGGCTGTCTATCCCAAGCTGAACTACGATCCGATCAAGGATTTCGCGCCAGTCACCAACGTGGTGGCTATCCCGAGCGTGTTCGCTGTGCACCCCAGCGTGCCGGCCAAGACCATGCAGGAGTTCGTCGCGCTTGTCCGTGCCAACCCCGGCAAGTACAGCTTCGCCTCGCCCGGCGCCGGCTCGCTCGGCCATGTGAACATCGAGAACTTCATGATGTTGGCGAAGATCGACATGCTGCACGTGCCGTACAAGGGCGCGGGCCTGGCACTCAACGATGCGGTGGCAGGGCAGGTCAACGCCATTACCGACAACCTTTCGTCCACACTGCCCCACGTGAAATCGGGCCGGCTGCGAGCGCTCGCTGTGCTGGGTTCCGCCCGTTCGCCGCAGCTGCCCAACGTTCCGACCTATGCCGAACTGGGCTATAAGGAGATGGGCGATGGCGGCTGGTTCGGCATCGTCGCACCTGCCGGCACGCCGCCGGCCATCGTCGCCAAGCTCAACGACGCCATCCACAAGGCGATGCTGAATCCGGAGTTCAAGCGCAAGGTGGAGGAGTCCGGCGGCACACTGGTGCCGACCACACCGGACGGCTTCAAGGTGCAGATCCAACAAGCGATGGCGCGCTATGCGCGCGTGGCCAAGGCCGCCAATATCAAGCTGGACTGACGGCGATGAGCGACAACTTCGAGCCTTTCGTCCGCTTCGCGCCCTTGGCCCAGGTGTTGCCACTGGTGTGCGACTCGCCGCATAGCGGCACCCATTACCCGCAGGACTTTCGGGCGGCCATCCCCACGCAGCGATTGCGTGCCGGCGAGGACACGCACATCGACGCGCTTTGGGAATCCGTGCCGCGCGTCGGCGGTACGCTGATCGCGGCTAATTTTCCGCGTGTCTACATCGATCCAAATCGCACGCTCGATGATCTGGACCCCGACCTGCTGGACGGCACGTGGCCCGAGCCGTTGGCGCCAGGCGAGAAGACTCGCCTTGGCTACGGGCTGATCTGGCGCAACATGGATGCGGCCACCCCGATCTACGACCGCAAGCTCTCGCTGCAAGAGGTACGCGACCGGATCGATCGTTACTATCGGCCCTACCATCACGCGCTGTCGGAAGCGGTGGAGGACACCTATCGGCGCTTCGGGGCGGTCTGGCATCTGAACCTGCACTCGATGCCGAACAACGCGTACGAGCGCCTCAAGATTCAGAGTCCGCACCCGCTGGCGGATTTTGTGCTGGGCGACCGCGATGGCACCACCTGCGAGGCTGGCTTTGTCGGGCTGGTGGCGTCTGAACTGCGCGCGCTGGGATATACCGTGGCGCGCAACGACCCGTACAAGGGCGTGCAACTGATCGCACAGATCGGCCGCCCGGCTGAGCGGCGCAACAGCTTGCAGATCGAGATTCGCCGGCCGCTGTACATGGATGAAGTGACGCGCGAGCGGAACGGCGGCTTTGACGAACTCCGGGCAAATCTTGGTCGACTTGTCGAGCGCATCGGCGCTTATCTGGGCGAGCAACGCCGACCGTAAGTGCCTCGGCCTTCCGCTGTGCACAGAAAGCCGGGCCATTGCGCCCGGCTTTTTTGTTTCACGTGGAACACACCCAAGTTCTTCATGGCGCATGTTTCACGTGAAACATGCTGCGGCGCAGGGATGCCAAGGAGATTGCCGCTATAATTCGGCATCCCGATTTATTCCCGCTAGCCTCCCGGAGGAGGTGCCTCCATGCTTTACCCAAAAGAATTCGATGTCATTGTTGTCGGTGGTGGCCACGCCGGCACGGAAGCTGCACTCGCCGCGGCGCGTATGGGTTGCCAGACGCTGCTGCTGAGCCACAATATCGAGACCCTTGGTCAGATGAGCTGCAATCCGTCCATCGGCGGCATCGGCAAGGGCCATCTCGTCAAGGAGGTGGATGCGATGGGCGGCGCCATGGCGGCAGCCACGGATGAGTCGGGCATCCAATTCCGCATCCTGAATTCCAGCAAGGGCCCGGCCGTACGTGCCACGCGCGCTCA
The DNA here is from genome assembly GCF_008801925.2 of Cupriavidus basilensis. NCBI lineage: Bacteria > Pseudomonadati > Pseudomonadota > Betaproteobacteria > Burkholderiales > Burkholderiaceae > Cupriavidus > Cupriavidus basilensis. The sequence continues at coordinate 4,357,437 of NZ_CP062803.1, read as the reverse complement.
GGCGGACCGTGTGCTGTATCGCAAGGCGATTCGCGCGCGGCTGGAGAATCAGCCCAACCTGATGCTGTTCCAGCAGGCCGTGGATGACCTGGTGGTGGAGGGTGATCGTGTTGTCGGCGCCGTTACGCAGGTCGGCATCACCTTCCGCGCACGCGCCGTGGTGCTGACCGCCGGCACCTTCCTCGACGGGAAGATTCACGTGGGGCTGGATAACTACACAGGCGGTCGCGCGGGCGACCCGGCCTCGGTCTCGCTTTCCGCGCGCCTGAAAGAGCTCAAGCTGCCGCAGGGCCGCCTGAAGACCGGTACGCCGCCACGTATCGACGGACGCACCATCGATTTCTCCGTGATGGACGAGCAACCCGGCGATCTCGATCCGGTGCCGGTGTTCTCCTTCCTGGGTCGTGCCGAGCAGCACCCGCAGCAACTACCGTGCTGGATCACGCATACCAACAGCCGGACCCACGACATCATCCGTGGTGGCCTGGATCGCTCGCCGATGTACACCGGCGTGATCGAAGGGGTGGGGCCGCGGTACTGTCCCAGCATCGAGGACAAGATCCACCGCTTTGCCAGCAAGGACAGCCACCAGATCTTCCTGGAACCGGAAGGGCTGACGACCAACGAGTTCTACCCCAACGGTATCTCCACCAGCCTGCCGTTCGACGTGCAACTTGCCCTGGTGCACTCGATCCGCGGCATGGAGAACGCGCACATCCTGCGCCCGGGCTACGCCATCGAGTACGATTACTTCGATCCGCGCGCCCTCAAGGCCTCGCTGGAGTCCAAGGCCATCAGCGGCTTGTTCTTTGCCGGGCAAATCAACGGCACCACCGGCTACGAAGAAGCGGCTGCCCAGGGCCTGCTGGCCGGGATCAATGCCGGCTGCTTCGTACGGGAGCGCGATGCCTGGACTCCCCGTCGGGACCAAGCCTATCTTGGGGTTCTGGTCGACGATCTGATCACCCGTGGGGTCTCAGAACCGTACCGAATGTTCACCAGCCGCGCCGAGTTCCGTTTGAGCCTGCGGGAAGATAATGCCGATATGCGATTGACCGAGGCCGGTCGGGAACTGGGTGTGGTCGATGATGTGCGCTGGGATGCATTTAACCGGAAACGCGATGCTGTTTCACGTGAAACAGAGCGGCTGAAGGGTACTTGGGTCAATCCGGGCATCCTGCCGGAAGCCGATGCCGTTCCGCTGCTGGGCAAAGCGATCGAGCGCGAGTACAACCTCGCCGATCTGCTGCGCCGTCCCGCTGTCACGTACGAAGCGCTGATGGCGTTGCAGAAGGGCAAGTTCGCACCTGCCCAGGCGCTCGATGCCGACCCGTTGCTGGTCGCGCAGATTCGCGAGCAGATCGAGATCGGCATCAAGTATCACGGCTACATCGCCCGGCAAGCCGCAGAGGTGGACAAGCTCGAAGCCAACGAATCCACCCGCCTGCCTGAAGATTTCGATTACACGGAAGTGCGCGGCCTTGGCATCGAGGTGGGCCAGAAGCTGAATCAGCACCGGCCCGAGACCCTCGGCCAGGCATCGCGTATTTCTGGCGTGACGCCGGCCGCGATTTCGCTGCTGCTGGTCCATCTGAAAAAGAAGGGCATGGGGCGTACCAAGTCCGACTCCAGCCAAGAGGCCGCCTGAGTGAGGAACCAACGTTACGCGGCCGTGGATGACGCCGACCAGCGCCGCCGCCTGGAGGCAGGCTTGTCCGCCATCGGCCTGGCGCTCTCTGCGAGCCAGATCGATCAGTTGTTTGCCTATCTGGCACTGCTGCGCAAATGGAACGCCATCTATAACCTGACCGCCATCCGTCATCCCGACGAGATGTTGACCCATCACATGCTCGACTCGCTGGCTGCCGTGCCGGCGCTGGCGCAAGCGGCTCGCGCCGCGGCGGTGGAGGAGGGGGCGCGTGGCCGGGTGCTGGACGTGGGTTCGGGCGGCGGCATGCCTGGTCTGCCGCTGGCCATCACGTGTCCCGACCTGTCGGTGCTGATGGTCGACGTCGTGCAAAAGAAAACCGCCTTCCTGACGCAGTGCCGGGCACAGCTCGGCCTGTCCAACGCGGCTGCCCATTGGGGCCCGGTGGAAAAGCTGGAAGACGGCAAGGGATACGCAGTCATCACGTCTCGCGCGTTTGCCGAGTTGAGCGATTTCGCATCGCTCGCCGGCCACCTGCTGGCGCCGGGCGGCAAGCTGATTGCCATGAAGGGCGTTTATCCTCAGCCCGAACTCGATCGCATGGAAGCGGCCGGCCTGATGGCCGAGTGGCAGGTTGAGGCAATACCACGCCTGACCGTGCCGGAACTGGACGCAGAACGTCACCTGGTGGTGCTGTCGCGCCGCTGACCCGGCCGGTGGTTGTCGCCGGCGCCCACCCCCGGCAGGTAGAAATCAAGCAGGAGCAGCAGGAACATATGGCCAAGGTATTCGTGATCGCAAACCAGAAGGGCGGCGTCGGCAAGACCACCACCACGGTGAACCTTGCCGCCGGCTTGGCGGCACAGGACCAGCGTGTGTTGCTGATCGACCTGGATCCCCAGGGCAATGCCTCGATGGGTTCCGGCATCGACAAGCAGTCGCTCGAGCACAGCGTCTACCAAGTGCTGGTTGGCTTGTCGACGGTGAGCCAGGCGCGCCAGCATTCCGAATCCGGCAAGTACGACGTGCTGCCCGCCAACCGCGAACTGGCCGGCGCGGAAGTGGAACTGGTCGAACTGGACCAGCGCGAGAAACGCCTCAAGAACGCCATTGCCGAGGTCGATGCCGAATACGATTTCGTCTTGATCGACTGCCCGCCGTCGCTGTCGCTGCTGACCCTCAACGGGCTGTGCGCGGCCAACGGCGTGATCGTGCCGATGCAGTGCGAGTACTTCGCGCTGGAAGGGTTGTCCGACCTCGTCAATACCATCAAGCAGGTGCACGCCAACCTCAATCGCGACCTGAAAGTGATTGGCTTGCTTCGTGTGATGTTTGATCCACGTGTCACCTTGCAACAACAAGTGTCGGCCCAGCTTGAGTCGCATTTTGGCGACAAGGTGTTCAAGACCGTCATCCCGCGCAATGTGCGGCTGGCGGAAGCACCATCCTATGGCGTGCCCGGCGTGGCGTTCGATCCGTCGTCCAAGGGGGCCAAGGCCTACCTCGATTTCGGCGCCGAGATGATCGCGCGCGTCAAGCAACTCGACTGAACGCCGGGTTGAGAGTCACCGGGTTGAGAGTCACCGAATACAGGATACCGAGATGAGCACCGCGAAGAAGAAGGGCCTGGGCCGCGGACTGGAAGCCCTGCTGGGTGGGCCAGCCGAGATCGTCGATGCCGTGAAGCAGGAGGGCGCCCCCTCTGTGCTCCGCCTGGACCAGCTCCAGCCCGGCAAGTACCAGCCGCGCACGCGCATGGATGAAGGCGCGCTGCAGGAGCTGGCCGCGAGCATCCGTGCCCAAGGTCTGATGCAGCCGATCCTGGTGCGCCGCGTTGCAGAGCCGGATCGCTACGAGATCATTGCCGGTGAGCGCCGCTTCCGCGCCTCCAGGATCGCCGGGCTTGAAGAGGTGCCGGTGCTGGTCAAGGACGTGGCCGACGAAGCCGCGGCCGCGATGGCGCTCATCGAGAATATCCAGCGTGAAGACCTCAACCCGCTGGAAGAAGCGCAGGGCATCATGCGCCTGGTGCGCGAATTCAATTTCACCCACGAGCAGGCAGCGGAATCGGTAGGGCGCTCGCGCAGCGCGGTGTCCAACCTGCTGCGTCTGCTGAACCTGGCCCAGCCGGTGCAGACCATGCTGATGGCGGGCGACCTCGACATGGGCCACGCCCGTGCGCTGCTCTCCGCCGACGGCGCCAACCAGATCACGCTCGCCAATCAGATCGTTAACAAACGTTTATCGGTGCGCGAGACCGAAAAGCTGGTAGCCTCCACCCTCAAGCCCTTTGACCTCAGGTTGCAGAAGCCGAACAACGGCGCGCCGGCGCGCGACGTGGCCCGCCTTGAGGAAGAACTATCCGACGTGCTTGGCCTGCCGGTACAGATCAAGCTGGGCGTGCGGGGCAAAGGCCAGCTCACCATTCACTTCACCAGCAATGATGCGCTCGACGGTGTGCTGACACGCTTGCGCGAGCCCGGCGAAAGCCAGTCACCCGCCTGAGCGGGATTTCCCAAAAATAGTGCGCGATTAACGGTCGGCGCGGCCGTGCCGCGGCTTGGTGCAATCGGATGCCGGCCGGTTCTGGCTCGGCGCGCGCACCCCTGTGTAAGGTCTGTGCAAGGCCGATAAACGACCATGGTGCGCCGCCAGCCTTGGGCGGCTCAATTACCTGGCGCGTTATTGTTGGGCGTCGGCCGCGCACGCACTATGGGTTCGTGGCGATTGCAAGTGAAATGCGGACTGTTGCAAGGCGTCTGTAAGCAGATTGACTCGCATGGTGCATTCCTCGTAAAATCGTGCGGTTTGAATTCCGGCCGGTCCAGAAAAGTTCCGGGGCGGATTAAACAACTAGCAGCAACGAGCAAAGGCAATAGCAGGTGGTTTCAGATCGTCAGGATGCTGGTCGGAAAACCGACTGGCAGACGCGTGATGCCTGGGAAGACGAGGCAGAACGCGAAGAAGAGGCGGTCGATCCGCTGTCGCGCGTCGAGGCGGAAACGCTGTTCGGCGAGCGCGCGCTGCGCCCTTCGCGCATGACGCCCGGCAGGGTCGTGCTGGCGCAGGTTGCGGTTACTTTGTTGTCGGCCATTGCCTGGCGACTTTTTGCTGGCGGTAACGCCGGCGCGGCGGGTTGGTCGGCACTGTTCGGTGGCACGGTGTGTTTCGTGCCCAGCGGTTTCTTCGCGCTGCGACTCTGGATGGCGCGCGAACGTCCCTCGATCAGCGGACTGGTGGTTGGCGAGGCGATCAAGGTGTTTGCCACCGCCGGGTTGTTCGTCCTGGTAGTGGTGCTGTACAGCGAGTTGCGCTGGGTACCGATGCTGGTCACGTTCCTGCTTGTGCTCAAGACCTATTGGGTCGCGCTGGCGATTCGCTGAGGTTGCGCCCCAGGCTGGTAGGCCGGCCAGGCGCGGTAGGTCGGATAAGTGTGCTTCTCGTCGAAGTGGGGCACGAAAACAGAATATCAAGATGTTTTTGCGTGGCGCGTCACAACAGTGAAGCGCGGCGTGGATAAGGTTCAAACGAGCTTGCCCGCGGTGACCAGCAAAGTGTGCTGAAGGCGGTGCAAGAAGCGTACCGGCAAATTGCCGGCAACTGGTTTCGCAATATTACGGTTCGTTTCGACATGTCAGCTGCTCAAGGCGCCGAACAGGCCCTCACCCCCTCCGGCTATATCGCCGAACACTTGCAGAACCTCAACACGGTTGGCGGCAAGCAAGCCTCCGTCGTTGACTTCAGCGTCCTCAACTACGACACCGTGTTCTGGTCGGTGCTGTGCGGCGCCATCGCCGTGATTTTCCTGTATGCGGCCGCGCGCCGCGCGACCGCTGGTGTGCCGGGCCGCTTCCAGGCTTTCGTGGAAATGATCGTCGAGATGGTCGACGACCAGGCCAAGGGCATCATCCATGGCGATCGTTCCTTCATCGCTCCGCTGGCGCTGATGGTGTTCTGCTGGATCACGGTGATGAATGCCATCGACTTGATTCCGGTCGACTGGGTTACCGGCCTGAACGGCCTGCTGGGCATTTTCCACATCCATCTGCCGCACCACCGCGCGGTTGCCACGGCCGACCTGAACGGTACGCTGGGCATGTCGTGCGCAGTGCTGGTGCTGATGATCTATTACAGCTTCAAGATCAAGGGCGTGGGCGGCTTTGCCCATGAACTGCTGTCGGCCCCGTTCGGCGCCAAGTGGTACCTGGCCCCGTTCAACCTGATCCTGAACCTGATTGAATTCCTGGCCAAGGCGGTTTCGCTGGGCATGCGGTTGTTCGGCAACATGTACGCCGGCGAACTGGTGTTCCTGCTGATCGCGCTGCTGGGTTCCATCTGGACGTTCGGTGCGGACCTCTCCGCGCTGGGCTTCGTCGGTCATGTGCTGGCCGGTACGGTATGGGCGATCTTCCACATCCTGATCGTTCTGCTCCAGGCTTTCATTTTCATGATGCTGACGCTGGTGTACATCGGCCAGGCACACGATCACCACTGATTTAAGTTTTTCGGTTTTTCGGTTTTTTGGTTCTAAGTCTCTTCTCAATTAAAGGAGTAGTCATGCAAGCATATCTCGCCAACATCCAGGGTCTGACCGCCATCGGTATCGGCATCATCATCGGTCTGGGCGCAATCGGCGCCTGCCTGGGTATCGCCCTGATGGGTGGCAAGTACATCGAAGCGTGCGCACGTCAGCCTGAACTGATGAACCCGCTGCAAACCAAGATGTTCCTGCTGGCTGGCCTGATCGACGCGGCATTCCTGATCGGCGTGGGCGTTGCAATGCTGTTCGCATTCGCCAACCCGCTGCTGGCTGTCATCAAGTAATTCTTTTCGGTCTGCATGATGCTGACGGGCGGCGCGGGCCACTTAGCCTGGCCGCCCTTGCGCATTTATCTGTAGTTTGATTACCGAAAGGAACACACCATGAATCTGAACGCAACGTTTTTTGCGCAGATGGTCGTGTTCTTCATCCTGTGGTGGGTAGTTGCCAAATTCATTTGGCCGCCGCTGGTGAAGGCGCTCGACGAACGCGCAAAGAAGATCGCCGATGGCCTCGCCGCCGCTGAAAAAGGCAAGGCTGAGCTCGAACTCGCCAACAAGCGTGTGGACCAGGCCCTGGCCGAAGCCCGCACCGAAGGCGCTCAACGCGTCGCTGACGCCGAGAAGCGCGCTCAGCTGACCGCTGACGAGATCAAGCAAAACGCCCAGGCAGAAGCCGCACGCATCATTGCCCAGGCCAAGGCCGAAGCCGAACAGCAAGTTACCCGCGCGCGCGAGCAATTGCGCGACCAGGTCGCCGTGCTGGCCGTCAAGGGTGCCGAGCAGATCCTCAAGCGCGAAGTGAACGCGCAGGTCCACGCGGATCTGCTCAATCAACTCAAGGCTGAGCTCTAATCATGGCTGAAACCGCAACCATTGCCCGTCCCTACGCCGAGGCGCTGTTCCGCGTCGCGACCGAATCGAGCGGCAATCTGGATGCATGGTCCGAGCTGGTGTCGGAAATGGGGCAAGTTGCCGCCAATCCCGACATGAAGGCGGTGGCTGGCGATCCGAACGTGCACGGCGACAAGCTGAGCGCACTGTTCCTGTCGGCCCTGAAGTCTCCGGTCAACGACGAAGCCAAGCGCTTCGTCAGCCTGCTGGTGGATAACCACCGCCTGTCGGTATTGCCGGAAATCGCCGAGCAGTTCCATGCGCTCAAGAACGACCGTGAAGGGTCGGCTGATGTCGAGATCACGAGTGCCTTCCCCCTTGAGGGCGCAAGCCTGACCGACCTCGTCGCCGCGCTCGAACGCAAGTTCGGCCGCAAGCTGCAGCCCTCGGTTGCGGTGGACCCGTCGCTGATTGGCGGCGTGCGCGTCAAGGTCGGCGACGAAGTGCTCGACACCTCCGTGCGTGCGCGCCTGGCAGCAATGCAAGTGGCGCTGACCGCATGATGCGCGAGAAGCGCACCAGCCGACGGATTGAAGAATTAGGAGCATTGTGATGCAACTGAACCCCTCAGAAATCAGCGAGCTGATCAAGTCCCGCATCTCGGGTCTTGGCGCCGACGCTGAAGTGCGCAACACCGGCACGGTGATTTCCGTGACCGATGGTATCTGCCGCGTGCACGGCCTGTCTGGCGTGATGCAGGGCGAGATGCTGGAATTCCCCGGTAACACGTTCGGTCTGGCACTGAACCTCGAGCGCGACTCTGTCGGCGCCGTGGTGCTGGGCGACTACGAACACATTTCCGAAGGCGACCCGGTCAAGTGCACCGGCCGCATTCTGGAAGTGCCGGTTGGCAAGGAACTGCTGGGCCGCGTGGTCAACACGCTGGGTCAGCCGATCGATGGCAAAGGCCCGATCAACGCCAAAGAAACCGATGTGATCGAAAAGGTTGCCCCTGGCGTGATCGCACGTCAGTCGGTCAGCCAGCCGGTGCAGACCGGCCTGAAGTCGATCGACGCGATGGTGCCGATTGGCCGTGGCCAGCGCGAGCTGATCATTGGCGACCGCCAGACCGGCAAGACCGCCGTTGCTGTCGACGCGATCATCAACCAGAAGGGCAAGGGCGTTTTCTGCGTCTACGTCGCAATCGGTCAGAAGGCTTCGACCGTGAACAACGTGGTGCGCAAGCTCGAAGAACTGGGCGCGATGGAATACACCATCGTCGTTGCTGCTACGGCTTCGGACTCCGCCGCCATGCAGTACCTGGCTGCCTACGCTGGTTGCACGATGGGCGAGTACTTCCGCGACCGCGGCGAAGACGCGCTGATCGTTTATGACGACCTGACCAAGCAAGCCTGGGCCTACCGCCAGGTGTCGCTGCTGCTGCGCCGCCCGCCGGGCCGCGAAGCTTACCCTGGCGACGTGTTCTACCTGCACTCGCGTCTGCTCGAGCGCGCAGCCCGCGTGAACGCCGACTACGTCGAGAAGTTCACCAAGGGCGCAGTGACCGGCAAGACCGGCTCGCTGACCGCGCTGCCCGTGATCGAAACGCAAGCTGGCGACGTGTCCGCTTTCGTGCCGACCAACGTGATCTCGATCACCGACGGCCAGATCTTCCTGGAAACCGACCTGTTCAACGCAGGTGTGCGCCCCGCAATCAACGCCGGTATCTCGGTGTCGCGCGTTGGTGGTGCCGCCCAGACCAAGGTCGTCAAGAAGCTGTCCGGCGGTATCCGTACCGACCTGGCCCAGTACCGTGAACTGGCTGCGTTCGCGCAGTTCGCTTCCGACCTGGACGATGCCACCCGCAAGCAGCTGGAGCGCGGCCGCCGCGTGACGGAACTGCTCAAGCAGGCTCAATACCTGCCGCTGCAGGTGTGGCAGCTGGCCGCGTCGCTGTACGCAGCCAACAACGGCTTCCTCGACAACGTGGAAGTGAAGGACATTCTCCCGTTCGAGAAGGGCCTGCACGACCATCTGAAGACCAAGTACGCCGACCTCGTCAACCGCATCGAAGATTCCAAGGATCTGTCGAAGGAAGACGAAGCCACCCTGCGTGCCGCGATCGAGGATTTCAAGAAGTCCGCCGCGTTCTAACCGCGCAATTCCACGAAACTGCGCCGGCACCGTTGCCATGACGGTGCCGGTGCGGCACGAATGGAGAGGAAGATATGGCCGGAACGAAAGAAATTCGAACCAAGATCAAGAGCGTGCAAAACACGCGCAAGATCACCAAGGCGATGGAGATGGTCGCCGCGTCCAAGATGCGCAAGGCGCAGGAACGGATGCGCAACGCCCGTCCCTATGCTGAGAAAGTGCGCAATATCGCGGCGCACCTGGCTGCGGCCAACCCCGAGTTCAAGCACCCCTTCATGGTGGCACGCGACATCAAGCGCGCCGGCATGATCGTGGTAACGACGGACAAGGGGCTGTGCGGCGGCATGAACACGAACGTGCTGCGTGCGGTAACCAATGAGCTGCGTGAGCTGCAAAGCCGCGGCGTGGAGGTGCAGAGCACCGCCATTGGTTCCAAGGGCTTGCAGTTCATGGGCCGCATCGGCGCCAAGGTGCTCTCGCACGTGGTGCACCTCGGTGACACCCCGCATCTGGAAAAACTGATCGGTGCCATCAAGGTCCAGCTCGACGCCTTCACCAATGGTGAAATCGATGCTGTGTACCTGGCTTACACCAAGTTCATCAATACGATGAAGCAGGAGCCGATGGTGGAGCAGCTGCTGCCGCTCCCCGCCGACAAGTTTGCCCAGACCGAAGATGAAAAGCGCGCCTACTCGTGGGATTACATCTACGAGCCCGACGCACAGACCGTAGTGGAAGAACTGTTGGTCCGCTACGTCGAAGCGCTGGTGTACCAGGCCGTGGCCGAAAACATGGCGTCCGAGCAATCGGCGCGCATGGTGGCCATGAAGGCGGCATCCGACAATGCCAAGAACGTGATCGGCGAACTGCAACTGGTCTACAACAAGACCCGTCAGGCAGCGATTACCAAGGAACTGTCGGAAATCGTCAGCGGTGCCGCAGCCGTCTAAGGCGTCAAGTATTCAAGCTATCGGAGATACGAAATGAGTATCGGAAATATTGTGCAGTGTATTGGCGCCGTGGTGGACATCGAGTTCCCCCGCGACGCGCTGCCTAAGGTCTACGAAGCGCTCGTGCTGGAAGACAGCAACGAAGCCTCGTTCGCCGAGAAGGGCCTGACCTTCGAAGTGCAGCAACAGCTGGGTGACGGCGTGGTGCGTACCATTGCCCTCGGCTCGTCGGACGGCCTGCGCCGCGGCATGGCAGTGAAGGGCACTGGCGCCCCGATCTCGGTGCCCGTTGGTCACGGCACGCTGGGCCGCATCATGGACGTGCTGGGTCGTCCCATCGACGAAGCCGGCCCGATCGCCTCGGACGAGCTGCGCTCGATCCACCAGAAGGCCCCGAAGTTCGACGAACTGTCGCCTTCGGTTGACCTGCTCGAAACTGGCATCAAGGTGATCGACCTGGTGTGCCCGTTCGCAAAGGGCGGCAAGGTGGGTCTGTTCGGTGGCGCCGGCGTCGGCAAGACCGTGAACATGATGGAGCTCATCAACAACATCGCCAAGCAGCACAGCGGTTTGTCGGTGTTCGCCGGCGTGGGCGAGCGTACCCGTGAAGGGAACGACTTCTACCACGAAATGAAGGACTCGAACGTTCTCGACAAGGTGGCCATGGTGTTCGGCCAGATGAACGAGCCGCCGGGCAACCGTCTGCGCGTGGCACTGTCCGGCCTGACCATGGCCGAGAAGTTCCGCGACGAAGGCCGTGACATCCTGTTCTTCGTCGACAACATCTACCGCTACACGCTGGCCGGTACCGAAGTGTCCGCACTGCTGGGCCGTATGCCTTCCGCAGTGGGTTACCAGCCGACGCTGGCCGAGGAAATGGGCAAGCTGCAAGAGCGCATCACCTCGACCAAGACTGGCTCGATCACATCGATCCAGGCCGTGTATGTGCCTGCGGATGACTTGACCGACCCGTCGCCTGCTACCACCTTCCTGCACTTGGACTCGACCGTCGTGCTGTCGCGTGACATCGCCGCGCTGGGTATCTACCCGGCAGTCGATCCGCTCGACTCGACCTCGCGTCAGCTGGACCCGCAAGTCGTGGGTCAAGAGCACTATGACGTGGCCCGTCGCGTGCAGCAAACGCTGCAACGCTACAAGGAACTGCGTGACATTATCGCGATTCTGGGCATGGACGAACTGTCGCCGGAAGACAAGCAGTCGGTGTCGCGCGCTCGTAAGATCCAGCGTTTCCTGTCGCAGCCCTTCCACGTTGCGGAAGTGTTCACGGGTTCGCCGGGCAAGTACGTCACGCTGAAGGAAACCATCCGCGGCTTCAAGATGCTGGTCGACGGCGAGTGCGATCACCTGCCCGAGCAAGCGTTCTACATGGTCGGCTCGATCGACGAAGCCTTCGAGAAGGCCAAGAAGCTCCAGTAAGCGGCGTCTTTCGCTGCCAGCGCCGTAGTGGCGGCCTAGCCACGGACAGCAATGTCCGGGGCGGCCGCGCTCTGCCCGGCAGCGAAATACTTGCTTCCTGGCAACGGGAAGCCGAAGCTTTCAGGGACTAAAGGAATTCACATGGCAACCATTCTTGTAGACGTCGTCAGCGCCGAATCGTCGATCTTCTCCGGTCAGGCGAAGTTCGTGGCACTGCCGGGCGAGTCGGGCGAGTTGGGTATCCTGCCGGGCCATACGCCGCTGATTACGCGTATCCAGCCGGGCGCGGTGCGCATCGAGAAGGAAGACGGTAGCGAAGAGTTCGTGTTCGTGGCCGGCGGGATTCTCGAAGTCCAGCCCAAGCACGTCACCGTGCTGGCAGACACCGCTATCCGCGGCAGCGATCTCGACGAAGCCAAGGCGCAGGAAGCCAAGCGCGCCGCCGAGGAGCTGATGCAGAACCAGAGCAGCGATCTCGACCTGGCACGTGCCCAGAGCGAGCTTGCCGTGGCAGCAGCACAGCTGGCTGCCATCGCGCGCCTGCGCCGGAAACGGTAAGAAAAGCAGGGCCGCCGCAGCTGTTGTTTTTTTGGCGGCGGTGAAAAAAAAGGCAGCTGCGAGGCTGCCTTTTTTTCATGCCAACGACTATTCTGTCGGCTCAGGACAAAAAAAAGCGCGCGGGCCGGGGAGGCTCCGCGCGGACGGGAAAATCCCTTCGAGGGGTCAATTCGAAGGAACGGGTAAGGTCCAGGTCAACCAACAGGCGCCAACCACAATCTTGGTGGTCCAGCACTCGGTCAGGCGGTATTGATCGCATTCAGACGATCCAACCAGCCGGAACCGGCAAGCGCCAACATCATCTCAACCTGGTACACCGATCACAGGCATCGCCTGCGATCCGGTCAATCTGGGTGGGAATGCTTCCTTAGGCTTTCTTCCATGACGCCCTCCCTTTCTGTTTGGGGGAGGGACCGCCTTTCACAAAAACTGATTGTGTTGAAGCATTGTGGGGGAAACTTTTGGGGATGGCAGTAACAAAATGTATCGGTTTGCAAGAAGTTGAAAGCGCGGTAACCAAATAAGCGTCTAAATAGGCATAAATGGGCATGCTAGACCACGTGCCATCGCACTCGCTGTCAGGCGGCGGGAACATCACCACGCGGCGCGGGTCCGATAGCTTTCGCTGATCCTGCCATCCGCCATGCGGTCCGGCGCTCCACTGCCATGCCGCTTTCCTTCTCCTTTTCCCCTTTTTACAGCCTTGCCCAGGCCCCCGCAAATATCGCGAGAGGCCTTGTCCAGCATAGGCTGGCGGCGTTGCTGACCGCGTCTTTCATGGCGGTTGGACACGCTGGCGCGGCTGAGCCGCAAGCCCCCGCCGGTGCGCTCTGGCAAGGCGAGCTCGACGGCCGCATACAGGTATCGCTGACGATATTTCCGCGTGCGGGCACGGGCGGGATCGATGGCACGGCCCGTTACGATTCAATGCTTGCCAGCGCGCCGCGTCAACTCGATGGCCAATTGACATCCGACGGACGGCTGAGCGTGCGCGAGCGCGCCACCGGCCAGGCGCCTGTTGAGTATCCCGAAGCCCGCGATGGTGCACGTTTCGAGGGCACCGTCTCCTCCGATGGGTTGAGTGTCAGTGGGGAATGGATGAATACCGACGGTACCCGCCGCCAGGCATTGACCCTCACGCGCAAGGCAATCTATCGCGAGCGCACCGTGAATGTGGCTGGCGCACGTCTCACCGAACGCTATCCCGAAACCGGCCGCCCGAACGTGGATGCCCTCATTACGTCACTGCGTACCAGCGCCTGCGGCCAAGGCGAACAGGAGTGCCGCAGCGCGATCGAGGTAATGCGGCTGGATGCCGGCAACGTCGGCCTGCTGCGCACCACCTGGCGCTACAGCGGTGGCGCGCATGGCAGCCTCGACTTCGTGAGTGGCACGTGGCGGCGTCATGGCCCGGCGGGTGCGGTGGCATCCGCGCCAACTGCCCAGCCGGTCTATCGCCGGGTCGGGCTGGCCGATCTCTTGCAGCCCGGCGAGGCTTGCCTGCAAAAACTCAATGACGAGCTACAAGCGGCACTGAAGCGGCAGGGCGCAGCCGAGCCCGCACGTGGCTTGCTTGACGCACAAGCGCTGCAGGAATCGCGCGTCCCGTTTACCCTGTACCGCGGTGGCGTGGTGTTGCACTATGCCCCCTACGCGGTCGGCCCATTTGCGCAGGGCGCCTACCAGGTAGCGGTGCCGTTCGCGCGGCTGGGCAGTTGTGCCCGCCCGGTTGGTACTGGCCGCGACAAGTCCCCGGAACCCTTTGAGAAGGAATCGACGTGAGCGAGATGCAGACAGCCATTCGCGGCATGCTGGCGATGAAGACGGTAGCCGTGGCCGGCCTGTCCGGACACCCGGACCGGCCTAGCCATGAAGTGGCCGCCTACCTGCAGCGCCATGGCTATTGCATTGTTCCCGTCAATCCGCGCCATGCGGGCGAGCGCATCCTGGGCGAGACCTGCTACGCCAGCCTGGCCGATGCCGCCGCGGCCTTGGCCAAGTCCGGGCAGCACATTGACTGGGTCGATATCTTCCGGCGCGCCGCCGATGTGCCGCCAGTGGTCGAGGATGCCATCGCGATCGGCGCCCGCGGCGTCTGGCTGCAGCTCGGCATCGTCAATGATGAGGCGTTTGCCCGGGCCACCGCCGCCGGGTTGCTGGCGGTGCAGGACCGCTGCAGCAAGATCGAGCTGATGCGCCAGGCAGCCTGATCCCGCTAAACTAGCCACGCTAGCTCCGAATCCCGTCCTCAATCCCGCCTCAATTCAGTCCCAAGCAGCCATGGCCATCGATCCCCAGCTTCTCGACTACTACCGCCGGCTCTCCGAACGCTACGCCGGGCAGCCCGAGCCGGCCGGTGCCGCCGGCCGTCGCGCGCGCTTCGCCGAGATCGCGGCGACCTCGGTCGTGCCCGACCCGGAAGGCATCAAGTCCACCGACATGGAGCTGGCGCTACCCGGCCGCACGCTGGCGGCGCGATTGTTCCGCCCGGAAGGCGTGGCCGAGCCGCGCCTGATCGTCTATTTCCATGGCGGCGGCTGGGTGGTGGGATCGCATGACACGCATCACAGCGTGGCGGCGCTGCTCGCCGCCGACACCGGCTGCGCGGTGGCCAGCGTCGACTACCGGCTGGCACCGGAGCATCCGTTCCCCGCACCGTGCGACGATGCGCTGCAGGCGGTGCTGTGGTTCGCCGAGCAACGCGCCCGCTTGCGCCTGGACACGGGCTTCCTGGCCGTGGCGGGCGACAGTGCGGGCGGGCACCTGGCCGCGCAGGCCGCGCGCTGGGCCAATGCGCACGGGCGCCCCGGCCTGGTCGACGCTCAGTTGCTGATCTATCCCGTGGCAGCGCCGGTCCTGGCCAGCGAAAGCTATCGCGCCTTTGCGGATGGCCCCGGCCTGACCCGCGACGAAATGGCCTGGTTCTGGACGGAATTCATCGGCGCCGAGCGCCTTGCCGCCGGCGCCGCCATCGAAGACACGCGCATCCACCTGATGGGCGCCGCGCCACAGCACCTGCCCCCGGCCAGCGTGGTGATGGTTGCCGCCCACGACGTGCTGCGCGACGACGGCCTGGCCTACGCCGACTACCTGGTGCGCTACGGCGCGCCGGTGATCACGCTGGAGGCAAGCGGGATGACGCACGGCTTTGCCCGCCTGCAGCCCGATGCCCCGCGCGCGCGCGAATGGATGCGCCGCGCCGCGCAGGCCTTCAAGGAACTGGCGGAGGATATCTAAGCTGCCGGCAGCGGCCGGCCATCCCGTAAAATGGCGGTCTTACGAGGATGACCATGACCGCATTGCAGAACGATACCTTCCTGCGCGCGCTGCGCCGGCAACCGACCGAGTACACCCCGCTGTGGCTGATGCGTCAGGCGGGGCGGTACCTGCCCGAATACAACGCCACGCGTGCTCGCGCCGGCAGCTTCCTCGGCCTGGCCAAGAACCCGGCCTACGCCACGGAAGTTACGCTGCAGCCCCTCGAGCGCTATCCGCTCGACGCGGCCATTCTCTTCTCCGACATCCTGACCGTGCCCGATGCCATGGGCCTCGGGCTGTCGTTTGCGCAAGGCGAGGGTCCGCGCTTTGCCCACCCGTTGCGCACCGAAGGCGACGTCAAGAAGCTGGCGGTGCCGGACATGGCCTCGCTGTCCTACGTGTTCGACGCGGTCAGCGAGATCCGCCGGGCACTGGTGCAGGACGGCCGCCAGCGCGTGCCGCTGATCGGCTTCTCGGGCAGCCCCTGGACGCTGGCCTGCTACATGGTCGAGGGTGCGGGTTCCTCCGATTTCCGCACGGTCAAGGCCATGATGTACAGCCGCCCCGACCTGATGCACCGCATCCTGGAGATCAACGCGCAGGCCGTGTCGGCCTACCTGAATGCGCAGATCGAGGCAGGCGCACAAGCCGTGATGCTGTTCGACACCTGGGGCGGCACGCTGGCCGACGGCATGTACCAGACGTTCTCCCTGGCCTATATGCGCAAGGTGCTGGCCGGATTGAAGCGCGAGCACAACGGCGAGCAGGTGCCGGCCATCGTGTTCACCAAGGGCGGCGGATTGTGGCTGGAGGCGCTCACCGAGATCGGTGCCGATGCGCTCGGCCTGGATTGGACTGTCAACTTGACGCAGGCGCGCCGCCGCACCGGCGGCAAGGTGGCGCTGCAGGGCAATATCGACCCCAATGTGCTGTTTGCGCCGGAAGCCGCGATTCGCGAGCAGGTGCGTGGCGTGCTCGACAGTTATGCGGCCGGCGGCGGCTGCGACGGACACGTCTTCAACCTTGGCCACGGCATTTCCCAGTTCACCCCGCCCGAGAATGTGACGGTGCTGGTGGACGAGGTGCATCGCTACAGCCGGCAGCTGCGTACCGTGGCAAGGTGACAGCTGGTGCACGTCTTCCCTCCCACCCGGGGGTGCCGCCTGTGCGGCGCAGCGAGATGGCCTCGCGCGCCGCAGCCGGGCGGGCGGGTGCCGGGGGAGGCTTGCCCGAAGCGCTGTCAAGTAAACTATTTTGCAATATTTCGCCCTTTCGGTGCTGGTTCGCGCTTGTCAAGGCTTGACTTATGCACATCAATGGGTTTTCCGCAGTGCAAGAGCGGGTTAGTCCCTAACTCATCTGAGGGATATCGCCAAGTCCTTGATTTACAAGGCATTGCATCTGGCCACGCACAAGCTGGAATGCCCGTGGGAGCCTTGTTTTACGGGGCTTGCCGGGAACTCCGGACGAGTTTTCAACAAAGTTATCCACAGGCGCTGCCCGGGGCCGGGAAAACCAGCCATCTATCATCGACTTAGGGGCACATTTGAAGCGTTACTTTAAGTTGATGTTGCAGCGCACACTGAGTTTGTCTGGAAAGCGGCTCAGCCTCGGTCTGCACATGCATTGGGCTTGCTCGCCCCAATCTGGACCGTACCCACCGCTGCGCTGGGCGATCGGCCCGGGAGGCACGGTGTGACGTCACCGGCGATCCCCGAGCAAGCCGCGCTGGCTGCGGAACCGACCGACGGCGCACCGCTTGCCGTCGTGCGGGTGGCACTTGATACGCCGGCTGACGATGTCTTCGATTACCTCGCTGGCCCGGAAGTCCAGCCCGGCGAACTGGTCACGGTGCCGTTCGGCCGCCGTACGCTGGTTGGCGTAGCGGTATCGCGTTGCGCGCACTCCGATGTACCCGCGGACAAGCTGCGTTCTGTCGCACAGCGCCTGGACTGGCTGCCACCGCTTGGCGCCCACTGGATTGCGCTGGCGGGCTTTGCCGCACGCTATTACCACCGCTGCCTTGGCGAAGTCATGCTGCCCGCGCTGCCTCCGGCCCTGCGCGAGGCCGACGGCTGGGCGCGGCTGGCACTGCGTGCCCGCAGCGAACACTACCGCGTGGCCCCGGGGCAGGGCGAGGCGCTGTTGGCGGCGGTGCCGCCGCGCGCCCGCACCGTGCTGGCGCTGGCTCAGGCGCTGGTGGCAGCCGCCGGGGAAGGGCGGGCGGTATCCGCCGCCGAGGCGCGTGTGCTATGCAGCGCGGCGCCCTCGCGCCTGGCGGAGTGGGCCGAGGCCGGCTGGGTGATCTCCGAGCCGACCGACCAGCCCTTGCTGGGCGCGCCCTCGGCTGCCGAGCCGTCCATCGCGCCACCGCTGCACGAAGAGCAGCGTGTGGCCGTGGAAGCCATCGGGCAGGCCAAGGGATTCGCGCCGTTCCTGCTCCACGGCGTCACCGGCAGCGGCAAGACCGAAGTCTACCTGCACGCCATGGCCGAGGTGCTGGCGCGCGATGCGCAGGCGCAGGTGCTGATGCTGGTGCCTGAAATCAATCTCACGCCCCAGCTGCAGGGCCGCATTGCGTCGCGCTTTCCGCATCTGCCGCTGGCGGTGCTGCATAGCGGCCTGGCCGACCAGGAGCGCACGCTGCAATGGCTGGCCGCGCACCGCGGCGAGGCCCGCATCGTGCTGGGCACGCGGCTGGCGGTGCTGGCCTCGCTGCCGCACCTGGCGCTGATCGTGGTCGACGAGGAACACGACACATCCTACAAGCAGCAGGAAGGCCTGCGCTACTCCGCGCGCGACCTGGCCGTATGGCGGGCCAAGCAACTCGGCGCGGCCGTGGTGCTGGGCTCCGCCACGCCGTCCATGGAGTCCTGGTGGCGTGCTGAGCAGGGCACCTACCGCAAGCTGGTGCTGCGTGAGCGGGCCCAGACCGATGCCACGCTGCCCACCGTGCGGCTGATCGACATCAACCAGGAACGCCAGCGCCAGCGAGCCCTCTATGAGGGGCTGTCGGTGCCGTTGCTCAACGCCATCGAGGCCCGCCTGCAGCGCGGCGAGCAGAGCCTGCTGTTCCTGAACCGGCGCGGCTACGCCCCGGTGCTGGCCTGCGATAGCTGCGGCTGGCTCTCCGGATGCCCGCGCTGCTCGGCCTATATGGTGCTACACCGGCCGGAGCGCCGCCTGCGCTGCCACCATTGCGGGCTGGAATCCCCGGTGCCGCACCATTGCCCGGATTGTGGCAACGTGGATGTTGCACCGCTTGGTCGAGGCACCCAGCGCATCGAGGAGGCCTTGGCGGCACGCTTCCCGCAAGCGCGCATCGCCCGCATCGATGCCGACTCCACGCGCCGCAAGGGCAGCGCGCAGGCCATGTTCGATGAGGTCCACGCGGGCGAGGTCGACATCCTGGTGGGCACGCAGATGGTGGCCAAGGGGCACGACTTCCAGCGCGTGACCCTCGTCGGCATCGTCCATCCGGACGCCGCCATGTTCAGCCACGATTTTCGCGCGGCCGAGCATTTGTTTGCCTCCCTGATGCAGGTGGCCGGACGGGCCGGTCGGGCCGGGCTGGCGGGCGAGGTGCTGATCCAGACCCGCTATCCCGATGCATCGGCATTGCAGGCATTGGTACGCCATGACTATGATGGATTCGCGGCTACCCAGTTGCGCGAGCGCCGCCAGGCCGGGTTGCCCCCGTTTGCCTACCAGGTGCTTGTCACGGCCGACCATGCCGAACTGGAGCGTGCGTTGGCCTTCCTCCAGAGCGCGCGGAATCGGGCCGATGCGTGCCGGATGGCGCCGGAGGTGCAACTCCATGACCCGGTGCCGATGTCGATGGTGCGGGTGGCTAACCGGGAGCGTGCGCAAATGCTGGTGGAAAGTACCTCGCGCATTGCACTGCAAAGGTTTATCAGCGAGTGGGTGCAAACTTTTGGCGAGGCGCTAGGGGATGCCAAGGGCGTGCGCTGGCAGTTGGAGATCGATCCCTTGCGCATCTGAGTGGAACCTGAGTGGGGTCCGGTTGCGCCAGGGGCAGTGCAGCACAAGGTACGGTGCAACCACTTTTCCTGATGTATCTGAGTGGTTGTACCTAGTTGCACCTTTGGTTTGCCCGAGAGTATGATCGCGCCAATCTGCCGGTTTCCCCGCAGCCGGGAAACGGGCGTCCGCGTCTTACGGAGAATCAAGCGCATGGCCACCACCACCCTCGGCGTCAAACTCGACGACGCCTCCCGCGAGCGCCTCAAGCGTGTTGCGCAGTCGATCGACCGCACACCGCACTGGCTGATCAAGCAGGCGATCTTCACGTACCTGGAGCAGGTCGAACGGGGCAACATCCCGCATGAGACCAGCGCCGCCGGTACAGGGGGCGAGGGTGCGGCGGATGGTGCCGACGCCTTTGACGGCGCGGCTGGTGACGGCGCGATACAGCCTTTCCTCGAGTTTGCGCAGAGCGTGCAGCCGCAATCGGTGCTGCGCGCGGCCATCACCGCCGGCTATCGCCGCCCGGAGCCCGAGTGTGTGCCGGTGCTGCTTGAGCAGGCTCGCCTGCCACATCAGCAGGCCGAAGCCGCTCTCGCCATGGCCCGAACCCTGGCCACGCGGTTGCGCGAGCGCAAGGTCGGCACCGGACGCGAAGGGCTGGTGCAGGGCCTGATCCAGGAGTTCTCGTTGTCTTCGCAGGAAGGTGTGGCGCTGATGTGCCTGGCCGAGGCACTGCTGCGCATTCCCGACAAGGCCACCCGCGACGCGCTGATCCGCGACAAGATCAGCGGCGCCAACTGGCAGTCGCACCTGGGCCAGAGTCCGTCGGTGTTCGTCAACGCCGCCACCTGGGGCCTGCTGTTCACCGGCAAGCTGGTGGCCACCCATACCGAGGCCGGCCTGTCCAAGGCGCTGACCCGCATCATCGGCAAGGGCGGCGAGCCGCTGATCCGCAAGGGCGTGGACATGGCGATGCGCCTGATGGGCGAGCAGTTCGTCACCGGCGAGACCATTTCCGAGGCGCTGGCCAACGCACGCAAGTACGAGGCCGAGGGCTTCCGCTACTCCTACGACATGCTGGGCGAAGCGGCCATGACCGAGGCCGACGCGCAACGCTACCTGGCCTCCTACGTGCAGGCCATCAACGCCATCGGCCAGGCTTCGCGCGGGCGCGGCATCTATGAAGGCCCCGGCATCTCGATCAAGCTCTCGGCGCTGCATCCGCGCTATAGCCGCGCGCAGCATGAGCGCGTCATCAGCGAGCTGTACGGCCGCCTCAAGTCGCTGACCTTGCTGGCCCGCCAGTACGACATCGGCATCAATATCGACGCCGAGGAAGCCGACCGCCTGGAAATCTCGCTCGACCTGCTGGAGCGCCTGTGCTTCGAGCCCGAGCTGGCCGGCTGGAACGGCATCGGCTTCGTGGTGCAGGGCTACCAGAAGCGCTGCCCGTTCGTGATCGACTACCTGATCGACCTGGCCCGCCGCAGCCGTCACCGCCTGATGATCCGCCTTGTCAAGGGCGCGTACTGGGACAGCGAGATCAAGCGCGCCCAGGTGGACGGGCTGGAGGGCTATCCGGTCTACACGCGCAAGGTCTATACCGACGTGTCCTACGTGGCCTGCGCGCGCAAGTTGCTGTCGGTGCCGGACGTAATCTACCCGCAGTTCGCTACCCACAACGCCCACACGCTGGCGGCCATCTACCAGATCGCTGGCCACAACTACTACCCCGGCCAGTACGAGTTCCAGTGCCTGCACGGCATGGGCGAGCCGCTGTACGACCAGGTGGTCGGCCCGCTGGCTGATGGCAAGTTCAACCGCCCTTGCCGGATCTACGCGCCGGTCGGCACGCATGAGACGCTGCTGGCTTACCTCGTGCGCCGCCTGCTGGAAAACGGAGCCAACACATCTTTCGTCAACCGGATCGCTGACGACACCATCTCGCTGGACGAACTGGTGGCCGACCCGGTGGCCGTGGTCGAGCAGATGCATGCCGATGAGGGCGCGCTTGGCCTGCCGCATCCGCGTATTCCGCAGCCACGCACGCTGTATGGCGAGTCGCGCGCCAATTCTGCCGGCATCGACCTCTCTAACGAGCATCGCCTGGCCTCGCTGTCGTCCGCGCTACTGGCCGGCACGAGCGAGGCGGTCAGCGCCGTGCCGCTGCTAGGCACGGAAACCGCCGGTGGCGACGACGCCAATCGGCCGGCACCCGTGCGCAACCCGTCCGACCTGCGCGACGTGGTCGGCCATGTCACCGAAGCCAGCATGGCCGAGGTGGAAGCCGCGCTGCAGGCCGCAGTGAACGCCGCGCCGATCTGGCAGGCGACCCCGGCCGATGTGCGCGCCGCCGCGCTGGAGCGCGCCGCGGAACTGATGGAAGCGCAGATGCAGTCCCTGATGGGCATCATCGTGCGCGAGGCCGGCAAGACCTTCTCCAATGCCATCGCCGAAGTGCGCGAGGCCGTGGACTTCCTGCGCTATTACGCCGCGCAAGTGCGTGAGACCTTCTCCAACGATACCCATCGTCCGCTCGGGCCGGTGGTCTGCATCAGCCCGTGGAATTTCCCGCTGGCCATCTTCACCGGCCAGGTCGCGGCCGCGCTGGCCGCCGGCAACACCGTGCTGGCCAAGCCCGCCGAGCAGACCCCGCTGATTGCCGCCCAGGCCGTGCGCTTGCTGCGTGAGGCTGGCGTGCCGGCTGGCGCCGTGCAGCTGTTGCCGGGCCGCGGCGAAACCGTGGGTGCCGCGCTGGTAGGCGACGCTCGCGTCAAGGGCGTGATGTTCACCGGCTCCACCGAAGTGGCGCGCCTGCTGCAACGCAGCGTGGCCGGCCGGCTGGACGCGGCTGGCCGCCCGGTGCCGCTGATCGCCGAGACTGGCGGCCAGAATGCGATGATCGTGGACTCCTCCGCGCTGGCCGAGCAGGTGGTTGGCGATGTGGTCAACTCCGCCTTCGACTCGGCCGGCCAGCGCTGTTCCGCGCTGCGCGTGCTGTGCCTGCAGGAAGAAGTGGCCGACCGCGTGCTGGAAATGCTCAAGGGCGCCATGGATGAGCTCACCATGGGCAACCCGGACCGCTTGTCCACCGACGTCGGCCCGGTCATCGACGAAGAGGCGCGCGGCAACATCGTGCGCCATATCGACGCCATGCGCGCCAAGGGCCGCCGCGTCCACCAGGCCGACCCGAACGGCGCGGCCAGCGCGGCCTGCCGCAATGGCACGTTTGTATCGCCAACGCTGATCGAGCTCGACAGCATCGAAGAGCTGCAGCGCGAAGTCTTTGGCCCCGTGCTGCACGTGGTGCGCTACCCGCGAGCCGGCCTCGACACGCTGCTAGCGCAGATCAACGGCACCGGCTATGGCCTGACCATGGGCATTCACACCCGCATCGACGAAACCATCGAGCACATCGTCGAACGCGCGGAAGTGGGCAATCTCTACGTCAACCGCAATATCGTGGGCGCGGTGGTGGGCGTGCAGCCCTTCGGCGGCGAAGGCCTGTCCGGCACTGGCCCCAAGGCGGGCGGCCCACTGTACCTGCACCGCCTGTTGTCGGTCTGCCCGCAGGACGCCGTGGCCCGCGTGGTGCGCGCCTCAGACACCCTCGGCGGCGCCGACGAGACCAGCCCGGTGCGCCGCACGCTGACCGAGGCACTGGCTACGCTCAAGGAATGGGCACAGCACGAGAGCGCGGCGCTGCCCGGGCTGGCGGCGGCGTGCGAGCGTTTTGCCGCGGCCTCGGCGGCCGGCCTGTCGGTCACGCTGCCCGGCCCCACCGGCGAGCGCAACACCTACACGCTGCTGCCACGTGCCGCCGTGCTGTGCCTGGCCCAGCAAGAGACCGACCTGGCCGTGCAACTGGCGGCGGTACTGGCGGCTGGCAGCCAGGCCGTGTGGGTTGAAAGCCCCATGGCCCGGGCCCTGTTTGCGCGCCTGCCCAAGGCAGTACAATCGCGCGTCAGCCTGGTGGCCGACTGGTCGGCCGGCGACACCAGCTTCGACGCCGTTCTTCACCATGGCGACTCGGACCAGCTGCGCGCTGTGTGCGAACAGCTGGCCACGCGCCCCGGCCCGATCATTTCGGTGCAAGGCCTGGCACATGGTGAACCAAATATCGCCATCGAGCGTTTGTTGATCGAGCGTTCGCTGTCCGTCAATACGGCGGCAGCGGGTGGCAATGCGAGTTTGATGACGATCGGCTAACCGCCGGGCGTCGATCGAAGCGACGCGAGGCAGCGGTGATCCCGCAAACCTCGCGTATTTGAAAATCGGGGAGCGTTTCGCGCCACACCCGGACGCGTCCAAAAACGCAGCAAAGGCTATCGAGAATAGCTACCAAGGAGAACAGATGAACTCGACTTTCCACAAGACGGCCCTCACCGTCGCCCTGTCCGTCGCTGGCCTGTGCGCCACCTCGGCCGCCTTCGCCCAGGCGCAGGAAATCAAGCTGGGCTTTGCCGCGCCGATGACCGGCGGCCAGGCGCAATATGGCAAGGACATGCAGAACGGCGTTGTCCTCGCCATCGAGGAAATGAACGCGACCAAGCCCAAGATCGGCGGCAAGGACGTCAAGTTCGTACTGCTCTCTGAAGACGACGCGGCCGACCCCAAGACCGGCTCGGTGGTCGCGCAAAAGCTGGTCGATAACGGCATCCAGGGCATGCTGGGCCACTTCAACTCGGGCACCAGCATCCCGGCGTCGATGGTCTACAACCGCGCGGGCATTCCCCAGATCGCCATGGCAACGGCACCTGAGTACACCCGCCAGGGCTTCAAGACCACCTTCCGCATGATGACTTCCGACACCCAGCAGGGCTCGGTGATCGGTGCCTTCGTGGTGAAGAAGCTGGGTGCCAAGAACATCGCCATCGTCGACGACCGCACGGCCTACGGCCAAGGCCTGGCCGACGAGTTCGAGAAGGCCGCCAAGGCCGCCGGCGGCAAGATCGTGCGCCGCGAGTTCACCAACGACAAGGCGGTGGACTTCAAGGCCGTGCTGACCAACATCAAGCGCAGCAACCCGGACGTGATCTTCTTTGGCGGCGCCGAGACGCAATCCGCGCCGATGGCCAAGCAGGTCAAGGAACTCGGCATGAAGTCGCCGGTGGTGTCAGGCGAAATGTCGAAGACCGACAACTTCCTCAAGCTGGCCGGCCCTGCCGCCGAGGGCACGGTCGTCTCGCTGGCCGGCCTGCCGCTGGAGCAGATGCCCGGTGGCACCGCCTACGAGAAGAAGTACGAGAAGCGCTTCGGCAGCAAGGTACAGACCTACTCGCCGTACGCCTATGACGGCGCCACCGCCTTGATGACCGCCATGATCAAGGCGGGCTCGGCCGATCCGGCGCGCTACCTGCCGGTGCTGGCGGCCACCAACATGCAAGGCGTGACCACCAAGACCCTGGCCTACGACGCGCGCGGCGACCTGAAGGACGGCGGCATCACCGTCTACAAGGTGGTTGGCGGCAAGTGGACCGTGCTGGAGACGGTTGGCGGCAAGTAAGCTATTGCGCCCGCCAAGGCACCATTAGCGTCCTGCATCTGACGCCATCCCAGTGGGATGGCGTTTTTTGTTTTGCGGCAGGCGAATTCGCCATGCGCCGTCAGGCGGCAAGACGTGGGCGACCTGGCGCCAAGTCACGGTCGTCCTTGTGCGATGCGGTTTCGAGCCTCTTCGATCATGCGGAGTGCGGTGATGTCATTGGGCACACCCTGTGCCAGGCCGGCGAGCCGTTGTTGAGCGGCCTCCATCTGTCCGCGCTGTGCCAGGATACGGATCACCTGTTCCGCCAAAGGGGAAGCGACAATCGCGATAAGTCCACGCGGATCTGCATCCTCTCGCATGACAAGCGTGGCAATGTGATCCGCCGCCCCTCCGCCTGAAAGCCTTGCGTCGATCGCGGCGGTGGCGGATAGCCAGTCGTTGTAGCGAGCTAAATCGAGAAAATCAATCGAGCCGGAGTCGTTGGCGAAAGTCGGCTGGCCTTGCGTGAGGAGTTCCTGGAGCGGGCGCAGGGTCTCCAGGTGGAGCGACGAAAGCGCATGCGGCAACAGGACCATAGCGGCAAGATCCTCAGCCAGGAGCCCACTGGGTACACCTGCATGCCCAATGGCCTGCAGTGCCTGACGCGCTGAGCCTTGGGTTCCTGGATCAAGGGCAGGAGGAAACCCAGTTCCTTCGCGTACTCGGCTCGGCTTATGGTGCCGCCTGACAGAGCGGCGTTCAAGATGGGGATGCTATCGGGGAACAAGCCTAGTCGCGCATATTGCATGACCGCCTGATGTGCAATTTCAGTGTCAGATGAGCGGGCCGCCTTTGCGAGCATGGCTGCGACCTGAGGATTAGCCCCGAGGCGAGATTGCTCGGCGGCAGACAAGGCCAGGTCGGTTTCATATTGCGATGCCATCAAGTTGACCAGAGCGCGTTTGACCTGCTCGGCGTGGACGGTCCCGTACAGACTGGCTTCAATCCGCAACGCCGTTCTGGCACTGGGCGGAAGTGGCAACAATCTGATCGTATCCAACAAGTACTGGGCACTTGTCGGGCTAAGATGAGTGGCCTCGAAGTCACGCCAAAGCCAATCGAATTTTTGCTCCGGTGTGAGGCTTGCATCCGAGACAATGCGTTGCGTATAGCGCTGAAGGCTTTCAAGATCGGCCTTCTCGCCAAGGGCGGCCTGATTCGACACCGGCTTCGCGACAGCCATTTGCCGTGGGGGCGTGGCAGGTGCACCCAGCACCGATTGCCGTTCCGTCAAGGTCTGAGTGTTGGGTTGTTCGGACGAGTCTTCAGCGGACAACGCGCGTATTCCGACTAACACCACAATGACGGCAAGTCCGCCCACGGTGAGTCGTATTAATATATTTTTCTGCATTTCCTACTTCTTCTTTAGCTCAACGCCTCTCTGGTGCGGCGGGATCGGTGCCATGCGCACAAAGTAGATGAGTTGCCCGGGTTACCTCAATCGGCACTTTCTGAAATTGGGGCAGGAAATTTCTGCTTGGTGCAGGTGCGGCTTCCAGGCGGCGTGAGGTCGGGTGCCGGCTGGTCTACCTGGTCCGCGACAACGAAAACCCGACAGATATCCTCGTTCTGGCGGCTGGCCGGAAGGTGGCGTTGCCGTTTCTGCATACATTGGGGCAAAGCCGTTGTCCAGCGTTGCGGCTGGGATGGGAATCGCCCCTTTTTCTCACGAGCAGGAGGGGGCCACGATGGCGCATAATCCCGCACTCGCACATCCACCCCGAAGGAGCAGTCCGTGTCCGTGCAGGAAGTCAGCTACGACCACGCCATCGAGCTAGCCAACGCAGAGCGCTACGATGAAGCGCTGGTCATTCTCGACCAGCTTTCGCAGGCGCAGCCTCAAGTGGTGGATTTCGACTGCCTGCGGGCACGCCTGCATTTTGACCGCGGCGACGCGCAGGCCGCCTTTGCCGTGCTCGATGCGGCGCTGGCCAAGCTGCCCGGGCTGCCGCTGCACCCGGCGCACCGCTGGTCCTCGCGCGGCGTGATCGCGCATCGCTACGGCATGCTGCTGATGGGGATGGAGCGCTTGCAGGAGGCGCTGCCCTGGCTGGAAGAGGCCGCGCTGCGCAACGGCTTGTCCTCCGGCGAGTGGAGCGCCCGCCTGCATGCCGGGCTGGTGCATTACCGGCTGGGCAATTTCGCCGCGGCCGGCGCTTATTGGTATGACCTGCTTTATCGCGCGCCGGATCTTGGCGCCGAAGACATCCTGGGCCAGGCGCTGGCCCACGTGAAGGCCGCCGGCGACGAGGCCGAGCCGATGCTGCGCCTGTGCCTGGCGCGGATCGGCCTGGACAACCCTGACCTGCTGGAGCTCGACGAGGCTGCGGGCGATGCGCTGGCCGCCGAGCAGGCCGCCATCGTGCTGGCCAGCCAGCCAGACCACCCGCATGCCCGCCGCATCCGCGCGCCGCTGCGCTACCGCGCGGGCGAGCTCGATGGTGCCTGGGACGATTTCGCCACCTACCAGCGCAAGGCGCCGGACCCCAAGGCGCAGGTGCGCGAGCTCGAATGGCGCCACCAGTCCGGCGAGGCCGAGCCTTGGCTGCGCTTTGCCTTTGTCGAGGGCGCGACGGATGCGACCGGCTACTACAACGCGGGCGTGGCGCTGGCTGAGTTCATGGACGCGGTGCCGGCCGCCGAGGCGGCGTTGATGCCGCACCTGATCAAGGCCTATCGCCTGGGCCTGGCGCGCTTCGAAGCCTACTTCGCCACCGGCGAGGGCGGCTACGACGACGCCGATCCCCATATCTACTCGTTGCTGTGCCACAACCTGGCCACCCGGCTGGAAGGCGAGGGCAACCGCGCGGAGCGCATCGCGCTGCACGAGAAGGGCATCGCGGTCAGCGAATTCATCGAGCACTGGATCGACCTGCTCGAGTGCCTCGAGGCGGCCGGCCAGCACGGCAAAGCCGTGGAAGTCGCGGGCGACGTGCTCAACCGCTATCCGCTGGAGCGCGATCCGGCCAACGTGGGCTGGATCTTCAGCCGGCTGATGAGCACCTGGAAGGCCATTGGCGGCACGGAAGTGACGTCAGCGGCCCGTGATGCGCTGGCGCACATGGATGCGCGCGCCGACGCCTTGCCGGTGGAGGAACGCAGCCAGACCGCGCACGCGCTGGCCCACGCCCGCGCGCACTTCGCGGGGCTGCTGCGCAACGCCATGGACAGCATGGACCAGCACGACCGCACCGACGCGCAGGCCGAGATCGAGGCACTGCAGCGCCGTGCGCTGCTGATCGAGGACGCATGGCTGTGCAACCAGTTCGGCATGGTCTGGCGTGGCCTGGGCGCGCCGGAGCGCGCGCTGCCACTGTTCGAGCAAGCCATCGCGCTGACCGCCGACGATCCTGCGGACCAGGCCTTCCCGCGCCTGCAGCGTGCGCTGATCCGCAACGGCGAGAAGCAATACGCCGAAGCGCTGACGGACTTCGAGGCCGCCTTTGCCGCGCGCAAAGGCTGGGATGGCGAGGCGTATCTTGGCGCCGTCGAGGCCGCGCTGGGCCTGGAGCAGCGCGAGACCGCGCTGGGCTACTTCGACAAGGCCCGCGCGAGCGGCGCCGCGCAGGGCAAGACGCGCTCACTCTATGCCCGCATGGAAACCGGCCTGCGGGCGACGCGTCCGGGGTGGAAGTTCTGGGGCGTGTAGCCGGCGGGGGCCAGCGGCATCACCGGCCCGGTTACGATAAAAAACGCCATCCCTGTAAGATGGCGTTTTTTTACGTGTGAACGCGTCACGTTGACAGCAAATTCCGTGCCTCTGTCGGACAAACTCCGACATGGAATGTCATGTGGCTCCGTTACCATATAGCCCATGAATGGACTGAGCCAATTGTTTCCAAGCCTGCCGCTGGCACCGGGCGGGCTTTTCTGGGTCGGGCTGGCGCTGGTGGGCGCCGGCCTGGCGGGCGAGGTATGCCGCATGTACCTGCGGCTGCCCCGCATCGTCGGTTACGCGGCCACGGGCCTCGCCGCTGGCATGCTCGGCCGCGGCATCGTGGACGAGGACATGATCGCGCAGACCCGCATCCTGATCGACATGGCGCTGGCGCTCGCCCTGTTCGAGCTCGGGCACCGGCTCTCGCTCACCTGGCTGCGGGCCAATCGCTGGCTGCTCTTCACCAGCGCCTTTGAAAGCCTGCTGACCTGGGGCCTGGTCGCCGCCGTGCTGCAATGGATCGGCGTGAGCCCGGCGGTTGCCATCCTGGCCGGCGGCATTGCCGTGAGCACCTCGCCCACCATCGTGCTGCAGCTCAAGAACGAGCTGCGCGCCGAAGGGCAGGTGACCGAGCGGCTGCTCGCCATGGCCGCGCTGAACAGCATCTACGCCGCCGCCATCGTCCAGGTCGCCACCGGCTGGCTGCATTCCGAATACGGCAACCTGGGTGCGGCGCTGCTGCATCCGCTCTATCTGCTGGTGGGTTCCTGCCTGCTGGCCTGGGGCGTTGGCAAGCTGGGCCACGCGATCTATGCGCGCATGGAAACGGACGATCACTACAGCTTCCTGGTGCTGGTGGGGCTGGTGCTGTTCACGCTGGCGCTCACGCGCGTGCTCAAGCTGTCGATGCCACTTACGCTGATGCTGGCCGGTGTGGTGTTCAAGCACCAGGACAGCCAGCCGCGCGTATGGCCGGCGCACTTCGGCAGCGCGGGCAGCTTGCTGATCATCGTGATGGTGGTCTCGCTTGGCCTGCCGCTGACGGCGCACGACTGGGCCATCGGTGGTGGCGCCGCCTGTGTGCTGGTACTGCTGCGTCACATTGCCAAGCTGGCAGGTGTCGTCTCGCTGGGTTCGTTCTCGGGCCTGAGCATGAAGCAGTGCGTGGCCCTCGGGCTTGCGCTGGCACCCATGTCGGGGCTCGCGTACTTGCTGATGAGCGATATCGCGCTGCTGTATCCCGCCACGGGTGAGCCGCTGGCAGCCATCATCCTGTGCACGCTGGCGATGGAGCAGTTGCTTGGGCCTACGCTGGCGGGCTGGGCACTTCGCTATGCGGGCGAGGTCAGACGCAATGGAGGAGGGCGCTGATGTCACTCGAACCGTTCAAGCATTCCGAGGCGCTGACGTTTGGCGTGGAACTGGAACTGCAGCTCGTCAACCGGCATGACTACGACCTCGCGCCGTTCGCGCCGGATTTGCTGCGTGCGCTGAAAGGCGCGCAGCACGCCGGCGACATCAAGCCCGAGATCAGCCCTTCGATGATCGAGATCAGTACCGGCATCTGCAAAAGTTATGCACAGGCGCTGGACGAGCTGGGCACCATGCGCGACCTGATGGTCGACGCCTCGCGCTCGCTCAACCTCGGCATCTGCGGCGGCGGCACGCACCCGTTCCAGCAATGGGCCGACCGCACCATCTCGGATTCGCCGCGCTACCAGTATATTTCCGAGCTCTATGGCTATTTGGCCAAGCAGTTCACGGTGTTCGGCCAGCACGTGCACATCGGCTGCCCAAGCGCCGACGAATCGCTGTTCCTGCTGCACGCTATCGGCCGCTACGTGCCACATTTCATCGCGCTGGCCGCCTCCTCTCCCTATGTGCAAGGGGTGGACACCGGCTTCGCCTCGGCACGCCTGAATTCCGTTGCCGCCTTCCCCATGAGCGGGCGCGCGCCGTACCTGCTCACCTGGGACGCCTTCACCGCGTACTTCAACAAGATGCGCAACACGGGCGTGATCGAGAGCATGAAGGACTTCTACTGGGATATCCGTCCCAAGCCGGAGTTCGGCACCATCGAAGTCCGCGTGATGGACACGCCGCTGACCGTCGGGCGCGCCTGCGATATCGCCGCTTACATCCAGGCGCTCGCGCGCTACCTGCTGCTGTCGCGCCCCTTCATGCCGCAGGAAGACGACTACCTGGTCTACACCTTCAACCGCTTCCAGGCTTGCCGTTTCGGGCTGGAAGGCGAGTACGTGCACCCCAATGAGCTAACCCGGATGCCCATCGCCGACCACATCATCTCGATCTGCGACGCGCTGGTGCCGCATGCCGAAGCGCTGGGCTCGCTCGATGCGCTGGCCAACATCCGCGCGCTGGCGCAAAGCCGGAACGGTGACGCGGAGCGCGTGCGCCAGATCGAAAGCACCACGCGCAGCCTGCGCGAAACGGTACGCCAGACCTGCGACAGCTGGGCTGGCTGACTACGCCTGCGCGCCCACGTACACCGGCTCGCAGCGCAGCTCCGACTTCACCGAGTTGGCAATGAAGCAGGCTTCGTGCGCCGTGTGATGCAGGTGTGCCAGTTCCTCCCGGGTCGGCTGGCGCTCGCCGCTGAAGGTGACCTCCGGCCTGAGCGTGACCACCGTCATGGCCATCCGGCCTTCCGCGTTCTTCGCCATGGTGCCGACCGCGGCATCGAAGTAGCGGTCCACGCAGAACCTGTGCTTGGCGGCGATGGAAAGGAACCACAGCATGTGGCAACTGGAGAGCGAGGCAACGAAGGCTTCTTCGGGATCCACGGCGGCGGCGTCCGACATGGGCAGGGGCACGACATGGGGCGATGAGGATCCGGGTACTTCCACGCCGCCGTCGAAGCGCAGCAGGTGCTTGCGGCTATAGCGATTGCCGAGGAAATCCTGCTCGCCACGTTGCCAGAGGATCTCTGCGGTGTACTGGGCCATGTCTTCTCTCTCCATTCAATTGCCTGCCAAGGCCGGATACCGGTTACCGAAGACCAGATACCGATTGCCTGTCGCTTCTCGCACGCGTGCGTCACGCCCCGTGCGGCACGCTTTCGCCATCCCGCAGCCCGAGCCGCTGGTTGGCGGGGACCGCCACATCGATCAGCTTCGGCTTGGGCAGGTTCAGTTGCCCCATCATCTCGATGAACTGGGTACGCGTGCGCCCGGCCACGCGGCTGTTGTTGGCGCGCTCGAAGCCGATGGTGGATGCGGTGCGGCCCTTGTAGTCGTGCGCGGGGTAGACCACGGTGTCGTCAGGCAGGGCGAAGAGTTTCTGCGTGAGGCTGTCGTACAGCGTGCCGGCGTCGCCGGACTGGAAGTCGGTGCGGCCGCAACCGTCGATCAGCAGCGCGTCGCCGGTGAAGACGCGGCGCACCGGGCCGGCGGGCGTGGGCTCTTCCCACAGGTAGCTCATGCTGCCGGCGGTGTGCCCCGGCGTATGGATGGCGCGCAGCGTCTGCGTGCCAAACTGCAGCGTGTCTGCGTCGATCAGCTGCTTTTGCGCGGGTTGGATGTCGCAGCCCGAGGGGGCTGCGGTACGTGCACCGGTTTGCAGTGCAACATGGCCGGCCGAGGTGATGTGGTCCGCATGGGCATGGGTTTCGACCACCCACGCCAGCGTGGCGCCACAGGCCTGCAGCAGCGCCATGTCGCGTTCCAGCTGGTGGTCCACCGGATCGATCAGCAGCGCCTGGCGCGTGGCGGCATCGATCAGCAAGTAGGTGTAGGTGGACGAGGTTTCGTCAAACAGCTGATGGAAGGTCTGCATGGCCATGCCCGCTAGTGGGGAAACGCTACATGATAGCGCCGCCAGCGTGCGCAATCAGCCGATCGTCAGCACTTCGCTGATCTGCATCACGGGAACCGCATCGGTGTAATTGGGGATGTCGAGCTGCAGCTCGTTGCCGGCTGCCTTGGCGGCAGCCACGAAGTCAGGCACGGACTCGAACAGGAAATGGCACATCACCGTGAAGGCCGGATCGGAACCCGGCGCGCCCGCGCCCAGACCGCGTTCCACCGCCACGCCGCGATAGCCCGGGTGCGCGCCAAACAGCGCGATGGCGCGGGGCATGTGGCGCTGCAGGTAGTAATCCATGTCGAACTTGCCGCCCTTGCTGTGCGGATAGAGAAAGCTGATCTTGATCATGCCGGACTCCAGTTGGATCGGATTGGATTGGATTGGGGTGAATGCCCGGCAAGCGTAGCAGAAAGCGCGCATTCGCTTGCGCTGGCGGGCCGGCCTCAGCACTCCACTATGTTCACCGCCAAGCCGCCACGCGCCGTTTCCTTGTACTTGGTCTTCATGTCGGCGCCGGTCTCGCGCATGGTCTTGATCACGGAGTCGAGCGACACATAGTGCATGCCGTCGCCGCGCAACGCCATGCGCGCCGCGTTCACGGCCTTCACCGAGGCCATGGCGTTGCGCTCGATGCAAGGAATCTGCACCAGCCCGCCGACCGGGTCGCAGGTCAGCCCGAGGTTGTGCTCCATGCCGATCTCGGCCGCGTTTTCCACCTGCTCCGGTGTGCCGCCCATCACGGCGGCCAGCGCGCCGGCGGCCATCGAGCAGGCCACGCCGACCTCGCCCTGGCAGCCGACCTCGGCGCCGGATATCGAGGCGTTGAGCTTGTAGAGCATGCCGATGGCGCCGGCAGTCAGCAGGAAGTCGATCACGCCCTGCGGGTTGGCGCCGGGCACGAAGCGGTCGTAGTAATGCAGCACGGCCGGGATGATGCCGGCGGCGCCGTTGGTGGGTGCGGTGACCACGCGGCCGCCGGCGGCGTTTTCCTCATTGACGGCGATCGCATACAGGTTGACCCAGTCGATCACCGAAAGCGGATCGGCCAACGCGCGCTCGGCGTGCTCGGTGAGGTTGCGGAACAGGTCGTGGGCGCGGCGCTTGACCTTGAACGGCCCGGGCAGCTCGCCGTCGGTGCGGCAGCCGCGCGCCACGCAGGCTTGCATCACGGCCCAGATCTGCAGCAGGCCGGCGTTGACCTCGGCCTCGCTGCGCCACACGCATTCGTTTTCCATCATCAGCCGCGCAATGCTCTTCTTGCTGGCGGCTGCCATCTCCAGCATCGCGCGCCCGCTGCGAAACGGATGCGGCAACTGCTGGTCAGCCTCCAGGATATGCGTATTGGCTGCGCCGGCCGTGATGATGAAGCCGCCGCCCACCGACAGGTAGCGCCCCTCGCGGATGCGCTCGCCGCCAGCATTGAAGGCGTGGAACTTCATGCCGTTGGGATGCTCGGCCATGGCCTCGCGGCGGTAGAAGACGATGTGCTCCTTCTCCACGAAGGGCACGGGATGGGTGCCCAGCAGCGAGAGCGTGCGGCTGGCGCGCAGCGCGGCCAGCCGCAAGTCGATGGTGTCGGGGTCGATGGTGTCGGGCGCTTCGCCCAGCAAGCCGAGGATCACGCCCTTGTCGGTTCCGTGGCCGCGGCCGGTGGCGCCAAGCGAGCCGTACAGTTCCACGCGCACGCTGGCCACCTGCGGCAACAGGCCATCGCGCGCCAGGCCCTGGACGAACATCAGCGCGGCGCGCATCGGACCAACGGTGTGCGAGCTTGATGGGCCGATGCCCACCTTGAACAGATCGAAGACGCTGACAGCCACGGTAGGCTCCTGGGGTTGGCTCGCGCCGGGATCAGACCGGCGCGTCCGTGTCCTGATTGATGGGGGCGCGCCACAGCGAACCCGCCGCATTGGGCGGCGTGGGTGGCGCGTCTTTCTTGACCAGCACGCTGATGGTGCCGTCGTTCTCGAGGATCGCGAAATGCACATCGGCGACACGCTCGCACCCTGCATGGCGCAGTGCCTTGCGCAGGTCGTCGCGGGTCACGAAAGCGCGCTTCATCACGTCACCGAAGACCATGCCGTCGTGGATCAATACCTGCGGGCGCCCCTCGACGACGTTCTCGAAGCGCCGGCTGCGCCAGCTCAGCCACGCCAGTACAAGGTTGGCGCCGACCAGCGTCACCGCCAGAATCAACCCGGCCGTGACCGAGTTGTCCCCGGCGTTCATGGAGTTCTGCACGGCGTTGGACAGTACCAGCAGCAGTACCAGGTCGAGCGAGGTAAGCTGCCCGATCTGGCGCTTGCCAGACAGTCGCAGCAGCACCAGCAGGCTGCCGTAGACGATCAGTCCGCGCAGGACGAATTCCCACCATGGGGCGCTGAGATTCCACATGCGTGCTCCGTGTTCCGGGCACGGCCGGGTGGCCGCGCATCCACACAGAGCATAGCGCGAGGGCGATGCGCCGGGGCCGCCGCAACGCGCAGCCGCCCCGGCCTCATGCCAGCTTACTCTTGCGCGTACTCGCTCATCGGCACGCAGGCGCAGAACAGGTTGCGGTCGCCGTACACGTTGTCCGCACGGCCAACGGGCGGCCAGTACTTCTGCGTGCGCAGCGCGGCCACCGGGTAGGCGGCTTCCTGGCGCGTGTACTTGTGTTCCCACACGTCGGCGGTGATCACCGCGGCGGTGTGCGGTGCATTCTTCAGCGGGTTGTCCTCGCGGTCGAAGGTGCCGTCTTCCACGCGGGCGATCTCGGCGCGGATGGCGATCATCGCGTCGATAAAGCGGTCCAGCTCATGCAGGGCCTCGCTCTCGGTCGGCTCGATCATCAGCGTGCCCGGCACCGGGAAGCTCATGGTGGGGGCGTGGAAGCCGTAGTCCATCAGGCGCTTGGCCACGTCCTCGTTGGAGATGCCGGTGGTCTTCTGCAGCGCGCGTACGTCCAGGATGCACTCGTGCGCCACCAGGCCGTGCTGGCCGGTGTAGAGCACGGGGAAGTGCGGCGACAGGCGGCGCGCCACATAGTTGGCGGCCAGGATGGCGTTCTCGGTGGCGGCGGTCAGGCCGGCCGAGCCCATCATGGCGATGTACATCCACGAGATCGGCAGGATGCTGGCCGAGCCGAACGGCGCGGCGGACACGCCGCCGATGCCCTGGTCGTCGCGGCGATAGCCCACGCTGTCCTGGTTGGGCAGGAAGTCTGCCAGATGCGCGCCGACCGCCACCGGGCCAACGCCCGGGCCGCCACCGCCGTGGGGGATGCAGAAGGTCTTGTGCAGGTTCAGGTGGGACACGTCGCCACCGAACTGGCCCGGCGCGGCGGTGCCGACCATGGCGTTCATGTTGGCTCCGTCCACGTAGACCTGGCCACCGTGCTTGTGCACGATGTCGCAGATCTGCTGCACGCCCTGCTCGAATACGCCGTGCGTGGACGGGTAGGTGATCATGATCGCGGCGAGGTTCTTGCTGTGCTGCTCGGCCTTCTTCGCCAGGTCTTCCAGGTCGACGTTGCCGTTCTCGTCACAGGCCACCACCACCACCTTCATGCCAGCCATCTGTGCCGACGCCGGGTTGGTGCCGTGCGCGGAGGACGGGATCAGGCAGATGTCGCGGTGGCTTTCGCCACGGCTGGCGTGGTACGCATGGATGATCAGCAGGCCGGCGTACTCGCCTTGCGAGCCGGCATTGGGCTGCAGGCTGACCGCGGCGTAGCCGGTGGCGGCGCACAGCATGGCTTCGAGCTGGTCGATCATCTCGCGGTAGCCGACCGTCTGGTCCAGCGGCGCGAACGGGTGGATCTTGCTGAATTCGGGCCACGTCACCGGGATCATTTCGCTGGTGGCGTTGAGCTTCATGGTGCACGAGCCCAGCGGGATCATGGTGCGGTCCAGCGCCAGGTCCTTGTCGGCCAGCATGCGCAGGTAGCGCAGCATTTCGTGCTCGGCGTGGTGCGTGTTGAACACCGGGTGCGTCAGGTAGGCGCTCTGGCGCGCCAGGCCGGCCGGGAACGCGTCTTGCGCGGCGGCTTCGAGTGCATCGAAGCTGGGCACCGGCTTGCCGTGGGCGAAGATTTCCAGCAGGGCGACGACGTCCTCGCGCGAGGCGGTCTCGTCCAGCGAGATGCCGATGCGGGTGGCACCGGCGTGGCGCAGGTTGATGCCCCGCGCGGTGGCCGAAGCGTGCAGGGCTTCGGTGTTGAAGCCGGTTTCCAGCGTCAGCGTATCGAAGAAGGTGGCGTTGGTGCGCGCGTAGCCCAGTTGTTCCAGGCCGCCGGCCAGCGTGGCCGTCAGGCGGTGCACGCGCTGGGCGATGCGCTTGAGGCCTTGCGGGCCGTGGTACACGGCGTACATAGAGGCCATCACGGCCAGCAGCACCTGTGCCGTGCAGATGTTCGACGTCGCTTTCTCGCGGCGGATATGCTGCTCACGCGTTTGCAGGGCGAGGCGATACGCCTTGTTGCCTTGCGCGTCGATGGTCACGCCCACCAGGCGGCCGGGCATGGAGCGCTTGAAGGCATCCTTGACCGCCATGTAGCCGGCGTGCGGGCCGCCAAAGCCGAGCGGCACGCCAAAGCGTTGCGAGTTGCCCACCGCCACGTCGGCGCCCCACTCTCCGGGCGCGGCGATCAGGGTCAGCGCCAGCAGGTCGGCGGCAGCCACCACCAGGCCGCCGGCAGCGTGCACCGCGTCGGCGATGGCGCGGTAGTCGGCCACATCGCCGTTCACGCCGGGGTACTGCAGCAGCACGCCGAAGGCATGGGCGCCGGCCGCTTCGGCGGCGGGGCCAACCTTGACTTCGATGCCCAGCGGCAGCGCGCGGGTGCGTACCACTTCCAGCGTTTGCGGCAGCACGTCGTCCGCGACATAGAAGGTGGTGGAGGCGTGCTTGTTGACGCGCTGCAGCAGCGTCATGGCTTCGGCCGCCGCCGTGCCTTCATCCAGCATCGACGCATTGGCGATGTCCAGGCCGGTCAGGTCGGTCACCATCTGCTGGAAGTTCAGCATGGCTTCCAGGCGGCCCTGGGAGATCTCGGGCTGGTAGGGCGTGTAGGCGGTGTACCAGGCCGGGTTCTCGAAGATATTGCGCAGCACCACGCCCGGTGTCAGCGTGTTGTAGTAGCCCTGGCCGATAAAGCTCTTGAGCACGCGGTTCTTGCTGGCCAGCCCACGCAGCTTGGCCAGCGCGGCTTCCTCGGTCAGCGGCGCGGTGAACTCGCCCAGCGGCATGCCGTCGCGGCGGCGGATGGCAGCGGGGATGACGGCGTCGATCAGCGCGGCGCGGTTGTCATAGCCGAGCACCTTGAGCATGTGCTGTTGCTCGGCGGCATCGGGGCCGATATGGCGGGAGGCGAAGGCGTCGCGCGCCTCCAGTTCGGCCAGCGTGGGCCGGGCAACTTGGGCGGCAGTCATGGGCAGGGGGGCGTTCATGGCAAGAATCTCGTGGAAGCGGTGCGGCGGGTGGTCGGCCCGGTCCGCGTCGCGGCAGTCTTTATCCGTCATTCCCGTGGCGCGGGAATGACGATCTGGCATCAGGCGCCGACGTTGGCCTTATAGGCGTCGGCCGACATCAGGCCGTTCACGTCGTCGCTGTTGGCCGGCTTGAGCTTGAACAGCCAGGCGTCGAAGGCGTCGGCATTGACGCTTTCCGGCGAGGCGGCGGCGGCGTCGTTGATGGCGATCACTTCGCCTGCCACCGGAGCGTAGATGTCGGATGCGGCCTTGACCGACTCCACCACGGCCAGCGCGTCGCCGGCGCCGACCGACTTGCCCACTTCCGGCAGTTCCAGGAAGACGATGTCGCCCAGCGCGTCCTGCGCGTGGTCGGTGATGCCGATGGTCAGCGTGCCGTCGGCTTCGACGCGCACCCACTCATGGGACTCGGTGTATTTCAGGTCGGCGGGGAAATTCATGGGATTGCTCCAGATTCAATTTG
This sequence comes from Cupriavidus basilensis, assembly GCF_008801925.2. Classification (NCBI taxonomy): domain Bacteria; kingdom Pseudomonadati; phylum Pseudomonadota; class Betaproteobacteria; order Burkholderiales; family Burkholderiaceae; genus Cupriavidus; species Cupriavidus basilensis. The sequence goes on along the minus strand of NZ_CP062803.1, from coordinate 4,319,128 downwards.
TTATTCAGCGCCCGCCGGGGGGTGTCGATGTTCGACGGGGTAACCGCCGGCGGGCGCGCTGTGACCGGTGCGAGCGTTCAGCTCACGAGTGCCTTGCCATTGCGCACAAACGGCAGTTTAACCACAGTCGCGGCGAGTTTGCGGTCGCGGATCTCGACCTGCACCTCGGCGCCGAGCGCAACGTCGAGCGGCAGGCGGGCAAAAGCGATGGATTGGGACAGCGAGGGGCTGAAGGTGCCGCTGGTGATTTCGCCTTCGCCAGCAGGGGTGATGACCTTCTGGTGGGCGCGCAGCACGCCGCCCGCTTTTCCGTTGGCCGGGCGCAGGATCAGCCCGACGAACTGCTGGGTCTTGCCGCCGGCGACCAGGGCCGCCTTGCCGGTGAAGTCGCGTTCGCTTTGCAGGTCCACGGTCCAGCCCAGGCCGGCGTTGAGCGGCGAGGTGTGGATATCCATGTCCTGGCCGTACAGGTTCATGCCGGCCTCCAGGCGCAGCGTGTCGCGCGCGCCCAGGCCCGCCGGGCGCACGCCCTCGGCGATCAGCTTTTCCCACAGGCCGGCCACGTTCTCGGCTGGCACCACCAGCTCGAACCCGTCTTCGCCGGTGTAGCCGGTGCGTGCCACCATGACTTCGCCAAGGGCGGGGTCCTGCACCACGACGGCGTTGAACGGCTTCAGGGCTTCGCTGGGTTGCGTCGAGGGGAAGGCGCTCCACACCTTGGCGCGGGCATTCGGGCCCTGCACCGCAACGATGGCCAGCGGGTCCACGCCGTCGGGCGCATTGTCGTGGCGGCGCGGCGTGATGCGCACGCCGCTATTGGTGGCGGCGTTGCGCGCGGCGATCCATTCGATATCGTTGTTGGCGGTGCCGGCGTTCACCACCAGGCGGAAGTAGTCCTCGGCGAAGAAATAGACGATCAGGTCGTCGATGACGCCACCCTTCTCATCCAGCATGCAGGAGTACAGCGCCTTGCCCGGCGTTTGCAGCTTGTCGACGTTGTTGGCCAGAAGGCCGCGCAGGAAGGGGCGCACATTGGCGCCCTTGAGGTCGACCACGCACATGTGCGAGACGTCGAACATGCCGGCATCGCTGCGCACGGCATGGTGTTCCTCGATCTGGGAGCCGTAGTTGACCGGCATGTCCCAGCCGCCAAAGTCGACCATGCGGGCGCCGAGTGCGCGGTGGATGGCGTTGAGGGGCGTGGCCTGGAGCGTCATGGAATCCTCGGGGGAAGGCAAATCTCGGTTCGAAAACGAAAAAGGGCCATCCGCCGCAGGATTCGGCGCGCCATGGCGCTGCCAGATCCGCTGCGGCGGATGACCCCTCTGTCCTCGATACCTGAGAGATTACAAGGCGGGATTCCAATTGAACTGCCGGAAATCCAAACCTTGCGCGCCCCTTCGGTGGGCACGCTCACCAAGGCTGTCGACGGAATCGATCAGTGGCGGGTGCCGCTCTCCAGAGTACGGCGTGCATCGTGTGCATGTTGCAAGCCGATCCAACCAGTCCATGGTGCCTGAGAGTTTTCGGGTGATACCCCTTCGGCGGCGCAAGATCTGCGCGCTCTCCCGGTCGGATGGCGCGACTCTACAGCCAGCCTCGGGGGCTTGTCAACGCGCTCGCGCGCCAGCCCGGGGGCAGCCGCGGGCCGGCTGGCCGGCGTGTTAACATCTGCGGCTCCGATGGCTTTTGCTGTGCCACAGGCTTCACCCGTGGCCTTGGCCGCGCCCGTGCATGTGCTGCCTTTGCCATGCGCAAAAGCCCGCGCCCGCCTTGCCGGCCATCCCGCCACCCAGCACCACCACCAGCCCTCACCAGCCCTCGCATGACCCACGGACTCAACCCTGCCCAATCCGAAGCCGTTCGCTACCTCGACGGCCCCTGCCTGGTGCTCGCCGGCGCCGGCTCGGGCAAGACTCGGGTGATCACGCAGAAAATCGCCCACCTGATCGAGGACAAGGGCTTCCAGCCCAAGCACATCGCCGCGGTGACCTTCACCAACAAGGCCGCCAAGGAGATGCAGGAGCGGATCGCCAAGCTGATGGAAGGCAAGACCACGCGCGAGGGCAAGCGCATTCCCATCAAGCAGATCACGGTGAGCACCTTCCACTCGCTGGGCGTGCAGATCCTGCGCGCCGAGGCCGAGCACGTGGGCCTGAAGCCGCGCTTTTCCATCATGGACTCGGACGATTGCTTTGGCATGGTGCAGGAGCAACTCGCCTCCACTGACAAGAAGCTGATCCGCAGCGTGCAGAGCACCATCTCGCTGTGGAAGAACGGCATGGTCGATCCCGAGACCGCCATCGCCCAGGCCGACAACCCCGACGATCACCAGGCGGCGCTGATCTACCGCAACTACGTGGCGACGCTGCATGCCTACCAGGCAGTGGACTTCGACGACCTGATCCGCCTGCCGGCGGAGCTGTTCGCGCGCAACGAAGAGGTGCGCCTGCGCTGGCAGAACCGGCTGCGCTACTTCCTGGTGGACGAGTACCAGGACACCAACGCCTGCCAGTACCAGTTGCTCAAGCAGCTCGCCGGTGGCTCGCACCTGCGCGCGCCGGCTTTCACCGCGGTGGGTGACGACGACCAGGCCATCTATGGCTGGCGCGGCGCCACGCTGGACAACCTCAAGCTGCTGCAGACCGATTTCCCTGACCTCAAGGTGGTCAAGCTGGAGCAGAACTACCGCTCCACCGTGCGCATCCTGGAGGCGGCCAACGCGGTCATCTCCAACAATCCCAAGCTGTTCGACAAGAAGCTGTGGAGCGAGCACGGCATGGGCGACCCCATTGCCGTCAACCCGATGAACGATGAGGAGCACGAGGCGGAGTCGGTCGTGTTCCGCCTGTCGGCCCACAAGTTCGAGCGGCGCGCGCAGTTCCGCGACTACGCCATCCTGTACCGCGGCAACCACCAGGCGCGGCTGTTCGAGCAGATCCTGCGCCGCGAGCGCATTCCCTATGTGCTCTCGGGCGGGCAGAGCTTCTTTGACAAGGCCGAGATCAAGGACATCTGCGCCTACCTGCGCCTGATCGCCAACCCGGACGACGATCCCGCCTTCATCCGCGCCATCACCACGCCCAAGCGCGGCGTGGGCAACACCACGCTGGAAGTGCTTGGCACCTTCGCCGGCCAGGCCAAGGTGTCGTTGTTCGAGGCGGCCATGATGGGCGGCATCGAAGGCAAGCTCCAGCCGCGCCAGCTGGAGCCGCTGCGGGTGTTTTGCGAAGCCATGGTGCGCCTGGCCGGGCGCGCGGCCAGCGATCCCGCCACCCAGGTGCTCGACGACATGATGGAAGGCATTCATTACGAGGCCTACCTGTACGACACCTTCGACGAGCGCCAGGCCCAGTCGCGCTGGACCAACACGCTGGAATTCCTCGACTGGCTCAAGCGCAAGGGCACCAAGCCCGAGGCCACGGGCGAGGGCGAGGAGGCCACCGGCTTCGACACTGCCGATGGCTTTGGCGACGAGGGCAAGAACCTGCTGGAGCTGACCCAGACGGTGGCGCTGATGAGCATGCTCGAAGGCCGCGAGGAGGATCCCGACGCGGTGCGCCTGTCGACGCTGCACGCCTCCAAGGGGCTGGAGTACCCGCACGTGTTCCTGGTCGGGGTGGAAGAGGGCATCCTGCCCCACTGCCGCGAAGACGAAGACATGAGCGACGAGAAGATCGAGGAAGAGCGCCGCCTGATGTATGTCGGCATCACACGCGCGCAGCGCAGCCTGCACCTGAGCTGGTGCAAGAAGCGCAAGCGCGCCCGCGACACCTACTCTTGCGAGCCCTCGCGCTTTATCGGCGAGATGAAGCTCGAAGAGGCCCCCGCGATCAAGGACGAAACGCCCACCATGAGCCCCAAGGACCGCCTGGCCGGCCTCAAGGCCTTGCTGGGAACGCCAGGCAAGACCTCGGCATGACCGGCCCCGGCGGGTGTTGCGTGCCCCATCCCGGTGCCAATCGTACAAAGTCGATACATTAGCCTACAAGCGGGACATGACCCCCGCCCGATGTCTGACTAACATCGCCGGTGCCTGGCCCGAGGTTTGGACCAGGCGCCGCGCTGTTCCGTCCCTTCGGATTGGCGTGGCCGGGCAGCACGCCCGACTTCTTCCCTGTTCTGCGCCTCCGCACTTGGGTCCGGGGGCGTTTTTTTTAGGGAATCCGCCAGATCCCGTGGCCGTCAGGCGCGCGCGATGCCCAGTACACCGCCGCGGAAGCGGCAGCGGCCGCCGTTAGCAGTTATCGAGCTCGCGTGGTCGAGGGGCTTACCAGGCATCTGGCGTTCCTTGTTGGTGAGGCCCCGCAGCGCCGGGTACGCCGAATGGGCCGTTCGCGCCGAAGGCGCATGGCATGGGCGCTGGTCCGCGGCCGGGCATCGGGCCTGCCATGCCGCCGGGGAAGGGGTGGGGGCCGGGGCCGAATGCACCCCACGGCGAACCCGCCAATCGGCCCTCCGGCATGTCGCGCAGGCGCTTGCGCTGGCCAGCATCCAGGCTTTCTTCAAATGTGATCCAGCGATCGCGCACGGCGCGGCGATCCTTATCGAGCGCATCGCGCAGGCGGTCTTCCCGCTCCGCGTGGGCGCGCAGCGACGACCCGGGACCCTCCGGCTGACCAGGGCCGCCGCCCTCGCGGATAAAGCGCGCCTGCAGTTCCAGCGCGTGCGCATGCGCTTCCCGCGCCGCGTCCACGGCGGTTTGCCAGAGGGTGGCCTGGGCAGGCGTAAGCGCCAGCGCGTCGCGCAGCGACGTGGGCGCCGCCGGCCGGCCGGGGCCGGCATCCGCCAGCGGGCTGGTCTGCAGCGCGTGCGCCGGCAGCGTCAAGGCGCAGGCGCCGCACAGCACGGCAAGGGACAGCAAGGCGCGGAGGCGGGGCAGCAAGGCTTGGGGCTGGGTCACAAGGATTCTCCATGGAGGTCATGCGGGGAGAGGCCCGGGCTTGCTAACGTGATGCCGATGGCTTCGAGCATAGCGGGGGCGCCGGGCTGCCGTGGCCCGCCGGTCAGGAACTGGCAGGCACAAAAGCGGCGAAATAACGACATGACATCTTAGAAAGGCCGGCCCACTATTGCTTGAGCGCTTGGTCAGCGTGCGGAAGCAATGCCGTACAAAGCGGGCCGCCCGGCGAGCCGCTTTGTATCAAGCCCGGTACAAAGCGGCCACACCCTGCCTATCAGGCGGCCGCGCCGGGCTGGTAGAGTGAATCCCTGGCGGCGGCGGCTTGCCGGGGCCGCCCTGATCCGCCCCACCAATCCGCTGCAATAACGGCCTGCCGGCGCACCAACCTGCCGCGCACGACGCGGCGAACCGCTGCAAAGCACGACGAAACCCGATGGACCATTCTCCCGCCTCGCCCCTTCATTTGCTGATCGTCGACGACGATCCGCAGATCCGCGCCATGCTGGCCGAGTACCTATCCACCTTTGGCATCGAAGCCGACGGCGCCGAGGGCGGCGCCGCCATGCGCGCCGCCATGGCCACGCGCGAGTACGACCTGGTGGTGCTCGACCTCTCTTTGCGCGGCGAAAACGGCCTGACGCTGTGCCGCGAGATCCGCGAGCGCAGCGACCTGCCGGTAATCATGCTCACCGCGCGCACTGAACTGGCCGACCGCGTGGTCGGGCTGGAGGTGGGCGCCGACGACTATGTCACCAAGCCCTTCGAGATGCGCGAGCTGGTGGCGCGCATCCACACCGTGCTGCGCCGTGTCCGGGGCGGCGGCGCGAAACGCCCGGCGGCGGCGGGCGGCCATGAACTGCGCTTCGGCAACTGGCGCCTGAACACCACGCTGCGCCAGCTGGTGGATGGCGAGGAAACCGTGGTGCCGTTGTCCAATGCGGAATTCCGGCTGCTGCTGGCGTTTATCGAGCACCCGAACCGCGTGCTGGATCGCGAGCTGCTGATCAACCAGGCGCGCGGCCGCGATCTCGATGTCTTCGATCGCAGCATCGACCTGCTGGTCTCGCGCCTGCGCCAGAAGCTGCGCGACGATCCGCGCGACCCGACGCTGATCCGTACCGTCCGAGGCGAGGGCTATGTCTTCACCGGTGCCGTCGAAGCCTGAGCGCGCGGGCTGGGTAGCCCGCCACGACTCCATGTTCATCCGGCTGTTCCTGGTGATGGCCGCGATCATGCTGGCCGTGCATCTGCTCGGCGTCACGGTCATCGAGAGCGTGTTCCCGCGCCCGGGGCATACCGGCTTCACCTTCGTCCCCGGCGACGAGATGCCGCCGCCGCCCCCGGATGCCGAGGCGCGCGCGGACAACGGCCAAGGCGGGGCCGGGGCCCCAGTGCCGCCACGCCGCCCGCGCCGCACCCACGGTCTTGGGCCGCCGCGCCTGGGCCAGCTGTTCCAGCTCGCCGCCATTGTGGCCGCGTCCTGGGTGGGCGCACGATTGCTGGCCAGGCCGGTCCAGCGCCTGGCCAGCAGCGCCGGCAGGCTGGCCCAGGACGTGCATGCCCCGCCGCTGGACGAAGACAGCGGCCCGGCCGAGGCCCGCGCCGCAGCCAAGGCCTTCAACCACATGCAGCAGCGCATCCGCACCCAGCTGGCACAGCAATCGCGTTTCCTGGCCGCCGTGTCCCACGACCTGCGCACCCCGCTCACCCGCATGAGCCTGCGCATCGAAGGCGTCGACGACAACCAGGTCCGCTATCGCCTGCGCCAGGACCTGGCGGAGATGAACGGTCTGATCGATGCCACCCTGTATTACCTGCGCGAGCGCGACGGCGCTGCCGCGCCGCGCCAGCGGGTGGACGTGCATGCCTTGCTGCAAGCCGTGGTGGACGATGCCACGGAAGTCGGCCAGGACGTCACCTTGTCTGGCGACGCCGAGCCGCTGCTGGCCTATCCGGCCGAACTGCGCCGGGCCGTGGTCAACCTGGTCGAGAACGCGCACCGCTACGGCGGCAGCGCGTGCATTGAACTGGTGGACAGCCCCGAGCGGGTGGTGATCGATGTGTGCGACAACGGCCCCGGCATTCCGCCGGAGGAAATGGCGCGCGTGCTGGAGCCGTTCTACCGGCTCGAATCCTCGCGCAACCGTGCCACCGGCGGGGTCGGCATGGGCCTGTCGATCGCCGCGGATATCGTCTCGCGCCACGGCGGCGAGCTCAGCCTGGCCAACCGGGCGGAAGGCGGCCTGCGGGTGCGCATCGTGCTGCCGCGCGCCTGAGCCCCGGGCGGCCCGGTGCCAACGCTACCGTTACCGCTCACCGCGCGGTGCCGCCACCCATCGCCGCAAGCTGCACATACTGCGAGCCGCGCGAGCCGCGCGTGAAATCCAGCACGAAATCGCCCACGTCGACGCGGGCCTGCAGCGCGCGCCGCAGGTCCGCCGGGCCGGCCCCGCGCGGCGCGGCCAGCGCCGTGCGCACCAGCCAGGCCGCGCCGATATAGCCGGCCAGCGTGGCCGGCGAGGCGGGTTCGTCCAGGAACTGCTTCATCCGGCCCACGTGCTCCTTGACCACGCGCAGGGTCAGGTCCTGCGGTCCCGGGGCGATCTGCGTCAGCACGATGCCGCCGACGTAGCCGGCGCCAAGAATTTCGCGTGCCGCCAGCGAATTGACCGCCGACAAGCCCACCAGGAAGCCGTACCAGCCGCGCGCCGCCAGCGCGCGGCCGAGATTGCCATAAGCCAGCGTATCGCCCGCCACGATCACCGCGGCCGGGCGCGCGGCGGCGATGCGTTGCGCCACCGCGCCGGTGTCGCCGCCCTTGCCCGTATCCAGCGTGAGTGCCTGCAGTCCCGGTTCCTGCTCGGCCTGGCGCCGCCACGGCGTGCCGCTAGCCAGGCTGCCGGCCGCAAAATCCGGCGCCACGGCCAGCACCAGTTGCTTGAGGCCATAGCTGCGCAACTGCCGGATGGCCGCATCCAGCTCGCTGCGGTAGTCGGCCCGCGTGTACCAGACGTGATCCGCCGCGAGCGACAGCCCCGACAGCGGCGCCACGATCTGCACGCCGCGCCGGGCTAGCTCGGGCGAGGCGGCCAACACCGGCAGCAGCGCATCGCTGGGGCCGAACAGCAATTCCGCCCGCTCCCCGTCGACCAGCGACAGCGCCTGCGCGGTGGCCGCGCGCGGATCGGCGTCGACCTCGCGCACCACATGCACCACGCGCGGCTCGCGCGCGCCGGCGTTGGCCGCATCGAACATCACTTTGGCCCCCGCCAGGTAGTCGCGCGCCAGGTCGGCCTGGGCGCCGCCCCGGTCCACCAGGTGGCCGATCACCAGCGGGCGGCGCGGCGGCACCTGCGCCAGCAAGGAGGCGGGCGCCAGCATGGCGCTGCCAAGCGCGGCCAGGACCCGGCGGCGCGGCGGCCGTGCGGGGTTGGCGATCAGGGAAGAAGCGTGCATGGGAATCCGCGAGGCCAGGTACAGAGCAATTGCATGATTGGGGGAGAGCGCCGCGCAGCCTATCCGGCCCAGGTGACGCTGGCATGACGCCGGGCATGTCATTGGCATGTCGCGGCCGTAACGCGCCGCATGTCATGGGCCGCGGCTTGACCCCGGTCAACGCAGGCACGGGCGGCGCGCCCTACGATGGGCCATCGAATCCACGACAAAGGCCGCCCCATGGCTGCGACTGCCCCCGCCCCGTTTCCCAATGCAATGTCCGTTCCCATTGGCGTTGCCGTCTCGGGCCAGTCCCGCACTTGCTCCGGCAAGTGCGGCGCCGCCTGCACCGGCAAGCCGGCGGGACGCGGCGCAGCCGCGCCGGGCCCGCATGCCTTGTCCGACTTTCGCGCGCTGGCGGGGCGCATGGATATCAACGGCCCGCGCTACACCTCGTACCCGACGGCGGACCGCTTCCACGGCGGCTTCGGCGCGCAGGACTACCAGCAGGCGCTGGCCGATTGCGCTGCCAGCGCCACCCACGCCGCCAGCACGGCCAAAGCCGCCGCGCCGCTCTCGCTGTACGTGCACGTGCCTTTCTGCGAGAACATCTGCTACTACTGCGGCTGCAACAAGATCATCACCAAGGACCACCGCCGCAGCGCCCGCTACGTGGACTACCTGGCGCGCGAGATGGCGCTGGTGGCGCAGCAGCTCGGCACGCGGCGCGAGGTAGTGCAGTCGCACTGGGGCGGCGGCACGCCGACCTTCCTCGATCCCGCCGAGATGCGCCGCGTCATGGACGCGCTGCACCAGCACTTCCGCCTGCTGCCCGAGGGCGAGCACTCGATCGAGATCGACCCGCGCCGCATCGGCGACGCGCAGATGGCGCTGCTGGCGGAACTTGGCTTTAACCGCATCAGCCTGGGCGTGCAGGATTTCGACGCCGAGGTCCAGCGCGCCATCCACCGCGTGCAATCGCTGGCCGAGACGCAGGCGGTCGTCGACGCCGCGCGCCGGCTGGGTTTCCGCTCGGTCAGCATGGACCTGATCTACGGCCTGCCGCACCAGACCACGGCGCGTTTTGCCGCCACCGTGGAACAAGTGCTGGCAATGCGCCCGGACCGGCTCTCGGTGTACAGCTACGCGCACTTGCCGCACGTGTTCAAGCCGCAGCGGCGCATCGACGAACGCGCACTGCCGGCCGCCGCCGAAAAACTCGACATCCTGGTCGCCACGATCGAGCAGCTGACCGCCGCGGGCTACGTCTACATTGGCATGGACCACTTCGCGCTGCCGGACGACGCGCTCGCCGTGGCCCAGCGCGAGGGCCGGCTGCAGCGCAACTTCCAGGGCTATTCCACCCACGCCGGCCATGACCAGCTCGGCTTCGGCGTTTCGTCAATCGGCGCAGTGGCGGGCCGTTACGTGCAGAACGCCCGCACGCTGGATGACTACTACAGTGGCCTCGACGCCGGCGTGCTGCCGGTGATGCGCGGCTTCGCCATGCGTGACGAAGATCGCTTGCGGCGCGATGTGATCGGCGCGCTGATGTGCAATGGCGTGTTGGACATGGCGGCAGTCGAAGCGCGCCACCGCATCGATTTTGCCGGGCACTTCGCGCACGAGCTGGCGGAGCTGGCGCAGCTGGCCGAAGACGGACTGGTGCGCTGTGAGCCAGGCCGCATCGAGGTGACACCGCTGGGGCGTTTGCTGGTGCGCCGCCTGGCCATGGTGTTCGACGGCTTCCTGCGCGAGGATGCCCGGCGCACCGAGCCCGCTGCCATCCGGAGCGCTGATGCGGGTACGCCTTTGCCGATGCCAACGCGCTACTCGCGCGTGGTTTAAGTCACACCGGAAAGCAAAAAGCCCGCGGCATGCCGCGGGCTTTTTTGTTGAGAGCTGCTTGCGCTTACTTCGAAGCGTTGGCCATGTAGTCCACTGCGGCCATCACGTCGGCATCGGGGCCGGCGTAGCCACCCTTCGGCGGCATCACGCCCTTGCCCTTCAGGGCGAAGGCATGCACGGCGTCCATGCCTTCCTTCAGGCGCGGCGCCCAGGCTGCCTTGTCGCCGAACTTCGGCGCACCGGCAACACCGGCCGCGTGGCAGGCGGCGCAGACTTGTTCGTAGACCTTCTTGCCCACTTCGGCGGAAGCCGGTGCGGCGGCTGCAGGTGCCGCTGCGGGAGCGGCCGGAGCAGCGGCTGCGGCAGGCGCAGCGGCGTCCGAGGCAGCAGCCGTAGCCGCAGCGGCGGCGGGCGCAGCCGGTTCCGGGAACTTGGCGCCGCCGGCGTCGGCCATATAGACCACGGCACGGCCGAGTTCGTAATCGGAGTAGTCGTCGGCGGTGGTGCCGGCGCGGGCTTGCATGGCGCCCTTGCCATGCAGCACGGAGTTCAGCAGGCCGTCAAAGCCCTGGCCGATACGCGCAGCCCAGTCACCAGCATTGCTGTACTTGGGCGCGCCGGCAGCACCGGTGGCGTGGCAGGCAGCGCAGACTTCCTTATAGACCTGCTCGCCCGTCTTGTAGACGCGCGGTGCGTTCGGGTCCTTCAGTTCGAGCGAGGCGACCGGCTTGATGCGGTCATTGACAGCTTCCACGGTAGCGGTAGAACCCGCGCCTTCCTTGGCACCGTGTCCGACAAAGTTGACTAGCAGGATGATCACGATGATTGGCACCAGGAAGGCGGCAATCACCACAGCGATCAGCTGCTTGGGGGTCTTGATGGGAGACTCGTGTTCGTCTTGTGCGTTATGGACGTCGCTCATACTCAACTCTCAATTTTGCAGGAAACCTGTGGCCGCTCGCGATCGGCTGCTTATGTGGCCGCTTGCTCGGTGGCCAATTCCCCCTGGCCAATTGCGCGCATCGGACTATTATCCGGTGCCAACTGCCCCGAAACGGGCCAGCCAGCAGGGCGCGGCACCATCATCCCCGGACCTGATGTGGACGTTGCGCAGCCCTTTTTTTACACAAATAACTCGCGATTATAGCCCCAAAGACCTACCGTATGGAGGCAAAAGCGGCTTGCAAGAGACGTCATCTGGCTGCACTTTTCAGCCCGGCGTGGACGTCGTTCGACAAACACGGTATGCTATGCGCCTTTCCGGCAGCGGCACTCGCGCGCTGCCCGCGTTGTACCCCGTCATACCCTGTGCGCCCGTAGCTCAATGGATAGAGTACTGCCCTCCGAAGGCAGGGGTTGCTGGTTCGATCCCAGCCGGGCGCACCAATCTGATAGGTCACTGGGCACTTCTTCTTCGTTGCCTTTCCACCGCGAAATGGTCGAAGCTAGCTGGGCTCGATTGCCCCGAATCCGGCATTTTTTCGCGTCCACACAAATCTCCGTGACCACCGCATGCAGGAATTGTCTTGCAAGAGGGTTTGCCGGGTCACTAAGCGCTGCTTTTGCTGCTGCAACGAAGCTCTTAATCTGGTCTCGTCCGAATTTTCGAAATGGAAGATGCTGGCGTGCGTCGAGCACTCGCAACTCTTCGATGACCGTCGCCCGCGCCTGTTGCTTCGCTCGGATGAAGTCTTGCAACGTTGAATCAAGGTCTAGGCGCTGCTTATCGAGTTCCTCATAGATGCGAGCCAAGGAGGCCTCTAGGGCAGATGCACGGGTCCGCAGTGTGCGCAGATGCCCGGCATCAGGCTTCCTCGCATCTTTCCATATCTCTCCCAGTTCACCCACGAGGCGACTCACGCGTTGCGGGTCTAAAACCCGCTCGACCACGGCCGTGAGTACAACCTTCTCCAAATCAGTTTTTGGAAAATTTGGGCAGGTACACGCGTCAGGGCTGACCTTTTGCTTGGAGAGGCAGCGGTAGTACTTGTACTTGCCCGATTTTCCTGTCACTAGCATCAGCCCTTTTTTGCAGTGATTGCAGATAAGCAGACCCGTTAGCAATGTCGGTACCTGGGATGCTCGATTTTCAGTGTTAGGTGGTTTTCGTTCTGCTAGATTGTGTTGGACGTCGTCGAAAATGGCTTTGTCCAGTATCGGCGGAACGTTCGTGGTAACCCATTTCGAAGGCGGATTATTCGCTCCAGTTCTCGAGTTTCTTCGAAACGTGACTAGCTTTCCGTAATAAACGGAATTTTTGAGTACACCTTCCACATGTCTGATTGTCCACTGTGTGCCTCGATGGAGAGTTCCGTTTGCATTCAGTTCCTCTGCAATTCGCTTCATCCCCATCACCATGGCGTTCTTCCCAAATCGGGCTAGTGCGAAGATTCTGCGGACAGTATCCGCTTCATCTTCGTTGACTACGAGAATCTTCTTTACCCCGCTACGAGCGGGAATGTCTGTCGCTTTTGTTTTGTACCCATATGGAGCCCTTGACCCGTTGAAGTAGCCGGCTTTGGCATTTGCTGCCATGCATTGGGCCACGCGCTTCCCGCTTGCTATGCTCTGAGCTTCATCGACGATTCCAGTGACATTTCGTACAATGAAAGAAGACGTTTCGTCTTCCGGACGAGGCTGGCCAAGTGTTACCACATGGACGCCCTTGCTTTCCAGTTGCCTCTCTAGTAATTCTCTGTCCGCATTTCGCCGGTAAAACCTACTTTGCATGTGGACAACAATGAGGTCAAACGGCTTCGCGTCGGATAGTGCGGCGGCAATCATGCGGTCAAATTCGGGACGCCTTTTTTCGAGCGCAAATGCTGATGCCCCCCGCTCCTGGAAAATCTCCACGATTACGTGTCCTTTTTCCTTGGCCCACGTCTTGCAGGCTGCAATCTGGTCCTCCATCGACATTCCTTGTTCCGCTTGACGGTCGGTGGAGACGCGGACATATAGAACGATTCTCATATCTTTCTCCAATGGCCAGTCTTCGCCACACTGCGGTGCGGGATTCTTTTGGGGTCGTTTATTGGCCGTCGCCGATATTTATCCGTCGTCATTTTGTGCGGCATCACATTGCGCCTTCGCGAGCGAGGTATGTCCTTTTTTCTTAGCCCACCTCCTACAGGCCGCAATCTGGGCTTCATCGACACTTCTTCCATTTGACCGCGTGTGCCGAAGCGGACATATAGGGCGATTTTCATACCTGACTCCAAATGTGGCCTTTCTCTGCGCGGCAACGATGGTTTTTCGGTCGAATATTGGACGTTTCCCCTTTTTGCTCGTCATCATCTTGCACAGTAGCCAGTGAGACTGCGTAGCAGGTTAATAGAGCGATGAGCACCTCACGTTCGCCGGGAAGGAGGTGAGTGTCGCTATAGGCACTTACAAGCCGCACGCGAATTCGTGCCCCTCGGAACGACAAAGTGATTGTTTGCCGCCGGGACATGTTGCTTCGGTACTACTTTGCAGCCGCCTACGGCGCGCGTTTGCAGCAAGCGGGCACGCGCACGCGTCGTCTATGCTCGAAATAACGACTACTTACAGGGAAGGAATAAAGGGCGGACAAGCGGTCCGCTGGCGCAAGGCAAATGCCGGGCATAACAAGCCTCCAAGAGCTCATCATGCCGCAGGGTGCTCGCATTGCCGGCGGATGCATCCAATAAACGAAGTGAGAATCGACCAAAAACCGGTGGTTCACCATACGCCACATGGCGCGCGAGACGACGGGTGCCGGGACCCAGAAAAAACTTCGACTCTCGCGGATGAGTATAGGTAATCCACCCAACCTTTCAATTGGTGCCGAATCACTGGGCGGGCAGGTCGATAGAGCCCAGCGCGTCCCCTTCTGGGGTCACTTCGTCGTAAGCGGTCACACCCGTTAAACGCGAGATGCGAAAGCGGCGGTGCTAGTTTCGGCACCCCAAGACGCCATCAGGTATCGCGCGACGCAGTTGCTCGCGAACGGCGGAAGCCATGGGGTTTCCGAGTGAGCACAGTAGCAACTTTCTAGAAGTTCTCACGCTTTCAAGCTATTTCAGCCCGAGCAAGTCTGCGGCCGATACTCCTAAAGCGGTTGCCACTTTCTCAAAGGTGTCCAAGGCAATATTTGTCGAACCCACCTCGATTCTCGATATGTGATTGCGGTCAAGACCGACCCTATCGCCTAGCTCTCGTTGCGAGATTCCCGCCGACTCTCTGTGGCGGCGAACGGCCGCGCCAACGAGTTGCGGCGTTGGCGATACCCCCCGGGTTGCGGTAGTCCTCGCATCACGGCTTCCCGCGGACAGCAAGCGGCGAGCATCAACCCCCAGGGCCGTCGCCAACAGCGCAACTTTATCAAGCGCAACGTTTGGCGCTAGCCGCTCGATGCGGCTTATAGAGGTCCGGTCCGACTGGATGAGCGCAGCCAGGTCATCCTGTGACCAACCTCGCTCCTCGCGGAGTCTCCTTAGGTTGTGAGCGAAGGTCTGCCGGAGCGACACCATGCCATGGAACCGTCAGTTCTAAAGTGACGATATATCCATGATTACAACGCTGACGTCTATAGCATGGGAGTTGTAGCCATATACGTTGTTGACGTTTACATATACAACGTATATGCCTACAATTGCCGCCGTACTGATGCGATGCAGGTGCTACCTCCCCCCGGAATGGCCGGAGGTGCTGTGCTCCGCAGAGGTCCATCCTTGACTAGCTATATCCCACCAACGCTCCGGCTTGTGCTTTCTAAATTTAGGCGATGGGAGCTCTGCCACTTCGGTGAAGACGCTCACGAATTGTCGGCAATCGAGTTGCCAGGCGAAGTAGATTGGCGCACCGACCTCCTGCGGTGGCGTATGGCTGCGCTCAAATCTTTTCAGGAGACAAGGTGAGAACAGCACGCGCCAGCTATGTTCCTGCAACCACGCGGGCCGCCCTTGCAAGATTCGGCGTTTCGGTGGTGGCCAGCGTCGACGGCACGAAAATTAGCGTGTCGCCATACGAGCTACCCGGTGAAGTCGAGTGGCGTGTTGACATGCTGCACTGGTACATCACTAAGGTTGTGCTCGACCTAATGTGGCTCCCGAGAGAGGAACTCATGGCGTACTTGGAGCGCACAAAACAGGCATTGGTAGCCGAATCCAACCTACATCAGTTAGAGGCGGATTTGGTCGTGGACGCAGCGAGTTCCACGCTTCAACGCCTGGATTGGTCCCCTACCGGCGCCCCGGAAGCCAGGGCACGGCTCGTTGACCATGTGCATTCAACGTGGGACGCGTTGCAAGAACGATATGTGAATATCGTTTCATCCTCCCCCCAAAGATGACACGCTGCAGAGACGGGCAAGACTCTATCGATGCTCTTAAGATAGCTACGTGCGTTGACATAGCGAACGGGCTAGTCATAGTTATCCGCAAGCCGCCCACTCCAGAGCGCGAACCCATCTCGAAGCTAAGCGCATGGGGCATCTATGAGCGCCCAGCGGGTCAATGGCACGTTGTAGGCAGCACTGTCTACTCTCGTGCGCGAATTAGTAGCGCCATTTCCTGGTTCGACCTTGCGTCAATGTCTGGTTGCACGGCCAGTGGACGTCTATACCAACTGGTAGAAGAGCCCGGCGTGTGTGAGGAAGGGGCATGGTTGTGGCGAGAGTGGTGTAAGCGTTACCGAGTCTCGCGGTGGCGAAGCGTCACCCAGGAAGTATGGGATTTGCACGCTTTGGCAGGGTGAAAAACATGTCGTTCGTGCTTTACTTGGACTTCGATGGGGTTCTCCATCCCGAGTGCGTATATCGCACAAGCAAGGGTCCGTGGCTGCAAACACCCGACCACAAATTGTTCGAGAATGAGGGAATTCTCGAGGAAGTTCTGGCGCCTTATCCAGCTGTCCGCATAATTCTCTCCACGGCCTGGTTGCTGTGGCGCGGCGGATATAGTTACGCAAAGCGACAGCTTTCACCCGCATTGCAGCAGCGAGTCATCGGTGCGACTTACCACAAACGCTACACGAGGCGCGACGAGTATGTCGAGACGCCACGAGGTCTGCAAATCTGGACCGATGTTCAGCGTCGCTGTCCGCACGGCTGGCTCGCACTCGATGACGACTATGAGCATTGGCCAGCCTGGTGCAGGGATAGGCTTGTGCGCACGCATCCGGTTTTTGGCATCGCGGAGCCTGGCGTTCTGCTTGAACTTCAGCTCAAGCTCAAGGTGATGCACTGCCATATGCCTGCAGCAAACAAAGCAAACGATTGAGGCTGCTTGAGTCCGCGAGCAGAAAACCAAGGCGAAATAGATGAATACAGTAGAGCAAACAGTTCCCCCCGACTTTCTTAGCGAGACAACGCTCAGCGCAGTGCCAAGTGCACAATCAAAGTTTTTGGCGCGCCTGATTGATGGCAAGTACGTCCTTGGTTCCACAGAGGCCGAAGTGCATGAACGCTATCTAATGTGTCAGGACTTGGCAGAGCAACTCATCGCGTACTGTCAGCACCGGCGCATCTTCGGATGCACAAACTGAATGATGGCGCGCCGCAAGTACTTGTTTCTCGATTTCGATGGCGTGCTACACCCGGTTTCTGCATTGCAGAGTTTTGCTATGCGCATGCCTCGACGCGCCGCGATTCAGCAGGGAAGACTGTTCCGTTGGACCCAGATACTCGAAGAGCTGCTGCACGGCTCAGATGTCCACATTATCGTGCACAGCGCATGGCGTCGACTCGTCGGCGAGCCAGAGCTACTCGAATACCTTGGGCTGCTAGCCGCTCGCTACTGTGGCGTTACAAATTTCGAACTGACGCGGTGGAATGGAATAAGGCATGCGGTAGCGCAATTGAGCCTTAACGAAGGCGAGTGGTGCGTGCTGGACGACCACGCTTCGCAGTTCCCTGACCCACTCCCCTCCGAAGTCGTCTTATGTGACCCCGAACTCGGTATTTGGGACGCCTCGGTTCGAAACCGCATCCGAGCGTGGGCCATTGGCGAGCCACATCAAGGATGACAGAAATGAACTCTAGCAGCAATGTCTCCGCTGGAGACTGGAGGCATACTCTGGGCCCAGAGACCACCGTCCATACACGTACTGTCCGACCTGCACTAGGATTTCGACCCCGTACGCATTTCCATCCGACCTCGAATTCGATATCCTGGTCTCCGGGGGAGATATTGGGCCGCATGAACTGGCTGTTCCGTAGCCGGCTGGGCTCGGAAGGTCCGTCGTTTAACACCGCGGCATCAATTGCGAGCTCTTGGATTCTAGCGACACGTGGTGAGCATGCAGGTAATCTTTTTAGATTTCGACGGCGTTCTCCATCCCTATGGGGAGCAGGCCGTAGATGAAAATTTCCGTCTCATCGGCAATCCAAATCTGTTTGTCTGGCTGCCGATACTCGACTCACTGCTCGCTCCGTACCCTGCGGTCCGGATTGTTGTCAGTTCTGACTGGCGGCGACTTTTTGATGACAAGGCCCTTATTCGCCTGCTAGGACCACTCGGCAGCCGCTTTGAAGGTGTCGTCGAAACATATAGGTCTTCTCGCGCTGACGAAATCATGGCGGAAGCTCACAGGCGAAGGTTGACCCAATGGTTGGCTATTGACGACCATCCTAGTGTGGTCAGCGCGAGCCGAAGAGACGAACGATACATCGCTTGCGAGCCAGAAACCGGTATTGCAGCTGCAGGTCCTCAATCGAAACTGCGCTTCAGGTTGACACGTTTGGTCCGCAGTGACTCATGACTTACGAATGGAGCATTGGGCTAGCAGAAGGACGCCTCGCTTGGGTGCTCAACACGCTCCCGACAGCGCATCAAATCCAATCGATTGGTGAGCCAGAGGCGCTTGATGCCACCTATTTCACATTTGCCAAGGACGTAGGAGATGCTGAGCCTGGACGTTGAACGCGCGTTAGCCGCGCTGACTTCAAAACTGCTTCACGAACCGATTCCCGGTTTCAAGCCGCACCGCGCCGAGCACGACGCCCGGCAGTTCGCCCTGTCAGCAGCAGGCTTAACCGCCGACATCACCCTGCGCGAAGCTCAGGCCAAGTTGCTTGCAACGGCCACCCGGCTAGACGCCGCAGCCGAAACCGCGCTCCACCGGCTTGAGGCGTTTAGCACCCCAACCCCTGCTGCGCTAGCTGAGTTCCACATTGCAGCCAGGCGCGCGCGGGCCGCGTGGAACATGTACTACCAGCTTCCAGTTGTGGACTCGAAGTGACTCACCCGAGGCTTCGAGCCTGAATGAACCCAATGCCCCACGCGCAAACGGTAGCAACTCTGCCGCACTTGCTTCCGTCCTTGTGTGAGGTCGGCAGGTCGAAGCCCCCCTTATAACCGGCGCGTGGAGTGAGGAAAAACTGGTCACTTGTAGAAGCTATAGCGAGGCTGCACCACGCCGCCCTCTGGCACATACTTGAGAACCTTCCCGACTTGATGGGCGACGCGCAATGTGATGGGCACCACGCCGCGCGGAATCAAGAATTAGCATCATGGGAAACAGGCGTCTGGCATCAAGGTGCCATCTTACTTGGACACCTCGAACGTTCCGCCAGCCCCCGGGAGCCAACGGGATTCTCGAGCGCATCCAGGTTCCAATACGCTTCGGCTGCCGTGAACCTCTTGCCGCCCGGTACCTCAACAGCAGCCAGTCACGTGGAAGTAGAGGCCGACGCCGGTCCTGCCGGCAAGGTGCGGTTCTTCCCTGAGAAGAAGCAGGTCAAGCACCACCGGCATTCGCACTATTTCTGGCGGTATACAGAACCGAGCCGGTAAGCGCGGGCGACCCACTCTGAGCGCACTGCTGCCAAGCGATATATTGCATTTGGCTTGCCGCGAGGCGGCAAAATCTGCCAGCTCTTTGAGCTGTCTGTCCTTATGTTTTGAGAAGGAATTCATCAAATCGGAAAGGCGCCCCATGACTCGGGGGTAGGCCACGTCACCCGCTTCTTGCCCGAGGCAACATAGTCTTTCAGCTCCCCAAAGGGTATGAAAGCGACAATCCGAGGCGTTACGCATTACAACACGATTCGACTTCGGCCAGATGCACGGATGCGGATGCCAGTTTGTTGAGCATCCTCCTCGCCTGCAGCAATGATGTCATCAAGAACGGACCTGATATCTGCGGGAGTGTTGAGAAACTTCATACCAAAGAACGTACCTCGGAATGAGGCAGCGCTCACTGCGCGCTGCCGTTGGTATCCGAACAGCAGCGCATCTCCGCTTCCCAGTGCAAACCAGCCGAAGTTTGCAGCAAGCTCACTCATAACGTACAAGCCAAATCCCGAGTTGTCGTAGATGTT
Organism: Cupriavidus basilensis; assembly: GCF_008801925.2. Lineage (NCBI taxonomy): Bacteria > Pseudomonadati > Pseudomonadota > Betaproteobacteria > Burkholderiales > Burkholderiaceae > Cupriavidus > Cupriavidus basilensis. Next base: position 4,299,662 of record NZ_CP062803.1, on the reverse strand, counting down.
TTGCCAACCGCTGTAGCCACTTGTACGAGAGATGCCTGGACGAACCGCGAGCAGCAATGCGTCAGCATCAGATGCAATTCCGTGGAATTCAGAGAGAGTGCGTGCAATACCGATACCCTCGTCGAGAATCGCGATTTCGACTTTCCCGTCATACCAGCGCTGCCCACAGATATAACACTCGTTGGCCTGAGAGTGTTCAAAGACGTTTCGAATGACCTCTCGGATAGAGTACGTAGTCCGTCCTGCAGAATGTTACGAAGCCAAGCGTGGCAAGGCCATGGCGAGAATTGGGGTGATGGAGAACTCCCAGAAGGAATATGAATCTGATCCCCTTTCTGGGAGTTTTCGACTTGCCGATGAGCACGCCCGACTTTTTCCGTAGCCGCCTTGACGCCATGATCGACCTGCGCCATCCGCTGGCGGTTCTGGCCATGCGTATGCCGTGGCCGCAGATCGAGGCGACGTTGGCGCCAGTGTTCGCACGCCAGGCGCGAGACGGACAGTTGGAGGTGGGCGAGGATCTGTTCGGCCCGACCCTGGCGGTGGCGGGTGCCGGTATCAGTGCCGCGGGTCGGCCGCGGTTGCCGATCCGTCTGATGGTCGCACTGCTGTACCTCAAGCATGCATACAACGAGAGTGACGAGTCGGTGTGCGAGCGGTGGGCGCAAGACGTCTACTACCAATATTTCAGCGGCCAGGAATACTTCGAGCCCCGTCTGCCATGTGACCCGACCAATCTGGTGCGCTTCCGGCAGGCATTGGGCGAGGCCGGCGTCGAGGAGTTGCTGGCGACCACGATTGCCGCTGCCGTGCAGATGGGCGCGATCAAGCCGGCTGAGTTCGAGTGTGTGATCGTCGACACCACGGTCCAGGAGAAGGCCATCGCCTATCCGACCGACAGTCGATTGCTGGATGTGGCGCGTGCCAAACTGGTCCGCCTGGCCAAGCGTGCAGGCCTGAACCTCAAGCAGACTTTCGAGCGCGAGGGCAAGAAGCTGCGCCGCAGTGCGGGCGGATACGCGCACGCCAAACAGTTCAAGCGACTGCGTCGAGTGCTCAAACGCCAGCGCACCATTCTCGGCCGGATCCTGCGGGATATCGAGCGCAAGTTGTCCGGGACATCGGACGCCATGCAAGCCACGATGCAGCCATGGATCGAGCGGGCGTGGCGAATCTGTCGGCAACGTCCGAAGGACAAGAACAAGCTCTATGCCTTGCACGCCCCGGAAGTCGAGTGCATCTCGAAGGGCAAGGCGCGCCAGCCGTATGAGTTCGGCGTCAAGGTCAGCCTGGCAGTTACTGCGAGCCAAGGCCTGATCGTCGGTGCACGCAGCTTCCCCGGCAATCCCTACGACGGCCACACACTGCATGCCCAGCTCGAGCAGACCACCATCCTGCTGCAGGAGCTGCCCGGCGCCCCGAAACCCAACACGGCTATCGTCGATCTGGGATATCGCGGCGTGGATGCCGAGGTGGCTCCGGTGAAGATCGTGCATCGCGGGCGAATCAAGACGATGAACCAAGTCCAGCGCAGAATGCTCAAGCGGCGCCAGGCTGTCGAACCCGTTATCGGGCACGTCAAGGCGGATCACGGACTACGGCGCAACTGGCTCAAGGGCGAAGCTGGTGACGCACTGCATCCGATCCTTTGTGCTGCTGGCTTCAATCTGCGCTGGCTGCTGCGGGCCATCGTCCGCCTGGGACTGTCGGCGGTATTTTTTGTTTTCCTGCTGCTGCGCTTGCTTGGCCGAACCGTTGTGCCCGTCGGCCAGCTCGCCCTGCCGAAGCTGCGGGACTGAAACTGCCGGTGCCGCCCTTTATCACCTCTTTTGCAGCTCAAGCCAATTTTGCAGGACCGACTACGTATACGTCCTGAGCGGCTGCGAATCGTCGAAGGAACCTGCAAGCACGCCGGCAATCCGCCTCGCTTCAGCTTCGATTGCCGTGTACCAGTCCTCCACGCCTTGGCGACCAACATCGACGTCTGGACGACCTATGCGCGTAATAGGTACATAGCTCCGGGACCCTCGAGCCTCGCCAACGTCCTTGCCGGCATCCATGCCGATGAAATGGAAAAATCCCATATGCATCAGGTACGAATGCGCTTGCTTCCCTTCGTCGATTCCGTTCGCATACGAAGTGAAGCCCTTCTCCCTCCGGTAATCAACCCACTGCCGCAACTTGGAACCCAGAGCGAGCATGCCGGTCGGCATGGAGAACCGTAGAGGTGCGAAGTCCACTGAGACTTCGTCCTGGTCCCGCGCTGCGTCAAGCTCGGCAAAAAGCCTTGGCAATCGGTCCCGGTCAAGCGTTACAGGAAATCTAACAATCATCGTATTGAACATCTAGGAATGCGAATAGAATTTGTTTGGCGCCGGCTTTCGCTAACGCAGACTAGCTTTGGCCGAGTCTTCATCGGAGCACTCCTTCTGCAACTGTTTGGCGGCTACTAAGCATGGCATAATTTTATGAACTGTGACAGGCTCTCAAGGGTCGCCGTTACAATACACTCATCCTCATGGAATTCTAATCATTAATTGGAAGAATATTGTGACAGAAGGCGATTTTAAGACATTCGTACAAGAGATGGCTGGTAACTTGGATGAGCATGTATTCGGGGAGATTTACGACGTACTCCAGAAATTCCCGGGTAGACGTGAGACCTTGAACCCGGCATTCCCGTACCCGAAGATATTGCGTATTGGCGCATTGAAGACGCATCTTGTGGTTGAGTATGTCGGCCCGCAAGAGAGCGATAAGGACAATTATGAGGTGCAGGCGGAATTTTCTCCGAACAAGACTATATTCGATTTTCTTGGGATTGAAGTAACCCCTTCCACGCCTATGCTCCAGGTTCCGAGTAATATCGAGAACATGCAGTTCTTCGTTGGAGACGCAATGACCATTTTGGGCGACTATTTGTATGATGTTGTTGCGAATCCTAACGATATCGCGCTCAATACGCTGTTCGATGTCAGTACAGCCACTGAGCCAACTTTCATGTCGAATGTTACAATCTTCTGGTCGGACTCTGAAGGGGCGATTAGAACCCGACGAATAGATTTCGCGGAGATAATGCCGATTCACGAAGATGGATATGCTTATCATACGGACGACAGTCTTAAACACTTCGGAAATTTCCTCGCAAATTATCAAGTTCCGAGATACAAGCTCAAGCTCCACGAGGTTTTGAATGAATTCATCTCTCTGGTGGGCTCGGGGGCGTCTTCGGAAACAGAAATTACCCGATATCTGGCCAAGCACCCACAAATTCTTCAGCTCGCGTTCGGGGCTAACGATATCAATCCCGAGAAAGAGTTGGTGTGGCAGTATGAAGCAGGAAAGGCCAATTTGAGGCCGGATTTCCTTATCGTTAAAATGGACGGCTACGCGGATATTGTGGAATTTAAGCTGCCCCGTATTTCGGGTGCTCCAATGGTCGGCACAGATACCCGGCACAAGCCAAGTGCGGTAATCGAATCTGCCTTGGCTCAAGTAGATGAATATGATGAGTGGTGTAATCAAGAAGTTAACCGAAGCTGGCTAGAGAAGACCCACGATATAAAGGTTCATACTCCGCAGACATATTTGATTGTTGGCCATCGCGATGACTTCTCTAGCGAAGACCGGCAGAAGCTGAGGCGTCGTCGTAATGCCGTTATCTTCACGTACGACGAATTCATCGATTTGGCCCGATGCCAGTTATATCGCATGAGGTAATCTATCGCCGGTCAAGCCAGATACGAACGACGCTGAGTTCGCCGGGAGCGGAACACCTGCGAAAGTTCCATTCTCGACGGTCGCCCCTACCTCCGGAGGTTGAGTCGGCGTAGCATGTGGAGCGTCTCTGCCAATCGCAGAAGTTCGACTAGTAGCAAGTCCTTCCCTAGGACATTCCCGACTCTATCGCTGCAAAGTATGAGTTTTAGTAAAGCTTTTCACAGGGGCAGGCATGCCTGCCCCTGACCATCTCAATTGGCTTCAAGAATGTGAGGCGGTCACCACTGATGAGGGCAAACAGGTGGTCGTCTACGAGTTCTTGCATCAGCCGGAAGCTGCCGTGCTGTCTGCGTGGGCGCGCCACCTGCGGCAGCATTACTGCGAAGACGGCATGCTGGACATGCTTCGTTCAGGAACGGGCCTGACGAGGGCTCAGTACCTCACAAACATGCTTTTCCCGAGCGCAACGCAAAAGCCCGGCCCCTCTGTGCGCGCTGGAGACTTTGCCGAGATTCTCGTGGCAGATTTCCTCGAGTATGTCTTGAACCATTGGGTCCCCAGATGGAGGTATCTGGACAAGGCGACGCCCAACGACTCTGTAAAGGGAACCGACGTCATCGGCCTGCAGATTGCAAAAGACGGAATTGCAGCTCACGATACGCTGACTACGTTTGAAATAAAGGCGAAGTTGACGGACGGCTTTGCCACGAAGCCCCGGCTACAACACGCGGTAGATGATGCTGCGAAGGATAGCTTGCGCCAAGCCTTTACATTGAACTCGATGAAGAGGCGCGCGGCCGAAAAAGGTGACGGCGAGCGAGTGCAGATGGTTGAGCGCTTTCAATGTAAGCCAGACAGGCCATTCAGGGAACAAATCGGCGCGGCGGCAGTGCTGCACGACGGGGCCTTTGATGTTGACGAGATTAAGGCGACTCTCACGGCCGTCCATGGCGACGACGACTTGCTTCTTCTATTGGTCATTAGAGGCCAGGACCTAATGACGTTGGCCCACAACTTATATGAGCTAGCCGCGAATGAGGCCTGAATCAAACTCACGCCGCATATTCAGCATTACTCGCTCAAAGGCGAGAATGTATGAGTACTCGGTCCCGGAGGCTGAGCACATTAGAATTCCTCCAGGGACAAAGCCCTCCGACCTGCTTCTGCTAACGGTAGGAATTCTTGGCGACGAGGCGGCGAACCTCTGTAACCAGTACCTTGAGAGAGGAACGCTGTACACGCGGATTTCGGTGGCAGACCGTCAGGGTCTGCAGTTTGCCGCTTCGTTCTTCTATGCATACGTGGAGTCTAAGTTTGACTCCGAAATCGATGATGAGCTTCTGACCCTGGCTGCCGCGTCGTTCTATCTAGGAGAGACACCCGGAAGCACCTTGGTCATTAGCAGGATGCTTGATAGCCGACAGCTAGACAACTCTGGTTCGCTTGCTGCGGTCGTTCGCCGCGTGCTATCAGAAAGATGGCGAGATTGGATGCCGGAGGCCGGTGACCGTTTTGCTACTGCTATTGGCTTTGTTCTTCGCTCAGCCGGCATCTTCTTATCGACAGAGGGTGTTGATGAACGTCTCGTCCTTCGGCATTGTGCGGCCTTGCGCAAGGAAGTCTACGCTCGTGGTTCTGCTCATGAACTTGCATACGCAGACCTATTGGTTGCCATAGTACTTCGGAAGCTCGCCAACTCCAGCAGACGCACGTTGCCAGCGTACTCAAGGCTGGACGAGGAACAGTGGGCACATGTACTCCGGAAGAAGAACTTCGTAGGCGAATTATGGCCTGCTCAGCACTTGTTAGGCCAGGAAGGCCTATATGCGGGAGCCTCGGCCGTCATTCAAATGCCAACCAGTGCCGGCAAGAGTCGCGCGATTGAGTTGATTATCCGTAGTGCTTTCATTTCTCGTCGCGCAAAGGCCGCGGTCGTGGTAGCACCGTTCAGAGCGTTGTGCCAGGAGATTTCCAACTCGCTTCGTGCTGCGTTCACCGGCGAAATGGTCTCGGTCAGCGAACTCACTGACGTTCTGCAACAGGACTTCCGCGACGTGCTGGGTGGACTGTTCGGCAACCCGTTCGGATATTCTTCATCGGTCCTGGTTGTCACCCCAGAGAAATTGCTGTACGTCCTCAGGCAACAACCCGAACTAGCGGATGCAATCGGGCTGGTCGTCTATGATGAGGGCCATCAGTTCGACTCCGGTAGTCGCGGCGCGACTTACGAGTTGTTGTTGACTACCCTGAAGCAGCTGATTCCGCAGCATGCACAGGTCGTGCTTATATCTGCGGTCATTGCAAACGGACGTGCGGTCGCAGACTGGCTTATTGGCAAGCATGCTCGCGTTGTCGCCGGCAACAGTCTTGTACCGATGTTGCGTTCGGTCGTATTTGCTAGCTGGCGGCGGGCTCTAGGTACATTGGAATTTGATGTACTCGGTGGACCTAATGACCCCCCGTATTTCGTGCCTCGGGTTATTGAACCTATACGACTCACAAAGTTCAAGCGTGAGCGGCTTGACAGAGACTTTCCTAAAAAAGATGACCCACTAAGCATTGCTTTATATCTTGGGCTGAAACTTGCTGCTCAAGGTAGCGTCGCTATATTTTGCGGACTGAAAGGCAGCGTTTCGACCCTTGTGAAAATGGCCGCAGACTGCTATCGACGCGATTTGCCTTATGCTTCACCAGCTCAATTCGCTGACCCGGCCGAACTAGGTAAGCTCGTTACTCTACATACGAAACACTTCGGCGTCGATTCCTTTGCGTCTGGAGCGGCTCGTCTCGGTATGCTAATGCACCACGGGAATATTCCACAAGGTATTCGCACCTGTGTCGAGCATGCTATGAGGGAGGAGCTTATTCCGCTCGTAATTTGCACCTCCACTCTAGCACAGGGCGTAAATCTGCCGTTGCGATATCTCGTAGTGCCGACGACGCTCCAAGCTGGGGAGCGTATCAAGGTTCGTGATTTTCAGAATCTCATGGGACGGACCGGCCGTGCGGGCATGCATATTGAAGGGTCCGTCATATTCGCTGACCCTCGACTTTATGACGGACGAGCCGGCAGCGACGGTTGGAAATGGAGGGGAGTACAGCATCTCCTTGACGCTGAAAACATGGAGCCGAGTGGCAGTTCGCTTTTTGAGTTGCTAGAGCCGATTGTGAACGACGACAGGACGATGAAAATCTGTGATACGTCCGTAATAATTGGTGCCCTTGTCGAAGGGAAAACTCAAGCGTTCGATTTGGTAACAGAAATAATCTCCCGAGCCCCTGGCCTCGGGATGACGACAAGTGCTAAACGCCAAGTGGATTTGAAGTGGCGGCTGGTCACCGCAGTCGCGAGCTTCCTGCAAGCCAATAGAGGGGAAAAATCGTTCGACGATTTTATGTTAACTGTGACGACGCTGGCACAGTCAACTCTTGCTTACGCCCTTGGAAATGTAGGTCAGCGAATTTCCCTCATTGGATTGTTCAATATAATTGCTGAGGAAGTGGATAACCGTGTTCCGGATTCCGAAGCTCAACATAGAAATTCCCGCACACTTTTAAGCATTGGCGTCCTCGAAGGGATTTACACCTGGTGTCAAAATAATTTTGAGAAAGTAGTTATTTCTTCTCGGGATTCCGAATCCGCATTATTGGACACCATCTGGCCGTTACTTGACACTATCGGCGATAGCGAAATCTTTGCGCGTTGTATTAGACGCGAGCGCCTACTCTTAATTGCACAGCTATGGATTTCTGGAGCATCATATCGTCACACCGAGGAAGCCATACATCAAGAGAAAATCGCTAAACAGCATGGTGAACAGTCGCGAAAGTTCACCACGGATGACGTGGTTGAACTATGTGACAACTGTTTCGGTTATGAATTCTCTCTATATTTCACAGCGCTTGTCACTTACTTTGAGACGGCCAATGAAGAACTGGTCGTAGAGCGGCTTAAGCTGCTCCAAAGCGAGCTGAAATATGGCCTCCCAGACCGGCTAAGTATCGCAATACATGAGGCTGGATTTACGGACCGCATGTTGGCTCAGGACTTGAAGCCAATCTGCGCCGGCATACCTGCGACGAAGGGCGACGTTTTAGAGCATGCTCGCAATTCCCCACAGCAGTTCGATACAGTGCTGGCAGCGTACCCTTCCTATTTTTCCTCAGTACTACAGTCGCTGCGTTGAGGGCGGCGGCCTAACTAGTCGGGCTCTGACACGTCCGCATCGACACCGGACGAAGCGAGGACATCCCAGGCATTAGCCGTGCGTGCAGTACGGCGCGCCACATCATGCATCATCTGGGAACCGTCGTTGAGTCTGTCACTCACGGCACGGCTGATGCCGGGCAGTACCAGAGGAACAACAGGTTCGCCCAAGTGCGAAAGAGAACAATCAATGGCGTCGTCGAAACGTTCAAATGCATGGCGTGAGATTGCCAAGGACGATGTGGACGAAGCATATTCCGCAGCTGAACGGCAACATGTCGAATCGGCTATTGCTGCTTATTACCTGAGGTCGGACGGTCCATTCGGTGCGGGCGCACTTCGGTACATCGACGCGTCGCCAAGCCACCTGGCAACGGCTTTGAGTATTGATGAGAGCTGCAACCCGGGGAAAGAGCTTGGCCGCGCCTGCGGGGGGCGCAGGCGATGTCGCGCATGCTTGCGCACGGCGCGGTCTCTCTAACCCAAACCGCCGCATGGAAGGTGGAAATCGACGCAACTGCTCAAGGCGTCGCGAGGCGAACCTTACGTGGTCGGTCCTGCAAAATTGGCTTGAGCTGCAAAAGAGGTGATAAAGGGCGGCACCGGCAGTTTCAGTCCCGCAGCTTCGGCAGGGCGAGCTGGCCGACGGGCACAACGGTTCGGCCAAGCAAGCGCAGCAGCAGGAAAACAAAAAATACCGCCGACAGTCCCAGGCGGACGATGGCCCGCAGCAGCCAGCGCAGATTGAAGCCAGCAGCACAAAGGATCGGATGCAGTGCGTCACCAGCTTCGCCCTTGAGCCAGTTGCGCCGTAGTCCGTGATCCGCCTTGACGTGCCCGATAACGGGTTCGACAGCCTGGCGCCGCTTGAGCATTCTGCGCTGGACTTGGTTCATCGTCTTGATTCGCCCGCGATGCACGATCTTCACCGGAGCCACCTCGGCATCCACGCCGCGATATCCCAGATCGACGATAGCCGTGTTGGGTTTCGGGGCGCCGGGCAGCTCCTGCAGCAGGATGGTGGTCTGCTCGAGCTGGGCATGCAGTGTGTGGCCGTCGTAGGGATTGCCGGGGAAGCTGCGTGCACCGACGATCAGGCCTTGGCTCGCAGTAACTGCCAGGCTGACCTTGACGCCGAACTCATACGGCTGGCGCGCCTTGCCCTTCGAGATGCACTCGACTTCCGGGGCGTGCAAGGCATAGAGCTTGTTCTTGTCCTTCGGACGTTGCCGACAGATTCGCCACGCCCGCTCGATCCATGGCTGCATCGTGGCTTGCATGGCGTCCGATGTCCCGGACAACTTGCGCTCGATATCCCGCAGGATCCGGCCGAGAATGGTGCGCTGGCGTTTGAGCACTCGACGCAGTCGCTTGAACTGTTTGGCGTGCGCGTATCCGCCCGCACTGCGGCGCAGCTTCTTGCCCTCGCGCTCGAAAGTCTGCTTGAGGTTCAGGCCTGCACGCTTGGCCAGGCGGACCAGTTTGGCACGCGCCACATCCAGCAATCGACTGTCGGTCGGATAGGCGATGGCCTTCTCCTGACCGTGGTGTCGACGATCACACACTCGAACTCAGCCGGCTTGATCGCGCCCATCTGCACGGCAGCGGCAATCGTGGTCGCCAGCAACTCCTCGACGCCGGCCTCGCCCAATGCCTGCCGGAAGCGCACCAGATTGGTCGGGTCACATGGCAGACGGGGCTCGAAGTATTCCTGGCCGCTGAAATATTGGTAGTAGACGTCTTGCGCCCACCGCTCGCACACCGACTCGTCACTCTCGTTGTATGCATGCTTGAGGTACAGCAGTGCGACCATCAGACGGATCGGCAACCGCGGCCGACCCGCGGCACTGATACCGGCACCCGCCACCGCCAGGGTCGGGCCGAACAGATCCTCGCCCACCTCCAACTGTCCGTCTCGCGCCTGGCGTGCGAACACTGGCGCCAACGTCGCCTCGATCTGCGGCCACGGCATACGCATGGCCAGAACCGCCAGCGGATGGCGCAGGTCGATCATGGCGTCAAGGCGGCTACGGAAAAAGTCGGGCGTGCTCATCGGCAAGTCGAAAACTCCCAGAAAGGGGATCAGATTCATATTCCTTCTGGGAGTTCTCCATCACCCCAATTCTCGCCATGGCCTTGCCACGCTTGGCTTCGTAACATTCTGCAGGACGGACTACGTGCTGAATTCCGCCAGCCCTAGCAGGCAATTCACCTCCTCTACCAGCGAGCGAAGGCGAGAAGCAAACCTTACAGCCGACGTCGGCAAGATACTCCCAACAGATGACCGTCGATAGCGCGGCCGTCGATGCTTAAAGTGACATTTGGCGGCCCCGCTTGGCAAGCACACCAGAATGACCGGACAATGGGCGAAGTTTCATTACAACCTGCGACTCATGCCCTTGTCCTCCACACAAATTGGTGCCATCGGGGAGAACCTGCTCGTCAATGCAGTCATGAAGGCGAGCGATGGCCGGCTTTCACCTTTTCAACCGCTCGCAGATGACGACGGCATTGACGTCTTGTTCTTCGATAAGGAGACTGGCAACGCTGTCGCCATTCAGCTGAAGTGTCGGACCGTCACGCTATACAAGGCGGGTACCAAGGAGCGTGGGAACCTGGTTCACTTCGAACTCAGGCAGACCACGTTCAACGAGGCTCGTCGCGCATACTTGGTTGCCGCACTATGCGATGAAGCCCTGGCGGGCTTTGAGGTGACCTGGCTCATCCCGATGTCTCAGATACCGGTTCTCGCGCGGGACATCTCCGGGAAGTGGGTCATCCGAGCAAGCAAGGCGGATAACAGCGCAGACCGGTACTCGTCGTACCGCTGCGCGTCGGCAGACGACCTGGCGAACCGCATCATCGAGGTTTGCGAGGCGCATGGGCCAGCACCCATGCCGGCGCTTGCGACCGAAGACGCGGTGCCGGAGCCTGGTTTCACAACATGAAGGAGGCCTACCGTTGAGCGCTCAGGCGGGACCATGCCGCGGCGTCCGGACGCTCGCCGGCGAGCCGTCAAGAGCGAGTTGCTCGGTCAGGTTCGGATGAGAAACCCAGAAGCGCCACGCGATACTGGAAGCCTTGAGGCTAGGCCCCGTGCAGACTGCGGGGCAATCAAGTTAGTTCTCTTCTATGAAAGCTAAACCTCAGCAGCCAACATCCGTAGACCGAACTGCACTATATGAGGATGTATGGGCGACGCCGATGAGTCGGCTTGAGCCCAAATATGGGATACCCGGCGCGGCAATTCGGAAGCTGTGCGACAAGCTGCAGGTGCCCGTGCCGCCCAGGGGGCATTGGATGCAGCTGGAATCGGGATATTCCGTAACTCAACCGCCACTGCTTGAGATGGTGGAGCGCGAAACACGGGCAAAGAAGGTGGGACGCCCACGCAAAGTCCCGCCGAATCTTGATGATGGGGCACAACTGCCGGAGCGGCCGAGCGAGCCGCAGCCGGCCTTCGTCGAGCTTCCTGAGCCTAAGCACTGGCATGCCGTACTGAGCAAGGTGCGGTCTGAGTTAGAGGCCGAAGCAAAGAATGCCGCTCAACTAAAGACGAAGCACGATTGGGAGCAAGCGCATCCTGGCAGGCAATATCCGTCGCGCGAGCGGATTTGGGGAGGCTGGGAGTATTTTTGCGATGCCGGGCAACTGCTAGGCGGACGCCACCGTAAGTCTCCCGTTCGCCTCTCCCTCAAGCACTACCGGCGTGGACTCGCCATCCTGAACATGCTCTGTGAGCGCGCGGAAAAGGAAGGCTACGAAGTGCGGACAAGCGATGACGGTTCCCGAATTCAGTTCGCTAAAGCGCAGGCACATATAGCAGTTCGGGTCAGCGAGAAGTTCGAGGTTGGCTCCCGTTCGGAGGTGAACAGTTGGGACAAATCGACTAGGCAGATTAGGCGGCTACTGCCCACCGGTCGCCTCGCCGTTTTTGTCGAGCAACAAGGTCTCGGACATACAGAAGTTGTTGACCGGCCTGGCCAGCCGCTGCAAGACCGAATGGAAGAGATTGCTCGAGCCATGGCGCGCCGTTACGAGTGTTCACAGGCGGCTATCGCAAGGTGGGCAGAACAGAAACGAGTGTATGCCGAACAGCAGGCGTGTCGTGAAGAGGAAGAGAAAAAGCGGAAGGAGGTGGAGCGCCTTGCTGAGGAGGAACGCGCTCGGCGCGTGGCTCTTGTTGCAGAAGCTGAGAACTGGCAGAGAGCTGACTTGCTGCGGCGATACGTGGCATCGCTTGATGCACGGGTCGAATCGGGAGGGCAACTGGCAAACGCAGACGAATACGAGCGTTGGCGCGCTTGGGCGCTTCAAGTTGCCCAAGAGATGGACGCGAGCCTAGCTAGAGTAGGCTCCCCTATAAGGCCGGATTCCTGAGAAAGGCTTCAGTAGGCAGAATTGCCGCCCGAAATAGATGGTTGCGAGAAACAAGGCAGTTCTGCGACCAGTTCCACTTAGATTTACATAGCGCTTGGGCGATTCGCGGTCGAGCGCTGCCTTAGGGCTTCGTAAAGCTGGGCTGGTCCAAGCAGAATCTCTTTGAGCCCTTCGCGCACTCGTTCCGAACCCAGCGCCTGTGTGCTCATCGTATTGTGGGCGTCGAGCGCGTCCATGATGGCATGCATAAGCGCGTCCTTCAGGTCGGGTGAGTTGGCGAACTGCTCCTTGCTGTTGCTCATGGCCTGCTGCATGAGCGTCTCGTTCTCCAGCAACTTGCCTTTGAGCACGCCGTTCACATATACGAGCTGGTCGTCATCGGTCAGGTCGCCCTCGAAGAGGCCATTGACCTTCTGGATGATTTCCTCAAGGAAGGCCTTCTGCTTGTCCTGCACGGCTCCGCTGCCGACGGCGTCCATCGGCGGCAGCTTGGGGGCTTCGCCATGATTCAGTCTCAACGGCTGGCGCCCGGTGTTCCTCAGGCTGTGGTGGGTCAGCACCACCTTGGACAGGTCGACGGTATCGCGGTCGCGGCCGAACTCCAGCAGCGGAATGAGGCGCTTGTAGAACAGGAAGCGCCTTTCGATATCGGTATTGCCGTAGTCGAAAATCTGCGATAGGAACGCGTAGAGGCGCACAAACGCACCCATGTCGTTCTTGAACAGGACCAGCGCATCGAGCGTGTCCTTGGCCGCCTGGGCAGCCCTGTCATCGCGCTGCGCCTCGGCAGTAACCTTGTCCTGTTGTGCAGCCTTGTAGCGCTTGAGCAAGCGGTCGGCCACTGGCGCGATGGCAGTACTTAGCTGCGCCTGCGTTCCCTTCGGGTCTAGTTCGACCTTTGTCACGCGGTCCACCTCGAAGTCGTCGTAGTGGCCGGTGGCATCGAGCTTGGCGCGCAGGTCGTAGACGTGATGCGGGTCGGTCGTGGCCTCCAGTTGGGCGGTCTCGTAGTAGGTCTTGAACACCTTGAGGATTTCGCCGGCGTCGTTGACGAAGTCGAGGATGTAGGTGGTGTCCTTACCAGGGTGGGCGCGATTCAAGCGCGACAGCGTCTGTACGGCTTGGATGCCGCCGAGCATCTTGTCCACGTACATGCCGCACAGCAAGGGCTGGTCAAAGCCAGTTTGGAACTTGTTGGCGACGAGCAGCAGGTGATACTCGGGCTCGGCGAACGCATCGCGGATGTCGCGCCCCTTTAGGCCGGGATTCAGTTCCTTGCTGGTCTCGGTCACCGGCGCCGGATAGCTCTCAGGGTCGTCGATTTCGCCAGAGAACGCCACCAGCACGCCCAGCGGATAGTTCTGCTTTCCGATATAGGCGCGAATGGCCTTTTGCCAGCGCACCGCCTCCTTGCGGCTGGCCACGACGACCATGGCTTTCGCTTTGCCCTCCAAGAGTGGCTGTACGTTCTCGCGGTAGTGCTCGACGACGATTTGTACCTTCTGCGCGATGTTGTACGGGTGCAGCCGGACCCACTGCATGATGCCCTTCATCGCGGTACTGCGCTCGACCTGCTTTTCGTCGTATTCTTGGCCGTCGTGGGCCAGCCTAAACGCGAGCTTATAGGTCGTGTAGTTCTTCAGCACATCGAGGATGAAGCCTTCCTCGATGGCCTGGCGCATCGAATACACATGGAAGGGCTGCGGTAGCCCGTCGGGGCCGGGCCGGCCGAACAACTCCAACGTCTTCAGCTTGGGCGTGGCCGTGAAAGCCACGTAGGTCAGACCCTTGGCGCCGGTGCGCGCCTCCATTTGGGCGGCCAACAGGACCTCGGTGTCGATTTCACCGCCATCCTGCAGCTCGGCCCATTCTTCGGCCGACAGCAATTGCTTGAGCTTGGCCGCCGCCTCGCCGGTCTGCGAGCTGTGGGCTTCATCGGCGATGACGGCGAAGCGCTTGCCCTCGGTCGCCGCCAGCTCCTGCACCGCCTGCAAGGCGAACGGAAAGGTCTGGATGGTGCAGACGATGATTTTCTTGCCATCCTTGAGCGCTTGGCCCAGTTGCGCGCTCTTGCTGCCGTGCTCGTTGGTGATGGTGGCCACCACGCCGGTGGTACGCTCGAAATCGAAGATGGCTTCCTGCAGCTGCGCGTCCAGCACTGTGCGGTCCGACACCACCAGCACGCTGTCGAACATCTTCTGGTGTTCGGCGTTGTGCAGGTCGGCGAGGAAGTGTGCCGTCCAGGCAATTGAATTGGTCTTGCCCGAGCCCGCCGAATGCTGAATCAGGTAACGCTGGCCAGGGCCTTGCGCCAGTACATCGGCCACTAGCTTGCGTGTCGCATCGAGCTGGTGATAACGCGGGAAGATGACGGTCTTTGGCTGCTTCTTCTCGTCGCGCTTGCCAATCAGGTAGCGGTGCAGGATGTCGAGCCAGCTCTCACGCGCCCACACCTCGTCCCACAGGTAGGCAGTGGTGAAGCCATTGGGGTTCGGGGCATTGCCCGCCGCGCCTGCGTTGCCTCGGTTGAACGGCAGGAAATGTGTGGCCGGACCAGCCAGACGGGTGGTCATCGTGACCTCAGTCTGGCTCACGGCGAAGTGCACCAGCGCCCCGCCTGGGAAGCTCAGCACCGGCTCTGCTTGCCCGCCCTTGGGCTGGGGATGCCGGTCGAAGCGGTATTGGTCCACAGCATCCTGCACGCTTTGCGTGAAGTCCGACTTCAGCTCGGCAGTGGCGACCGGAATGCCGTTGACGAACAGCACCAGGTCCAGCGCGTCTTGCGGATGGTTCAGCGAGTGCCGTACTTGACGCACCACTCGCAGCCGGTTGGCGGTGTAGTGCTGCTGGATGACCGGGTTGATGGCCAGGGCGGGCTTGAACTGCACCAGCGATAGTGGCGCCTTCAGCCCCAGCATTTCGACGCCACGGCGGAGCACATCCAGCGTCCCGCGCTCGTTCAGGCTCTTACGTACCCGCTCAGCCAGGCGTTCCTTGAGGGCCGGCCCATGGGTCTTAGTCAGGCGTTGCCAGGTGTCGGGCTGGGTCGCCTCAATCCAAGCTAGCAGGTCGGGTAGGAAAAGTGCGTTGGCGCGGTCATAGTAAGCCGCATCGCCTTCAGCATAGAACCAACCGCTAGCTGCCAGGGACTGGCAGATTTCTGCTTCGAAGTGGTGTTCCTGGTGCAGGTTGCTCATGCTTGACCCGTATGCATTCGATATTATTTTTGGATGGGCAGGCGAGGGGCGCCTCTTAGCCTTCTGCGTAACTGCGCTCTATCAGCGGTTTGGCTCGTTCGAGGTCCGCCAGTCTATGGAGGGTCAACTCGAGGTCGCCGGTGCCCCAGTGGCCGACCTGGCTGACATCGCGACTGAAGCCTTCCTCAAGCGCAACCGAGGCCGGGTCGAGCTTGAGCGTGATGAGTAGGCGATTCGGGTAGGCAATCACGCAGGCGAAGTTCTTCAGGCGCCGGAAGGCGGTATAGAGTTTCAGGCGCTTTTCCTGCACGTCGTCACCCAGCGCAGTCAGGAAGCTGGTCGTTTGCGAGTACAACTCGCGAATCTCCGGTGTGGCCAGCGCAAGCTGCTCTTCCAGAGACTTGTCTTTGCTTGCCGGTTTTGGTTTTTCAGGCTCGGTGGATGCTTCGGCTGGCGCCGGCTTGACCACCGTAGCGTCGGGGACGCTCTGGGCGTTCACCAGTTCCAGCAACAGCAGGTCGTCGCCGAACAGCTTGTAGCGAATCAGCTCGATATTGCGCGGAATCTGCTGCACGGCGTGCTGGTCGTAGCGCGTGAAGTCGGCGGCGATGCACAGCAGGCGCGTGCCCGCCCACTCGATTTGCTCGGCCACGTCCTTGCCAAGCTTTTCCATCACCAACCAGCGGAACTCCGCCTGATGGTCCAGCAGCCAATCCAAATAGAACAGTCCCTGGTTGATGACATTCTCGTTGCTGTGGCGCTTGTACTCGATGATGACCGGGCAGCCGTTCTCATCCAGACCCAGCGAATCGATACGGCCCTTGTGGGTCTTGCCTGTCGCGTATTCGCTGGCCAGGAAGCGCACGCCGAGGAAGGTCGGCATTTGCGCTTCGATGAGGCCTTGCAAGTGGCGCTCCAACGTGGCGGCGCGGCTGGGCAGCTCGCTCGCGCTGCCATTGGACAGCCGGAACAATTGGATGTCGCTCATGCGGCCAACTCCTCCGGCACTGCCTCGCGCACATCGATTTTGCCGGTGACGGCGGCTGCAATCAAGGCGCTGCGGCGCTCCTTGAGCAACTCGATGGTGTGTATGGCTGCGGCTTTAAGATTGTCGAGTTTGGCGGTTTCGGCGTCGATGAACGTCAATATGGTCCCCTGCTCTTCGGGAGGGGGGATTAGCACGGGCAGTTCCATGATGTTTGACGACGATATGGAAGCCAAGTTGGTACTCTGTTTGGAGCGCCCCATGAAATAGAACTGCGCGTACTGTGAGCTTGTGATTTGATTGAGCCAGCGCGCGTCCACACCGTGAGGACGAACGGCAAAAACATGATTCTGGTGAATGCAGTCGTGAATTTCACCATACCAGATAGCGCCACGCCCCAATTTGTCGAAGTCGCCGCCCTCATTCATTAGCACGTCTCCAGGTAGTAGCCGATACCTCTCCAATTGTTCTGGCTCGATGTCTATCATGGCGATGTCGTCCAATGCCAGGAATCCATCCTGAACATTGGCCACGCGGAGATAAGGCACAGTGATGGTTGCCTTGCCTGTCGTGTCCTTGCCCTTCGCAATCCCAGTTTGAACTGACGCGACAAACTTGAGCCGTGTGACCTCCCAATGTGCCGGTACCTCACCCAGCCACGCCACGCCGGAATCCTTCATCGTCACGTTGGGATTCAGGCCCCGCGTGACCACATGGGAGATGGTCGCCTGGCGCTTTTCTGCCAGCAGGGCGAGGAGCATTTCCTGCTCGGCAATCAGCGAGTCAATCTTGTCGGTTTCGCGGCCAAGGAAGGAGGCGATAGCTAATTGCTCTGCCAGAGGAGGCAGGGCTATCTGGAGACCTTTAAAGTCCTCCCAGTACAGACGAAGGCGAAAGTCCGTAATTCCTCGCGAATACCTCCTTATTTCCGATATAGCCATCGGTGTTCGCAGGAGCATTTCGATGTGGGACGTCAGGAAGTCCCGCATCGGACGAGCGACGACATAGGCCGGACTCACCATCCCGTATACGGTGACCGTGCCGAATCCGCCCTGCCATGCCCTCATCATGTTGTAGGTGAGGTCTCCCGGAGCTACAGCTTTGTATTTTGCGCGGTCATCACTCCTCGTAACCTTCCTTTCCAGCTCATTTTCGTCAAGCTCTCTATCAGAGACTCCATCGTGAATAGAAACGCTCAGGACAGGCATGTCATCATTCCCAGGCTCGTTCACCTCACGGAAAAGCGTGGCGAGACGGACGCACACCCAATGCGCCGGCACCTCCCCTAGCCACTCGAACCTGCTGTCCTTGTACTTCGGATATCTCGGCAAGCTCATTCCGACAACTCCTCGAGCATCCTCATGATGTTGGCCGACACGGCTTTCAGCTCTTCATCGATGGTGTGCAAGTCGCGCGGCGGCTCAAACACGTAGAAGTGCCGATTGAACGGAATCTCGTAGCCAACCTTGCTCTTTTCTTCGTCTATCCAGGAATCCGGTGCGTGCGGCAGCACCTCGCGCTTGAAGTAGGCGGCGATGTTATCGGTGAGCGACACATTCTCAGTATCGCGCAATGCGCTATCCGCCTGCGGCTTGCCCTTTTGTTTGCCTTTGACACCCAGCAACACCTGGCCCTGCTCGTCTCGCAGCGGGCGTTCGACAGTGATGGTGGTATAGCCGAAGTCTGCGTTCTTGAAGATGCGAGAGATAGGCACCAGTTTGACCTGGCCGCCAGCAGGTGCATCAGGCGTGTTTGCTGTGGCGGCCACTACATAACGACCGACTTCCTTGCCTTCAGCGTCCAGTACTGTGGCGAGCTCCGCCTCAAGGAAACCGCCAAAAAGCCGAGTCACCATGTCGATATGCTCGTCGCTCATTTCCTTGCGCTTGCTACCCAGGCTCTTGCGCATCTTCTGCCAGAAGCTCGAGGCGTCGATGAGCTGGACGTAGCCCTTGCGGTCATCCGGCTTCTTGTTCGACAGAATCCACACGTAGGTGGAAATTCCCGTGTTGTAGAACATATCGGTCGGCAGACCGATAATGGCTTCAACCAGGTCGTTCTCCAGCACGTAGCGGCGGATTTCGCTCTCGCCGCTGCCAGCTCCGCCGGTGAACAGCGGGGAGCCATTCAGCACGATGCCGAAGCGGCTGCCACCTTCCTGGGCGGGACGCATCTTCGAAAGCAGGTGCATGAGGAACAGCATTGAGCCATCGGACACGCGTGGCAGGCCGGGCCCAAAGCGCCCGTCGAAGCCTTTCTGCTCATGCTCTTGGCGCACCGCTTTCTCGACCTTCTTCCACTCGACACCAAATGGGGGATTGGAGAGCATGTAGTCGAACTTGCTGCCGCCGTGGCCATCCTCCGACAGCGTGTTGCCCGCGACGATGTTGGCGACGTCCTGGCCCTTGATGAGCATGTCCGCCTTGCAGATGGCGTAGGACTCGTCGTTGAGTTCCTGGCCAAACATGGTCAGGCGGGCGGCCGGGTTGTGCTCCAGCAGGTATTCGCCCGCCACCGACAACATGCCGCCGGTGCCTGCCGTGGGGTCGTAGATGGTACGCACCACGGCATTGCCTGTCGTGAGCACATCGTCATCCTCGATGAACAGCAGGTTGACCATCAACCGGATGACCTCGCGCGGGGTGAAGTGCTCCCCGGCGGTCTCGTTCGAGATTTCGGCGAACTTGCGAATCAGCTCTTCGAAGACCAGTCCCATCTGGGCGTTGTCCACCGTGGTGGGGTGCAGGTCGATATTGGCGAACTTCTCGGTGACCAGATAGAGCAGGTTGGCCTTGGCGAGCCGCTCGACCTGGGTGTGGAAATCGAAGCGCTCGAAGATATCGCGCGCGGCTGGCGAGAAGGCCTGGATGTAGGCGTACAGGTTCTGCCGGATGTGGTCCTGGTCCCCCAGCAGCTTGACCAGGTCCAGCGGGGAGGTGTTGTAGAACGACTGCCCAGCCTTACGGGTGAGAAAGGGGGCCGGATTCAGGCCAGCCTTGGTCTTGGCGTCGAATTCAGCCAAGACCGCCATTTTTGTGGATTCAAGCACGCAGTCCAATCGGCGGAGCACCGTGAAAGGCAGAATGACACGGCCATACTCGGATTGCTTGTAGTCGCCGCGCAGCAGGTCGGCGACGGACCAGATGAAAGAAGATAGCGCTTGGTGATTCATTGATTCGGGGCCTATGCCTCTTACTCGTTCTACGATGGCCGCCGCTCGGAAGTTGTGCTTTTGCGCACGGCTTCCGGCGACGGTACAGAAGGTGTTCAGATTCTACATTGTGGGCGGCGGTATTCCCGGGTCTGGCAGCCCACCCGTCCGGTATGTCGATGCGGCGGGAACACCGAGAAACGCGAATGCAGTTACGTGCGAGTCGATTTGGTGGAATCCGTCGCGAACAGTCACGAGGGAAAAATGGATAGCAAAGCCTTGGCCAGCTTCTCAGCCTCTTTCCGCAAGTCACCTCTGGACGCGCCATGGAATATCTTCGTCATTGACATATACGGGAGGAATGGCTCTGCAAATGTCGTGACAACGGTTCCGTCGACTAGGTTTTCTTCGGCTGAGGCACCGAGCCATTCGCTAGGCAAGGGGTGCAAGGCATTGGGATTTCGAAGCAAGACCGTACCTTCGGCCCACGTTTCTGGCTCTCTATCGGGGGAACCTACTTCGTATACGAAAGGTTTTGGCATCGTCGCATTAGGGTCGTGGCGGTAACACGTTCCACAACGGAGCATACGTACACCTTTAGTTTGGTACTTCCCTTGGTGCCCCATCCTGTTGAACTTAGGGATGGTTCCACTGTTGCAGAACAGTACCGCTGATATGTACTCTGCGTCCGGTTGGAAAAAAAATCCAGAGGGTATCTTTTTTGTACCTAGCTGGTGCTCAACCAGTTCGTATCCTTCAATGACGAGTTTCCCACTTGCGTCGTGCCACCATTGGTGTCCGAGTCCGTACAGGTAGCGCATCAGAGGAGCACTAGAGGACATTAGGGACCCCGCCGTGTGAAAGTCCTGGATTGCCAAAACTAATGGGCGACCAGCCACGTGGGGGAGTAACCAGTACTGCTTCTTCAACTTTGAAAATAGCGGGCTGCCAAGACGGATGGGTACCGTGTTTTCAAAATGTTGAACTACTTCATCAGGTGATAAGTCTTTCACGAGTGCGGAGTACGGCTGTATGCCTTTCCCAGGGGGCGGGTTGGCAGTCACAGCCTCTACTGCCGCCGTAACTCCGTTCTTGCTGATGAGAAAGTCGGGCCTGTCAACGCTACGGTCAATTTCGTGTCCTATCGCCTTAAACATTGCGGCTAGGTAGAACTCAAAGGTTCTTGCATCAAACGCGAAAGTTTGAAACTGTTCGACAAAGTTTCCGTCCGCGTCAACAAAGTGCTCCTGCAGTTCTCGAATCAATCCTCTAGCGGGCGCATAGCCAGGGAGGTCCCTGAGGGCTACGAACTGTGGATGCAACTCAGAGTTCGGCCGACCGAGGTCTGCAAACAGGTCAATAGGCATTGGTCACTCGGAAAAATTGCCTGGAATGGAGTGAATAGATGGCATCCCGCCTCGCGCACAGTAGTAGGCAAATCGTGCACCGACTGAACGCAATTGCTTTGCAGGCTATTTGAAGCGTTCGTCGCTACGCAAGGTCTGCGTCTGTAGAGCCGACATCAACATCAACAGCAATCACGGCCTCCTGCTCGACGATGGCGGCGATTGGTGCATAGATGTCCGTGTCTATGTCGTCGCTGGCCCGTAGAGATACAATTAGGGAGTACCTCGCTTCGGAGTCGTACTGCTTCGCCTCCTTCCAGTCCTTCCACCATCCGCCGACCGGAAACACTGCTATCTTGGATTTTGAGCCAAGCTGCGCGGCAGTTCCAGTCCAAATGTCCGAGTGCAGCGAACCGCGGGCACGCAGCTGAGCACCATACCTCCACTGCCCGACGTCCGGGTCGTTGAACGCGGCGTCTTCCTCGGGAACGCGTTCCAGCTTGTTAATTCGGCGCTTGAACTGGTCGTCATCTTCCGTCGCCGCTTTGACAGCGAAGCGCAGCGCATAAGACTGGTAGCGAAATTTGCTCTGCCAGCCACGCGAACTCGGATTCGGCTCGACGAAGTAGGAGAGTGTGATACGGAGTTCGACTTGTGCAGCCCCCAGTCGCTGCAGTTCTTCGACCGGCCATGGCAGGTCGTGAAGCTGCATTTCACCGAGTACGATGCTGCCATTCTCCTTCTGATGATACGGGTTGAACTGCCGTTGTATAACCAACGTCGGTCTGTGCGCAGTCGAGTATTCCGACTGTGCAGCGTTTACCATTCCGTAACCGAAGGTGCGAAGCAGTTGCTCCTTGTCCGCACGTTTAGTTTCATCCGGTAAGGTGGCGCGCATGGCCTCGGTATGGTCTGCCCCGTGAACGATGAGGCCCCGAATCGTTTCCGGCCAGTATTGTGGATACCTTGCCCGGAGGTACGCGCAAATTCTTGCCACTTCCGCTGCCGCCGCGCTGGTGTCACCCGACGCTGCAAATGGTTCGCCCGTCGGGTCGCTCGAGGTGGTCAATACTCGAAGCGACTCCGGACCGACGGTGACATGGATGCCGCCATCGAGCGAACCGTTGCCACCCTCTGCGACGACATCGGGCTTAAACGGCCACGCTGAACGCGTCCAGAGCACTGACGTTGTTGACGCTGGCGACAAGTGACCTGAAGCAGCAATGGCAGTAAGTGTCCCATACTTCTTCGTATCGATTTGGGTCAGCGTAGTGGCAGCGCCTACCGTAAGGGCGTTCCACGACTGGCCTGGATTCTGGACCGGACTTCGGGCGTTCGTTTCCGGATATTCATTCCAGTACTGCCATTCGACATTGCCGGCCGATAGGACAAAAAGGCGGGAAACCCATGGAGCGTCGTCGTCATCGCTATCAAGGTCAGTAATATCAACGGGAGCGCGCCCAAAGGCTAGCTGGTCAATTGTCGCAGACCACTCCGAAGGTGCTCCGAGGAGATGACCGACGGATGTCGTCATCATTGCAAACACTCGTGGCCGGTCGGCTGCTTCAACCTCAACCCGCCCAACCGACTCTGCAGTGATGGCGCCCCAAAGCCTCGGCGGTGTTTGACCCTCTGGCGGCAGAATTTTGACGGACTCGAGGCGGTGGGGAATTTCGAGTTCTTCCTGTGTATTCAGCGCAACAGTGAGGTCACCGTATAGTGCTATCCCAGCCATTTCGCTTCCATGACCAGCATGGTCGTCCTTATGCCAAGCCGGGTCGTACGTATGGGTGTCCGTTACGTCCAGAGCAGGACCGAGCAACGGGTGCCCACGGTTAATGCCAGTATCGAGAATGCAGACATGGGGCACGTCGTCACCGACGGTGAACGTCGTGCGGTCCAGCAAATCCTGAATCCAGTCAGCCTGCTCAGCAGGCGTCAGTTCGCTAAGGAAGAATTCCGCATTGGGCTCAATGAGTCTGATTTCTGCCACAAGGTCGAGCAGTTCAGCTGCATGCTCGAGAGCAGCCCTAGTTCCCAGTGCGGCGACGACCACACGGCCTGGAAAACTTACATAACCTGGCTCAACCTGGATTTCGACCTTCACCGCCTGTTCGCGGAATTGGTCAACCACCTCGGCAGTGGAGCCGCTTGTGTGCCGCAGCCAAATCTGAAACCAATGGGGCTGTATGTCGTCGGGTGGTTCGGCTGTGTCAGTCCAAAGCTCGGCGAATGCGGCGCGCCGAATGTTGTCAATTGCATTAACAAGTGACGCATTCTTGGGCGCAGTGCCTTTCGGGTTGTTGAGTTCGATGTACTCGGTGACCCGTTTGACGAAGGCAGAGAGCTTGCCATCCGGTACATGCAAGACTGCCACGTCTGAGTTGACGTGCGCAAGGACCGTCAGCAATTCGATGCCATCACGTTTCCATTCAACGGAACCGTAGTCGAATGCCCCTCGAGGGCTAAATTCGACGGCAATTGACATTCCGCGGCGCTCGGGCAGGCCTAAAGCTTCCCGCGCCTCCTCAAAGGCCACGATGCTATCAGTCAGCTCCTGGAGCTGACCGAGCAGTCGTCGGCCATGCGCCCCCCTGTCTCTTTGCGGCACCGCATCACGTTGTACCGATAGCGGCGACCGGAAGGCAAGCGTTGAAACGTGCCCGTCGATGGACAGGTGACTTCGAAGTTCGTCTGCCATTCTCTCAAGCCCTTGATTTATTTTTATAGGCTTGGAGTCTACAGCAAGATTTTAGGTGCTATGGATGCAGCTTGCGTCCGAGCGAGCGCTCTTCCAAGTGTCGCGCGACGCTTGATTCGCTTATCTTTTCCTGCCCCTCCATGACCGCGTCTTTGAGCGCGTCGAGGCAAGCTTTGACGATGTCGGCGTGTGACTCGCCCATGCCGATAAGCGCAAGACGCTGAAAGTCGATGTCGGGCGCGACAAACGTTCCCAAGCTGTTTCTCAATAGTGCTTCAATCTGCAGTTCGTCCGGCGATTCATATTTCACGACGTCATCAAAACGACGGAACAACGCTGCATCTAGGTCCTTGCCGTGGTTCGTGGCGGCGATAATCAAGCTTTCTGATGTGTCCTGCTCAATCAGTTGCAGGAACATATTTAAGGTCCGGCGCATTTCGGCGACGTCGTGCTGGCTTCCTCGTTGCAGACCCAACGAATCAAATTCGTCGAAGAAGTACACGCCCCGCGTCATCTTTAGCGCGTCGAAAACGAGGCGCAGCTTCGATGCGCTCTCGCCCATGAACTTGGTGATGAGACTGTCGAACCGCGCCGTAAACAGCGGAAGTCGCAACTCGCCAGCGAGAACCGCAGCGGTCATCGTCTTACCTGTACCTGGAGGCCCGACGAGTAAGAGTTTGCGACGCGGACTCAGTCCGTACGTGCGCAGTTGCTCGTGATGCCGCTGCTCGCGCAAAACGCGGTTGAGCTTGTTTCGGACCGCATCCGGTAACACCATGTGTTGCAGGTGCTCGTGCGGATACTGGACGCTCAACAGTTCCGACAGCTCGCCCTTCGGCTGCGCGAGGGGAATTGGGCGCTGACTAACTTTGCTGCGGGCCGCCCCGCCCGCCGAGACCCTGCCAGCCTTCGCCGCGTCGACTAGGTCGCGCAGCTCAGCAGCGAGCTTGGTGTGTCCACGATGTGCTTCGTCCGCGGCCATTTGCATGGCAACCGCGAAGAAATGCTCGTGATTGTCACCAGCGTATGCGCGCAGCAGTGCCTTCACTTGGTCGGAACGGGCCATCAGGAACCTCTAAAAGTCTCGAGACGAAGTATAGGCGACATGCTCGTCCGAAGATGCTATTATAGCATCTTAATGTCATTGTAGCATCAACGTTGAATGTTTCCTCCCGAAACTCAGGGCGAACTTATTCGCTGGGCGCGCGGCAAGAGCACGCAAGCAGAATTCGCAGCCTCCCTGCGCATCAACAAGTCCTGCCTTTCCAGATACGAGTCCGGAAAGCTCGGCGCGCCAACTCACCTCATCAATTACTGCCTCCGCCAACTGGCAGAAGCGGTGCACGGTCGACATCATGCGGAGGTTGGGCTTGAGGGTGCGCTGGAGAATGCAAGACGCACTGTCTCGCTGCTAGAGAAGCTTATTGAACCGAGCGGCTAACAGCGCCACACAATTGAGTGTGGGCCCTATTGGGCACTTCGAAGGCCGACCGGTTTGTACCTGTCGAACGAGTAGACATGCTCGGCGGGGTGTTCCTCACACCCGCCGACAAGCCTTCCGGGGAATTCTTTCCGGCCGTCGTGTATGTACATCGATTCGCCGCATATTGGGTCGCGCTAAGAGAAACGAACTGCCGAATTACCCTGGCCGGCTCCTCGTTGATTGTTGCTTCCCGTGCCGCATCGAGCTGAGCGCTCGTCCCAGGACTTTATACCAGGACATCTGACGCCAAAATTCAGGACTGAGGCCGCCACCAGGGTGGTGCATTGCGCCCGCGCGGTGGAATTGATATTCTGCGAGTCGACCTTAAGTCACACTAACATCATGGCCTACTCAGTTTCGCTTACCCAGATGAGTCGTTACCTGCTTGCGCTTGCACTGACTTGTTTATCCTTGGCGGGGCATGCAGCTGCTAGCAACACGACCAAGGAAGCGTTGGACCAAATCAGAGAATTTGCCAACGCGATGTGTGACGAGGTTCCCCTTAAGGGCTCACAACAGTCTTGGGAGATGTCCGGGGAAGTGAAAGCGAAGCTCGCTGGCGCAATCAAGGCTGCGGCCGATGCGGGCTTCGGTGGAGCTGCAACGTATCGGAGCGAGGACTACGCCGGCCTACTACAGAAAGACCTTCTTGCCGCTCAGCAAAGCAGAAACGCTTGCCGGAAGGCCATCTTTGACAGTCTCAAGGATAAACTGTTGAATTCGGACAATCGCAACATACGCTCCGCTCCCGCGAGCACGCACGACGTATCTCTGACTTTCCACGATTTCAAGTTTGAGCGCGAATCGGATAATCTGTTGATTAGCGGAGTATTCAATAACGCACGCTCAAATCCGGTGACTATTACATCGCTATCGTTTTTGGCATCGCACGGTGAACATGAGGCCGGCTTTATTATTGGCGAGACCCAATGGTCCCCCCTGCCTCTGCCACCCCGCGCGGCAACCCCTTGCTCGCTTACGATTTACCTTGGCGGTCGGAGCGGGTTGGCAATTGACCAACGCTCGAATCTGCCTTTAATGCTCTTCGCTCTTGTGCGAGCGGTAGATTCTAACGGTCGTGTGAGCATCACAACCAAACACTTCATGACGCTCACGATTCCTCCGGAGTCAACTTCGGTCTTTGCAACGCTGTTCGCAATGCCGCTCGCCATCCTTCGAGAAACGACGCCAATCTATAAACCGGAGAAGGATGTTTTTATCGTTGCAAAACCTGTAACGCGAGCCATCGATTAAGCCAGATAAATAGCGTGGGAATTGGAGGGTCGCATGCCTATCGACATTACGTCCTATTTGCAGTCGATTACAGAAGAGTGCAATGCTCTTAAAAATAGAGTAAGACACCTTATAGAAGACCGCCACTGGGCAACGGATGGCGCCTGGAAGGAGTCCGTTTTGCGTGCGCTAATTTCGCGAACCTTGCCATCAAATTATTCGGTGGCGTCAGGATTTGTGGTCACGGACAGCGGGCCATCTACGCAAATTGATGTGCTGATTTATGACAATACGCTTCCCGTACTCTACAAGGGCGGCGACCTCGTTTTCGTTCCGCCGGCGGCATGTGTGGGAATAATCGAAGTGAAATCGAGTTTGAACTCAACGGGATTTCGACAGGCAACTGTCAAACTTGCCGATAATTGTGGTTTGGTTCGCCGGTACGAGACAGAGAAGCGACTCTTCTCAGGTATTTTCGCATTCGAAGGTAATGGGACTCCCGGCACGTTGCTAGAACACATAGACGCAGCAGCACAGGGGCAAGAGAGTCGTATTGTCAATCACGTCTCGATTGGTCCATCAACGTTCATAAAATACTGGCCGACACATCCTGAATCTGGGCAAGCCCACTACCGGCATTGGCACCATTATGAGGTCGAGCAGATGGCGCCTGGATATTTTGTACACAACCTCATGTCTTTCCTCGCTGGCGAGAATTTAGTGCGGGGAAACAACATCTGGTTTCCGCGAGAAGGTAAGGAGGGCCGAAGGGTGCATGCGCGCCGTTTTACGGAGCGCCCAGCTGATATCGCAGCATAGACATCGCCAGGGTGGCGGACGCTGCGCGCACTAGTGGTGGCCGTTATCAAGTCACTTTAGAGCCAGGACTCGGACAGGCCGCGCGAGCCTCGGGACCATGACTGATTGCAGCCTAAAGTGACGATGCATCCATGATTACAACGTAAAAATCGACAGCATCTGCGTTGTAGGCGCATGATATGTAATCGTTACATATACATGCGCCTGTGCATGCGACCTGCGTCTAGTAGTTTTAGGCCACCCGCGTATTCCACTACGAACGCCCTTTCTTGTTCGGCGCCGGCCAAAGCACAATTTCCTCCCAGTGCCCAGCCACGTCCTGTATGGCGCACCAAGATTTTCCTTGGCAGTTCTTGCCACATCACCCCCAACATCCCCGTTTTCCTGCCTCCCGTTTTTGGCCGGCCTAGAGGATCAGCTTGTAGCCTTCGTGGCTGGCAACAAAGCCAAGCCTTTCGTAGAACCGGTGCGCATCCGCACGGCCCTTGTCGGTGGTGAGTTGCACGATGGCGCATCCGCGGGACCGGCATTCCGAGATCGCCCAGTCGAACATTTCCCGGCCGAACCCTGCGCTGCGAAACGGCGCCGCGATGCGAACCGCTTCGATTTGCCCGCGCCATGCACCTGCGCGGGCGATGCCGGGTATGAACGACAATTGCAGCGTGCCGATGACCGTGTCGCCATCCACGGCGACCACGAGACGCTGATTCGGGTCCGCGGCGATGGCGTGGAAGGCGGTAACGTACTTTTCGTCCACGGGCGTGCTGACAATCTCTCGCCGGCTGCCAAGCGCATCGTCCGCCAGCAATGCCACGATGGCGGGAAGATCGGCCAAGACTGCAGACCGGAAGTGGATGTGTTCCATGTCAGAACCGGGGGGTAGCGCAAAGCTGAAGGGTGAGTATATCGTCGCGCAAAAGAGAGAACGGAATGGGAAGCACGGAATGCGCTCAGGACAGTTCAGGATCCTTCGCTGCGCGATGCCTGGCGTGGAGGCCGTCGAGGCGAGCACGCGCCACACCTTTGCGCGGCATACCCACGAGCAATTTGGCATCGGCGTGATCTGGCAGGGTGCGCACAGGTCGCACAGCGGGCGCGGCATGGTCGAAGCGGGCCCGGGCGACATGATCATGGTCAACCCGGGCGAGGTGCACGATGGCATGCCCATCGGCGACGCCGGGCGTTCGTGGCGGATGCTTTACTTCGATCCCGCATGCATCGCGCTGGCGAGCCTGGACCTGAGCGAAGGCAGGACGAGGCAGTGCGAATTCCCCAACCCGGTCGTCAGCGATGCGGCGGTGGCGGCCTGCTTCCAGCAGCTCTATCTGCTCGCTACGGCCGGCGCTGGCTCGGATCTGCAGCGCGAAGCGATGCTGCTCGCCCTGCTGGCGCGGGTGGCGGAGCCCGGCCTTGTGCGCAGCGCAGGCGCGCAGGCGGGGGCACAGGCGGGGGCGATCGATCGGGCGCGCAGCCTGATCGACGATGATCCGGCCGCACCCGTCTCGCTGGCCGAACTAGCCGAGGTTGCCGGGCTGAGCCGGTTCCAGTTGCTGCGTGCGTTTTCCAAGGCAACCGGGCTGACGCCGCACGCGTACCTCTTGCAGCGACGCATCCATCTGGCTCGCGCGCTGATTGCGCAGGGCAAGGCCCTGGCCGATGCGGCAGCCGCCAGCGGCTTTGCCGACCAGAGCCACATGACGCGGATGTTCGTGCGCCAGTACGGCGTGTCGCCGCGCGCCTATGCGGCCGTGGTGGGCTGAGCTGCAATTTCGTTCAAGACCCGATGTGCCGGCCCGGCTAGCCTGCTGCTTTTCCATGGCGGGGGCTGCGCATGCCGGGCAAGCGGGGAAGCTATCTGGGGTATTTCTATCTGACCCTTGCGATGGTGCTGGTTGGCAGCACCGTGATTGCCAGCAAAGTCATTGCGTCCGGCCTGCCGCCGTTCACGGCCACCGCGCTGCGGTTCGCGATTGCCTTGCCTTGCTTGCTGGGCGCAATGCGACTGACCGGTGCATCTTGGCCCAGGCCGCGCGGGCGTGACCGGATCACGCTGGTGGTGCAGGCGGCGGCGGGCAGCGTGGGTTATACGACGCTGCTGATCTCCGGTCTGCGGCTGACCTCCGCCGCGGATGCGGGCGTCATCATTGGTACGCTGCCCGTGGTATCGGCGGTGATCGCGATCCTGCTGCTTGGCGAGCGGCCCCATCGTTTCCTCATGCTCGCGATCGGGCTGGCCACGGCAGGGATTGTCATGGTTGCCTTCCCTTCCGGCGCCGGCAGCGGGCATTCCTTGCTCGGCAACGCGCTCGTCCTGGGAGCCGTCGTGTGCGAGGGGCTGTTCATCCTGCTCAACCGGCGGCTGGACCAGGCGATTGCGCCACTCGCGCTATCGGCGCTCATGTGCGGCATCGGGCTGGTCGCATCCGCGCTGTTCGCTGTGTTCGAGGCGCCGTGGACTTTGGTGTTTTCCACGCAGGCGGCGGCTGCGGTGATCTACTACGCAATCGTGCCGACGGTCGGCGGATTCCTGCTGTGGTACGCGGGCTCGGCGCGCACGAGCGGCAGCGAGGCGGCGCTGTTTACGGCGCTTGCGCCAGTGTCGGCGGTCGTCCTGGCGGTGGTGTTGCTGGGCGAGCGGGTCAGCGTGGCTCAGGTGACTGGGGTCGGTTGCGTGCTCCTGGCTGTGGCAAGCCTGCTACTGGTGCGGCCGGCAAGCCAGGGCGCGGTGCGGGGGCCTTGAGCGCAATCATGGTGATGCGCGCGTTGTGCCGTTGATACAGCTGCGCGCGCCTTGGCAGGATTTGGGCAGCGGTGGAACCGCCGCGGGCGATTTCCGGGGGCGCTCGCTGTATGGCGCGTGGGGCATTTCGGTTTAGCACCGCGCGTCTTGTCGAGCACGTGTCTTTCCGGAAAGTGCCATGACCGGCGCGTGGCCGCACCTGAGCGCGCAACGGCTGTCCAGTGGGAGGCACTGTCAATCCGCAAACAGAAGCAATTTCTCCCCTTAATTGCGCCTTTTCGCCCGATCGGGCCAATGCGTAAATGGCCCGCATCAAACGCCTCGGGAAGTCATTCCATGTGCAATATCGCAGACAAAGTGCCTCGCGAACGGACGCGCCGGGCCGTCGCTCACTCTCGGCTGCAGGGCGCGTGGGCAAAGCGCCTGGCGATGCCGCTGGCCGCCTCGGCAGCCTTGCTCGCGCTGGCGGGTTGTGCCCAACTGCCAGCCTCTGCGACGGCGGACGCGCCGGCGCCGCAGAGCACGATTGCTAGCTTCGTGATCCCGCCGGACGCGCTTGGTGCGCGCGATGCGCAACTCGCGGCCGTGCTTGCCAAGGCCGGCGCGCTGGCGGCCCGGCAGAAGCAGCCGGCGACCATCGTTGTCACCGCGCTCGGCCAGGACCTGCCCTACCTCAACCAGGCGATCTGGAAAGGTGTACCGGCACACCGCACCACTGCCGTTCACCTCGAGAACCTGACGGCCGGCACGAGCCAGCCATACAGCGTCACCGTCAAGACGGCGCAATCGCAATAACGCCGCAATAGCACCGCAATCACACCGCAACTAGGAGCCGCAGCCGATGCACCGCCTCATCCTGTTTGCCGCCAGCCTGGCGCTGGCCATGCCGGTCCTTGCCACCGAGCCTGGCGCCGATGTCCGTCCTGCCTTGCCAGCCGCCGCACCGGCGGCGGACAAGGTTTATCCACCGCTGCCAACCCTGGCCATGTTGCCGCCCGCGAGCGGCGGTGACGAGCTCAGCGCGCCGCGCGTGGGCCACACCGCAAGGGCCAGGACCAAAGCGCTGCCCGCGCCGGAACGCAAGAGCCTGGCGCCGGTAGTGCGGCTGGTGGTTTCGGACACCTCGCGTGTGTACCTGGACACGATCGGACGTCAGCTCGACCTGGCCCTGCAGCAGTCGGCTCCGCCCGGGCTGGCTGAAGATCATCGCCAACGTCTGGCAAGCGAGGGCATCAATCGTGTCCGCTAACGCCCATCCGAAGGCAGCCGGCCTGCGCGGGCATGCCGGCACGCTCGCCGGCAGCTTGCTGGTGGCTTCGCTATTGCTGTTCCATGGCGCGGCCCGCGCGCAGGATTGCTTCGAGCAGGCGGGCACCTACCAAGGCGTCAACCCCTCGGTGCTGCGTGCCATCGCGTGGTTCGAGTCGAAGGGCGATCCCGCCGCGGTGAACCGCAATGCGAACGGGTCGATCGACGTCGGGCAGTTGCAGATCAACTCGGTGCATTTCAATGACCTGGCCCGCCACGGGGTGCCGAGCCGCGCGCTGACCGACTCGTGCGTCAACGTCTTTGTCGCCGCCTGGCTGCTAAAGCAAAAGATGGTGAGGCATGGCAACACCTGGCGCGCCATCGGCGCCTACCACTCCGAATCGCCGGGGCAGCGCGACGCGTACGCGCGCAGCATCCAGCGGATCCTGGTGGCCTGGGGCGAGCTGCCGTCTGCCCGCTAGCGCATGGGCAGCACACGGGTAGCGCATGGGAGCGGGCCGCATCGGCCCTTGCTATCATGCGTGCCATGCAGCCCGACATCACCATCCTCCACACCGAATACGAGATCACCGCGATCCGCGCGCAAGGCGCGGGTGGGCAAAACATCAACAAGGTGTCCAACGCGGTCCACCTGCGTTTCGATGTCCGCGCCTCGTCGCTGGAGGAAGGGCACAAGGCGCGGCTGCTGCAGTTGCATGACCACCGCATCACGCGCGATGGCGTGGTGGTGATCAAGGCGCAGCAACACCGCAGCCTGGAGATGAATCGGGAGGAGGCCGTGCAGCGCCTGCACGACCTGGTGCGCAGCGTGGCCACGCCGCCGCGCACGCGCCGCCCCACGCGGCCTACCTTTGGCTCCAAGATGCGGCGCCTCGAAGGCAAGAGCCAGCGCAGCCAGGTCAAGGCGCAGCGCGGCAAGGTGGTGGACTAAGGGCGGCGCGCTCAGTGCGGCCGGCGCTCCGCCGGCTTGCGTTTGCGCGCAGGCGCGGGTACGGGCGCCGGCTGATCCTGCGCCCGCTGCTGTTCGGCGGCGCCGCGCAGCAGCCAGCTGATCAGCTGCTTGGATTGCTGGATGCGCGAGCGGCGTCCCTTGGCGTTATCTTCGAGATAGTCCGACGACAGGTGGAACAGGTAGGACACCACGTAGCCGCAGAGGTCGTCGACGATGGGGCGCGACAGGCCCGGGCAGAGCGCCAGCCTCTCGATGTCTTCCGCCATCTCGCCGGCGATATCCGCCAGCACCTGGCGCACGGCCTCGCGCAGAGCCGGCTGCGGGCCGGTACTGCCGCACACGCCGACAAAGAAGGCGTCGGGGTGGGCATCGGCGTAGGCGAAGAAGGCGTCGCAGGCGCGGGTGGCGACCTCGCCGGGGTTGTCCTGCGCCACCGCCCAGCGCACCGCGCGCAGCATGGGCCGCAATTCGTTGCCGACCTCGGCCACGGCGGTCAGCGCCAGGTCTTCCATGTCGCGGAAGTGGCGATAGAAGGTATTGGGGTTCAGCCCCGCTTCGCGCGCCAGCTCGCGCAGGCCGAGGCCGGCGAAGCTGCGCCTGGCTGCGGCCAGGCGCAGCGCCGCGTCGATCAGTTTGCGTTTGCCGCCGGCAATGTCTTCCATGGTGTCAGGCAAAAAAAGTTAAGGCCGGGATACACCGGCTTGAATACGCCGGATTGAGCGAATCCGGTTTGGAATTGACACTCGGTCTACATTCGTCTACTTTGCTGCAAAAGTAGACGGTTGTCTACGTCAACTTGCAGGGATAGCCATGTACGTCATGTACGCCATGCACCCGGCAGAAAACAGAAAGACGGACAAGAGACACAAGGCGGCGCCTGAGCCCCTTGGCCCAACCCCGGCGTGACACCCGCCGACTACCTTCTGGTGACCTGAACATGCAGCGCGCCTCCACTCCTGCCTCCGCCGCTCCGGCCGCAACCTCCGCAACCATTCCAGCGGCGCAGCCCGCACGCTCGCTCGAACCCATCCCGCGCGACCCGGGCTGGCCGCTGGTCGGCAACCTGTTGCAGGTCACCCCGGGCAAGGTCGGGCAGCACCTGCTGGCGCGCAGCCGTGCCTTCGATGGCATTTTCGAACTCGATTTCGCCGGGCGCCGGGTGGCGTTCGTGAGCGACGCCGCGCTGGTGGGCGAGCTGTCGGACGGGCGGCACTTTCGCAAGACCGTCGGGCCGCCGCTGTCTTACCTGCGCGACCTGGCTGGCGACGGCTTGTTCACCGCGCACGCCGAGGAGGGGAACTGGGGCCGTGCGCACCGCATCCTGATGCCCGCCTTCAGCCAGCGCGCGATGAAGGGCTACTTCGACGTGATGCTGCGCGTGGCCAACCGGCTGGTCGACAAGTGGGACCGCCAGGGCGCCGACACCGACATCCCGATCGCCGACGACATGACCCGGCTCACGCTGGACACCATCGCGCTGTCAGGCTTCGGCTACGACTTCGATTCGTTCTCGCGCGAGCAGCTCCATCCCTTTATCGACGCCATGGTCGGCGCGCTCGAGGAGGCCATGGGCAAGCTCACGCGCTTTGCGCTGCAGGACAAGTTCATGCACAAGGCGCACCGCAAGTTCGCCGACGATATCCGGTACATGCGAGAGCTGGTGGATGACGTGGTGCGGCAGCGCCGCGCCGCGGCCGGCAAGAACGCCGGCCAGCCGCCCGCGCACGACCTGCTCAGCCTGATGCTGGAGGCGCGCGACCCCGACACCGACCAGCGCCTGGACGACGTGAACATCCGCAACCAGGTCATCACCTTCCTGATCGCGGGGCACGAGACCACCAGCGGCCTGCTTACGTTCGCGCTGTATGAGCTGCTGCGCCATCCCGGCGTGCTGGCGCAAGCCTATGCCGAGGTGGACGCGGTGCTGCCGGGTGACGCGCCGCCGGTCTATGCCGACCTCGCGAAGCTGCAGGTGATTGACCGCGTGCTCAAGGAAACGCTGCGCCTGTGGCCCACGGCGCCCGCCTTTGCGGTGGCGCCATTCGAAGACACGGTGATCGGCGGGCGCTACCTGATCCGCAAGGATCGGCGCATCTCGGTGGTGCTCACCGCGCTGCACCGCGACCCGAAAGTGTGGGCCGATCCGGAGACCTTCGACATCGACCGCTTCCTGCCCGAGAACGAGGCCAGGATCCATCCCCACGCCTACAAGCCGTTCGGCAATGGCGAGCGCGCCTGCATCGGGCGCCAGTTCGCGCTGACCGAAGCCAAGCTCGCGCTGGCCCTGATGCTGCGCAACTTCCAGTTCAGCGATCCGCACGATTACCAGTTCCGCATCAAGGAGACGCTGACCCTGAAGCCGGATGCGTTCACGCTGCGCGCGCGGCGGCGCCGTGCGCACGAGCGCATCGCCGCCGCAGCTGCGCCCGGCGCGGCCAGCGCGCAGTCGCAACCCCCGGCGGTGCGCGGCAACGGCCAGCCCCTTGCCGTGCTGTGCGGCTCCAGCCTCGGCACCGCGCGCGAGCTGGCCGAGCAGATCCACGCCGGCGCGCTGGCGGCCGGCTTTGCTGCCACGCTGCGCGACCTGGACGAAGCCGTGGGCGCGTTGCCCACCGATGGGCTCGCCGTGATCGTGGCGGCGACCTACAACGGGCGCGCACCCGATTCAGCGCGACGCTTCGAAGCCATGCTCGATAGCGGCGATGCCGGCGGCTACCGCGCGGAAGGCCTGCGCTTTGCGTTGCTAGGCTGCGGCAATTCGCAATGGGCCACGTACCAGGCATTCCCCAAGCGGCTGCACGACTTCTTCAGCGCGGCCGGCGCGGCGCCTTTGCTCGCGCGCGGCGAGGCGGATGGCAATGGCGACTTCGACCAGGCGGCGGAGTCATGGCTCACCGCGTTGTGGCAATCGCTGCAGGCGCTGCGCGTGGAGCAGGGCGCGGCGCCAGATGCAGCGGGCGCCAGCCAGATCGAGGTGCGGCTGCGCGATATCGCCGCCATCCGTGCCACCACGTTGCCGCCGTCGACGCAGGCCTTCACGGTGCTGGCCAACACGGAGCTGGTGAACGATCCGGCGGGCCTGTGGGACTTCGCGCTGGAAGCGCCGCGCACCTCCACGCGCGACATCCGGCTGCGCCTGCCGGAAGGCGCAAGCTACGCGACCGGCGATCATCTTGCGGTGTATCCACAGAACCATCCCGCCACCGTGCGGGACCTGTGCGAGCGGCTCGATCTCGATCCCGACGCCATGGTGACGCTGTCCGCCGCGCCTGGCTACGCCGCGCGTGGGCTGCCCCTGGACGAGGCATTGCCCTTGCGCGAACTGCTGACGCATTTCATCGAGCTGCAAGATGTGGTGTCGCGCCAGACGCTGCGCACGCTGCTGCAATACACGCGTTGCCCGTTCACGCGCGCGGCGCTGGAGCGGCTCGGCTCGGACCACGCGCAAGAGGGCTACGCGGCGCGCGTGGCTTCGCATCGGCTGGGGCTGGTGGATGTGCTGGTCAGCCACCCCGCCATCGCGCTCACGCTGCCGGGCCTGCTGGCTTGCACGGCGCCGATGCGGCCGCGCTTCTATTCCATCGCGTCGTCGCCGCTGGTCTCACCGGACGTGGCGACGATCACGGTCGGCACCGTGTGGTCGCCCGCGCTCTCGGGGCGCGGCATGTTCCGTGGCGTGGCATCCACCTGGCTGCAAGGACTCGCGCCGGGCGCGGTGGTGGCGGCCGCGATCCGCACGCCCAACCCGGCCTTCGCGCCCGATCCCGATCCGGCGCGGCCGATGATCCTGGTCGGGCCCGGCACGGGCATCGCGCCGTTCCGCGGCTTCCTGGAAGAGCGCGCGGCGCAGAAGGCCGCCGGACAGGCGGTAGCCGCCAGCCAGTTCTATTACGGCTGCCGCCATCCCGGGCACGACTGGCTGTACCGCGATGATGTGGCCCGCTGGCAGGCCGAGGGCGTGGTGCAGGCGCATGCGGCTCACTCCACTACTGCCGCTGCGGACCAGCGCTATGTGCAGCATCTGCTATGGCGTGATCGGCAGGCCATTTGGGCGATGCTGCGGGACGGCGCCACGATTTATGTGTGCGGCGACGGCCGGCAGATGGCGCCGGCGGTGCGGCGCACGCTGATCGAGATCGCGGCGCAGCAGGGCGGCATGAGCGAGGCGGCGGCCTCCGACTGGCTGGCGGGCATGGTGGCGCAGGGTCGTTACCGCCAGGACGTGTTCAACTAGCCCAGCCAGGCGCGAGTTGGCAGGATTCTGCGGATCATTGTCAGCCGCCACGCTCGCGCTTTTCGTACGCTCGGTGCCATCCCCGCCACTTCCTCACCGGAGCGCTCCGATGGCACGTCCCGCGATGTCCCAAGCCCGGGTCCTGGCAATCTGCCAGGCCCTGTTCACTTCGGCGCTGTCGGTCGACCTGACCCTGACCGGGCTGGTCGGCTACACGCTCGCGCCCGACAAGGCGCTAGCCACGCTGCCGTTCGCGCTGATCACGGTGGCGTCGGCGCTCACCGCCATCGCGGCCGCTTTCCTGATCGAGCGGCTGGGACGCCGCATCGCTTTTTCGCTCGGCGGGCTCGCGTGCTGCGCGGGCGGGCTGGTGTCGGTGTGGGCCATCTCGCACCATGACTTCGTGGCGTTCTGCGTGGGCACGGCGCTGGTCGGTGTGTTCCAGGCGTTCGCGCGCTTTTACCGGCTGGCCGCGGCGGACGCCGCCGCGCCTGTGGATAAGCCGCGCGCCATTTCCACCGTGCTCACCGGCGGCGTGGTGGCTGCCGTGTGCGGGCCCGCCATCGCCGCGTGGAGCAGCGATCTGATGGTGGCGCAGCCCTTCGCCGGATCGTATGCGGTGGTCGCGGTGTTCGGCATGGCCACGGTCTTGCTGCTGGCGCTTGGCTACCGCGAGCCAAGGGCGCACGCAGGCGCGGCGGCGGCCGATCAACGCGCCGCGGCGTTGCCCGCGCGTCCGCTCGCCGAGATCGCGCGCCAGCCGGTGTTCCTGGCAGCGTTTGCCAACAACGGCATCGGCAACGCGGTGATGATGTTCGTGATGACCGCCACGCCGATTGCCGCGGTGGCGTGCAGCCATACCATCACGCAGGGCGCGCAGATCATCGAGTGGCATCTGGTGGGCATGTACGCGCCGTCCTTTTTCTCCGGCTGGCTGCTGCAGCGCTTCGGGCGCGGGCCGATGCTGATGTGCGGCATCGGGCTCGCTGCAATGGGTTCGCTCGTGGCCCTGGCCTCGACGGCGTTGCCAGCCTTTTATGTCGCCTTGTTGTGCCTGGGCATTGGCTGGAATTTCATGTTTGTCGGCGGCACCACGCTGCTGGCGGAAAGCTACCGGCCCGCCGAGCGCGCGCGGACCCAGGCGCTGGCCGAATTCTCCGCCGCGGCGCTGACCGCGCTGGCCACGCTCGCTGCCGGGCAGGTGCTGTACCGCTATGGCTGGCAGGCGGTCAACCTTGCCGTGCTGCCGGCGCTGGCGGTGGCGCTGCTGGTCACGCTAGGCTGGCGGCGCGCCGCGCCGCGCGCGGCGGTGCTGGCCGGATAAGCGCCGGCGCCGGTATGATCGGCGGCAACCACACTCGCGCCCTCGCGCACGCACACTCTCGCCCTGGGTCACCGTCCATGCCTGCCAGCCATCCCTTGCCGAATGATCCGCCGCGCATCGTCGTGCTCGTCGCGCCGGACCCGGCGCAGGAACTCGACGTGACCGGGCCCAGCGCCGTCTTCGGCCATGCCAACCGGCTCCCTGGCCGGGCCTCGCCGGCCTACGACATCCGCATTGCCAGCGTGCGCGACGACGGCCTGGTGTGCACCGAAAGCGGGGTCCGGCTGCTGGCCGACGCGCCGTATCATCGCATCGGCGACATGCTGCCCGGGCCGATCGATACCTTGCTGATCGCCGGCGGCTCAGGCCACGCCGCGGCAGCCAACGACGCGCGCCTGATCGACTGGGTCCGTGCGCAGGCACCGCACGTGCGCCGCCTTGGCGCGGTCTGCACCGGCGCGTTCGTGCTGGCGCGCACCGGGCTGCTGGACCGCCATCGCGCCACCACGCACTGGCGACACGCCGCACGGCTGGCGCAGTGCCATCCGCTGGTGCAGGTGGACCCGGACCCAATCTGGATCCGCGCGGGTGATCTGTACACCTCGGCCGGCGTGACCGCCGGCATGGACCTGGCGCTGGCCTTGGTGGAGGACGACCTCGGCCATGCCGCCTCGCTGGCCGTGGCGCGCGAACTGGTGCTGTTCCTGCGCCGTCCCGGCAGCCAGGCGCAGTTCTCCACGCTGCTGCAGGCGCAGAGCGCGCAAAGCCTGGAGTTGCGTGAATTGCAGGCCTGGATGGCGGAGCACCTGGCGCGCGACCTGTCGGTGCAGGTGCTGGCCGAGCGCGTGGCGATGAGCCCGCGCAACTTCGCGCGCGTGTTCGCGCGGCAGGTCGGCGAGACGCCGGCGCGCTACGTGGAACGGCTACGTGTGGAAGCGGTGCGCAGGATGCTGGAGGAAGACGGGCGACGCCTGGATGGCATCGCCCGCGCGACTGGATTTGCCAATGCCGACGTGATGCGGCAGGCGTTCCAGCGGCATGTGCAGACCACGCCGGAACGCTATCGGGCAGCGTTCCGGGCGAGCCCAGAGGAGCCCGGCAAGGGCCTCAGGCCTTAGCTTGCAACGCGGCAATGCGCTGCTCGATCGGCGGGTGGCTGGAGAACAGCGCGAGCCACGACTTGCCACCGGCAATGCCCATCGCCTGCATGTTCTGCGGCAGGCCTTCGGAGTCCAGGCCGCCCAGCCGGCGCAGCGCCGCCACCATCGGCGTGGGGCTGCCCATCAGCTTGGCCGCGCCGGCATCGGCACGGTATTCGCGATGGCGCGAGAAGGTGGCCACGATGATGCTGGCCAGGATGCCGAACACGATCTCGCACACCACCACCGTGATCATGTAGCCGATGCCGGGGCCGCTCGATTCCTCATCGTTCTTGCGCAGCATCGAATCCACGAAGTAGCCCACCACGCGCGCAAGGAAGATCACGAAGGTGTTGACCACCCCCTGGATCAGCGTGAGCGTGACCATATCGCCATTGGCGATGTGGGCAACTTCGTGCGCGAGCACGGCCTCCACTTCGTCGTGCGACATGGTCTGCAGCAAGCCGGTGGAAACGGCTACCAGCGAGCTTTTCTTGGTGGCGCCGGTGGCAAACGCATTGGCTTCGCCTTCATAGATGGCGACTTCAGGCATCGGCAGGCCGGCGCGGTCGGCCAGCTTCTGCACGGTCTGCACCAGCCAGACTTCGGTGCTGTTGCTGGGCTGGGTGATGACTTGCGCGCCGGTCGACCACTTGGCGATGGTCTTGGACATCAGCAGCGAGATGAAGGAACCACCGAAGCCCATCAGCGCGGCGAATGCCAGCAGCATGCCGAGGTTGAGGCCGTTGCCGGTGAGGAAGCGGTTCACGCCCAGCAAGCTGGCGGTGAAGCTGAGGACAAGCATGACGGCGAGGTTGGTCGCCAGGAAGAGCAGGACGCGTTTCATTTTTTGTGTGAGGAAGTGATCAATGCCATGGTGAAAACAGGGGCGCGCATCGCAAGCACGCACGGCGCCAAGGCCAGGCGCGCCGCGTGCAGGAGACTAACGACAGGAAAACCGGGAACCTGACTACGAGCGCACGCAAGGCCAGCGCACGCGCGGAGGAGACTCAGGCGCTGGGAGGGCGCTGCTGAAGGGGGAGGTCGGGGTCGGGCATGACGCCCGCGCGGTGCGCGGGCGCTGCGCTGCGGGCAAGCCCTGCGGTAAAGCGCGGGGGCGAGGCCGGCAACAGGGATTCGGCGAGGTCGGCGCCGGGCTGCGACGGATCCTTGGCGTCGCCGGGGGCGCCGCTGGCATCGATGGCGGCGGCATGCGCCGCATCGTCTGCCGTGGCGACAGCGGCGTCTTGTGCCAAGGTGCCGCACGCATCCGCCTGCACCGCGTTGCCCACTGCGCACGTGCCTGCGCCTGCCCAGCTTTGGAAGGGCATGACGGCAAGCATCAGGAGCAGCAGCAGGAAGCGGATGGCGCGCACGAAAAATTTGGGTTGGGATCGCGTGTCAGGGGGTTCGACACGAAATCGAGCAAAGAATTCTACAGGATGCGGCGCCGCGGCATGTTATGGCGAAAGCATCACTCCACAGCACTCAGCCGAGGATATTCCGCGCGGCACGCGTACCCCACCACGCCGCTTCCTCGAACACCGACAGGCCGGACAGGTCCGCATGAGCAAACAGGATGCGGCCATCGGCCGCGCGCAGGGCCGCGGCGCCGGCATTGCCCAGAAAGCCCGTGCGCGGCGAGGCCATGGCGTGCCCGCGCACCGTGATTTCCACCGCATCCGCGTGGCGCCAGAAGGCGCGCCCGTAGACCTGGCGCAGATCGGTGGTGGCATAGTCCATCAGCTCGGCGGGGCTGGCCTCGGCCAGCCAGCGGCGGGTGTCGGCGAGCGAGCGCGGCGCCGCGCCGGGGCTGGCCGCAAAGTCCAGTGGACAGTACGCGGTAAAGACCGTGGCTGCCGGCTTTGCCTGCCGGATCAGTTGATGGGTACTCACCACATAGCCCAGCCCGCGTCCGCCGTGCACCACGTTGTCCCACGCCAGCGGCACGCCAGGCGCCTCCGGCGGGAAGCCCTGCAGGCGGAAGCTGGACACCATCCAGGACGCGGTAGGCGGCAGGTGGCGCGCCGGGTCGAAGCCGAATTCGCGCAGCGGCGCCACGCGGGCGGCCACATGCAGGGGCATGGCGCAGATCACGCGGCGCGCGCGGATGCGGTAGAGGCGCGGCGGCCGGGCGCCAACGCCATTCGGCCACCAGGCGCACAGCACCGACACCCCACGGCCCTGCTCCTGCACTTGCAGCGCCATGCCGGGACGGCGCCAGGGCTGGGCGCCTGGTTTGGCGCCGCGGTGCGCATCAATGCGCGCCGAGAGCCGCGTCACCAGCGCGTGCAAACCATCCGGCCAGGTCAGCACGGCGCCGTCGGCCGCATCGCTTGCATGGCCCGCGCGGCTGGCGAAGTAGTACAGGCCGGCCCAGGCCGAGATCAGCTCGTGCCCCGCGCCGTAGTCGTCGCGGCAACAGTAGTCCACATAGGTGTGCAGGGTGGGCGCGGTAAAGCCTTCGGCCAGCATCCACTGCCGCATGCTTTGCTGGTCAAGCCGGGTCCAGGCCGGATCTTGCGAGGCCAGCGCCAGCGGGATGGCAAAGGCCTTGCGGCCGTCGCTGCCGCGCGCGCTCTTGAGCTGCTCGACGCGCGCGAGAAAGCGCGCGTGCTGCGCCGCTTCCTGCTCTGGCGCAGCGTCGCCAGGCAGCAGGCCGTCGTGCCACTTGCCATCGAAGAACAGGCGCTCGTCCGGCGCATGCACCAGCGCGCGCTCGTCGAACTCGGGCCGCGCGGCGAACGGGTCGCGCTGGATCACGCCGGTGTCGGCCAGCATCTCGCGGATGTGCGTGGATTCGGGCGAGGGCAGCGGCAGATAGTGCGCGCCGCGCGGGAAGGCCAGGTCGCCGCCGAAACTTCCGGCCGCCGCGTTGCCGCCGAATTCCGGGCCCTCCACCAGCAGGAAATCCTTCAGGCCGCCGCGCGCCAGCTGCCACGCGGCGCTGAGCCCGGCCACGCCACCGCCGAGGATGGCAACGTCGGTCACGATTTCGTCCTGCGCGGAAACAGTCGACGGCCAGCTGGCGGCATCGCGCAGCGCGTGGCCCTCGGCCATGCCGGGGCGCACCACCACAGGCATGGGCTCGCGCAGGCCCACGCCGGCCAGGAAGCGGCTGGCATCGTCGCCCAGGCGATCGCAGCCGGACAGCAAGCCCAGGCCGCCCGCGCCAGCGCCGGCGATCAGGAAGCGGCGGCGGTCCATGCCAGCTCCGATTGCGGGGGATGCGGATCAGCGAATGACATTGCGCCAGTCCTGCTCAAAGTCATGCACCAGCGACTGCTCGTTGAGCCGGTTGGCACGCGCCTCGCGCGGCGCCATGTCGGCGGGGAAGCGGAACATCAGCGCGGTGCTGTCGGCGTCGAGGAACTTGAGCGGCACGGTGTA
Organism: Cupriavidus basilensis; assembly: GCF_008801925.2. Lineage (NCBI taxonomy): Bacteria > Pseudomonadati > Pseudomonadota > Betaproteobacteria > Burkholderiales > Burkholderiaceae > Cupriavidus > Cupriavidus basilensis. Next base: position 4,257,392 of record NZ_CP062803.1, on the reverse strand, counting down.
GTGCGTGGGCGGCGTGTAGTCGTCGCGCTTGCCCGCAAGGATAAAGCCCCACTCGCCGAATGACGGCACATAGGCGTGGTAGGGCCAGGTATGCAGGCCCGCCTCGCGCAACGTGGCGTCGATATCCCAGAACGAGCGCGGCGCGAAGTACGGCGAGGTGGACTGCACCACCGCATAGCCCTTCTCCGCGAGATGGTGCGACATCAGCTTGTACATCGGCACCGAGTACAGCTTGCCCAGGCCGAAGTTGGATGGGTCGGGCAGGTCGACGATGATGGCGTCGAACATCTCGTTGTGCTGCTCCATCCATTGCGCGGCATCCGCATTGACCACCTGCACGCGCGCATCCTTGAGCGAGCCCTGATTCAGCGCCACCAGCGGCTCGCTGCGCGAGAACAGGGTGGTCATGGCGGGGTCGAGGTCGACCAGCGTCACGTGCTCGATGTTCTTGTGCTTCAGGATCTCGCGCACGGCCAGCCCGTCGCCGCCGCCGATCACCAGCACGCGGCGCGCCCACGGCAGCGCCTGCAGCACGGGATGCACCAGCGCCTCGTGGTAGCGGTGCTCGTCGCGCGAGGAGAACTGCAGGTTGCCGTTGATATAGAGGCGCATGTCGTCCTTCCAGCGCGTGATCACCAGGCGCTGGTACGGCGTGCTTTCGCTATGGATGATCTCGTCGCCGAACATGCCGCGCTCAGCCCAGTGGGTCAGCCGCCCCGAGGCCAGGAAGCCACCCGCCAGCAGCACCAGCACCAGCGAGGCGCGCAGCATGCGCGACATCACCGGCTTGAGCTCGTCGCGGAAGATATGGATGGTGACGAGCGCCACGCCCGCATTGAGCATGCCGAACAAAAAGCCGGTGCGCGACAGCCCCAGGCGCGGCGCCAGCACCAGCGGGAACACCAGCGAGACAGCCAGCGCGCCAAGGTAGTCGAACGTCAGCACGCGGCTGACCAGCTCGCTAAAGGCGGTGCGGCGCGTGTTGAGCACGCGCATGACCAGCGGGATCTCCATGCCCACCAGCACGCCGAGCACGAACACCATGGCGTAGAGCGCGGTGCGAAAGGGTGCGGACAGCCAGGCAAACACCACGAACAGGAGCGCCGCGGAGATGCCGCCGAGCAGGCCGATCAGGATCTCGATATCGATGAAGCGCGCCAGCACGTCCTCGTCCTTCACATAGCGTGACAGCCAGGAGCCCACGCCCATGGCGAACAGGTAGCAGCCGATGATGGAGGAGAACTGGAGGATGGAGTCGCCCAGCAGGTAGCTGGACAGGGCACCGGCGATCAGCTCGTAGCCGAGCCCGCAGGACGCCACGATCAACACCGAAAGAACAAGGGTACGGTCGCGCATCGGGGCTAGGGAATCGGGGGGTCGGAGAGGAAGCCGGGAGGGGCTGGCGTGACGCTCAGGCGAGCCGCCGCGCGATGCGCGCACGCCTGGCAAACTGCAAAAAAGTTGTGATGAACCGAAATGGACAACGGATATACTTGGGCGCCAACTGCCAACAATGCTGATATCGCCAATATGGCTTCACGATTCACGGCTCGCTGACTGTTGCGGCAGCCCGGAACACCGTCGTGGAACCAGCCGGAGAACAACCAAGATGCAAGCCATCTACGCCTACGTGCTGCACCTGCTGGCCGGCCTTGCCCTGCTGGCGGTGTTCGTCGGAGTCTACACCAGGATCACGCCGTTTCGCGAGTTCGCGCTGATCCGCCAGGGCAACCTCGCGGCGGCGCTTTCGCTGTCGGGGGCGATGATCGGTTTTTGCTTTACGCTGTCGTCCAGCATCCAGCACAACGACACCTTCCTGATGTTCCTGGTGTGGTCGGTGGGGGCGATGCTGGTACAGGCGCTGGCCTACGCGGGCCTGGCGCGCGCGCTGCCCGACATGGATGCAGCGATCGAATCGAACAATATCGGCATGGGCGGCCTGATGGGCGCTATTTCAGTGACGGTCGGCTTGATCAATGCCGCCTGCCTGTCCTGACTTCCTGAACATGCTGGAACAACGCTGAGAACCTGGGGATTGCCATGAGCATCGGATCGTTCATCAAGAAGCAGTTTATCGACATCCTCCAGTGGACGGAGGACACGGACGGCGTACTGGCCTGGCGCTATCCGATGGAGGATATGGAAATCCAGTACGGTGGCAGCCTGACCGTGCGCGAGTCGCAGATGGCGGTGTTCGTCAACGAAGGCAAGATCGCCGACGTGTTCGGGCCCGGCATGCACAAGCTCACCACGCAAACGCTGCCGGTGCTGACCTACCTGAAGAACTGGGACAAGCTGTTCGAGTCGCCCTTCAAGTCGGATGTGTACTTCTTCAGCACGCGCCTGCAGATCGGCCGCAAGTGGGGCACCGCCCAGCCGATTACCATCCGCGACGCCGATTTCGGCATGGTGCGGCTGCGCGCCTTCGGCTTGTATTCGTACAAGGTGGCCGACGCCGCCAGGTTCTATACCGAGATCAGCGGCACGCGCGCCGAATACACCCGCGACGAGGTGGAAGAACAGCTGCGCAACCTGCTGATCGCCACCATGACCGCCACGCTGGGCGGCGCCTCGGTACCCTTCCTGGACATGGCCGCCAACCAGGCGCTGATGTCGCAGACCATCCGCGACAGGCTGGCGCCGGAGTTCGAGCGCTATGGCGTGGCGCTGGATAACTTCGCGGTGACCAATGTGTCGCTGCCGGAAGAACTGCAAAAGGCCATCGACACCCGTGTCTCCATGGGCATGATGGGCGATATGGCGAAGTTCACGCAGTATCAGGTCGCCACCTCGCTCCCGCTGGCCGCGCAGAACGAGGGCGGCGTGGCCGGCCTTGGCGCCAGCCTGGCGGCGGGCGCGGTGATGGGCCAGGCGATGGCGGGCGGGCTTGGCGCCGCCGCCGGCGTCCAGCCTGCCGCACCCGCTGCGGCAGCGGCGCCGGCCGCAGTGGCCGCGCCCGCCGACGATCCCGCCGCACGCCTGCAAAAGCTCAAGGACCTGCTCGACAAGAGCCTGATCTCCCAGGCGGAGTTCGACGCTGCCAAGGCCGAGATCCTCAAGAAACTGATCGGCTGAGCGCGCCCTATCCCTTAAGCATGCAAGAAATCAACTGCCCAAGCTGCGGCGCGCCGGCGGCCTTCCGCTCGTCTGCCGCGGCGATGGTGGTGTGCGAGTTTTGCCACAGCACGCTGCTCAAGGACGCCGACACGGTCAAGGACATCGGCAAGATGTCCACCGTGCTGGAGGACTACACGCCGCTGCAGATCCACACCACGGGCCAGTGGGACGGGCAGGGCTTCACCCTGGTCGGCCGCATCCAGCTGCGCTACGACTCCGGCCTGTGGAACGAGTGGTACCTGCTGTTCGACGACGGCAGCGACGGCTGGCTGGCGGATGCTTCCGGCCAGTACATGCTGACCCGGCGCGTCACGGCCGAGCAATCCGCCGCGCAGATTAACGGCGTGGCGCTGCCGCGCTATGACCAGCTCACGCCCGGCACGCCCCTGTACTTCGACAAGCATCGCTACCTGGCCAGCGACGTGCGCAGCGCGCGCTGCACCGGCGGGCAGGGCGAGCTGCCGTTCACGGTGGGCGCCGGCTGGACCGCGCAGGTTGCGGACTTCCGCGACGAAGGCCGTTTCCTCACGCTCGACTACGCCGATGGCGATCCGCCCGCCATCTATACCGGCCAGGCGGTCACGCTCGACCAGCTCAAATGCCAGTTGCTGCGCGAGGCCGACCAGATCGCCGGCACCGCCGACCGCTATCGCGGCAAGGCCGTGCCGCTGGCCTGCCCGGGCTGCGGCGGCCCGATCGCCTACCGCGCGGGCGTGGCCAGCTTCGTGGTCTGCCCGAGTTGCCACAGCGAGATCGACTGCTCCACCTCCACGGCGCTCGTGCTGGAAAAGCAGCATGAGCTCGATGCGCTCAAGACCAGCCTGGCGCCGGGCGACATCGGCAACATCGACGGCAAGCCGTACACGGTGCTGGGCCTGATGCAGTGCACCGACAACGACGAGGAAGAAGCCTCCACCTGGGTCGAGTATCTGCTGTTCAACGAGCAGCGTGGCCTGATGTGGCTGGTGGAGCAGGACAGCGGCTGGGACCGGGTCGAGGTGCTGGATACCTGGCCGCGCATGGTCTCCGGCACGGCCGCAAGCTACCAGGGCCAGACGTTCCAGCAAGGCTACGACTACGAGAGCGAGGTGCTGTACGCAGCCGGCACCTTCAACTGGCGCGTCAAGGTGGGCGACACCACGCGCCTGACCGAATTCGGCAAGCCGGCGCGCCGGCTCACGCGCGAGACCTCCGACACGGAAATTGTCTGGACTTTGTCCACCACCGTGGCGCGCGCGCAGCTCGCGCAGTGGTTCAAGTCCAGCCCGGGGCTGGCCGAAGCCGCCCGCGCGCCGCAGGCAGCGCGCGCATCGGCTGCGGGCAATAGCGCCGACCTCGCCTTTTGCCGCAAGAGCGCCAAGGTCTACGCCATCCTCCTCGCCATCCTCAATGTCCCGGTGGCGCTCGTCACCGATCGGGGCTGGTTCACTATCGTCGTCGGCTTCCTGCTGCTTTGGGCGCCGATCTGGCTGGTCCAGCGCTGGGCCGGAAAGGATTGAGTCAGCGTGCGCCTGCTTTATCTTGTCTACGGCATCATCGTGCTGTTCGGCACGACCTTCTTCAACATCGGCGAATCCACCGGTTCCGGCGCCTCCGGATACGCGAGCTCGCGTGGCTGGAGCGGCGGTTCCTCCGGCTCCAGCGGCTGGTCCTCCGGCGGCGGCCACAAATGAGCCGGCGGCCATGAACGCCCCGGCCCTGCCTTGCCCGGCGGTGCTCGGCCACCACCTGCTTGCCGACCTGCAAGGCGTGGCGAGCGACCTGCTGGCCGATGCCGCACTGGTCGAGCGCGTGCTTTACCAGGCGGCGCAGGCCGCCGGCGCCACCGTGGTCGATGCGCGCTTCCGGCACTTCGGGCCGGGGCTGGGCGTAACCGGGGTGCTGCTGCTCAAGGAGTCGCACATCAGCATCCATACCTGGCCCGAGTACGGCTTTGCCGCCGTGGATGTGTTCATGTGCGGCGCCGCCCGGCCAGAGCTGGCGGTGGAGGTGATGCGCGCGGCCTTCGTGCCGCGCACGCTCACGCTGCGCGACCAGGCGCGGGGCCCGGCGCCGGGCTGAGCACGAAGCTGGCAAGGCTTGCCGCGATGGTCTACACTGCCAGGTAACCCCGTAATTACTACAGGGTATTGAGTGCAATCGGAAGTGACCTGGAGTCCGCATGCGTATCGGTGAGCTTGCAAAACACAGCAGTTGCGACGTGGAAACCATCCGCTATTACGAGCGCGAAGGCCTGCTCGACGCGCCCCAGCGCGAGGACAACGGCTATCGCCGCTACGGCGACGGCCATCTGCTGCAGCTGAACTTCGTGCGGCACTGCCGCTCCCTCGGCATGAGCCTGTCCGACGTGCGCCGGCTGCGCGACTTCGAGCGCGATCCGACACTGGCCTGCGACGATATCAACAGCCTGCTGGATCGCCAGATCGAGCAGATCCACGCCCAGCGCGTGGCGCTGGAGGCGCTGGAAGGGCAGTTGCGGGCACTTCGCCATACTTGCGACCAGCCCCATCCGGCCAGCGAATGCGGCATCCTGCAGAACCTGCAGCAAGCTGCCGCCGGCGCCGCCTGCGAGTGCCATCCGCATCCTGAGAGCCACGCGTAAGGGTTGCGCCCCGGTGCCTGAACGGTGCCGGCTATGCTACGATCCCTTTACCTGCCGCGCACCAAGCTGGTGAAAAAGCGGCGGGCCGAGCCCGCGACGAAGCCTTTGAGTGAGCCATTGCTCTCGTCAGTTTCGCCGCATGGCGCGCTTTCCCGATTTTCCATTCCAATTGCTGCCGCACCCAATGACGCCTTGCTGCCTGTCGCCGATTGCTGTCGAGCTTGCCCCTATCGGGCAGGCTCGCGCGACCGCGCGCGCAGTCCAGGCGCCGCGCGCGCAAGCCAAACAGGCGATCGCCTGCCGCCGGATCAGCGCACCGCTTGATCCTGCCCGGTTCCCAGCCTGACGTTCCCCCCAACGCAGGCAGACGCTGAACCGGGCCGAGTCACCCCCAGTTCGCGGTTTTCCCGCCGGTACTGACCGCCGGTAACAGCTCACCTTATTTCATGACCTGGCAACGCCAGGAGCCGATCCCCGACGGATCGCTCCAGCCTGTTCCGGGTCGCCGCATCGCCACTTAGCGAGGATTCATCATGACGGCATCGTCCAAACAACAACCGACCCTTTACCTGACCGAGCTCGACGTCACCCGTCTGGAGCGCATCGCGGGCCGCGCCGGCGCTGCGCCGCTGGCCGAAATGCTCGACAGCATCCTCGAGCGCGCGGCCATCGTGCCGGCCGAGGCAATTCCCAAGGATGTGGTCACCATGAACTCCAGCCTGCTGTGCGCGCTGGAGGGCGAGGCCACGCCGCGCCGCTGGACGCTGGTCTATCCGGACACCGCCGATTTCGAGGAAGGCCGCCTGTCGGTACTGTCGCCGATCGGCCGTGTGCTGCTGGGCGCGCGCGCGGGGCAGACCGTGAGCTACCGTCTGCCGGACGGACGTGAGCAAAGCGTCACCGTGGTGGAGCTGTCTTTCCAGCCTGAGGCCAACGGCCAGTACACCGTCTAAGGCCTGGTCAAAAGCTTATCCCGCACTTTTTGGGGACTTTCAGGCCGACTCAGGGCTGATTCCAGGCTGATTCCGGGCGCCGGTCGTGGCGCCCCGGCGCGCGCTCATCGGCGCCGCCCATCCCGCAAAACGCCAGCCCGCGCGCAAGCTGTTCGCCCGCGGACCGGCCTCCTGCCTGGGCTGGCGGGCCATCAGGCATCGCTTTAGCCACCCGCCGCGCCCCCTCGCAAGCCCTCCCGCCACGCCATTGGGCAGCCAATCCACGCCGTTCGTCCGACTTTCCAGCGTTTCACGACTCGCAACGCACCATTCGTCGCAGTGGGATTTCTCCTTGCCCGCCAAGCCACTAATCTTCAGTCCGTGCCTGCAGCGCAACATAGATTTGCCGGGGCAGCTTGTACAGCAAATTAAAAGCAAGAACGACACAATCAGTTGAAGGAGTCCCAAATGAATGCCAAACGCATCCTTGGCAGCGCTCTCGCCGTGCTGATGGTGGCCTCGTCGGCCGCGGTACTGGCAGCGCCCGCCAACAGCAAGGTCGGCAAGTTCGACGTGTACGCCGACGCGTTGCGCGCCGGCAAGTTCGATACGTTCACCGATGGCGCGAAGGCCGGCAAGTTCGATACGTTCACCGACGGCGCGAAGGCCGGCAAGTTCGACACGTTCACCGACGGCGCCAAGGCTGGCAAGTTCGACACGTTCACCGATGGTGCCCGCGGCGCTTTCAGTGGCGAGATCGCAGCCAGCTCGCTGGACAACTCGCGCAGCGGCGACGGCTCGCTGTACGGCTACCGGGTCTGATACCGACCCCGTGTTACCCGGCGGCCATTCTGGTGGCCGCTTGGGTATCACTGTTGCTCCCCGTTTTATCTCCCACCTGCCCGGCTGACCTCCTCCTCCTTCTCTCTCCCGCCGGGTGGGTGATTTTTGCCCGCCGCCCCCCGCACTCCCTGCCTTTCGTTTTTCCTCCGGCAGCCTCGTAAGTTCCCCGCCCCGACTAATCCGAACTACCCCGAACGCCATTGGCCGCCACGCGCCTTGTCATTGCCGTTCGCGCCCGGCACGCCTGTGCCCGATCAAGACATAGAGCAGCGGCACCGCCAGCGAGCCGATCACGGTGGCGCCCAGCATGCCGCCCAGCACCCCGGTGCCGACCGCGCGCTGCGCGGCCGCACCCGGGCCGGTGCTGATTGCCAGCGGCACCACGCCCAGGATAAAGGCCAGCGAGGTCATCACCACCGGGCGCAGCCGCTGGCGGGCGGCCTGGCCGGCGGCTTCCAGCAGGTCCATGCCGCCGCGGCGCAACTGCTCGGCGTATTCCACCACCAGGATGGCGTTCTTGGCCGCCAGCCCCATGATCACCACGCCGCCCACCTTGAAGTAGACGTCGTTCGGCATGCCGCGCAGCCAGATCGCCACCAGCGCGCCAACGAGGCCCGCCGGCACGATCAGCAGCACTGCCAGCGGCAAGGTCCAGTTTTCATAGAGCGCCACCAGGCACAAGAAGATGAACAACATCGACAAGGCAAACAGCCACGGCGCCTGCGTGCCGCTTTGCTGCTGCTCGAAGGCGCGCCCGGTCCAGCGCACGTCGTAGGCGCCGCCCAGCTCGCGCACCTTGGCCGTCAGGCGTTCCATGGCTGTGCCGGTGCTGTGGTCCGGCGCCACTTCGGCGTTGATGCGCACCGAGGTGAGCCCGTTGAACCGCTCCAGCGTCGCTTCGCCCTTGCCCCAGGCCAGTTCGGCGAAGGCACCCAGCGACACCATGCCGCCGCTGGCATTGCGCACATGCACGCGCGACAGCTTGGCCGGGTCCATGCGGTAAGGCGCATCCGCTTGCAGGATCACCCGGCGGATACGGCCTTCGCGCGCGACTTCGTCGATATAGCGCGAGCCCAGCGTGGCCGACAGCGCATGGTGGATGGCATCCGGCTCCACGCCAAAGCTGCGCGCGCGCTCATAGTCGATGTGCAGGTCCAGCGCCGGCGCCGGCTGGCCGGTGGTGGCGCGCACCTCGCCCAGCGATGGCTCGTCCTTGACGGCGGCAAGCAGCTTGTCGCGCGCGGCAAACAGCGCTTCGCGCCCGGCGCCGGCCTGCGCCACCAGCCGCATGTCGAGCCCGCCGGTGCTGCCCAGCTCGGGCAGGGCAGCACCGTTATACGCGTACAGCTGCGCCTGTCCCCGCCCGGGCCACGCTTCCAGCCCGGCCTGGAGCCTGGCCAGCACGGCGTGCGCGCGTTCGTCGGCGCCGCGCTCCGACCAGTCCCGCAGCGCCAGGTACATGCTGGCGCGCTGCTCGCCGTTGCCGGAATTGCTCCAGCCCAGCACGGCAAAGGTCGAGCGCACGGGATACTTGCCGGCTTTCAGCCACGCCTCCAGCGCCGCCACGGTGGCGCGTGTCTGCTCCTGCGTGGCGCCCGCGGGCAGTTCCATATCGATCACCAGTTCGCCGGTGTCTTCCTCCGGCAGGAAGCCCGCGGGGATCTGCCACATCAGCACGCCGCCGGCCACCGCCAGCGCCAGGTAGATGCCCAGCCAGCGCAGGCGGCGCCGCTGCAGCGCCAGTATCCAGCCGGCATAGCGCGCGGTGAGCGCCGAGAAGCCGCGCTCGAACCAGGCCAGCGGGCCGCGCTGCGGATGCGGGGCATGGCGCAGCAGGCTGGCGCACATGGCCGGCGCCAGCGAAAGCGCGAAGAACAGCGAGAAGGCGATGGAGATCGCCAGCGTGATGGCGAAGTGCCGGTAGATCACGCCCACCGCGCTGCCCAGGAACGCCATCGGCACGAACACCGCGCACAGCACCAGCGTGACACCCACCAGCGCGCCGGACACTTCGCGCATCGAGCGGGCCGCCGCCTCCATGGCGTCCACGCCTTCTTCGCGCATGATCCGCTCGACGTTCTCCACCACCACGATGGCGTCGTCGACCAGGATGCCGATCGCCAGCACCACGCCAAACAGCGTGATCACGTTCAGAGACAGGCCGAACGCGTACAGGCAGGCGACCGTGCCAAGCAACGAAACCGGCACCACGATCACCGGGATCAGCGTGGCGCGCAGGTTGCCGAGGAACAGGTAGAGGATCAGGAAGACCAGCGCCGTGGCTTCGCCCAGCGTGGTCAGCACGCGCCAGATCGAGCGTTCGACGAACTGCGCGCTGTCGGATGAGATCTCGTAGCGCATGCCTGCAGGGAAGCCGCGCGCGGCTTCGTCGAGCGCGGCGCGCACCGCGCGCGAGGTGGCCAGTACATTGGCGCCGTCTGCCAGCTTGAGGCCGATCGAGGCTGCCACCTGGCCATCGTGGCGCGAGCTGTAGCGGTAGTCGCTGGCGCCCAGCTCCACCCGCGCCACGTCGCGCAGCCGTACCAGCGAGGCGTCGCCGCCGGCGCGCACCACGATCTGGCCGAAGGCCTCCGGCTCGGCGAGCGGCCGGGGCGGGCGCACCAGCGCCTGGTAGGGCTGGCCCGGCACCGCTGGCGCACCGCCGAGCTGGCCCGGGGTGACGTCGCCATTGCGCGCCTTGATGGCCTGCTCGACATCCGCGGCCGTAAGGCCGTAGGCATTGAGCTTGTCGGGATCGAACCAGATGCGCAGAGCGTACTCGGCCCCGTAGGGCTCCGCCTTGCCGATGCCAGGCAGGCGGCGCAGCATCGGCAGCACCGAAGCGGCGGCAAAGTCGCCGAGCGCGGTTTCGTCGAGCTGGCTGTTCTGCGACACCAGCGAGACATACATGAAGGGGCTGCTGCCGGCCTGGTCCACGAAGATGCCGCCGCGGCGCACCGCCTCCGGCAACAGCGGCTCGGCTTGCATCACGCGGTTGCGCACGTTGACCTGCGCCAACTGCGCATCGGTGCCCTGGCGAAAGCCCAGCGTGATGGTGGCGGCGCCGCCCTCGCTGCTGGCATCCAGGTAGAGCAGCCCGGGAATGCCGTGCATCTGCTGCTCCAGCACTGCGGTCACCGCATCCTCCACGGTACGCGCGGACGCGCCGGCATAGTCCGCGTAGACGATCACGGTGGGCGGCGCCACCGCCGGATACTGGGCGATGGGAATGCGGGTGAGGGCGATCAGGCCCGCCACCATGGTGAGGATGGCAATAACCCACGCGAACGCGGGCCGGCGAAGAAAAAAGGACGCCATGGCACATTGGATTGTTTTGCGTCGGCGCGGCAGCTAGCCGCCGCGACCGCGCGGTGGAACGGATCCGGCGCGCGGGCACCGCGAGATGCAAGCGGTGAAACGCGCCGGGCAGCGTGGCACAAACGCTGTGGGGGAAGTGTGTCTGGCCGTCGCTCTAGCGGGACGGTCGGGAGAAGCCGCGCAGCAGCGCCGCGAGCAGCACCTGCTGCCTGCGCGCCAGCGGCTGCCAGTCCTCGTGGGGCAGGTGCTCGAACGTGATTTCGAGCGCGGCCAGCCCGTGCACGGCAGTCCACAGCGCGTTGGTGACATCGCCGGGGTCGTACATGGAATCGATCAGCGCGGTGGCTTGCTGGTCATGCACGCAAGCCAACAGCACCGCGTTCACCGGGTCTTCCGGGAAACGCTCGCCCCAGCGCAGATCGATCGCGCGCTCGGCGTCGGCCGGCAGGCCCATCATCATCATCAGGTGATAGCTGTGGCGGTTGGCCAGGGCCCACGCCACATAGGCATCGAGCACGGCCGGCAACGCCAGCGCAGGCGTGCCCGCGGCGGCGCGCGCGTCGGCCAGCGCCGCCGCGAGGCGTACCCAGTCCTGCGCGCACAGCTCGAACAGCAGTGCGGTCTTGTCTTCGAAATGGCGGTAGATGGCGGCCGCGCTATAGCCGCAGCGCTCGCCGATGCGGCGCAGCGTGACGCCGCTGAAGCCCGCCTCGGCAAACAATGCGCGGGCAGCATTGAAAAAGGCTTCGCGCACACTTTCGCGCCGCAGCTCCGCACCGCTGGCCCGCGCAACGGGCGCACCGGCACGCGCGGCAACCGGCGTGGCGGGTACGTTTGCGGGCGGGGCCGACGGGCTGGATTGTGCTGGGCGGATGGCGGACATGGCCGCGATTATAAACACCGCTCACTTTGTAAACAACGTTTACATGGCGAATTCAGCACAAACGAGTGCCCCACCAGCGAGGGGGCGCTGCCCCCGGGGGAGGGGCGCCGCGCAGTCATCCGTATGCGTGGCTCAGAGTTGCTTGGCCGCGAAGGTGTCGCACTTGCGGATGTCGCCGCTGGTCAGGCCCTGGCGCAGCCAGCGCGTGCGCTGCTCGCTGGTGCCGTGGGTGAACGCCTCCGGCACGACATAGCCCTGGGCCTGCTTTTGCAGGCGGTCGTCGCCAATGGCGGCGGCGGCCTTGAGGCCTTCCTCGATATCGCCGGGCTCCAGCAACTGCTGGTTCAAGCGCTCTGCGGTGGCGGCCCATACGCCGGCCAGGCAATCGGCCTGCAGCTCCACGCGCACCGACAACTGGTTGGCCTGCGCCTCGCCCATGCGGCGGCGCGCGGCGTCGACCTTGCCCGACACGCCGAGCAGGTTCTGCACATGATGGCCGACCTCGTGGGCAATCACGTAGGCCTGGGCAAAATCGCCACCGGCCCCGAAGCGCTGGCGCAATTCATCGTAAAAAGCCAGGTCGATATAGACCTTCTGGTCGCCCGGGCAATAGAACGGCCCCATGGCCGACTGGCCCGTGCCGCAGGCGGTAGGCGTGGCGCCCGAGAAGATCACCAGCGTGGGCGGCGCATAGCGGCGGTTGAGATCGGTCTCGAAGATATGCGACCAGGTGCGCTCGGTGTTACCGAGCACCTTGCGCACGAAGACCGTCATCTGGTCCCGGGCGGGGGGATGGCTGGGCACATGCTGCTGTTGCGGCGCTTGCTGCTGCGAGCCCTGCAGCACCGAGGCGCCCTGCATGATCACGGAAGGGTCGATGCCAAAGAAATAAGACGCCGCCAGCGCCACCAGGATGGTGCCGATGCCGAGCGTCTTGGGCCCCGCGCCAAAGCCGCCGAAACCGCCGGAGCCTTCACCCCGGCGGTCTTCTACATTCTGGCTTTCGGCTTCGTCGTCGAGACGCATGGTGGCTCCGCATTACTGGTTGATCGCCGCGGCAAAAAGGTGGCCGCAGCGTGTCGATCAGTATAGCAACGGCAATGCCGCCAACGCATGCGTGTGGTGTATCAGGCGGTAACCGCTGGTGCCGCGCTGGCAGCCGCTTGCCCCTGCGCCTTGCCCGGCTCCGCGCCGCCGATTTCGGCCACGCGCAGCAGGTTGGTGGTGCCGCCCTGGCCAAACGGCATGCCTGCCGCGATGGTGATCTGGTCGCCGGGTTCGGCATAGCCTTCCGCCAGCGCCGCGCGGGTTGCCGCATTCACCATCTCGTCCACGCTTTGCACGTCCGGGCTGACGGTGGAATGCACGCCCCACGCAATCGCCAGCCGCCGCGCGATTTCCAGGTTCGGCGTGATGCTGACAATGGGCGCGCACGGCCGCTCGCGTGCGGCGCGCAGCGCGGTGGAGCCCGACGAGGTGTAGGTGACGGTAGCCACCGCGCCGATGATCTGCGTGACCTCGCGCAGCGCCGCGCAGATCGCATCCTGGCGGGTGGACAGCGGCGCCTCATGCCCCGCGTCCAGCAGGTTGCGGTACAGCGGATCGCGCTCCACCTCGGTGATGATGCGGTTCATGATGGCCACCGCCGGCACCGGGTGGCGGCCGTTGGCCGACTCGGCCGACAGCATCACCGCATCGGCGCCGTCATAGATGGCGCTGGCCACATCGGAGGCTTCGGCGCGCGTGGGCACCGGCGAATCGATCATCGATTCCAGCATCTGCGTGGCGATCACGATGGGTTTGCCGTGCTGGCGGCAGATGCGCAAGATGCGCTTCTGCACACCCGGCACGCGTTCCGGCGGCAGTTCCACGCCCAGGTCTCCACGCGCCACCATCACCGCATCGGACACGCGCACGATTTCTTCGAGCTGCTGCAGCGCGGCGGGCTTCTCGATCTTGGACAGCACGCCGGCACGGGTGCCGATGATCTCGCGCGCTTCCACGATGTCGGCCGGGCGCTGCACGAACGACAGCGCGATCCAGTCGGCGCCCAGCGCCAGCGCGAAGGCGAGGTCCTTGCGGTCCTTCTCGGTCAGGGCGGGGATCGGGATCACGGCGTCGGGCACGTTCACGCCCTTGCGGTCGGACAGCGTGCCGTGGTTGACCACGCGCGTGGCGATGCTGCCACTGGCCACCGCCTCGATCTTCAACTGCACCTTGCCGTCGTCGATCAGCAGCGACTGGCCCGGCGCGGCCACCCGGAACAGTTCCGGATGCGGCAGGTGCACGCGCGTGGCGTCGCCCGGGCTGGGGTCGCTGTCGAGCACGAAGGCGTCGCCGGCCTTGACCGCCACCTTGCCCGCGGCGAAGGTGCCGATGCGCAGCTTGGGGCCTTGCAGGTCAGCCAGCACGGCGATGGGGCGGCCGGTCTCGGCCTCGACCTGGCGCACGGCGTCGTAGCGGCGCTTGTGGTCGTCGTGCGAGCCGTGGCTGAAGTTCAGGCGGAAGACATCCGCCCCGGCTTCGAACAACTGACGGATCACCTCGATGTCGGTGCTGGCCGGTCCGAGCGTGGCAACGATCTTGGCTTTGCGCTGGCGTCTCATTTTGTCTCCTCTTCCAATCTCGGGCGGCGCGCCGCGATGGGCGCGCCGTTGTTCAAATTCAGGGCTTACACAATCAGGATGGCGCGGAAATCATTCACATTGGTACGGGTCGGGCCGGTAACGATCAGGTCGTCCAGGCCGGCGAAGAAACCGTAGCCGTCGTTGTTGCCGAGGTGCGCGCGCGCGGACAGTCCGCGTGCCTCGGCACGGGTCAGCGTATCGGGGGCGAGCAACGCACCGGCGTTGTCTTCCGAACCATCGATGCCGTCGGTGTCGCAGGCAATGGCATGCACGCCAGGCAGGCCGTCCAGTGCGACCGCCAGCGCCAGCAGGAATTCGGCATTGCGCCCGCCGCGGCCGTTGCCGCGCACCGTCACCGTGGTCTCGCCGCCGGACAGGATCACGCAGGGCTTGCGAAACGGCTGGCCATGCTGCGCAACCTGCCGCGCGATGGCGGCATGCACCAGCGCCACATCGCGGGATTCGCCCTCGATGCTGTCGGACAGGATGTGGGCTTCCAAGCCCAGCTCGCGCGCGCGCGCCGCCGCGGCTTCCAGCGATTGCTGCGCGGTGGCGAGCGTGACGCTGCGATGGCCGTCGAAGCGCGCATCGCCGGGCTTGGGCGTTTCGCCCGCTGCGCTCTCCAGGTGGGCGCGCACATTGGCGGGCACTTCGATGCCGTACTTGGCGATCACCGCCAGCGCGTCGGCGCAGGTGGTGGCGTCGGGCAGGGTGGGGCCGCTGGCGATCAACGTGGGATCGTCACCGGGAATATCGGAAATCAACAGGGTCTCGACGCGTGCGGGCGCGCAGTGCAACGCCAGCCGGCCGCCCTTGAGCGCCGACAGGTGCTTGCGCACGCAGTTCATCTCGCCGATATTGGCGCCGCTCTTTAGCAGCGCGCGGTTCACGGCTTGCTTGTCGGCGAGCGTGATGCCGTCGGCCGGTGCGGCCAGCAGCGCGGAGCCGCCGCCGGAGATCAGGCACAGCACCAGGTCGTCGGCGGTCAGGCCTTTGACCAGCGCCACCATGCGCTGCGCGGCGCGTTGGCCGGCTTCGTCGGGCACCGGGTGCGCGGCTTCCACCACCTCGATACGCTGGCACGGCGCGCCATGCCCGTAGCGCGTCACAACCAGTCCGGAAATCTCGCCTTGCCAGTGCGCCTCGACAGCTTGCGCCATGGCGGCGGCGGCCTTGCCGGCACCGATCACCACCGTGCGGCCCTTGGGCGGCGTGGGCAGTTGCGGCGGCAGGCAATGGCTGGCGCTGACGGCGGCAACCGCGGTATCGAACAGGTCGCGCAGCAGGGCGCGCGGATCGGTGGGTCCGGCAGGGCGCTGGGGCGCCTGCAGGGTAGGGTAGGAATCGGTGGCGAGCATGACGGGATCCGGAAGTGCTGCGTTCCCGGCCGCGAGCGGCCAGGAGTGATGCTGGCCTGCCTCGGCAGGCCGTGATGGCGCTGCTGGCTTACTTGGCGCTGCCCTTGGCGATCTCATGGTTGGACATGATCTCGATGGCGCGGCACAGTGCCGAGTGGTCCTGCTTGCCCAGACCGTTGGCGGCGCAGGTGTTGAACAGCTCTTGCGCGGTGGCGGTGTTGGGCAGTGCCACGCCCAGCGCCTTCGCGCCTTGCAGCGCGAGGTTCAGGTCCTTCTGGTGCAGCTCGATGCGGAAGCCCGGATCGAAGGTGCGCTTGACCATGCGCTCGCCATGCACTTCCAGGATGCGCGAAGCTGCGAAGCCGCCCATCAGCGCCTGGCGCACGCGCGCCGGATCGGCGCCCGCCTTGGAGGCGAACAGCAGTGCTTCGGACACGGCCTGGATGTTCAGCGCCACGATGATCTGGTTGGCCACCTTGGTGGTCTGGCCGTCGCCGTTGCCGCCGACCAGCGTCACGTTCTTGCCCAACAGGTCGAACAGCGGCTTGACCTCGTCGAACGATTCTTGCGGGCCACCGACCATGATGGTCAGCGATGCGGCCTTCGCGCCCACTTCGCCGCCGGACACCGGTGCATCCAGGTAGGCAGCGCCGAGCTTGTTGACGCGCGCGGCGAAATCCTTGGTGGCGATCGGCGAGATCGAGCTCATGTCGACCACGATCTTGCCGTGCGCGGCTTCCTTGCCGGCGGCCTTGAGCGCGGCGGCCACGCCCTTCTCGGCGAACAGCACGGCTTCCACGTGCGGGGTGTCCGGCACCATGATCACGATGATGTCCGCGCGCTTGGCCACTTCCTCGGCGCTGGTGCAGACCGTGACGCCGGCATCGACCAGCGCTTGCGGTGCGGTGTTCACGTCATGGACGAACAGCGTGTGGCCGGCCGCGCGCAGGTGGCCCGCCATCGGTGCGCCCATGATGCCCAGGCCGATAAAGCCGACGTTGCGTTGGTTTGCCATGTGATGTCTCCTTGATGGGATCGTTGAATGTTTGGGGATTTGCTTGTTCCGGCTTACTGCACGCCGTGTGCCGCGCGCCAGCCCAGGCCTTCCACCGTGGTCGTGCGCGGCTTGTACTCGCAGCCGACCCAGCCGCCGTAGCCGATCTCATCGAGCCACTTGAACAGGAAGTGGTAGTTCAGCTCGCCGGTGCCCGGCTCGTTGCGCCCCGGGTTGTCGGCCAGCTGCACGTGCTTGATCTTCGGCAGGTTGGCTTTGAGCGTGGCGGCGATTTCGCCTTCCATGCGCTGCATGTGATAGATGTCGTACTGCACGTAGAGGTTGGGCGCGTTGACCTGTGCGATCAGGTCCAGCGCCTGCTGCGTGCGCGACAGGAAGAAGCCGGGGATGTCGAAGGTGTTGATCGGCTCGACCAGCAGGTCGATCTGCTCGGCGCCGAGCGCCTGCGACGCGAAGCGCAGGTTTTCCACCAGCGTTTCCTGAGCCTGATCCTGCTTGACGTTCTGCGGCTGGATGCCGACCAGGCAGTTCAGCTGGCGCACGCCCAGCACCTTGGCGTACTTGATTGCCTCGCCCACGCCGTCCTGGAATTCGCTCACGCGGTCCGGGTGGCAGGCAATGCCGCGCTCGCCCGCTTCCCACTTGCCCGCCGGCAGGTTGTGCAGCACCAGGTCGAGCTGGAAGCGGTTGAGCCGGTCGGCGATCTGGTCGGCGTGAAAGGCGTAGGGGAAGAGGAACTCCACGCCGCGGAAGCCCGCGCGCGCGGCGGCTTCAAAGCGGTCGAGGAAGGCCACTTCGTTGAACAGCATGGTCAGGTTGGCGGCAAGTTTTGGCATGGATGTCTCCGGATGACTTGTCTTGTGATTCCGCTCGCGCGGATGCGGTGATTGGGGGGCGCATCAAGGGATGCAGCGCTGCGCGCGGGCTCGTGGCCCGCGCTTGTCAGCCTGCCGTGCTTACGCCGTTTCCACTTCTTCCTTGAGGATGGCTTCCTCGATGTCTTCGATCGGCTCGAACTCGTTGATGTTGTCGATCTCGGTGCCCATCGCGATATTGGTCACGCGCTCCAGGATCACTTCCACCACCACCGGCACCGAGAATTCGGCCATCAGGTCGCGCGCTTCGGCAAAGGCCGGCGCGATGTCTTCCGGCTTGAACACGCGGATCGCCTTGCAGCCCAGGCCTTCCACCACCTTCACGTGGTCCACGCCGTAGCCGTTGAGCTCAGGCGAGTTGACGTTGTCGAAGGCCAGCTGCACGCAGTAGTCCATCTCGAAATTGCGCTGCGCCTGGCGGATCAGGCCGAGGTAGGAGTTGTTCACCACCAGGTGGATGTACGGCACCTTGAACTGCGCGGCCACGGCCAGTTCTTCGATCATGAACTGGAAGTCGTAGTCGCCCGAGATGGCTACCACATCCGATTCCGGCGAGGCCACCTTCACGCCGATCGCGGCGGGAATGGTCCAGCCCAGCGGGCCGGCCTGGCCGCAGTTGATCCAGTGGCGCGGCTCGTTGACCGACAGGAACTGCGCGGCGGCGATCTGCGACAGGCCGATGGTGGAGACGTAACGCACATCGCGCGGGAAGTACTGGTTCATCTCGCGGTACACGCGTTGCGGCTTGACCGGCACGTTGTCGAAATCGCTCTTGCGCTGCATGGTGCGGCGGCGCTTTTGCACATCCGCCACCCAGCTCTTGCGGCACGGCAGGCGGCCGGCCATCTTCATCTCGCGCGCCACTTCCACGAACTGCTCCAGCGCGGCCTTGGCGTCGGAGACGATGCCCAGGTCCGGGCCAAACACGCGGCCGATCTGGGTAGGCTCGATATCCACATGCACGAACTTGCGGCCCTTGGTGTAGACCTCGACGCTGCCGGTGTGGCGGTTGGCCCAGCGATTGCCGATGCCGAGCACGAAGTCCGATGCCAGCATCGTGGCGTTGCCGTAGCGGTGCGACGTCTGCAGGCCAACCATGCCGGCTTGCAGCGGGTGGTCGTCGGCCAGCACGCCCCAGCCCATCAGCGTGGGAACCACCGGCACGTTGACCAGCTCGGCGAATTCCACCAGGAGCTCGGCCGCGTCGGCGTTGATCACGCCGCCACCGCACACGATCAGCGGGCGCTCGGCCGCGTTGAGCATGGCGATGGCCTTCTCGATCTGCGCTCGCGAGGCAACCGGCTTGTACGGGGCGAGCGGCTGATAGGTTTCCGGATCGAACTCGATCTCGGCAACCTGCACGTCGAACGGCAGGTCGATCAGCACCGGGCCCGGGCGGCCCGAGCGCATCAGGTGGAAGGCTTGCTGGAACACTTGCGGCACCAGCGCCGGCTCGCGCACGGTCACGGCCC
The DNA here is from genome assembly GCF_008801925.2 of Cupriavidus basilensis. Classification (NCBI taxonomy): domain Bacteria; kingdom Pseudomonadati; phylum Pseudomonadota; class Betaproteobacteria; order Burkholderiales; family Burkholderiaceae; genus Cupriavidus; species Cupriavidus basilensis. Next base: position 4,238,350 of record NZ_CP062803.1, on the reverse strand, counting down.
ACTTGGTCACCGGCTTGGCGATCGACTCGATGTCGACGGCCTGGAAGTCTTCCTTGTACAGGCGCGCACGCGGCGCCTGGCCGGTGATGCAGAGAATGGGGATGGAGTCAGCCCAGGCCGAGTACAGGCCGGTGATCATGTCGGTGCCGGCCGGGCCCGAGGTGCCGATGCACACACCGATATTGCCGGCTTCGGCGCGGGTGTAGCCTTCGGCCATGTGCGAGGCGCCTTCCACGTGGCGCGCCAGGAAATGGTCGATGGTGCCGGCCCGGCGCATGGCCGAGTAGAACGGGTTGATGGCGGCGCCGGGCACGCCGAACGCGGTGGTGATACCTTCTTTTTCCAGCACGGCGATGGCCGCGTCAACTGCTCTCATCTTCGGCATGTCTGTCTCCAATCGTGGATGCGATGTTTTGTGAATGGCTATGGATGGCTGCGAATCACTGTTGGAGTCCATGCTATTCCCGCAAGCGGGTTGGGATAAAGGGAAGGGAGATCAGTTGATTCGATACCCGTGATATCGAATGAGGCCGATCGAGGCAGAAAACGCGGTCACCCGGCACGGCCTGGCGCGTGTCATGGAACTACGTTGTGTGACGGCAACGATACGTAGGAAATTGCGGGAAAAGCCCGCCCGTCGGTCCCGGCGCACACCCTGCGGCCCGCCAAATGGCGACAATGTGCGGGTATCGCGCCAGTACCTGTGCCAGGGCACGGCGCAGGAACCACCTATTGCCAACCTGACCGCCATGCATACCAGGCTCCCTCCCACCCGCGAACTGCTTGACGCGCTCAAGCACAAGACGCCCGCCGTATCCGATACCGCCGGTTCGCCCACGGCCGCCATGAAGCTGATGCGGCTGCAGAGGGGCCTGCTGGTGCTGTTCTGGGCTTGTTCGGTGGCGGCGCTGCTGGTGACCGGCGCCGTGCTGTACACCAGGTACCAGATCAAGCAGACGCCGGCGCCATGGCTGGCGCGCCTGGTCTATAGCCTGCTGGGCGGCAGCGTGGCGGGGCTGGCGGCGCTGCTGCTCACGCACCTGCCGGCGCTCGCGCGCAAGCTGCGCGATCCGCTCGGGGCATTGGCCGACCAGGTCGACCGGCACGATGAGGCGGAGAGCGCGCTGCTGCGCTCGCTGGCGCGCGTCCCCGCCCAGGCGCTGCGCGCCAGGGCACGGCGGGTGGAGGTGCAGTTACGGATGTGGGAGGGCATGGCGAGGACGATTGGTTTGCTGATCGCGGTCAGCCCGGCCGCGCTGGTGCTGGTCACGGGCCTGTTCGAGTTGCCGCGCAAAGGCGGCAGCTTGCTGCCGCTGCTGTCGCTCTACGGCCTTGTCTTCGTGTCGGGCGCGGCGCTGGCGGTCTTCCTGCAATTGCAGGTCAGCCGCCCGTTGCGCCGGCTTGCCTACGTGCTTGGCGAAGCGGCACAGATCAGCGCGCAGTTGGAAAGAGCGCCGACGCCGCCCGCGGCGGCATCGGCAGTGGTCGCCGCCGTACCCGTTGCAGCGCCCATTGCAGCGCCCGCATTCGCGGTCCCATCTCCGGCGCCGGTACCGCCCGAAGTCCTCCAGGCAAGCGCGCTCGGGGATGCTGCCGCGGCCTCGCCGGAGGAGGATGCCGCGGCGCACGCGGACCACGCGGACCACGCAGCAGCGGCTCCGCCCACGCTGCCTGCGCTGCCTCAACCCGCCAGGTAGGTCTGGGCCAGCCGGACCCAGCAAGCCGCGCCCAGCGGCAGCACCTGGTCGTTGAAGTCGTAGCCCGGGTTGTGCACCATGCAGCCGCCGAACTCGCCTTCGCCATTGCCGAGGATCAGGTAGCAGCCCGGCACCTCGTTGAGCATCCACGCAAAGTCCTCGCTGCCGTTCAGGCCCTTGGGCGCTTGCGTGACGACTTTGTCTGCGCCGACGAGTTCGGCGCAGACCTGCTGCGCCAGCGTTGTTTCCGCCTCCGTGTTGACCATCGGCGGCGTCAGCTGGCGATAGTCGATGTGCGCTTCCACGCCGTGCGCCTGCGCGGTCAGGCTGACGATCTCGCGGATGCGCTGCTCCACCAGCGCACGCGTCTCCGGGCGCGCCGCGCGCACGTTCAGGCCCAGCGTGACCGATTCCGGAATCACGTTATGCGTGGCGCCGCCACGGATAAAGCCCACCGACAGCACGGCCGTATCGTCCGGCGCCACATTGCGCGCCACCACCGTTTGCAGCGCGGTGACGATGGCCGCGCACGCCGCGATCGGATCGCGCGCGCGGTGCGGCATGGCGCCATGCCCGCCCACGCCCTTGATGGTCACGTCGGCCACGTCGGACGACAAGCTCACCGGGCCGGGCAGCACGCGGAAGGTGCCGGCGGCCACGCCCGGCATATTGTGCAAGGCGAACACGGCATCGCACGGGAAACGCTCGAACAGGCCATCCTCAATCATCGCGCGCGCGCCGCAGAGGTTCTCCTCGTCGGGCTGGAAGATCAGGTTGAGGGTGCCATCGAAATCGCGGCTATCGGCCAGCGCCTTGGCGGCGGCCAGCAGGATGGCAGTGTGGCCGTCGTGGCCGCACGCGTGCATCTTGCCCGGGATCTTGCTGGCATACGGCAGGCCCGTGGCCTCGACGACCGGCAACGCATCCATGTCGGCGCGAATGCCCAGGCGGCGCTTGCCGTTGCCCAGCTTCAACTGCCCCACCACGCCGCTCTTGCCGATGCCCGTGTGCACCGCGTAGCCCCAGCTCTCCAGCAAGGTGGCCACCAGCTTGCTGGTGGCGCCAACCTCGAAGCCGAGCTCAGGCTGGGCGTGGATCTGGCGGCGGATGCCGATAAAGGTCTCGGCATCGATCTGGATCGCCGGCAGCAGGTGCGGCAGCAACTGGAAGGGCGTCAGGGTCGGTTCGCGGGTCATGTGTTTATCCTTTGCTGCAAGTTGGCCAGCCTGGCCGGGTAGAGGAGGAGAGGGAGGAGAGCGCTCAATGCGCTTGAGCGTTTTCGCGGATCGTAAGCACCGCGAGGATGGTCACCGCGCCACAGGCCATCATGTAGAAGGCGGGCGCCATCGGGTTGCCGGTCTTGGCCAGCATCCAGGTGACGATGAACTGGCAGGAACCGCCGAACACCGTCACGCCAACCGCGTAGATCACCGACAGGCCGCTGGCGCGCACATGGGCCGGCAGGAGCTCCATCATCATCAGCAGCATCGGCGTGGAGCCCAGGTAGACGCTGGCGGTCAGCAACGCGGACAGCGACAGCACCAGCGGCACGCTCGGGTAGTGGGTCATCAGCCAGAACGCGGGATAGAGGCACACCAGCGTGAAGGCCATCGAACCCAGCACCAGCGGCTTGCGGTGCGGCAAGCGGTCGGCCAGCGTGCCGGCCACCAGCGACATCACCAAGCACACCACACCTGTCACGCAACCCGACAGCAGCGACAGCGATGGCGGCAGATGCAGTTCGCGGATCATGTAGGTGGGCATGAAATACACCACTAGGTAGGTGGCGACCGTGCCGCCGATGATGGTCAGGATGCCCTTGACCACCGTGCCGCCATGCTCGCGGAACAGCGTGCCGAGCGGGCTAGGCGCGTGCGCCTCGGCCGTGTGCGTCTCGTCCAGGTGAGCGCGGATATACAGCCCCACAGGCGCAATCAGCAGGCCCAGCACGAAGGGCACGCGCCAGCCCCAGCTTTCCAGCGAAGCTTGCGGCAGCACGCCATAAAGAATGGCGGCCGTGAGCGCGCCCAGCGTCGCAGCGATGCCCTGGCTGCCGAGTTGCCAGCTGACGCGAAAGCCGCGGCCCTTGACGCCGCCGGACTCCATCAGCATGGCAGTGGAGGCGCCAATCTCGCCGCCCAGCGAAAAGCCCTGCAGCAGGCGTCCGGCCACGATCATCACCGGCCCGAACAAGCCAGCGAACGCGTAGGTCGGGGCGAAGGCCAGGCACATCGTGCCAATCACCATCAGCCCGATGGTCAGCGTCATTGCCGCCTTGCGGCCGTGGCGGTCCGCGTAGTTGCCGATCACGAAGCCGCCCAGCGGCCGCATCACGAAGCCGATGCCGAAGGTCGCCACCGCCAGCAGCAACGAGCCGTATGCGCTGTCGGACGGAAAAAACAGCTTGCCGATCAGCAGCGCGAAGAAGCTGTAGACGGTGAAGTCGTACATCTCCAGCGCATTGCCGATCGAGCAGGCGGCAATCAGGCGGGACTGGCTCTGGCGCGCCGGGCTCGCGGGCTTGGGCTGGGAAGGGGCCAGCGAGGGCGCAGGCAGGGTGGCATCGTTCATGTCGGTGTCTCCACGAACTGGTTGAGGGGGTGGCGGGGTGAGGGCCGTGGAGGCCGGCGCTTGCCGGCCATCCATCGCGGGAGTGTGGGGACTCCCTGGCGATGAAGTATTGAGGCAAACACGGCAAGCCAAAAATCATATATTTTCATCCTGATAACCAAATGGCATCGCCGTCATAACCACCGCTGCGCCGCTATCGGTACAAGTACCGAGAAGCCTTGTGCCGTGGGCATTCGCGGCGCAGCACCGGGTCCGCGCCATAGTGCCGCCAACGGCGCCCGGGCCCGGCGCCGGGGCGGCGCGCACCGTTGCGGGGCGCCTGGAAGAACATAAAAAGAGGAGAAGCCAAGATGAAGCTGCAGCAACTACGCATCCTGCTGGCGGTGGCCCAGCACGGCAGCATCCACGAAGCCTCGCGCAGCCTCCATGTGTCGCAGCCGGCGCTGTCCAAGGCCATCGCCGAACTGGAACGCGAACTCGGCGTCACCCTGATGTCGCGCTCCGTGCGCGGCGTCAGCCTGACCGCCTATGGCGTGGCGCTGGTCAAGCGCGCCAGCCTGGTGGAGCAGGAATTGCGGCATGCGCTGGAAGACATCGAAGCCATCCGCGGCCACGCCGACGCGCAGCTCAACATCGGCTTCACCGCGGTGGCCTCCAGCGGCCCGCTGCCCGACGCCATGGCCGCGTTCCGCAAGCGCTTTCCCAACGTCGCCCTGCGCGGCTTCGAGCTGCGCCCGCAACAGATCCTCGAAGGCCTGCGCGAAGGCCGGCTCGACCTCGGCCTGATCTCAACCAACAGCGGCCCCGGCACGGGCGCCTTCCAGTGGGAACCGCTGTTTTCCATCGGAATGTCGCTGGCCGTGCGCGCCGGCCATCCGCTGCGGCGGGTACGCCGGCTGCGGCCGCTGCTCGACGCCGACTGGCTCGTACTCGACCCGCTCGACGACCCCGGCAGCCCGCTCGCCAGCGTGATGCGGCTGCACCGCCTCGACATGCCCAAGCGCGTGGTGCAGAGCGCCTCCAACCTGCTCGGCCTGCAACTGGCCACGCGCACCGACCTGATCAGCATGTGGTCCGACTTCGTCTTCGACGGCACCGGCCCGCTGCGGCTCGATGCTTCGTCATTGATCCGCCTGCCGATCAGCGACGAACTACCCGAGTTCCGCGTGTTCCTCGTCTACCGCTCGGAAGACCTGATGACCCAGGCCTGCGCCGGGTTCAGCAAGGAGGTGCGGCACTGCGCGCAAACGATGCCGCGCGGGCGGCCCGCGGTGCGTGCGGGCAGGTGAGTGCCGTGACACATCGTCCGGGCGCCCGAGTACCCCCACCCTAATCGCCCCCATAGGCCACATAGCCCACATAGCCCCCAGCACATGCCCGCCGCCTGCAAATGCGCCACAATGACGCCCAGGAGACACACCGCATGGACAAGCTAAAACAGATCGAAGCCTTTATCGCCGTCGTCGAACACGGCAGCATGGCCGCCGCCGCGCTGACGCAGGGCGTGACGCCGGTGATGATCGGGCGCCGCATCAATGCGCTGGAGGCGCGCATTGGCGTGAAGCTGCTGCACCGCTCAACGCGGCGCATCGTGGTGACGGAGCAGGGCGCGGCGTTCATGGAGCAGTGCAAGAAGGCCCTCGCGGACCTGGACCGGGCCGAGATGCTGATCGCCGAGGGCAAGCACAAGGCGACCGGCCACCTGATCGTGTCGGCCCCGGCGGCGTTCGGGCGCAAGCATGTGGCGCCGCATGCGCCGGCATTCCTGGCGGCGAACCCCGAGGTGCAGATTTCCTTCAACCTGACCGACCGCGTGGTGGACCTCGTGCGCGAGGGCTATGACGTGGGCATCCGCATCGGCGGGGCCATCGATCCAAACTTTGTCGCGATCAAGCTGGCGACCAACAAGCGCGTGGTGTGCGGCACGCCGGCCTACTTCGCGCGCAACGGCGTGCCGCAGACGCTGGACGACCTGGCGCAGCACAACTGCCTGGCGTTCAACCTGCAGGGAGGCCAGCAGCGCGGCTGGTATTTCCAGCAGGACGGCAAGACGGTGACGGTGCGCGTCAATGGCAACCTGGATTGCAACGACGGCGAGTTGCTGCATCGCTGGACCGGCGAGAGCCTGGGGCTGGGCTGGCGCTCCACCTGGGAAATCCTGCCGCAACTGGAGAGCGGGGAGCTGATCACGGTGCTGGACGAGTACGCGCTGCCGGATTACGACATCCTGGCGGTGTACCCGCAGCAGCGTCCGGTGCCGGCAAAGATCCGCTTTTTTATCGAGCACCTGAAGGCGGCGTTCGCGGTGCCGGGGTACTGGACCGGGCGGCAAGGACGATGATGGCGGCGTGGCTCGCGGACGCGGTCGTCCTGTTTCACCTCGCCTTTATCGTCTTCGTCATGCTGGGCGGTTTGCTGGTGCTGCGCTGGCCGCGCATGGCCTGGCTGCATCTGCCGGCGGCGGCCTGGGGCGTGGTGGTGGAGTGGAGCGGATGGATCTGCCCGCTCACGCCGCTGGAGAATGCGCTGCGCCAGCGCGCGGGGCAGCCAGCCTATGGCGGGGATTTCGTGCAGCACTACGTGCTGGCGCTGATCTATCCCGAGGGCCTCACGCGCGAGATCCAGATGGGGCTTGGCGCCGTGGTGCTGGCGCTCAACCTGGCGGTCTACGTGGCGCTCTGTCGCCGGATGCGGCGCCAGCGAACGCGTCGGCACGCCTGAGCGCGCACGACGCAAATCGCAAAAACGCGGAGCGCCAAGCACCTCGGCCGGCGCCACGCCACACTACGACGCCGGCTTGAACGCCGCTGCCCGCTTTTCCATATTGGCGATCACCGCCTCGCGCTGGTTGGCGCCGCCAATCAGCCGGTCCTGCTCGACCGATTCGGCCAGCAGGATGGCGGCGCCGTCGCCGTCCTCGCTCACCTGCATCAAGCGCTTGGCGGCGCGGATTGCGTCCGGGCTGCGGTTGGCAATGTCGCGCGCGGTGGCTAGCGCGGCGGCGCGCGGGTCGTCCACCACGGCGGTGGCCAGGCCCAGCGCGCAGGCTTCTTCGCCGGTGACGATGCGGCCGCTGTAGATCAGCTCGCGCAGGCGGTCGGGGCGCACCAGGCCGCGCATCAGCAGCATGCCGGCCATGTCGGGCACCAGCCCCCACTTGATCTCCATCACCGACATGCGCGTGTCCGCGGTGACATAGCGCAGGTCGGCGCCGAGCGCGACCTGCAAGCCGCCGCCGAACGCCACGCCGTGCACAGCGGCGATCACCGGCACCGGCAGTTCGCGCCACACCATACAGGCGAACTGCGGGCGGTTGGAGATGCCATGGCTGCGCGCCGCGAGGCGCCCCGCGGCGATGGCGTCGCCCTGGCCATCGCCCAGCCCGGCCATGCTCTGCATATCGAGCCCGGCGCAAAATGCGCGGCCTGCGCCCGACAGCACAACGGCGCGCAAGTCCGGTTCGCGCGCGAGACGCTGGCCGGTCTCGATCAGCGCGTCGAACATGGCGGGGTCGAGCGCGTTCATCTTGTCGGGCCGGTTGAGCCTGACCTCGGCCACGCCCTCTTCGAGGGTCAGGATGATGCGTTCGCTGCTGGTGTTCATCTTGCATGGCTCCTTGCTGGAATCGGGTCCTGCGCGGTGGGCAGGACATAGTCTTTGAATTGTTCGCGCAGCTTCACCTTAAGCAGCTTGCCCGTGGCGGTGTGGGGCAGTGAGTCGACAAAGGCGACGTCGTCGGGCACCCACCATTTGGCGACGCGCGCGGCGAGAAACGCGAGCAGTTCGGCGGCGCTCACGTCCTTGCCCGCGCGGCGCACCACCACCAGCAGCGGGCGCTCTTGCCACTTGGGATGTGGCACGCCCACGACGGCGGCTTCGGCCACGGCGGGATGGCCCATGGTGGCATTCTCCAGGTCGATGGAAGAAATCCACTCGCCGCCTGACTTGATCACGTCCTTGGCGCGATCCACCAGCTGCACATAGCCGTCGGCATCGATATTGGCAACGTCGCCGGTGTCGAACCAGCCGTCGGCGTCGAGCGCGTCGTGCTCTGCCTTGAAGTATGCCGAGGCGATCCACGGCCCGCGCACCTTGAGCCGGCCAAAGGCCTGGCCGTCGTGCGGCAGCGCGTTGCCCTGGTCGTCCTCGATGCGCAGGTCCACGCCCCACAGCGCGCGGCCTTGCTTGAGCTTGATCTTCAATTGCTCCTGCGTGCCCAGCGCATGATGCTTGGGCAAGAGCGTGCTGATCACGCCGATCGGGCTGGTCTCCGTCATGCCCCAGCCCTGGACAAAGCGCGCGCCGAACTGCTGCTCGAAGCGCTCGATCATCGCCGCCGGCGCTGCGGAGCCGCCCACACCGGCCAGCTTCAGCCCGAGCGAGCGCGGATCGATCTCGGGATGCGCATCCAGGTACTGGAACAGCATCAGCCACACCGTGGGCACCGCGGTGGAAAAGGTCACGCGTTCGTCGCGCAGCATGCGGTAGACGTTCTCGCCGTCCAGGTGCTGGGCGGGCAGCACCATCTTGGCCCCCGTCATGGCGCATGCGTAGGGCATGCCCCAGGCGTTGGCGTGGAACAGCGGCACGACCAGCAGGATCGCGCTGTCCGCGCTCACGCCAAAGGTGTCGAACGCACAAGCCTTGAGGCTGTGCAGCACGGTGGAGCGATGCGAATACAGCACGCCTTTCGGGTTGCCGGTGGTGCCCGATGTGTAGCAAAGCGACGACGCGGTGCGCTCGTCGAACTGCGGCCACGCATAGTCCTCGCTGCCGGCCTCGACCAGGTCTTCATAGCACAGCAGGCTGGGCAGCTTGCCGGCGAGGCCGAGCGCGTCGGTGCCGGCGCGATCGGTCATTGCCACGTAGTGCTCGACACTGGACAGGCGCGGCGCGAGTTGCGCCACCAGCGGCGCGAAGCACGGGTCGAAGAAGAGCACGCGGTCTTCCGCGTGATTGATGATGTAGTCGATCTGCTCGGGGAACAGGCGGGGATTGACGGTATGCAGCACCACGCCCGCGCCCGACACGCCAAAGTACAGCTCCAGGTGGCGATGCGTGTTCCACGCCAGCGTGCCGACGCGGTCGCCTTGCTTAACGTCAAGTCCGCCCAGGCCGCCGGGGCCGACGAGCGCACTGGCGACCCGCTTTGCGCGGCGGTGCACCTGCGCGTAGTTGGAACGCACCGTGCCGCCATCGATCGTGCGCGACACGATCTCCTGCAGCGGGTGGTACTGCGCGGCGTACTCGATCAGTGAGGAAATCAACAACGGACGGTCTTGCATGAGGCCTAGCATGGTGCGCGTCTCCTGGTTTCGCATGGATGTCGACTTGGTGGTGCGATGCGTAGCCAGCGGTGGTCAGCGGCCCTTGAATGCGGGCTTGCGCTTTTCCAGGAACGCCGCCACGCCTTCCTTGAAGTCCTCGCTCTTCGATGCGCGCGACTGCAGCGTGGCTTCGCGTTCGAGCTGCGCCGGCAGGTCGCTCTCCAGGCTGGCGTTGAGCGCTTCCTTGATCAGGCCGTAGGCAAAGGTGGGCATCTGCGCCAGGTGGGCGGCCAGCTTGGCGGTCTCGGCCGGCAGGGCTTCGTCCTCATGCACCTTCCACACCAGGCCGATGCGATGGGCTTCTTCGGCATCGATTTTCTCGGCCAGGATGGCCAGCGCGCGGGCGCGCATCTCGCCCGCGTAGCGGGGCAGGAAGTAGGTGCTTCCCGCATCGGGCACCAGGCCGATTTTCGAGAACGCCTGCAGGAACGACGCGGAGCGGCCAGCCAGCACCACGTCGCCGGCCAGCGCCAGGCTCATGCCGGCACCGGCCGCTACGCCGTTGACCGAGGTGATGACGGGCTTGGGCATATTGCGCAGCGCCAGGATGATCGGGTGGTAGCGCTCGCGCAGCAGCGTGCCCGAATCCTGCAGCCCGGGCTCACGCCCGGCCAGGTCGGCGCCCGCGCAAAAGCCGCGGCCATTGGCGGTCAGCACCACCGCGCGCACGGCCTCGTCCTGCGCGGCGCGCTCGACGGCGGCGCGCAGATCGAGCATCAGCGCGCTGTTGAGCGCGTTGAGCACGTCGGGGCGGTTCAGGGTGATGGTGGCCACGCCCTCGGCGGCGTGATAGAGCACGGGTGATGTCATAGGTGTCTCCTTGTCGTAGGTGTTCTGATGCACAAATGCACGAAGGCGCAAATGCACGGTGGCTTGAGTGTGTGTAGCGCCGCGCGGCTCAGGCCGCCTTGCCCGGTGCCTTGGGCGGATGCAGTGCATCGGCCGACGCGTCGCCCAGCTTGCTGCCGCCATCGCAGTCGACGATGGTGCCGGTGATATAGCGGGCGTTGTCGGTTGACAGGAACAGCGCCGTATTGGCGATATCGTCCTTGTCGCCGTAGTCGCGCAGCGCCAGGCGTGCCTTGAAGCGCGCCTCCATTTCCGGCGTGGGCGCGAGCCGCGCCATGCCCTCGGTGCCGGCGATGGGGCCGGGCGAGATGGCGTTGACGCGCACGCCGGCCGGGCCCCATTCCATGGCCAGGCATTTCACCAGCATGTTGATGCCGGCCTTGGCGGCGCAGACGTGGGCCTGGAACATCATGGCGTTGACCGCCTGCGGCGCGGTGATGGCGATCAGCGAGGCGCCCGGCGCATTGAGAAAGGCAAAGCAGGCGCGAAAGACGTTGAAGGTGCCGATCAGGTCGATATCCACCACGGTCTTGAAGCCGTTGGCGGACATGCCCAGCGCCGGCGCCACGAAATTGCCGGCCGCGCCCGAGATCACGATATCGATCGGGCCAAGCTCGTCGCGCGTGCGCGTGAGCGCCGCCTCCACCGCGGCGTAGTCGCGCACATCGGCCGCCATGCCGATGGCGCTGCCGCCGGCGTCGTTGATGCTGGCCGCCGCCGCGGCGATGCGCTCGGGGTCGCGGCTGACCAGCGCCAGCCTGGCGCCCGCCTTGGCAAAATGCCGGGCGATGCCCAGGTTGATGCCGGACGAAGCGCCGGCGATAAACACGACCTTGCCGGCCAGGACGTCATCTTTGAACGCGTTGGACATGGGTTTCCCTCACCAGGATGGGTTGGATGATGAAAGCGGATGGCCCGGCACGGAAGGTCGGGCGGGAAGATCAGCCGCGCACGCGGCGCGGGCGCACGGACGGCGGGGCCGCCAGGGGCGGCAAATCGGGGAGCAGGATGGCGCGGGCTGGTGCTGGCGATGCCTCGAACATCGCCACCGGACGGCTGGAACGGGTCATGTCTGTCTCCTGGCTTTTATCTTTTGCCATTGATCTTCACTGATCTTTTAAGCGGCCTCTGACTTGGGCCTCCGACATCCTACTCCGAAGCCGTGATTCGATCACGTGCGGATCTGGCAATGGCAGCGCGCGCGGCGCGCAAAAGAAAAAGCCCGCACCCAAGCCGGCGTGCGGGCTGCCGTCCGCGATGGACGGGCCAGTGTGTCATGAAGCGCGCCCCCGCAGCTTCATGACGAGGTCGATGATGATGCAAAGGCGCGTGGCGCGCCTTGACCTGGGTCAAGCGGGCAGCATGCCGGGTTCAGGCCAGCAGCGCCGTCACCAGGTCCTTGCTGCGGGCGGCGGGCACCTGCTCGAAATGCAGCGCCGCCTCGACGTGGTTCAGGTGCTCCACCATCAGGGTCACCGCGCGCTCGGTGTCGCCGGCGCGGGCGGCCTCGATGAAGTCGCGATGCTCGTCCGAGGAGCAGGCGGCGTCGCGGCGGGACTGGTAGAGCATGGTGATCACCGCGCTGCGCAACGACAACTCCTGCAGCATGCCCGTCAGCACGCCATTGCCCACCACGTCCGCCAGCATGATGTGGAAATCGCTGAGCAGGCGGGTGCGCACATGCGCATCGCTGCCGCCCAGCGCTTTCTTCTCGGCGACGAGGTGCCGGTCGATGCGCTTGTAGTCGGCGGCGGTGGCGCGCGCCACGAATTCACGCGCCAGGGCCGCCTCCAGGATGCGGCGCACGGCAAACACTTCGCGCGCCTCCTCGGCGCTGGGCTTGGCCACGAAGGCGCCCTTGTCCGGCACGATCTGGATGAGCTTGTCCTTGGACAGCATCAGCAGCGCGGCGCGCACCTTGGTGCGGCTGACGCGGTAGACGCTGGCCAGGGCCTCTTCGCGCAGCTTGGTGCCGGGCGGCAGGCGGTGCGAGACGATCGCCGCGACGATGTCTTCGGCGATCGCTTCGGCGGTCATGGCAGGGTCGATATGCTCAGGCATGGTCGCGCACTTGCGCAGCGTCTCGGTAGGAGGAATCCCGAGATTCTAGCGCCCCGCGGCCGCGCCGGGCAGCGGGGATGCCCCGGGGGTAGGCAGGGCGGCCTCGTGCGGCGCCGGGGCAAAGCCCGCTTCAAGGTCGCTGGCGTCGATCCTGCCGTTGAGCACGTCGTGGGCGCGTGCCCGGTCGATATCCTTTTCCCAGGCGGCGACCACGACGGTGGCCACGCAGTTGCCGATCAGGTTGCCGACCGCGCGGGCAATGCCGATGAACCAGTCCACCGACAGCACCAGCACCAGCCCGATGGCGGGAATGGCCGGGTGCGCCGACAGCGTGGCCGCCAGGATCACGATGGCCGAGCCGGGGATGCCGTGCGCGCCCTTGGAAGTGACCAGCGCCACCGCCAGGATGCCGAGCAGGTCGCCCAGCGCCAGCGGCGTATTGGTGGCCTGGGCGATAAACACCGCGGCCAGCGTCAGGTAGATCGAAAAGGCATCCAGGTTGAAGGAGTAGCCCGTGGGGATCACCAGGCCCACCACCGATTTCTTGATGCCGAGGAACTCCAGCTTCTTCATCACCTGGGGCAGCACGCTGTCGGATGATGCGGTGCCCAGCACCACCAGCAGCTCGGCGCGCAGGTAGCGGATCAGCTTGAAGACGGAGAAGCCGCACAGGCGCATCACCGTGCCCAGCACCACCATCACGAACAAGGCCACCGCGCCGTAGAACACCAGCACCAGGTAGCCCAGCTGCTTGAGCGAGCCGATGCCGTGCTTGCCCACGGTGAAAGCCACCGCGCCCAGCACGCCCAGCGGCGCCAGCTTGATGATGAAGCCCATCATCTTGAACAGCGTGTGCGAGAAAGTATCGATGATCGTCACCAGCGGCTGGCCGCGCTCACCCACCAGCGACAGCGCGCAACCGAACAGGATCGATACCAGCAGCACCTGCAGCACGTCGCCGCTGGCGAACGCACCCATCACCGTGCTGGGGATCAGCTTGAGCAGGAAGTCCACCATGCCCGCACTCTTGACCTTCTCGGCGGTATCCACATAGGCGGACATGGCCGAGGCGTCGAGCGAGGCCGGGTTCACGTTCATGCCGGTGCCGGGATGGAAGATGTAGGCCAGCGCGATGCCCAGCGCCAGCGCGATGGTGGTGACCACCTCAAAGTAGAGCACGGCCTTGATGCCGACCCGGCCCACCTTCTTGAGCTCGCCGGCGCCGCAGATGCCTGCCACCACCACGCAGAACACGATCGGGCCGATCAGCATCTTGATCAGCTTGATAAAGGCATCGCCGAGCGGCTTGAGCTTGGCGGCAATTTCGGGGAAAAGCAGCCCGAGCGCAGTCCCGAGCACCAGGGCGACAAGGACCTGGCCAAACAGGGATCGGAAGAAGCGCGAAAAGGCGGCTTGCGGGCGGCCGGAAGCCGGCCGTTGCTGGACTGCTGGGTGCATCGTTGTCTCCATGCGGACGCGTCCTAGACGTTGGCTGGCGCATCCTGTCGTGCTGTGGAATTGCCGGTTGCCCGCGTGGCGGACAGCCGGCCTGACGTCCCGCGCGCGCTGCCGGGTGAGGGCTGCGCCGCATCGTGGATTCGCCCTCTTGTCGGCGCGTAATCCACGCAACTCGCTGTCCGGAGCGGATTGTCCGCAGCGAATTGTCGGAACGTGGAAGCCAATATAGTGCATATCATTTTTGTATGCAATTTTTGAATTCACTGTGCTACCATGAATCGCACAAAATAGAGCTCTCGCACGAGAGTCAGGGCGCACCGGGATGGTCCGGCGGCGCCGGCCCGGCACCCGAGGCACCGCTGGCGCGGGGCTTGCATGATCCGGCGCCACCCGCATTCGCGCACTTCCAGCAGGAGACACGCATGGCAGCAACCCTCACGCCCACTACCGAAACCGGGGCGCGCATCATGGCCTGGGCCGATACCCTGGCCGTCCACACCGAGCAGCCCGGCATGCTCACCCGCACCTATCTCACCGAGGCTCACCACGGCGCCGCCGCGCAGCTCACCGAGTGGATGCAGGCTGCCGGCATGACGGTGCGCCGCGACGCGGCCGGCAACGTGATCGGCCGCTACGAGGGCACCGCGCCCAATGCGCCCGCGCTGCTCACCGGCTCGCATTTCGACACCGTGCGCGATGGCGGCCGCTATGACGGCAACCTCGGCGTGATCCTCCCGATCGCCTGTGTGGCGCAGTGGAACCGCCAGGGCAAGCGCTTCCCGTTCGCCATCGAGGTGGTCGGCTTTGCCGAGGAAGAGGGCGTGCGCTTCAAGGCCACGCTGCTGGGCAGCCGCGCCATTGCCGGCACCTTCGACACCAATGTGCTCGACAACGTGGACGACTCGGGCAAGACCATGCGCGAAGTGATGCGCGCGGCAGGTTACGATCCCGCTGGCCTGCCCGCCGCCGCGCATGCGCGCGAGCAGGTGCTGGCGTTCGTGGAAGTCCATATCGAGCAAGGCCCGGTGCTGCTCAACGAAGGGCTGTCACTGGGTGTCGTGACCGCGATCTCCGGCGCCACCCGCTTTATCGTGGAACTTGAAGGGCTTGCCGGCCACGCCGGCACCGTGCCGATGGACATGCGCCGCGATGCCGCCATGGCCGGCGCCGAGATCGGCCTGTTTATCGAGCGCCGTTGCAGTGGCCTGCCTGGCCTGGTCGGCACGATCGGGCAGTTCAACGTGCCTAACGGCGCCGCCAATGTGGTGCCGGGCCGCGCGGTCTTCTCCATCGACATCCGTGCCGGCGAAGACGCCGTGCGCCAGGCTGCCGTGAATGACGTGCTGGCGGAAATCGAGCGCGTGTGCGCCCGGCGCAATGTGCGCGTGCAGATCCGCAAGACCCATGAGGCCGTCAGCGTGCCGTGCGCACCCTGGCTGCAACAGCAATGGGCGGATGCCATCGCCCGCCAGGGGCTGCCGGTGCGCCACCTGCCTTCCGGCGCCGGCCACGACGCCATGGCCATCGCGGCCATTGCCGATGTTGCGATGCTGTTTGTGCGCTGCGGCAACGGTGGCATCAGCCATCACCCCACCGAGATCATGACCGCGGAGGACGCCGCCAGCGCGGCTGCCGTGTTCAGCGATTTCGTCGAGCATTTCGACAAGCATTCCGCGCGGCAGCAGTAAAGCGCCCGCATCCGCCATCCTGAAAGACTTTTTCGAGAATCAACATGACCGCAAGAGACAACGTGAACCCGCTGCAGACCACGCTCACCAACTACATCGACGCCCAGCGTCCCGCGCAGGAAGCCTTCCTCGCCGAACTGGTCAAGGTGCCGTCGGATAACCCGCCGGGCGATTGCGACGCGCACGGCGCGCGCGCCAAGGTGCTGCTCGAAGGCCTGGGCTTCAAGGTCGAAGCGCACAAGGTGCCGGACGAGCTGGTCAAGGCCGCTGGCATGATCAGCGCCACCAACCTGCTGGTGCGCAAGACCTTCGGCACCGGCGGCCCCACCATCGCCATGAACGCCCACGGCGACGTGGTGCCTCCGGGCCTGGGCTGGACCAAGGACCCGTACGGCGGCGAGATCGCCGACAGCGAGCACGGCCCGGTCATGTACGGCCGCGGCGTGGCCGTGTCCAAGTCGGACTTCGCCACCTACACGTACGCCGTGCTGGCGCTGATGGAAGCCGAAAAGCAAGGCGCCAAGCTCAACGGCACGCTGGAACTGCAATTCACGTATGACGAGGAAACCGGCGGCGACATCGGTCCCAAGTTCCTGCTCGACCAGGGCCTGAGCAAGCCCGACTACGCCATCTCGGCCGGCTTCTCCTACGGCATCACCTCGGCCCACAACGGCTGCCTGCACGTGGAAGTGACGGTCAAGGGCAAGCAAGGCCACGCCGCCATGCCGCACACCGGCGTGGACGCGATCGAAGCCGCCACCCACATCCTGCAAGCCATCTACGGCCTGCGTGCCGAGCTGGCCACGCGCAAGTCGAAGACGCTGGGCATCGATACCGCCACGCTGAACGTCGGCCTGATCAAGGGCGGCATCAACACCAACGTGGTGCCGGACCTGGTGACCTTCCGCGTCGACCGCCGCATGATCCCCGAGGAAATCGGCTTCGACGCTGAGGGTGAACTGCGCGCCGTGGTCGAGAAGGCCGCCAAGGACCGTCCGGGCATCGAGGTCAAGGTCGAGCGCATCATCCTGGCCGAGCCGCTGTCGGAACTGCCGGGCGTGGAAAAGCTGATCGGCGCCCTGAAGGGCCGTGCCGAGGAAGTGTTCGGCGTGGAGATCCCGGTGCAAGGCGTGCCGCTCTACACCGATGCCCGCCACTACACCAAGTACGGCATCCCCACCGTGCTGTACGGCGCCGGCCCGCGCACGCTGATGGAAGCGCGCGGCCACAACTCGGACGAGAACCTGCGCCTGAACGACCTGAACCGTGCCACCAAGGTGGTGGCGCTGGCGCTGTCGGATCTGATCGGTTGATCCGTCATGGTCCCAGGGCTGGTATCCGCCTTGGGACTAGAAGAGGGGGCAGGCGCTCGCCGCGCCCTCTCGTCAGCCTTGATCGCAAGATCATGCGCATGACGAATATATTTAACTATCAAGATCCACTTTAAATTCCTCACTGGAATTAACTCCAGTGGATCGGCTGTCTGCCGGCTTGGGGCCGGCCAAGTCTTACGGCCTGGCCGAGCGCTCCACCGGCGGCGTTTCGTCCCCATCTCCCAGCGACCGCTGCATCAGCACCGTATCGATCCACTGCCCGTGCTTGAACCCGACGGACTGCAGCCGGCCGATGGTGCGAAAGCCCACCCGCTCGTGCAAGGCCAGCGAGCCAGCGCCTTCGCCGCTGGCGGTGCAGGCCACTACCGCCACCATCTGCCGCCACGGGCCGCTCTCGCAGCGTGACACCAGCGCGGCAAGCAGCGCCAGGCCAAGGCCCTGGCCCCGGTAGCGCTCGTCGATATAGACCGAATCCTCAATGGCAAAGCGGTAAGCACTACGCGTGCGGTAGGCGCTGGCGTAGGCATAGCCCAGCACCTCGCCGCCGCGCTCGGCCACCAGGTAGGGCAGGCCCTGGCGTTTCACCTCGGCGTGACGCAGGCGGATGTCGTCCACGCCTGGCTCGACTTCCTCGAACGATGCGCGGCCGTGACGCACATGGTGCGCGTAGATGGCCTGGATGGCGGGGATGTCGGCAGCGGTGGCGTCGCGGATCGACGGGCTGGCGCAGGCCTGGACTGCGGCGGTGGCATTGGCCACGGCCATCGGCGTGGCAGAGGCGGCGCTGAGTGTGGCGAGAGGGGCTTTCATGATGCTGGCGCGGCGAGCGGTCTGGGCAGGTGAGCCGGTTCGAGCGTAGTCGATGCCGGAGGAAAGGCGATACGTGGATGAAAGCCGCGTTGCGGCAAGCTGCCCCGCGGTGGCAAGGGCCGGGGCACGCTGCAACCTTAACTTGCGCCGGTGCTATAAAGGAAGCTTCGCTGACTTATGCAGCGCATAAGAAATTCTTTGGCATGCGGCATCTCAATCCCGACTTCCTGCAGGCTTTTTCGCTGGTTTGCGATCTTGGCAGCTTTTCGGCGGCGGCCGAGCGCCTCGGCTTGAGCCAGCCGGCGGTCAGCCTGCAGGTGCGCCAGCTGGAGCAGCGTTATGGCCTGCGCCTGCTCGAGCGGGTAGGGCGCCATGTGCTGCCCACCCCCGCTGGCGAGGACTTGCTGGCGCACGCGCGCGGCGTGGCCGGTGCGCTGGCCGCCGCCGACGACAGCATGGCGCGCCACGCCGGTGGGGTGGTCGGCCGGGTGCGGCTGGGCACGGGCGCCACCGCCTGCATCTACCTGCTGCCTGCGGTGCTGCGCGACCTGCGCCGCGCCATGCCCGCGCTGGAGATCGTGGTCAGCACGGAAAACACCGGCGAGGCGCTCAAGGCGGTGGAAGACAACGCCCTGGACCTGGCCTTCGTGACGCTGCCGGCCTCTGGCCGGATGTTCGACATCACGCCTGTGCTGGAAGACCCGTTCGTGGCCATCGGCCCCGCCGACGACGAGCCGTTGCCCGCTACCGTGGCGCCCGCCGACCTGGCTGGCCGGCCGCTGGTGCTGTTCTCGCCCGGCGGCAATACGCGCCGGCTGGTGGACGAATGGTTCCTGCGCGCCGGCATCAGCGCACGCCCGGTGATGGAGCTCGACAGCGTCGAGGCGATCAAGGAACTGGTGGGCGCCGGGCTGGGCTATTCGGTGCTGCCGGGCATGGCGCTGCCGCCGGGCCAGCCGCGCGCGCGGATCGCCGTGCGCCCGCTGGCCCCGCCGCTGGCGCGCACGCTGGCGCTGGTGTTGCGCCACGACAAGCCGCTGCGCGCCGGGCTGCGCGCCACCGTGGCGGCCCTGCTGCGGCTGGCGCCGGAAAGGCAAGGCCCGGCCTGAGCCGGTATGCCACCTCTCGGGGGCATGCGGGCGGGCAACGCCGCTTGTATAGTGCGGGTTTCAGCCCCGGCGCCGGGGCCTCGGTCGAACCAGGAGTGCCGCCATGATTACCATCTATCACAACCCCCGTTGCTCGAAGTCGCGCGAAACCCTTGCGCTGGTCGAGGCAGCCGCTGGCCGGCTGGGCGAGCCCGTGGAGATCGTGGAATACCTGAAGACGCCGCCCACGTTGTCCACGCTCAAGCAGCTCCACACCATGCTGGGCGTGCCGGTGCGCGAGATGGTGCGCGACAACGAAGCGCCCTACAAGGAGCTGGGCCTGGCCGATCCGGGCCTGACCGATGCCGAGGTGCTGGGCGCGGTGGCCGACCACCCCATCCTGCTGCAACGCCCGCTGGTGGTGCGCAACCGCCGCGCCGCCATCGGCCGCCCGCCCGAGAACGTCGCCCCCTTGCTGGCCTGAGCCGGCGCCGGCAAACCTTGGCCCCGAAATAAAACCGGCCCCCACCTAGGTGAGGGCCGGCCCGGTCAGGGAGGCTGGACTGCTTCAGGCGGGTCGTCTAATGAACACCCAGCCAGTGCATGGCCTCCTGGCCGAAAGCGATTGCCGCCAGGACCACCAGCAGGATCACCAGCGTCACCGCGCTCACGTAGACCGTGGCCTTGGCGACTTCGGCATCGTCCTCCAGGGAGTGCGGACGGGTGGACTCGCGCGAGGATGGGGTCACGTGCGGCCAATGCAACCGGCCGGCCATCTGGCGCAAGTGCAGGTTGGGATGGAAACGCATGGGCGACACCTCCTGGGCGTGGCTCGCGAGGCCGTGCAAGCCGTATATGGCGTGGCGCCGCGGCAGCCCTGAGAGACGGAGTGGGTTCGGATGCCATATACGTCTTAACTATAGCTGGCGTGGCCCAGGATGCGAGGCCGGCGCAAGGCCCGCGGCACCCCGCAGGCCAGCCTGCTCAGGCCGTGGGAGCTGGCGGCGCGCCGTCGCCTTCGGCCAAAGCTTGCGCGGCGGCCAGCGTGGCCTCCCGCGCGCGCAGCTCGGCGAGCATGTTGCAGAACAGCGCACCTTGCTCCAGCGCATCGTCCAGCGCCACATGGGTGTGCGGCAGCGGGTCTTTCCACTCGGCCGGCAGCGCCGGCTTGACGGTCTTGCGGTAGGGCAGCCCGGTCATGGCAAACCCGAGCGTCTTGATGTCGAGCGCGGCCCAGCCAAACGGCGAGCGGCCGGCAAAACGCATCATGTACCAGAACATCCAGGTGAAGTCGAAGCCAGCCGGAAAGGCCACGAAGACCGGCTTGCCGGGCAGGCTTTCCACCCACTCCACGTAGCGCACCATGGCCCGCTCGGGCGGCTCCAGGTCCCGCCGGCAGGCGGCCCAGGCTTCCGGCTGGGTTTGCCACCACTGCATCTGCGCCGGATGTCCGGCCGCGCCCGGCAGCGTTTCCAGGTTGGCCGAGAAGGTGCTCAGCACGGTCTTGTCCGCCAGCATCGCGGCGGAGGCGAACGACAGCATGGAGTGCGGCCCGGGGATGGGGCCGTCGGCCTCCACGTCGGTGCTGACATAGATTTCGGGACGGGTGTCAGGTGCCTGTCGCTTGGCCATGGCCTGCCTTGGAAATGAGGTTCGGGAAGCGCGGTGGCGGGTTTAGCCCGCTAGGCCACATCGATCAGGTGGTCCGCCACGTACGGGTTGTTCCTGCGCTCCTCGCCAAAGGTGGAGACGGGCCCATGGCCGGGCACGAAGGTGACGTCTTCGCCCAGCGGCCACAGATGGGTGCGGATCGAGCGGATCAGGTCGGCGTGGTTGCCGCGCGGAAAGTCGGTGCGGCCGATCGAGCCGGCGAACAGCACATCGCCCACGATGGCAAGCCGGTTGGCGCGCGAGAAAAACACCACGTGGCCGGGCGTGTGGCCCGGGCAGTGGTAGACCTCCAGCGTCTCGCTGCCGAACTGCACGGTGTCGCCCGTGTCCAGCCAGCGCTGCGGCTCGAAGATCTCGGCATGGCCAAAGCCGAAGCGGCGCGTCTGCTCGGGCAGTTGCTCGATCCAGAAGCGCTCGTCCTCGTGCGGCCCCTCGATCGGGATCCCAAGCTCGCGCGCGAGCGACGCGGCGCCCGCGCAATGGTCCACATGGCCGTGGGTGAGGAAGATCTTCTCCAGCGTCACGCCGTGCTCTTTGACCGCCGCATGGATGCGGTCAAGGTCGCCGCCGGGATCGGTCACCGCGGCGCGGCCGGTGGTCTCGTCGATCAGCAGCGCGCAGTTCTGCTGGAAGGGCGTCACGGGAATCAATAGCACTTGCATGGAGCGGAATTCAGGAGGGGGAACGCGGGAGATCGCGCAAGCCGCGGAAACCGCGGGCGCCTGATGCGCCACAACGGGCGCAACCGCCGGGACGGCCCGCGATTGGAATCGTCCTCGCATTGTAGCGTCGGGCACACTGGAACGTGCTGCGCCCGGCAGCGCGGCCAGGACATGATGCCATGCGGGCATCACACCGCGAAAGCCTTGCCAGGACTGGCATTGCGCCCGGCCGCCGCCGAATCGGGTACGGTTTTTGCCGCGTGTTACAGACAATTCGTAACATAATCAAGGCCATAGGTGTAACTGCGTGATGCTAGACTCCCGCGATGTCTTGGTTACCCCCCTATTTTTCCCGCCCCGGGCGGATCGTCCGCCTGTGCCTGCACGCCACGTGCGCGCTGGCGCTGGCCGCCTGCGCGATCCCGCCGGCGGATGAAGGGCAGGAGGGCATGCCCACTGCCGCCACCCCGGGAAGTGCCAAGGCTGCCAAGCCGGGCAAGACGGCAAAGGGCGACAAGAACGGTGGCAAGAACGGCAAGGCCGATGATGCCGCCAGGGGCGAGGCGACCGATCATGCCCAGAAAGACAACGGTAACGGCTGGGGCCTGTTCCGCTGGGGCGGCGGCAACGATGCGCTGGGCGAGGGCGTCGGCCAGGGCTCGCTGGAAGGCTTGCGGCCCGATCTGGGCTCCTTCGAGCAGCGTGGCCTGGCATCCTGGTATGGCAAGGGCTTCCATGGCCGCAAGACCGCCAATGGCGAGCGCTTCGACATGCGC
The DNA here is from genome assembly GCF_008801925.2 of Cupriavidus basilensis. NCBI lineage: Bacteria > Pseudomonadati > Pseudomonadota > Betaproteobacteria > Burkholderiales > Burkholderiaceae > Cupriavidus > Cupriavidus basilensis. Next base: position 4,216,358 of record NZ_CP062803.1, on the reverse strand, counting down.
GCGATGACCGCCGCGCATCCCTCGCTGCCGCTCGACAGCTGGGTGCTGGTGCGCAACCTGCGCAACGGCAAGGTCGCGGTGGTCCGCATCAACGATCGCGGGCCGTATCACAGCAACCGCGTCCTCGATGTCTCCTACGGCGCCGCCAGGCGCCTCGGCTTCACGGACCACGGCTCGACGCAGGTGGAGATCCGGCGCCTGTCGCGCTCCGAGGTGGCGGCGCTGGGGCCACAGATCACGCCGGGCGACGACGATGCGGGCGATGGCGGCGACGATGCCTCCACCGTTTCCGAGATGGCCGACAATCCCGCCAGGCCGGCGCGCACGGCCCGCAAGGCGCGCAAGCCTGCCACCACCAAGCGCAAGAGCCGCTGAGCCGGGGCGCGGACCATGCAGCCCTGCCAGGTCCGCGAGGCCGACGGCGCCAGCCTCGCGCTTGTCTCCGGCTTACTCCCTGGCTTCGTCGTCCGCGCCACCCTCGGCGCGCTGCGCCAGCGCCAGCCGGTACAGCGCATCCGTTGGCGCGCCGGTAATGGCGGCGGCAAGCTTGGCGGCCCGCTTGGCCGGCAACTCGGCCAGCAGCAGGCCCAGCACCTGCTGGGCGCGGGCGTCGGGCAGGCCGGCATCCGCCGCCGCGGGCGCGGCCCCTTCCACCACCAGCACGAACTCGCCCTTAGCGCGCGACGGATCGGCTGCCAGCCAGGCCGGCGCCTCGCTCACGGGCAGCACCTTGATTTCCTCGAACAGCTTGGTCAGCTCACGGCCAATCAGCAGCCGCCTGCCGGCCGGCAGCGCGGCGGCCAGCGCCGCCAGCGTGTCGGCGATGCGGTGCGGCGCCTCATACACCACCCAGGCATGGTCCAGCGTGGCCAGCCCGGCGATGGCGTCGGCGCGCGCACGCGCCTTGGGCGGCAGGAAACCGGCAAAGGTGAAGCGGCCGTCACCGCTGTCGAGCATCGCACCCGCCACCGACAACGCGGCTACCGTCGCGCTCGGGCCGGGCAGCGGCACCACCGCGTGGCCCGCGGCGCGCGCCGCTTCCACCAGCCGCGCGCCCGGATCCGAGATGCCGGGCGTGCCCGCATCGGACACATAGGCGATGCGCTCGCCGGCCGCCAGCCGCGCGTTGATGCGCTCGGCCGCTTCGCGCTCGTTATGCTCGTGCACCGCCAGCAAAGGGCGATGCAGCCCCACGCGCGTGAGCAGTTGCCCGGTGTTGCGGGTGTCCTCGCAGGCCACGGCATCGACCAGGCCGAGCACATGCAGCGCCCGCAGCGAGAGATCGGCCAGGTTGCCGATCGGGGTGGCCACCACATACAGGGTGCCGGACGGGTAGGACTGGCCGGCCGCCAGGGAGATCCAGTCAGTCATGCTTGAGAACTTCCGTTGAAACCATCATTCAAATCCACGATGTCGCCAACGCAGGCGCGGGGAGCCCGGGCCGAGTCGCGCGCGCTGGACTACCTGCAAAGGCAGGGCCTGGCGCTCGTGGTTCGCAATTATCGCTGCAAAGGCGGCGAGATCGACCTGATCATGCGCGAGGCCGACGGCACGCTGGTGTTTGTCGAGGTGCGCCAGCGCGCCAGCCGTGCTTATGGCGGTGCGGCGGCCAGCGTCACGCCCGCCAAGCAGCGGCGCATCCTGCTGGCGGCGGCGCATTACCTGGCCGCGCAGGCAGGACAGGGCTTCGAGCCGCGCTGCCGGCTGGATGTGGTCGCGCTGGAGCCGGGCCGCCTCGAATGGATCCGCGATGCGTTCGATGCTGGCGCGGCGCAATGAAGCGGCAGGCAGCCCAGGCGCCTGCGTCATAATGCAGCGGTATCTTGCGGCGCATGCCGTATTTGAAAAGCGTTTGAAAACAAGAAGGCCGATCGAGCCATGCATATCGATAGCATCCAGCAGCATTTCTTCGACAGCGCGGAGACCAAGCGCCAGGCCGCCACGGTGATGGCGCCGCACATCGCCGCGGCGATCGAGCGCCTGGTTGGCGCGCTCACCAGCGGCAACAAGATCCTGGCCTGCGGCAACGGTGGTTCCGCCGCCGATGCCCAGCATTTCGCGGCCGACCTGATCGGCCGCTTCGAGCGCGAGCGCCCGGGCCTGGCGGCGATTGCGCTGATCACCGACAGTTCCATCCTCACCGCCATCGGCAATGACTACGATTTCAGCGTGGTGTTCTCCAAGCAGGTGGAGGCGCTCGGCCAGCCGGGCGACGTGCTGCTCGCCATGTCCGCCTCCGGCAACGCCGCCAACGTGATCGCCGCGGTGCTGGCCGCCAAGCAGCGCGACATGAGCGTGGTGGCGCTGACCGGCCAGGGCGGGGGCGAGCTTGCCGGCCTGCTCGACGAATTCGACGTCCACCTGTGCGTGCCCAGCGAGCGCGCGGCGCGCATCCAGGAAGTGCACCTGTTGACCCTGCATTGCCTGTGCGACGGCATCGACGAAGCGTTGCTGGGCGAGGGGTAAGGCCTGCGCCCGCCCAAGCCCGCCGCGCGGCGCTGCCGCCTTTTGCCAACACCGTTTTTTTGCCTCACCGCTTTCAGCAAGGACCGCATGACGACTCTGCCCAACCCGCGTGAATCCCGCGCCGCCCGGCTGACCGGGCACCTGCCACGCCTGGCCCGCACCGCCGCCATGATGGCGGCCCTGACCGTCGCGGCCACGCAGCTCGCCGGCTGCTTTCCGGTCATCGCTGCCGGCATGGCCAGCGGCGTGACCATGGCCACCGACCGCCGGCCCACCGCTACCCAGACCATCGACCGCGGCCTGCAGCTCGAAGCCGAGAACACCTTGAACTCGCGCTACAACGGCCAGGCCCGCGTGAGCGTGACGGTCTTCAACCGCAAGGTGCTGCTGACCGGCGAAGCCAAGGACAACACGGTCAAGCAGCAGATCGAGCAATACGTAAAGGGCCTGTCCAATGCGCGCGAGGTGGTCAACGAGCTCGAGATCGTCCCGTCGCCGTCGTTTGCCACCCAAAGCCAGGACACCTTTATCACCAGCAAGGTCAAGACCATGCTGGTCACTGCCGATGGCGTGCCCTCGAACTCGATCAAGATCGTCACCGAGAAGGGCGTCGTCTACCTGCTCGGCGTGGTCACGCCGCCCGAGGGCGAGCGCGCCACCGATGTGGCGCGCAATGCCAGCGGCGTGGTCAAGGTGGTCAAGGCCTTCGACTATGTGACCGAAGCCGAGGCGGCCAGGCTCGACGCTGCCGCCACCGGGCGGACCGCGCCGGCAGACACGGCGCCCGCCACGCCGGGTACGCCAGCACCGGCACAGTCGGCGCCCGCCCAAGCCGCGCCCGACGCGGCCAGCGGCGCCACGACCAGCCCGGTGGCATCGCCCGTTGCCTCGCCGGTGGCGTTGCCGCCCGGCCGTAACCTGCCCTGAACGGCCGGGCGCGAAAGGCGGCCCGCCAGGCTCCCGCCTTTCGCGCAGCGCCCGCCGACTCTGCCGGCTGCTGCCGGCCGCCGCCCGCGCCTGACAGCAGCCGGCGCAGATCGATCTGCGGATTTCGCATCACATGCGCGCGCTGCGCTGTGCTAGGGTTGGCACGCCCTCGCGGCGCGACCCCGGAGCGAACACCATGAACCAGACCCCCACACCCGCTGCCCTGACGGCGGCGCTAGTTGCGCTGACGCTGCTGGCCTTGCCAGCCTGCGCGCGCGCGCAGGCCCCCGACGCCACCGCGCTGCAGGCGCGCAACTGGGCCGCCGCCTGCGCCGGCTGCCACGGCCCGGCCGGCCGCGCGCCTGCGGGCAGCGTGGTGCCCGCACTCGCCGGGCGCAGCCAATCCGAGCTGGTCCGCCAGTTGCAGGACTTCAAGCAAGGCAAGCGTGAAGCCACCGTGATGCAGCAGATCGCCAAGGGCTACAGCGACCAGCAGATCGAGGCTATCGCGGGCTGGTTCGCCGCCGTGCGCTAACCCTGCAACCCGGCAAGGAGATTTCCAGATGCAACGACGTGAGTTTCTCGGCGCGCTGGCCGGCACGGCCATGTTCGGCACGCTCGGCGCGCGGGCCGCGACCCGCAAGGCAAAGGTGGTGGTGGTGGGCGGCGGTTATGGCGGCGCCACTGCCGCGCGCTACCTGCGCGAATGGAGCGCCCAGGGCATCGAGGTCACACTGGTCGAGCCCAACGCCAGCTTCGTGTCCTGCCCGCTGTCCAACCTGGTGCTTGCCGGCGCAAAGCGCATCGACGACATCACCTTGTCCTACGATGCGCTGGCAAAGCGCCACGGCGTCAAGGTCGTGCGCGACCATGTCAGCGCGATCGACGCCGCGCGCCGCGAGGTACGCCTGGCGGGCGGCGGCACGCTCGCTTACGATAAGCTGGTGCTCTCGCCCGGCGTGGACGTGCTCTCCGGCGAGATCCCGGGCCTTGCCCAGCCCGGCGGCGACCAGATCCTGCACGCCTGGAAGGCCGGCCCGCAAACGGTGGGCCTGCGCCACCAGCTGGAGGCCATGCGCGACGGCGGCACCTTCGTCATCGGCATTCCGCTGGCGCCCTATCGCTGCCCGCCCGGCCCCTATGAGCGCGCCTGCCTGGTCGCGGACTATTTCACCCGGGCCAAGCCGCGCAGCAAGGTGCTGATCCTTGACGCCAATCCCGACGTCACCTCCAAGGCAGCGCTGTTCAAGCAGGTCTGGGCCACGCGCTACCAGGGCATGGTCGAGTACCGGCCGCAGTACAACGCCGTCGATGTGGACCCCGTCACCCGCACGCTCAAGTTCGAGGTGCAGGACGACGAGCGCGCCGATGTGCTCAACCTGCTGCCGCCGCAGCGGGCCGGGGCCATCGCCGTTGCAAGCGGGCTGGCCACTGCCAACGGCCGCTGGTGCGAGGTCGATTTCCTCACCTTCGAATCCAAGGCCGCGCCCAATATCCACGTGCTGGGCGATGCCATCCAGATTGCGCCGCTGATGCCCAAGTCGGGCCATATGGCCAACCAGCATGGCAAGGTGGCGGCCGCCGCCATCGTGTCGCTGCTAGCCGGCCACGCGCCCAACCCCGAGCCGCTGTACAACAACACCTGCTACAGCTTCACCTCCGAGCGCGAAGCCATCCATGTCGCCAGCGTGCATCGCTACGATGCCGCGCAGAAGACCATGGTCACGGTGCCCGGGTCGGGCGGGCTGTCGGCGGCGCCGAACGCGCTGGAAGGCACCTATGCGCAGGCATGGGCGGATGCCATCTGGGCCGACATGCTGAGCTGAAAGGTAGTCTGCGGCAGTCACGATCTGCGTGGTCGTGCTGGAAAACACCACGGGCCTCGCTTCAAGTGGTTCCTGGCTAAGCCACCCCTCTCCCCGGCCCTCTCCCCCTGAGGGGAGAGGGAGAGACAGCCTTCGCCATGGCGCGCGGCTATGGCCCGTTCAGCGGCTTCGGCTATGCGAAGGGGTAAACACTATATGCGCAATTACGCATATACGAATATATTGAACGGCATGGATGAGATGGATCGCGTGTTCGAGAAAGTGTCGGGGTATTTCAGCCTGCTGGCAGAGCCCACCAGGCTGAAGATCCTGCACGCCCTGTGCGATGGCGAGAAGCCGGTGGGCACCGTGGTGGAGACGGTGGGATCGTCGCAGACCAATGTGTCGCGCCATCTCACCGCGATGTACCGCGCGGGCGTGCTGTCGCGCCGCAAGGAGGCCAACCTCGTGTTCTACGCCATCGAGGACGAGAGCGTGATCGAGCTGTGCCGCACGGTCTGCGTGCAGGTCGCCAGCCGGCTGGAAGACAACGCTTTGCCAGCCAGCATGGTCGATCGCTTCATGCCGCAGGCCACCCCGGCACCGCGCCGGCGCAGCAACGCTCGCACCAAGGTTTGACGGCAGCCGTGCGCTTGCGCGGGCGCTGACCCATAACAGGTTCGCCGACGGTGCCGCTGGCGCCGCACGCGCGAGCCGGAGGAGACCGCAGTGCCGGAACAGAACCGCCCCGGGCGCATCGTGCGTGCGCCGGAGCATTTCGTCAGCGCCTCGCTGCAGCAGGACATCACGCAGCATGGCGTAGGCGCGTCCGACAGCCCTCGCCGCGACTTCCTGCGCAAGAGCTTCCTGGGCGCCGCAGCCGCGCTGGCCGCCGGCGTTGCCGGCCGGGCCCGCGCAGCGGATGGCGCTGCCGGCGACGACGCCATCCTCACCCCGCAGCCCTGGGCCACCACGCTCGGCCAGCCGGTTGCCGCGCATCCCTACGGCCAGCCGTCACCGTTCGAGAAAAACCTGGTGCGCCGCGAGTCGCCAGGCCTGACGCGGGTATCGGCGGCCTCGGTATCCTTTGCCCCGCTGCAAGGCTTCTTCGGCATCATCACGCCCAACGGCCTGCATTTCGAGCGGCATCATCAAGGCTGGCAAGACATCGATCCGGCCCGCCACCGCCTGATGATCAACGGCCTGGTGAAGGCGCCACGCGTCTACACCATGGACGACCTGATGCGCCTGCCCGCGGTGTCGCGCATGCACTTCATCGAGTGCGGGGCCAATACCGGCATGGAGTGGGGCAACGTGGCGGTGCCCACGGTGCAATACACCCACGGCATGCTGTCGTGCTGCGAGTTCACCGGCGTGCCGCTCAAAGTCCTGCTCGACGATGCCGGCGCGGACTTCAAGCGCGGGCACTATCTGCTGGCCGAGGGCGGCGACGGTTCAGGCATGACCCGCACCATCCCGATGGCGCTGGCCGACGAGATCATCGTCGCCTGGGGCATGAACGGCGAGATGCTGCGCCCCGAAAACGGCTACCCGCTGCGGCTGGTGGTGCCCGGCGTGCAGGGCGTGTCGTGGGTCAAGTGGCTGCGCCGGCTGGAGCTCGGCGACCAGCCGTGGAACACCAAGGACGAAACCGTGCACTACGTGGACATGATGCCCGACGGCATGCTGCGCCAGTACACCTCGATCCAGGAGTGCAAGTCCGTCATCACCACGCCCTCCGGCGGGCAACAGCTGGTGGGGCGCGGCTTCTACAACATCAGCGGGCTGGCGTGGTCCGGGCGTGGGCGCGTGAAACGCGTCGACGTGTCCGTCGACGGCGGGCGCAACTGGCGCACCGCAAGGCTGGAAACGCCTGTGCTGTCCAAATGCCTGACGCGCTTCAACCTGGACTGGGTGTGGGACGGCTCCCCCGCCATCCTGCAGAGCCGCGCCATCGACGAGACCGGCTACGTGCAGCCCCGCCTGGCGCAACTGCGCGCGGTGCGGGGTGCGCGCTCGATCTATCACAACAACGCCATCCAGAGCTGGCAGGTGGCCGATGGCGGCGAGGTCTCCAATGTCCACGTTGACTAACTTGCCCGATGCCGGGCGCGCGGCAATACTCGCCTGTGCCGCCGCGCTATGCGCGCAGGTGGCGATGGCCGCCGCTCCGGCTGACAGTGCGCGTGCGGCGCTCGGACGCACTGCCACTCCGGCCGAGGTCAAGGCCTGGGATATCGATGTGCGCCCCGACTTCCGGGGCCTGCCCAAGGGCAGCGGCACGGTGTCGCAGGGACAAACAATCTGGGACGGCAAATGCGCCTCGTGCCATGGCGACTTCGGTGAGTCCAACGAGGTGTTCTCACCCATCGTCGGCGGCACCAGCGCCGAGGATATCCGGCGTGGCCGGGTGGCCTCGCTGACCGGCAACCAGCCATACCGCACCACGCTGATGAAGGTCAGCACGGTCAGCACCCTGTGGGACTACATCCACCGTGCGATGCCGTGGAACGCGCCCCGGAGCTTGTCCGCCGACGACGTCTATGCCGTCACGGCCTACCTGCTCAACCTGGGCGATATCGTGCCGGCGGACTTCACGCTGTCGGATGGCAATATCGCCGAGGTGCAGAAAAAAATGCCGAACCGCAATGGCATGACCCTGCAGCACGGCCTGTGGCCCGGGCGAGGCCAGGCGGATACGCGCAATACGGCGTGCATGAAGGATTGCACGCCCACGGTCAAGATCGTGTCGACCATGCCGGCCTATGCCCGCGATGCCCACGGCGACCTGGCGGCGCAACAACGCACCGTAGGGCCCACACGCGGCTGGGCTGCCGGCGGTGGCGCCAGCGCTCCCGCCGCCGCCCCGGCAACCCCGGCCACCCCCGGCGAGACGGCGGGTGCGAAGCTGGCCAGCCAGTACCAGTGCATGGCCTGCCACGCCACCGATCGCAAGCTGGTCGGCCCGAGCTTTGCCGAGGTCGCGCGCAAGTACAAGGGGCAGGATGCGCAGGACGCGCTCGCCCACAAGATCCGGGCGGGCGGGCAGGGCGCCTGGGGCAGCATGCCGATGCCGCCTCAGGCGCAGATTCCCGATTCCGACCTGCGCACCGTGGTGGGATGGATTCTTGAGGCAAAATAGCGGACTGGCCGCCCCATGCCCCGTGGCGCGGCCAGCGCGCCGCCGCGCCGGCCGTGCCGACAGGCAACACTGGCAGCGAGCGGGCTTTTCGCCGTCCCCACGGCTCTTCAAAGTTCGGAGCATATCCATGAAGCAGTTTGTCATCGCAACGCTGATGCTGGCTTGCGCCGCCTCGGCCAACGCTGCAGTCGATGCCGCCAAGGCCCAGGAAATCGCCAACAAGAACGCCTGCATGGGCTGCCACCAGGTCGACAAGAAGCTGGTTGGCCCGGCCTACAAGGACGTGGCGGCCAAGTACAAGGGCGACAAGAACGCGCTGGCAACGCTGACCAAGAAGGTCAAGAGTGGTGGTGCTGGCGTCTGGGGCCCCGTGCCGATGCCCGCCAATGCCGCATTGAGCGACGCCGACCTGAAGACGGTCGTGGAGTGGGTGCTGGCAGGCGCCCCGGCCAAGTAAGCACAGCCAGGGCAAGCCCTGCCCGGACCGGTTACGGCTTCGGGACCAAAGGGGCGCCGCAGGCGCCCCTGTGCGAGGGCGGCAATGCACCGCCCGCTGCGGCGCGAAAAAGGCGCGGCAGGCCAACAGAAAACCAAGCCGGAACGGAAAACGCAGGAGAAGAGGAAACAATGCATTCAAAACGACGAGACGTATTGCGGGTCACCTCCGTGCTCGCACTGATGGCCGCCACCGGCCTGATCAGCAAGGCGCAGGCGGCGGAGTGGAACAAGACCGCCTTCGACGGCAAGAGCGTGGCCGACGTCATCAAGGCGTTTGGCGGCAGCGGTACCGAGAAGAGCACCGCCATTGTCTTTACCGCCCCCGACATCGCCGAGAACGGCGCCGTGGTGCCGGTCGCCGTGACCAGCAACATCCCTGGCACCGAGCAGATCGCCATCCTGGTGGAAAAAAACCCCAACACGCTGGCTGCGGATTTCATCATCCCGGCCGGCACCGAGCCCTTCGTCTCCACGCGGGTGAAGATGGGCCAGACCTCGATGGTGTACGCCGCCGTCAAGGCCGGCGGCAAATGGTACGTGGCGTCCAAGGAAATCAAGGTGACGCTGGGTGGCTGCGGCGGCTGAGGCCTCGCTCCCATCCACCCAAGCGGATTTCCCGCCCCACCATTACCTGAAAGAGGAAAGAACATGGCAGACCCGATGCGCGTACGTGCCGCCGAGAGCGGCGGTGTGGTCGACGTCAAGATCCTGATGAAGCACGACATGGAAACCGGCCAGCGCAAGGACGCGTCCGGCAAGATCATTCCCGCCTGGCATATCCAGAGCGTGACGGCGCAGTGCAAAGGCAAGGACGTATTCCAGGCCCAGTTCGGCCCGGCGGTATCCAAGGATCCCTTCCTGAACTTCAAGTTCAAGGGCGGCGCCAAGGGCGACAAGGTCACGGTGACCTGGGTCGACAACCGCGGCGACAAGCGGACCGACGAAGCGACCATTTCCTGATCGGACCGGGTACGGGTCAGTACCGGCCTGGCCGAGCGGGCAACGGCATCCTCTGCTATGGTTCAGGTCGAATGTCGGGCCCGGGCCGGCGCATGGTGCGCGCGGGGGCGCGACCGGAAGGATGGCAATCATGCGGCGAGCATTTATTCGAGCAACGGCGGCGCTGGCGGCGATCGGCTTGACTGCCAAGGCGGCGGCGCAAGCGGCGCCGGTGGCTGCCGGCAAGGGCGGGCGCGTCAAGGTGGTCTACCAGTTGTCCGAAGGCACGGACCAGGCGGTGCGCGCCATGGCTAACCTGCGCAACCACCTGAACGCCGCGCCGGATACCAAGATCGTGGTAGTGGCGTTTGGCTACGGCGTGGACTTCATCGTGGAAGGCGCGCGTGACGCACGCGGCAATACCTTCGAGGCGGCGGTCGGCGCGCTGGCCAGTTCCGGCGTCGAGTTCCGCGTTTGCCGCAATACGCTCATGGCGCGCAAGATTCCCGAGTCCAGCCTGCTGATGGAAGCCAAGGTGGTACAGGCTGGCGTGGTGGAAGTGGCCAAACTGCAGTTCGATGAAGGCTTTGCCTATATCAAGCCGTAAATACAGGTTGTAAGCAGCACCCGCGCAAGAGCCGGCCCGCACCGGGCGCCGATAACGGGAAGACAAGCCATAAGATGGGCCCGCGCGGCCTGGCGCCACACGGCGGCAGGCTCCGAGGCCCCGAGGAGAAGCCCCATGAAAACGATCAGACGCCGCCACACCGGCGCCGCGCTGGCGCTGGCCGGCACCGTGGCGCTTGCCGCCGCGGCGGTGCACGCCCAGGGCAGCACCGCCGAGGAAATCGCCAAGTACCGGCAGATGCTCGCCGAGGGCAACCCCGCAGAACTGTGGGAAGCCGCCGGCGAGGAACTCTGGAAAAAGCCTGCCGGCCCCAAGAACGCCTCGCTCGAGCAATGCGACCTGGGCAAAGGCCCCGGCGTGACCAAGGGCGCCTACGCCGAGTTGCCGCGCCTGTTCAAGGACACCGGGCGCGTGATGGACCTGGAGCAACGCCTGGCCTACTGCCGCGTGACGCTGCAGGGCCTGACCCAGGAAGAGGCGCTGAAGAATCCCTTCGCCTCCACCGGCAAGCCCTCCGACATCGAGCGCCTGGTGGCCTTCGTGGCCGGCGAGTCGCGCGGCATCAAGATGAACGTGGAGCTGAACCATCCCGAAGAAAAACGCGTGTACGCCCTCGGCCAGAAGATGTTCTTCTACCGTGGCGGCGCCTACGACTTCGCCTGCGCCACCTGCCACGCCGTGGACGGCCAGCGCATCCGCCTGCAAGAACTGCCCAACCTGCTGACCAAGCAAGGCGCGCAAGCCGCCTACACCACGTGGCCCGCCTATCGTGTCTCGCAGGGCGAGGTACGCTCGATGCAGCACCGCCTCTATGACTGCCTGCGCCAGCAGCGCTTTCCCGAACCCGCCTATGGCTCCGACGTGATCACCGCGCTGAGCCTGTTCCTCGCCAGGAACGCAAACGGCGGCACGTACGACGGTCCGGCCATGAAGCGCTGAGGCAAGGGAGAGCAGAGATGAAACAAGCGCATAAATACGCACAAGGCACGCTGGCCACGTTCGCCATGCTGGCCTGCATGGGTGGCATGGCTCACGCGGAAGACAGCGCCAAGCCGGCCAAGGCCACAAAGCCTGCGAACGCCAGCGCCAAGGTCGCCGCCGTCAGCGACGCCGACATGAAGAAGCTGATCGAAAGCTCCTTCACCTCCAAGGGCCCGGCCACGGTCGAAGGCGTGCTCGATCGCGACGCCATGCAGAAGGCTTGCAGCGATTACCCCGACCGCTCCAAGGTGCCGGCCGCGGTGGCGAAGAAGATCGAGGCCGCCGAGTTCAAGCAGATCAAGTACCCCGCCGACAAGCAATGGCTGGGCGACTGGAAGGAAGGCGAGAAGACCGCCCAGAACGGGCGCGGCATGCAGTTCTCCGACGCGGTCGGCAGCCCCAACGGCGCCAACTGCTATGCCTGCCACCAGATGACCAAGGCCGAGATCTCGTTTGGCAATATCGGCCCGTCGCTGTACCAGTACGGCAAGCTGCGCGGCGACTCCGAGGCGGTGCTCAAGTACACCTGGGGCAAGATCTGGGATTCCAGCGCGTTCGCGGCCTGCTCCAACATGCCGCGCTTCGGGCACAAGGGCATCCTCACCGAGCAGCAGATCCGCGACGTGATGGCGCTGCTGCTGGACCCGGCCTCGCCGGTCAACCAGTAAGGCTGCGCGATGACACCCAGCCGCATGGCAGGCTCCCTCCGGCGCGCGCGCGTGCTGCTGCTTGCCTTACTGGCCTGGAGCGGCGCTGCCGCCGCGCTGGAGGTAGGCGACACCGTGCGCCTGCCGCCAGTGCAGTTGCTCGACGGCCGGGTCCTGACACCCGCCGACCTGGCCGGCAGGCCGCTGGTGGTGGAAGTCTGGGCATCGTGGTGCCCCTTCTGCGCGCTGCAGAACCCGCGCCTGCAAAAACTCTTTGACAGCACCGGCGGCGCACGCGGCGGGCTGCAAGTGCTTGCGGTCAGCATCGACAAGGACCCCCGCGACGCCACCGCCTACATCGCGAAGCACAGCTACACCTTCCCGGCCGCGATGGACACGCCGGCGCTGCGCGCCGCGCTCGGCAAGCGCCGCGGCCTGCCCGAGCTGTATGTGATCGACGCCCACGGCAAGGTCGTGCAGAAGGAGGTCGGCGAGATGCTGGAAGAGGAAGTCGCGGCGCTGGCCAGGTACGCCACGCCAACGCAGAAGTAGCCGTATCGGCCGTATCGGCCGCATCAACCACATCGGCCACATTGGCCACAAGATGCCGGGTCGCAAGAGCCAGACACCGGCACATGACATGCACAGGACGAGACAATGAACCGACGCGAGTTCCTGCAGGTGCTGGCTATCGCCGGCGCCGGCGGCATGGCCTTTCCCGCCACCGACGCGCAAGCCGCGCAGGCCGCCGGCAAGCTCTATGACGTGCCGCGCTTCGGCAATGTGCACCTGCTGCATTTCACCGATTGCCACGCACAGCTGCGCCCGCTGCATTTCCGCGAGCCCAACGTCAACCTCGGCGTGGGCGACTACGCGGGCAAGCCGCCGCACCTCGTCGGGCAGGCCTTCCTGCGCCACTACGGCATCGCCCCGGGCAGCGCGCAGGCCCACGCCTTCACCTATCTCGATTTCACCGAAGCCGCGCGCCGCTACGGCAAGGTTGGCGGCTTCGCCCACCTCGCCACGCTGGTCAAGCAGCTCAAGGCCGGGCGGCCCGGCGCGCTGCTGCTCGACGGCGGCGACACCTGGCAGGGTTCCGCCACCGCGCTGTGGACGCGCGGGCAGGACATGGTCGACGCCGCGCTGGCGCTGGGCGTGGACGTGATGACCCCGCACTGGGAGATGACGCTCGGCGCCGAGCGCGTCACCGAGATCGTCGAGCGCGACTTCAAGGGCAAGGTCGCCTTCCTCGCGCAGAACATCAAGACCAACGACTTCGGCGATCCCGTCTTCGACCCCTACGTGATCCGCGAGATGAACGGCGTGCCGGTGGCCATCATCGGCCAGGCATTCCCCTACACGCCGATCGCCAACCCGCGCTACTTCACGCCCGACTGGACCTTCGGCATCCAGGAAGAAAACCTGCAGCAGGTCATCGACCAGGCGCGCGGCAAGGGCGCACAGGTGGTCGTGCTGCTGTCGCACAACGGCATGGACGTGGACCTCAAGCTCGCCTCGCGCGTGCGCGGGCTCGACGCTATCCTCGGCGGCCACACGCACGACGGCATGCCCGCGCCGGTGCCAGTCGGCAACGCCGGGGGCACCACGCTGGTCACCAACGCCGGCTCCAACGGCAAGTTCCTCGGCGTGCTCGACTTCGACGTCAGGGGCGGCAAGGTCAGCGGCTTTCGCTACCGCCTGCTGCCGGTCTTCGCCAACTACCTCGCCGCCGATCCCGCCATGGACGCGCTGATCGCCAAGGTGCGCGCACCTTACGAGAAGCAACTCGGCGAAGTGCTGGCGCGCAACAGCGGCCTGCTATATCGCCGCGGCAACTTCAACGGCACGTTCGACCAGTTGATCCTGGACGGCCTGATGGACGTGCAGGGCGCCGAAATCGCCTTCTCGCCGGGCTTTCGCTGGGGCACCACGCTGCTGCCGGGGCAGGCCATCACCATGGAACACCTGATGGACCAGACCGCCATCACGTATCCCCACACCACCGTCACCGCGATGAGCGGCGAGACCATCAAGACCATCCTCGAAGACGTGGCCGACAATCTGTTCAACCCCGACCCCTACTACCAGCAAGGCGGCGACATGGTGCGCGTGGGCGGCCTGCAATACACCATCGACCCCACCGCTTCGATGGGAAAGCGCATCACCGAAATGCGTCTCAAGGGCCAGCCCATCGACGCGGCCAAGACCTACAAGGTAGCCGGCTGGGCACCCGTCTCCGAAGACGCCCGCCAGAGCGGCAGCCCGCCGATCTGGGACCTGATGGCCCAGTGGCTGCGCGCCTCCGGCGAGGTCACCGCCCGCCCGTTGAACCTGCCGACCGTGCGCGGCATGACCGGCAACGCAGGCATGGCAACGTGATTGAACAGCCGCGAAAAACTGAGCTACAATCGTCCGTCACGGGCCGATAGCTCAGCTGGGAGAGCGCTGCGTTCGCAATGCAGAGGTCGGGAGTTCGATCCTCCTTCGGTCCACCAGGATTCGCAGTACGAGACAACGCACTACGTTTAACGACGTAGTGCGTTTTTTGTTTTGGAGTACGGCTTTCCCTGATACGCATGCAGACGCTGCGGCGGGCTGACGGCGTGATGGCGCAATGCGCCCACAGGGCGCACGTCGTTTTCACCGCTCACCGCGGTTACTCGCGGCGCGTCTTCTGCGAAACCGGGACCACCGATGGATTTGCGGCCGTGGGTGCCGGTGTGGACGGCGCCGGGGACGGCCTGATCTGCGTGGTAGGCGAATGCGGCAACCGCACAGGTGCGATGCCCTCGGATCCCAGCAGCGCCTGGCCGTTGTCATAGCCAGTGGAGACGGCCTCGAGGTAACCCTGCGCAAACGTCTGCTCTGGCGTGACCAATGACTGGGGTGGTGCGGGGGGTTGGGCATAGGCGATGCTGTTCGCACATAGCGCGAACACGCGCATCAACAGGACACCTCGGCGCAGGGTTCGCCTCGCTGCCTGCATGCGCGAGCAGGGCTGGCTCTCTCGTTGTTCATGGCGGTTGATCTTCATGACGGTTCTCCAAAGGAGCGATGGCTCCGGGTGGGACGGTGGGAACGTGGAAGGAAACGAGCATCGGCGCCGCGCTCTGAATCCTTAACCGCATGGACCATGCCACCCGCATGGCGGCGCCAATAGCGCCGGCGTCGCCACTTTTTCGGGTAAACCTGTTGGAGAACGACAGACACGCAGGCTAGCCGCGGTTGGGCGGGACACAACATGCGATCAATGAAAGCGGGAGGCGTTTACCCCGGCCGGGCTGTGGATAACCTGGCAAAAACCTGGGGATAAGCAGGCAGGAAAGCTGTGCCCCGGCTGGGGGTGGGTTGTGGGGCGTATACGAACAACTTCGAGGCGGTTTTTTCTCGCCACGTATACGTCCGGTAGATATCCCGCGAGATCAGGGTATTCCCTAGGGCTTATCCCATCCGCAAGTCATTGAGCGGAAAGGGAAAAACCGGCTTATCCACGGAAAAACGGGCCGTTTACCTACTACTACTATATTGGTATACGTAAACAATAAAGAAAGACATAAGGCAACCATTGCGCCGGACGTATACGTTGCCCGCATTTGTTGCAGCGCTTGGCACGTATACCTGAGCGGGCATCCTTGCCAGCAGGTATACGTGCTGCAGTCGCATGCTGCCATCGCCTGCCCGACGTTTACCTCACCTTCCCGGCACCTTGAACGCTTGCCTTGCGAGCAAGGCTTCCTCTCGCGTTGCACAGCCTTCCCGGTGATCGTTGACCAGGCCCATGGCCTGCATCAGCGCGTACATCGTGGTGGGGCCGACAAAGCGCCAGCCGCGTTTCTTCAGGTCCTTGGACAGCGCGGTGGATTCCGGCGAAATGGCCATGGTGCGCAGCACTTCCGGCGTCAGCAGCTTGGGGCGGCTGGCCGGATCGGGCTCGAAGCGCCAGAAGTACGCGGCCAGCGACGGCTCCGTTTCCAGCAGTTCCAGGGCGCGCTGCGCGTTGTTGATCGCCGCCTCGATCTTGCCGCGGTGCCGCACGATGCCGGCGTCGCCCAGCAGCCGCTGGATATCGCGTTCGCCAAAGCGAGCCACCTTTTCAATCTCGAAGTTGGCGAAGGCGCGGCGAAACGCCTCGCGCTTGCGCAGGATGGTGAGCCAGCTCAGGCCTGCCTGGAAACCTTCCAGACATAGCTTCTCGAACAGGCGCCGGTCGTCGTCGACGGGAAAGCCCCATTCGTTGTCGTGGTAGTGGCAGTAGTCTTCCAGCGTGCCGCACCAGCTGCAGCGCTGGCGCTCCGTGTCCGCCACGATGTTTGTCGCCGGTGGCGCCGCTTTCTTCGCTGCTTTCGGTGCCGCTTTTTTTGTCACGTCGCTATCTGCTGCCATGGGTGCGTTCTCCTTCGATTTGCCATCTTAAAGCGACTCGCGCTGCATGTCGCGCCCGCGCGGCCTCGGGGCGCATTTGCTACGATGCCGCCCGTAAAGGACGAATTGATTAAGAGGACTGACATGGAAAAACGACTGGCGACCATCGAAGAAGACGGCTGGCAGCTCGACGACGGCGAGGTCATTGGCGAGGCGCACCCCGAGACGTTCTGGGTGCCGGCACTGGCAGAGCGCCAGGCCTTGCAGGCCGGCCAGCTGGTGAAGCTGATCTTTCGCATCGTCACCGCCGACGAGCAGGACCGCGAGGAGCAGCACGTGGAACGCATGTGGGTGATCGTGACCGGGCGCGAAGGCGATCTCTACAGCGGCGAGCTGGACAACCAGCCCTATTGCACGGAGGAAATGGCGCCCGGCATGCCGCTCTGGTTCGAGGCGCGGCATGTGATCAATATCCATAAAGAGGGCGAAGAAGAATAACCCCCGGTCAAGCGCCCAGCCGGCGCATATCGACTGGAAGCGCCCGGAAGCGCCTGGAATCGCCTGGAAATGTCGCCCTGGCGTTGCACTGGACACGCATGGTGCAGGCGGTTACGGGTGCCGGCAAACGCAGTATCCGCACCAACGGCCGTGCCTTTGGACACCCAGCGCAACCGGCGCTTTATCCTGTGGGGTGCGCTGCTGCAGGCGGTCGGCGTGCTGCGCTTGATGGCCTGGCGGCTGCTGCGGGTACTGGGCGCGCAGCAGCCGCCGCCGGACTGAGCGCAAAGAAAAAGGCCAACCTTGCGGCTGGCCTTTTTCATTCCAATGCGACGTCTGGCGGTATTACTGCAGGGGCTTGCCGGTACGGTCGTGCATGAACAGCAGCGCGACAAAGCTGATCGCGGCCGCGGCAATCACGTAGTAGGCCGGCGCCAGCTTGCTGCCGCTCGATGCGATCAGCCAGGTCACGATCAGCGGGGCAAAGCCGCCGAAGATGGTCACGGCGAAGTTGTAGGCCAGCGACAGGCCGGTGGAGCGCACCTCGGTGGGGAACTGCTCGGCCAGCACGGCCGGCGCCGGGCCGGTGAAGGCCGCCAGCAGGATGCCCAGGATCACCTGGACCATCAGCAGGGTCTGGGTGGTCGGCGAGACGTTGAGCCAGTGGAACAGCGGATAGGCCAGCACGCCGATGATCAGCGCCACGGTGCCCAGCATGCGCTTGCGGCCCACGCGGTCGGACAGCATGCCCATCAGCGGGCATAGCACCAGGATGATGGCGCCGCATAGTGCGGTCGACTGGAAGGTGGCGCCCAGGGGCAGGCCGAGCTGCTGCTTGGCGTACGACGGCATGTAGAACACCAGCACATAGGTGCAGACCGTCCACAGGATGGTCACGCCCAGGCCGGCCAGCACTTCGCGCGGATGGTCGCGCAGCACCTGCGTGAGCGGCGAGAACTTGACCTTGCTGGCAGCGCGTTCGGCGCGGCGGGCTTCAAAGGCGGGCGGCTCCTCCAGGTGCGAGCGGATATACATCCCGACCGGGCCGATCAGCAGGCCGAACAGGAACGGGATGCGCCAGCCCCAGGCATCGATCTGCTCCGGCTCCAGGCCGTTGATCACCAGCGCGCCCATGGCAGCGCCCAGCATGAAGGAAATGCCCTGGCTGGCCTGCTGCCAGCTCGCGTAGGCGCCGCGCTCCTCGTCGGGCGCGTGCTCGATCAGGAAGGCGGTGGCGCCGCCAACCTCGCCGCCGGCCGAGAAGCCCTGGATCAGCCGGGCCAGCACGATCAGCGCCGGTGCCCACAGGCCGATCGACGAATAGGTGGGCGCCAGGCCGATGATGGCGGTGCCGAGTGCCATCATCAGGATGGTCAGGGTCAGCGCTGCCTTGCGGCCGACGCGGTCGGCGTAGACGCCGAGCACGATGGCGCCGACCGGGCGCATGAAAAAGCCCACGCCGAAGGTGGCGACGGTCAGCAGGAAAGACGTGAGGTCATTGCCGGTGGGGAAGAACAGCTTGGCAATGATCAGCGCAAAGAAGCTGTAGACAGTGAAGTCGAACCACTCCAGGCCGTTGCCGATGGTGGCGGCGAGGATGGCCTTTCGTCGTTGGGCTTTGGATATTTCGTGGACTTGAGGTATTGCAGCGTTGGCTTGCATGTGGCGTTTGATGCGGTGAGAAATCGGCGGGAGGCCTGCCCCGAAACCGGGCATGCACTCTGAAAGGCAGAATAGTAAGCGATTCTTTAATTAGCCAGCAGGATGGCAGCGTGTGGAGTCAGGTCCGCATGGCCGGCTGTGTGGCCAGCGCCCCGTGGAATGTTCCACGTGAAGCACGCATGCGCATGCCCGGCGCCCAGGGCGCGCGACGACCGGATTCAGGGCCGGCTGGCGTGATGCTGGCGCGCGCTGCGGGCGTCGGGCGCCTCGCCCGGGCCGGCGTCTTGTTGCGGCTCCGGCGCATCCGGCCGCTGGCGCGTGAGCCACAGCCACAGGGCGCTGCCGACCCACCCGGCCACGAACACGGAATCGCCCACATGGTTGAGCAGCGCCGGGGCGCCAGGCGCGTTGAATACATCGACCAGCAAGGGGGCGGGAAGGCGGGCGGCGATCCAGAGGAGCACAGCCGGTCCGCTTGCATACACGCCTGGCTGCCACCAGTTCGCATGGGGCAGCAAGGGCCTGTGGGCTGTGCGCTTGACCACGGTGTTCTCCAACCTGACACGCTTCATGGCGCGTCGTATCCAGTCATGCGGGGTTTGACCGGACCCGCGCGGACGACGCGTTGCGCCGCGCAAAGCTGGACCGGACCCCGTGCTGGAATCATAAGCCGATTGCCCGCTGCGTGTCCGAATCTTTAAAGCGTTGTGTGGTGCACCCCACGCTTGCAGGGTGGGCAGGGTGTGCGTGCGGTGGTGGAAAGTGCGGTAGCGCCGCGTGAATTCAAGTTTTTTGATGGAGGTGTCCGCAAATGGGTGGCGCAGGGGCAGGGCAGTTTTGTCAAACTGAACACTGCTATCAAAAGGACTTGAAGGCCGTCATCATGCTTCCCGCCATCTACATCTCCCACGGTTCGCCCATGCTTGCCCTCGAGCCAGGCCCGAGCGGCGCCGCCTTCGACGCCCTCGGCCAAGTGCTGAGGGCACGCAAGCCGCGCGCCGTGCTGGTCGTCTCGGCGCACTGGATCTACAGCACCCTGGTGGTCGGCACTCGCGAGCGGCAGGAGGCGTGGCACGACTTCGGCGGCTTTCCGCGCGCGCTGTACGAACTGCGCTACGACGCCCCGGGCTCGCCGGCGCTGGCCGCTCGCGTCAAGGCGCTGGTCGAGGCCGCGCAGGTCCCCGGCGCCGCGGTAGTGCTACAAGACGATGAGCGCCCGCTGGACCACGGCGCCTGGATGCCGATGCGGCATTTCTTCCCGGATGCCGACATCCCGGTGGTGCAGCTGGCCCTGAACCCCTATCTCCACCCCGCAGCCCAGATCGAGATCGGCCGCGCGCTGGCACCGCTGCGCGACGAGGGCGTGCTGGTGCTGGGCTCGGGCAGCTTTACCCACAACCTGCAGGAAGTCTTCGGTGCTGGGGGCCGGCGCGAGCAGCACGGCTCGCCCGTCGAGCCCTATGTGGAGGCATTCCGCGGCTGGATGATCCAGGCGCTGGACGATGCGCTGGCTACCGGCGACACCACGCGCATTGCGGACTATCGCGCGCAGGCGCCGTATGCGCGCCGCGCCCATCCCGCCGACGAGCATTTGCTGCCGTTCTTCGTGGCGCTGGGCGCGGCGCTGGGCCCGCACGAAGGCGTGCCCGCCGAGCAGGCGCCAGTCGGCGTGGCACGCGTGGCCGATGAGGTCACTTATGGCGTGCTGGCGATGGACACCTTCGTGTTCGAAGGAGCCGGCACGCGCCATGTTCCGGCGTTGAGCGAGGCGGCCTGAGCCAGCCCCCGGGCATCACGCCTTGCGCGCCAAAAGGTAAGGGCGCGCCAGGCGCGCGCCCGCCAAGGCGATCCAGCCCATGGTGAGAGCAACCACCCCCAGGCCGTATTGCAGGCTGGTGACATGGGCCACGCCGCCAATCATCACCGGCCCCATCAGCAGGCCGATATAGGCAAAGCGCGCCACGCGCGAAATGGCTTCGGCCGGCGCCACGCCCGGCAGGCGCGACGCCGCCACGAAGAAAATCGGCACCATGTTGGCCGCGCCCAGGCCCATCAGCGCGAAGCCGACCAGGGTCGCCGCCGGCGCGGGCCACAACAGCGCCAGCAGGATCCCCACGAATGCCACCCAGGCGCTGGCGCCGAGCGTGCGCGCGTCCGACCAGCGCGCGCGCAGGCGGTCGCCGCCAAAGCGGCCGCAGGCCATGCCACCGGAGAAGGCGGCATAGCCGGCGCTGATCCAGGCGTCCGGCGCCAGCGCCACTTCGCGCATGTAGACGCTGGACCAGTCATACATCGCACCCTCGCCAACCAGGCCCAGGAACGCCATCAGGCCCAGCAGCCAGAGCGCGCGCACCGCGTGCGCGCGGTGATGCGCGGAAGGTGGCGGCACGGGATGGTCGTCCAGCAGCCAGGGTGCCACGCCCGCCGTGACCGCCGCGGTCAGCACCGCCATGCCGAGGGCGTGCGCCAGCGGCGGCACGCCCAGGCCCAGCAGCACGCCGCCAACCGCCGCGCCCGCCATGCCGCCCAGGCTGAACATGCCGTGCAGCGCGGACATGATGGGCCGCGCGCGGCTGGCCTCCACCGTGGCGGCCTGCGCGTTCATGCCCACGTCGAAGGCCGCGTTGGCCATGCCGAAGGCGATCAGCGCCAGGATCAGCAACGCAAACTCCGGCATGGCCAGGATGGCCACGGTAGCCAGGGCGTAGACCAGCCCGCTGCGCCGGCAAGCGGCTGCGCTGCCCACGCGCCCCACCCAGCGCCCCACCGGCCCCATCGCCGCGATGGCGCCCCCGGCCACGGCCAGCATGGCCAGCGACAGCACCGCATCCGACAAGCCGAAGCGTGCCTTGATGGTGGGGATGTGCACGCCCCAGGTGGCAAAGGTGGCGCCGTTGACAAAGAACAGGGCCATGGTGGCGCGCGCGGCATGTTCCACGCGCCGCGCGCTGACCGGCGCGGCGGCGGGTGTTGCGCAGGAGGGGGAGGGCGGCTGGGTCAGGTTGGGGGAAGCGGAATCGGGCATATGGGCGGCAGGCACGGCCGGCCGCGCCGGACGGCGCGGGAGGTGGCCTGGCGGGCGCGGCAGGGTAATCGAGCCCTGCATCGTCGCACATCGGTGCGTCGGGCGCATGACCGGCGGCGTGGCCGGCTACGCCGCCGCAGTGTGGCTGGCCGTGCGCAGCAGCCCGCGCCGGTGCAGGGCAAAGCCGAAAGCCGCCAGCGCCATCAGCGCCAGCGCCACCATTACCCACAGCATCAGCCAGTAGCCGCCCGCGGCGCGCCACAGCAATGCGCCCAGCCAGGGCGCGGCGGCTTGCATCAGCAGCACCGGCGTCATCATCAGGCCGTTGAGGGTGGCGTAATGGTGGCGCGAAATCAGTTCCGGCATGGCCATGGCGCGCAGCATGGTGTTGATGCCGTTGGCGCAGCCGTACAGCACCGCCGCCACCATCAGCCATTTGCCATAGCCGAGCGCAAAGCACAGCAGGCCCAGGCACATCACCAGATAGACCGGCAGCGACAGCCGCAGCGGGTGGCGCACGGGAAAACGCATCATCACCAGGCGGCCGAGCACCTGCGCCGGGCCGATCAGCGCCGCAACCACCAGTTGCTCGCCCAGCGGCAAGCCCTTTTCGGTCAGCATCGGGATCAGGTGGGCACCCAGCAGCGAGGCAATCACCGCCAGCGCGGTGAAGGCCAGCACCACCGCCCAGAACACCGGCTGGCGCAGTGCGATCCCGGCGATGCCCGGTTGCGCGGCATCCGCCAGTGGCGCCGGCGCCGGCGCGGCCGCGTAGGTGGCATGCGCCGCATAGCGCAGGCGGGCGTGCAAGGGCGCGCAGACGAAGAGGTTGAGCCCGGCGAAGCACAGCAGCGTCTCGCGCCAGCCCAGGTGCAGCACCAGCCATTGCGCCAGCGGCACGAAGATGGTGCTGGCAAAGCCCGCCATCAGCGTCACGGTGACGATGGACTTCTGGTAGCCATCGCCAAAGGCCTGGCGCAGCACGACGAAGGCGGGCTCGTACAGCGTGGTCGCCATGGCCAGCCCGATCGGTATCCACATCAGCAGGAAGGCCGCCTGGTTCGGGCTCCACGCCCACAGCAGCAGGCCGCTGCCGGCCAGCACGGAGCCCGTGCACATCACGGCGCGCGCCGGCACGCGGTCGAGCAGGCGGCCCACCGCGAACGAGCACATCGCCCAGACCAGCAGCCCGAGCGAATAGCCGCCGGCAAGGAAGGGCTTGGAGTAGCCCAGCGTCGCGCTCATCGGCCCGATGAACACGGTGAAGGCGAAATACAGCGTGCCCCAGGAAATCGTTTCGGTGATGCCAAGGGTCCAGACCAGCTGGCGTGGCGAGATGGCGCGTGGGCCGGGTGAGGCGTCTTGTCGTGTCATGGCGCGCCTGGACGCGGTATGTACCACCGCGCGATGGCCGCCGTGAGGAGGCGGATGGCGCGCTGGGCAGCGAGGGGGTGAACGGGAATTGTAGCGGGCATCCAGGCGGAATGCCCACCTTGCGTCACATGACCTGGCGGCTATTGTTGACCCGTAGGCGGCCCTTTGAGCTCCACCATATTGCCGTCCGGGTCGTGCACGTAGATCGACGGGCCTTTGCCTTCTGCGCCGAAGCGCATCGCCACGGGACCCGGCTCCACGCCGTGCGCGCGCAAGTGGGCGCCGATCGCATCGGCATCGAACGGATCGAGGCGCAGGCAGAAATGGTCGAGGTTGCGGCCCTCCCTGCCCGGCCCGGCGCCGCCGGCACGGCCCAGCGGGCCGTCCAACGCGACCAGGTCGATCAGCCCGCCGCCCGCGCGTAACTGGATCAGGCCGAACTCCGCCTGCACACGTTCGACGCTGCAGCCAAGCACGTCCACATAGAAGCGCATGAGCGCCGTCACGTTGCCGGTACGCAGGACAAGGTGATCGATGCCGAGGATGCGGAACATGGCCAATACTCCCTGCGCTCCCAGCGCTCAGATATCCGGAATCAGCCGCTTGCCCAGGCTGACCGCCTCGTCCTGCGCGTACCCGAGGCTGCGGTAGAAGTCGATGACCTTGCTGTTGCCAGTGCGCACCAGCAGGTTGATCTTGGGGCAGCCGCGCTCGATCAGCAACTGCTCGGCGTGCGCCATCAGGCGGCGGCCGTAGTCGCGGCGCTGGTGATCCGGGTGCACCGCCAGGTAGTAGACCCAGCCGCGATGGCCGTCAAAGCCGACCATGGCCGATGCCACCGGGCGGCCCTCCACTTCGCCCACCAGGAACAGCTCGGGCTGCTCGGTCAGCTTGCGGGCAATGTCCTTCTTCGGGTCGTTCCACGGCCGGGTCAGGCCGCAGGCTTGCCAGAGGTCGATGATGGCGGCTTCGTCGGCGGCCAGGTAAGGGCGGATCTGCATGCGGATTGATGCGCCGCGGCATGCGGCGGCAATGTTAAGTTCTTGACAGTGTAGCCGCCAAACCTGTGCCAGAATCGTTGCTCAATGTTTGTTCAATCGTTGTTCATCACAAGCAAAACAAGCAGGATCACCCTGCACGGAGACCCCACAATGAGCGAAACGACCACGCACGCCCGCGCCACCTTCAGCCACATGGAACAAGGCACGCGCGAGGACTGGGCAGCGATATCCGCCGAGTTCATGCCCTTTGCGCAGGCGCTGGCCGACCGCGTGCTCGATCACCTGCGGCTGCTCGACGGCGACTGCGGCGGCTTTCCCATCGACCGCCTGACCCACTGCCTGCAGACCGCCACGCTGGCCCATCGCGACGGGCGCGACGAGGAGTACGTGGTATGCGCGCTGCTGCACGATATCGGCGACACGCTTGGCAGCTTCAACCATCCCGACATCGCCGCCGCCATCCTCAAGCCCTTCGTCAGCCCGGAGAACCTGTGGATGGTGGAGAAGCACGGCGTGTTCCAGGGCTACTACTTCTTCCATCACCTGGGCCTGGACCGCAACCTGCGCGAGCAATTCCGCGACCAGCCGGCGCTGTTCGAGCGCACCGCGGAGTTCTGCGCCAAGTACGACGGCGCGGCCTTCATGCAGGACTACGACACGCTGCCGCTGTCGTTTTTCGAGCCGATGGTGCGGCGCGTGTTCGCGCGTCCGCGCAACTCGATGTACGTGAAGGAGAACGAGAGCACGCTGGCGCAGCCGGCCTGAACCTGGCCGCCACAGGTTGACTGCAGGAAGTTGAATTTCTGTCTTGACGGAAATTTCCGAACAGATAAACTGTCAGGCATGGAACTTCAACCAGTCGCACAACGCTTCGTCCTGCACTGGGGCGAAATGGGCTCAAAGTGGGGCGTCAATCGCACCGTCGCGCAGATTCACGCCCTGCTGTTCCTTGCCGAGCATCCGCTGCCGGCCGAGGAAATCGCCGACACGCTCAACGTCGCACGCTCCAACGTCAGCAACAGCCTGAAGGAGCTGCAGAACTGGAAGCTGATCCGCACCGTGCACATGATGGGCGACCGGCGCGATCACTTCGAGACCATCACGGATGTTTGGGACCTGTTCCGCACCGTGGTACGCGAGCGCAAGCAGCGCGAGTTCGATCCCACTATCGATGCCTTGCACGAATGCGTGAACAATCCCGCGTTCGCCAAGGAGAGCAAGGAAGTGCAAAAGCGCATCATCGCCACCTTGCAGCTGATGGAGACGCTGGGCAGCTGGGGCGACGAAATGCTGCGCCTGTCACCCGATACCCTGGTCAAGGTGATGAAGCTCGGCGCGCGCATCCAGAAGCTGGTACGTGGCGACCAGCGCGCCCGCGAAGCCGGCAAGTAGCACAGGCATGAAAAGCAGGCCGCCGCGGTGGCCGCTTTTTTTGACCATATATTTCTCTTAAGACAGAAATTAATGTAAATAAGGATGCTTGAGATGGACCCCACCAGCGGCACGCTCTACACCGTCATCCTCAACCTGCTGATCGCGCAGGGATTGATGGGTGCCTTCGATACCGTCTGGCATCACGAACTGCGTTGTGCCTTGCCGCAGCAGCACAACGCCGCGCCGGAGCTGCGCCTGCACGCGATCCGGGCGGTGCTGTACGGCGTGCTGTTTGGCGGCCTGGCCTGGTTTGCCTGGGGCGGCGCCTGGCTGGTGCCGCTATGGACCATCGTTGCCATCGAGATCCTGCTCACGCTGCGCGACTTCGTGGTGGAGGACCAGACCCGCAGCCTGCCACCGAGCGAGCGGGTGACGCATACCGTGCTGGCCATCAACGGCGGCGTGATCTTTGGCCTGCTGGCCTGGCATTCGCAAGCCTGGTGGGAACTGCCATCCGGCCTGCACTTCCATCCGCAAGGCTGGCAAAGCTGGGTGCTGAGCGTATTCGCGCTCGGCGTGGCCGCCTCCGGCGTGCGCGATGCGTTCGCAAGCCGCTCGCTGGCGGCCCGCGCCGGTGCTGCGCCGGCGTTCGATTTCGCTGGCGCCGATCCCTCCCGGCGCGCGCAATCGTTCCTGCTGACCGGCGGCACCGGCTTTATCGGGCAGGCGCTGGTGCGCTCGCTGCTGGCCGATGGCCATCGGGTGACGATCTGGGCGCGCAACCCGCGCGTGGCCGCACAGTTATTCGACGGCCGCGCCGCATGCGTCGGCTCGCTGGCGCAGATCGATCCGGCCGTGCGCTTCGATGTGGTGATCAACCTTGCCGGCGCGCCGATCCTCGGCCCGCGCTGGAGCGCCGCACGCAAGCGCAGCCTGGTGGAAAGCCGCGTGGGCACCACGCGCGCGCTGGCAGCGTGGCTGGCCGCCGCAGCGTACCGGCCGCGCCTGATGATCAATGGCTCGGCGGTGGGCTTCTACGGCATCCAGGGTGACGACGACCTGAGCCAGCGTACGGAGGCCAGCGCGCCGCAGGAGATCTTTGCCTCGCAGTTGTGCCAGCAGTGGGAGGACGCGGCCCGCGCCGTGACGCCGCTGGGCATCCCGCTAGCCATCCTGCGCCTCGGCGTGGTCTATGGCCATCAAGGCGCGCTGCCCGCCATGCTGATGCCGGTGTGGCTCGGCTTTGGCGGCCCGATGGGCAGCGGCCGGCAAGCGCAGAGCTGGGTACATATCCACGACGTGCTCGGCGTGATCGCCTGGCTCTGCCGGGGCGACGCCGCGCAAGCCGCCCCGGCGGCTGTCGCCACTTATAACGTGGTTGCGCCGGATACCCCGAGCCAGGCCGGGTTTGTGCGCACGGCGGCTGCGCTGCTGCGCCGGCCCGCCTTCATGCCCACGCCCGCATGGCCGATGCGCCTGGCGTTGGGCGAGCAGGCCACGCTGCTGCTCGACGGGCTGCGCGTGGCGCCGGCGTGCCTGCAGCAGGAGGGCTATGCCTTCCGCTTCCCGACCCTGCAACTGGCGCTGGAGGACCTGCTCGGCAACGGGCGGGCACGTCGATGAACACGTTAGCCGCGCATGGCACGCACGCGGGCCCGCAAAGCCTGTACGGGACCATGCTGGGTGCCGCCCTTGCCAGCCTGCCGCCGGTGCTGCAGCGCGTGCATCGTGCCGAAGGCGTGCACCTGCGCGGCACGCTGCGCGTGCGCTGGAGCGCGCGGCGCTGGCTGCGCGCGCTGATGCGGCTGTCGGCGCTGCCCCGGCCCACGGCGGCGGCGCCGACCCTTGTGACCATCTCGCCGGAGCCCGCCGGCGAGCGCTGGCACCGCAGCATCGGCGGGCACATCGTGGCGAGCCGCATGCGGCTCGCGCGGGCCGGGCAGGTGACGGAACGCATGGGGCCGCTGGCAATCGTGCTGGCCACGCGTGTCGATGGCACCGGCCGGCTGTGGCAGGCCAGCCGCGGCGTCAGCCTGTTCGGCCTGACCGTGCCGTGGCTGCACGTGCTGGCCAGCGAACGCGCACGGGATGCGCACAGCTATCGCTGCGACGTGCGCATATGGGCGCCACGCCTGGGCTACCTGCTGCGCTATGACGGCGTGCTGACCATCCGCGAACCTGAACCTGAACCTGAATCTGAACCCGAGACTTACCTGGAGAATGTGGCATGAAGTCCAACCCAACCATCGGGCGCCATGCGTCCGCCAGCCTGCCCCGCGTACCCGCGTGGATGCCCGCTGTACTGCGGCTGGCAGCTGTCTATAACCTGCTCTATGCGATTGCGCTGAGCCTGTGGCCGTCGCAGATCTTCGACTGGCTGGGCATGCCGGCCACGCCCGATGCCATGATCCGCTGCATTGGCATGATGGTGGGCGTCTACGCGCTGGGCTACTGGATCGCGGCGCAGGACATGCTGCGCTACTGGCCGCTGGTGGTGGTGGGTCTGCTGGGCAAGACGCTGGGGCCGCTGGGCTTCTTGCATGGCGCGCTGACCGGCGTCTTCGAATGGCGCAGCGGCTTGTTCGTGCTGTGCAGCGACCTGATCTGGTGGGTGCCGTTCTGGGGGATGACGCTGTTCGCGTTGAAGCATCGGGACCGCTGATATTGCTGCGTCAGCCATATCTTTAACCCTGCTTTTGCGCAATCCCCAGGCAAAAGCAGAAATTTCCTACTCTTTTATCGCACCGTGTTGGGTATAGATTGAGGCACCCCGAATGTAACCTATAGGAGGTGCACTTTTATGGCGCTGCCCAACACGCCCTTTCGCCCATGCGGGCACGTTCTGCATACCCGGCCAGCACTGTTCGTGCTGATCAACTACGCGCCGGGGGAAGGCCAGCCGGACTGGTGCAACGCCTCATGCGAATTCGTGGAGGAGGGCAATGCCGATGCCGGCTCGGCACTGGCCGTCCATATCTCGCCCTTTGACGCTCTGCTGAACGCGGCGTTCGTGTCCAGCCCGGGCAAGCCCTATCACGTCGTGCCTGCGGCGGCTTTCGATCCCCGGACGCTGATCCGGGATGGCGGCGGAAAGCTCCATATCAACCTGCACTGCGGCTGGGCTGCGAGCGATGGGCGCATCGTGGTCCGGCGCAAAGGCGCGCTCGCCAGCGTTTGCATGGTGCAGACCGAAGAGATCCCCCCAGCGCGGCGCGATGCCATCGACCTCGAGATCGACCAGCAAGGCATTGCCAGGTACGAGCGCCTGCGCGAACACGCCGGACTCTTCGCGCACGCGGATGCGCATTGCCTGCTGGACGCCTGGACGGAACAGCAACGGCATCAGGCCGTGGCGCTGGCCATACAGCGCATGCCGGGAACGGTCCCCGCGGGCGCGCAGATCAATCAGGTTGCCCTCTACGACCCCGAAGCCGCGCAATGGCACTTCTTGCCCATCGAGGTGTTCTTCGACGAGCCGGATCGCAAAACGAATGCCTGAACGGTTGGCTTCAGGCCGGTAATCGAGTTTCAGCAAGAACACGCTATCAGAGAGGTCTTCCTATGATGAATTTGCGATGTGCGCTTCGCGACGGGGATCGCACCAGTAACAACGGCATGCTGATGGGCACCGGGGAGATGACGCACCACGGCGCGCGGGTTGGCGTCGAAGGGGATTTCGCCACGTGCCCGGTGTGCAAGAGCGGCGGCACCGTCACCAATGACTGCTACCCCGCGTTCAGCCTGATGGACAAGCAGATCCTGGTGGAAGGCGCCCGCGTCAACTGCAAATGTGCCGTCAAGCCAATTGTCATTGCCTCGCAGAACACCTTCACCATTCAGGTGACCCGTGGCGGTCACACGCATTTGCCGGCGGATAGCGCTGCCGCCGCGCCGGTGGAGGCATCGAACAAACTGGTGGCGGGGGTGCCCAGGGAAACGTCCGAAAACGATCCCACGCTGATCTGCCAGAACATGAGCAACGCGGAGTTCTACGCCACGATGAACCGGCTGCGCGACAAGGCTGTGCGCCTGATGGGTGATCGACTGGTCGAGCTGGACCGGTGGAATCGGGCGGATCAGGACAAGGTCAGGCTCTGGT
Organism: Cupriavidus basilensis; assembly: GCF_008801925.2. NCBI lineage: Bacteria > Pseudomonadati > Pseudomonadota > Betaproteobacteria > Burkholderiales > Burkholderiaceae > Cupriavidus > Cupriavidus basilensis. The sequence continues at coordinate 4,186,930 of NZ_CP062803.1, read as the reverse complement.
TTGGCAATGCGAGGGAGGATACGCGCGAGACATTGCGTGACGGGTTGGCCCGGATGCGGGAGATCATGCGTGGGCTGACTGACAGGAACTATGAGCGCCAAACAAAGGAAGCGCTCGCCAGGGCTGGGTGCGTGCCGCGCGCGAAGGATGGGGAGATTCCAGCGGCCGCCTCCATCTGCAAGTCGGACGGACGTATTCAATTTTTATTGGACACCTTTTCTGCACGATGCCGGATGAGGCTAATCGAAATAATGTTACTCCATCGGCCAATGATTCCAAACTAACGACTTTGATTCATGAGGTTTCGCATTTTCCAGCAGCAATGAATACGGAGGATTCATGGAGCAATATCAAGTGGGCACAAAAGCAGGCTGCTCGTGATAAGTTCTGCCTGAACAATGCGGATAGTATCGCTGCCTACGTTGCAAACATTCCAAATTGGGATGGATTGACGCCGGTGTGGAGGCCATAGTGAAACAGCTACTCGTTGCGACCGTATTCTTGTTTTCACTTCCCACAATGGGGTGCACCTTGGGGTATGTTGACTACGAGCCCGTGTTTTCAAATGGTCGATCTGATCTATCGGCAAGTGAGGTCATGCGTCTCGCAAGTTGGCGGGCACAACTTAGACTATGGCTCCCGAGTGGAGGGAAGTATCTGGTCTATGTTCGCCAGAATGCGCGCGTAGGTGTGTCAGCCAAGCTGGCGGAGCAGAGGCGAAAAAACCTGTTGTCTACGCTTTCGAATATGGGTATCGACAAGGTGGACATTGAGGAATCCGCAGTCCGTAGATTTAGCGACGGCCTGAGGCCAGGTCCGGAACTGCGACACCTCACCAATGTTGCGGAGATTTCAATCATCCCGCGCTGTCCGCACGCCTGCTGCCCGGGGCCGCAGCCACTGGAGACGTAAGCGGAACACAGGTCCTCTGCCTCCGTTTCGTCGGACTCAACCGCCAGCCCGGGCGAAATTGTGATGCCGGGCAGGTCGCGACGGAAACAAAAAACCCCACATTTCAGAAAAATGTGGGGTCCGTCCGCAACCGGAGCGCCGCTTCGCGGCGGCGCTCCGTTCAACCTGAAACTCAAGCTACCCGCTGCGCCGTCTCCGGATGCCGGAACTGCTCAAGCAGCGCCGTCCAGCGCGTACGCACCTTCGCCAGGTTGTCGTCCTTGACGTGCCCGAAGCCGCGAATGTCGTCCGGCAGGCTGGCCAGCGTGATCGCGGTTGCATGGTTGGCCGCGCTCAGGCCGCTCGTCAGTTCCTCCAGCAACGCACGATACTCGCCGATCAGGGCGCGTTCGGTGCGGCGCTCGGCGGTCTTGCCGAACACATCGAACACGCCGCCGCGCAGGCCTTTGAGCTTGGCCAGCACGCCGAAGAGCTTCATGGTGGAGGGGCCGAAGCGGCGCTTTACAAGATGCCCCTTCTCGTCGCGCTTGGCCATCAGCGGCGGCGCCAGCCAGAAATTGAGCTGGTAGTCGCGACCGGGCTCGCCTTCGAACTGGTTGCGCAGCTTGTCGAGGAAGACCGGATCGGTATATAGGCGCGCGACTTCGTACTCGTCCTTGTAGGCCATCAGCTTGGACAAGTTGCGTACCGCCGCTTCGGTCAGCGGCAGCGGCTTGCCACTGCCAACCAGCGCGCTTTCCGCCGTGCGCACACGGTTCACCGCGTCGCGGAAGGCCTGCGCGTATGCGGCATCCTGATAGGCAGTCAGGTGCTCGGCGCGGTGCGCGATCAGCTTTTCCAGCAGGGCGCCGGACGAGGTGGGCAGCTTGACCACTTCCGCGCCTTCGGCGGTGTTGCGCAGCTTGCCGGTGAGCGACAGCACATGCTCGGGGTCGTGCGCCATGTGGCGGCCCCAGTCGAAGGCGGCCTTGTTCTTTTCCACCGCTGTGCCGTTGAGCTCGATGGCGCGCACCAGCGCGTCCAGCGATAGCGGCAGCCAGCCCTTTTGCCAGGCGTAGCCGAGCACCAGCGGGTTGGTGAAGATGGCGTCGCCGATCAGCGCCACGGCCAGGCCGCTGGCGTTGATGAAGTCGCAAGCCTCGCCCACCGCGTTGCGCACATCCTGTTCCGCCGACAGGCCGGGGAACTGCCACTTGGGATTCTTGATGAACTCGGCGGTGGGCGTCTGTGCCGTGTTGACGATGGCGCGCGTGCGTCCTACCTGGGTCTTGGAGATGACATCGTCGGTGGCGCTGACGATGGCATCGCAGCCAATCACCAGGTCCGCTTCGCCCATGGCGATGCGGGTGGCGTGGAGCTGGTCCGGGTGCGCGGCAATCTGCACGTGCGAGAGCACCGCGCCGCCCTTTTGCGCCAGGCCGGCCATGTCGAGCACGGTTACGCCCTTGTTTTCCAGGTGCGCGGCCATGCCGAGCAAGCCGCCGATGGTGACCACGCCGGTGCCGCCCACGCCCGTGACCAGCACGCCGTAAGGATGCTCAAGGCCGGGCAGCGCCGGTTGCGGCAAGGCCGGCAGGTTGTCCATCGACACGCCGTGGCGCTCGGGTTTCTTCACCTGTGCGCCTTCTGCCGTGACGAAGCTCGGGCAGAAGCCGTTGACGCACGAGAAGTCCTTGTTGCAGGACGACTGGTTGATCTGCCGCTTGGTGCCAAGCTCCGTTTCCAGCGGCTCCACCGACAGGCAGTTCGACTTCACCGAGCAGTCGCCGCAGCCTTCGCAGACCGCGTCGTTGATGAAGGCGCGCTTGGCCGGATCGGGGTAGGTGCCGCGCTTGCGGCGCCGGCGCTTTTCGGTGGCGCAGGTCTGGTCGTAGATCAGGATGGTGGCGCCGGGCACCTCGCGCAGTTCGCGCTGGATCTTGTCGAGCTCGTCGCGGTGGTGCACTTCCACGCCTTGCGGCAGCTTGATGGCGGCGCTGTATTTTTCAGGCTCGTCGGTGACGACGACGATCTTCTTCGCGCCCTCGGCCGCCACCTGGAAGGCCACATCCTGCACCGACAGCTTGCCGTCGATCGGCTGGCCGCCGGTCATGGCGACGGCGTCGTTGTAGAGGATCTTGTAGGTGATGTTGACGCCTGCCGCGATCGATGCGCGAATCGCCAGCAGGCCGGAGTGGAAGTAGGTGCCGTCGCCCAGGTTGGCGAACACATGCTTGTCGCCGGCGAAGGGCGCTTGCCCGATCCATGCCACGCCTTCGCCGCCCATCTGGCTGAAGGTGCTGGTGCTGCGGTCCATCCACACCGTCATGTAGTGGCAGCCGATGCCGGCCAGCGCGCGCGAGCCTTCGGGCACGTTGGTGGAGGTGTTGTGCGGGCAGCCCGAACAGAACCAGGGCTTGCGCTCGGCCGCCACGCGCGGCACGGCCATGGCTTTTTCCTTGGTCTCGATCACTGCGATGCGCGCGGCAATGCGCGCGCGCACGTCGGCGGGCAGCTCGAACTTGTCGAGCCGCGTGGCGATGGCGCGGGCGATGATGGCGGGCGACAGTTCATAGTGCGCCGGCAGCAGCCAGTTGCTCTGCGGGATCGACCATTCGCCGCCTGCGTTGTCTTTTTCGTCGAACTTGCCGTAGACCTTGGGGCGCACATCGTCGCGCCAGTTGTAGAGCTCTTCCTTGAGCGCGTATTCCATGATCTGGCGCTTTTCCTCGACCACCAGGATTTCCTGCAGGCCTTCGGCAAAGGCGCGTGCGCCATGCGCTTCCAGCGGCCACACGCAGCCCACCTTGTACAGGCGGATGCCGATGCGCGCGCAGGTCTCATCGTCCAGGCCCAGGTTGGCCAGCGCCTGGCGTGTGTCGAGATACGCCTTGCCGCCGGTCATGATGCCGAAGCGCGCATGCGGCGAATCGATCTCGATGCGGTCGATCTTGTTGGCGCGCACATAGGCCAGGCCGGCGTACCACTTGTAGTCGAGCAGGCGCGCTTCCTGTTCCAGCGGCGGATCGGGCCAGCGGATATTGAGGCCGCCCGGCGGCAGGATGAAATCCTGCGGCAGCACGATTTCCACGCGATGCGGATCCAGCTCCACCGATGCCGATGACTCCACCACATCGGTCACGCATTTCATCGACACCCACAGGCCGGAGTAGCGGCTCATGGCCCAGGCATGCAGGCCGTAGTCGAGATACTCCTGCACGTTCGAGGGATAGAGCACCGGCAGGCCGCAGGCCTTGAAGATGTGCTCGGACTGGTGCGCCAGCGTGGACGATTTGGCGGCGTGATCGTCGCCCGCCAGCACCAGCACGCCGCCGTGCCTGGAGGAGCCGGCAGAGTTGGCGTGCTTGAAGACGTCGCTCGTGCGGTCCACGCCCGGGCCCTTGCCGTACCACATGCCAAACACGCCTTCGAACTTGGCGTCGGGATACATATTCACCTGCTGCGAGCCCCATACCGAGGTGGCAGCCAGGTCTTCATTCAATCCCGCCTGGAACACGATGTCGTGCGCGGCCAGATGCTGCTTGGCCTTCCATAGCGACTGGTCCAGCGCGCCTAGCGGGGAGCCACGGTAACCAGAGATAAAGCCAGCCGTGTTCAGGCCGGCGGCGCGGTCGCGCTCGCGCTGCAGCATCGGCAGGCGTACCAGCGCCTGCGTGCCGCTGATATATACGCGGCCACGCTCCAGCGTGTATTTGTCTTCCAGGGAAACGTTTGCGAGCGCGCGGCGGATGGCGTCGCTGACCGGAGGGGTCAGGGGGGCATTCATAGGTGCTCCTCTATGGGGCATGCAGTCGGGATCACCGACTTACTTCAGTTGTGGGCGACCGTACGCCGCCTCTTGTGAAGGCGGAAAACGACCGTGTCTCGTTGCAGCATGGTAGCACCGCCCCCAAGGGGGCGGCACCTTGCGACGCAGCAAAAAGCGCGCCCGACACAGGCGTGCTTTCCCGAATGGACACGCTTCGCGTGTACACTGCGTTGCAAACAGGTTTACGCAACAAACGGGCAGATGCGGACCGTGCGCCATATCTTCAGGGATTGTGCCCCGGTGCAACCCGCCCCATCCGAGGCCGACCGGCCTCCAGGACCCAACATGACTATTTCCTCCCGCCAGGGCACTGCGACCCTGGCCGTGCTGATCGACGCCGACAATGCGGCGCCCGCCATCGTCGAAGGCCTGCTGGCCGAAGTCGCCAAGTACGGCGTAGCCGCCGTCAAGCGCATCTACGGCGACTGGACCAAGCCCAACCTGGCCGGCTGGAAGGAGCGCCTTCTGTCGCACTCCATCCAGCCGATCCAGCAGTTCCGCTACACGGTCGGCAAGAACGCCACCGACAGCGCGATGATCATCGACGCGATGGACCTGCTGTACACGGGCCGCTTCGACGGCTTCTGCATCGTCTCCAGCGACAGCGATTTCACCCGCCTGGCCTCGCGCATCCGCGAGCAGGGCCTGACCGTGTACGGCTTTGGCGAACGCAAGACGCCCAAGCCCTTCGTCACGGCCTGCGACAAGTTCATCTTTGCCGACGTGCTGCGCAGCGACGCGGACGCCGACACCGATACGGAAGCCGACGGCGCCGCCGCGCCCGCGCGCAAGCGCAACAGCGGCGAACTGCGCCAGGATTCGCGCCTGGTGCGCCTGCTGCAAAGCGCCTCGCAAGCGGTCTCCGACGAAGACGGCTGGGCCACGCTTGGCGGCATGGGTAACCACATCGCCAAGCAGGCACCCGAGTTCGACTCGCGCAACTACGGCTACGGCAAGCTCTCCGAACTGGTCGCTGCCACGGGCTTGTTCGAGGTCGAGACCCGCAACGGCAACAACAACAAGACGCTGTGGGTGCGCCTGAAGCGCCGTTCCAAGACCGGCGAAGCCGAGCCCCGCCAGGGCGACGAGCGCCAGGCTGAGAACCGCCAGGCTGAGAACCGCCAAGGCGAGAACCGCCAAGGCGAGAACCGCCAAGGCGAGAACCGTCAGAGCGAGAACCGTCAGAGCGAGAACCGCCAGCCCGAGAGCCGCCAGGGAGAGAACCGTCAAGGCGAGAACCGTCAAGGCGAGAACCGCCAGGGCGAGAACCGCCAGCCCGAGAGCCGCCAGCCCGAGAGCCGCCAGGGCGAGAACCGCCAGGGCGAGAACGTCCAGGCAGAAAGCCCTCAGGCTGAGAACCGCGAGAACCGTGACAACCGCGAGCGGCGCGAGAATCGCCGCAACAAGCGGCGTGGTGGCGATCGCCAGCCTTTCCCGCAGCAACAAGGCTCACGGCCGGAGCGTGCGCAGCAGGCTGCACTGCCTTTGCAGCCTGCGCCGGTGCCCGAATTTGCAGCTTCCGCCCCCGCTCCCGTTAGCGAAACCGCCCCGTCGTTCGTGGTCGATCCGATGGACGTGCTGGAGCGCGCGGAGCAGGCTTACAACGGCGCCGAGTCCGAGGACGAGCAGGACGACGCCGATGCTGGCGAAAACGGCGACTCGAACGGTGGCCGCCGCCGCAAGCCGCCCAAGCCCGAGGTCACGCTGAGCGAGATCCCGTGGCCGATCGACAGCTCGATCTTCGTGGCACCGTCGTCCACCGTGGTGGCGGCGGTTGTCGAAGCCGCTGAGGTCATCGAGATTGTCGAGGTGGCGCCGGTTGTGGAAGCGGTCGAGGTCGTCGAAGTCGTCGAAGTTGCTCCGGTTGTGGAAGCCGCCGAGGTGGTCGAGGTTGCCGAGCCGGTCGAGCCCGTGGTTGAGGTCAAGGCGAAAGCCAAGGCCCCGGCCCGCGCGAAGAAGACGGCTGCACCCGCCAAGAAGGCTGCGGCACCGGCCAAAAAGGCAGACGCACCCGCCAAGAAAGCGGAAGCACCCGCCAAAAAGACCGCTGTAGCCGCCAAGAAGGCTGCTGCGCCGGCCAAGAAGGCTGCCGCTCCCGCCAAAAAGGCTGCGCCTGCAGCCAAGAAGGCAGCCGCTGCCGCGCCGGCCAAGCGCGCACCGAAGAAGACGGCGAAGGCTGCTGAATAAACCACACTTGTCAGAACGCAAAACGGCGCCGCAAGGCGCCGTTTTGCATTTCGGCGGCTTGCGCCGCCAGCCGCGTGACTACCGTACCAACTGGTTGATCTCGATGATCGGCATCAGCACCGCCAGCACGATCAGCAGCACCACCACGCCCATGCTGAGGATCAGCAGCGGCTCGAGCAGGCTGGTGAGGAACAGCGTGCGGCGCTCCAGTTCCGCGCCTTCGCCCTGCGCCGCGCGCTCCAGCATGATCGGCAGGTTGCCGGTGGCTTCGCCGGAGCGGATCAAATGCACCAGCACGGAAGGAAACTGGTTCTGTGCGGCCAGCGCACGGGCCAGCGATGCGCCTTCGCGCACCCGCGTGGTGGCGTCATCCACATTGGCCTTGAGCGCCTCGTTGGTCAGCGTTTCCCCGGCTGCCTGCAGGCTGCGCAGGATGGGCACGCCAGCGGATACCAGGATGGCGAGCGTGCTGGCGAAGCGTGCGGTGTTATAGCCGCGGATCAGCTTGCCGACCAGCGGCGCGGTCAGCAGCCAGCGGTGCCACTCCAGGCGCACACCGGGCTGGCGCAGCAGGCTGCGTATGCCCAGGCTCACCGCCACGATGAACGCCAGCGCGGCCCACCACCAGTTGCGTACGAAATCCGACAGCGCCAGCATGATGATGGTCAGCGTCGGCAGCTTCTGCTTGGTGTTGGCGAAGACGCTCACCACCTGCGGCACCACATAGGACAACAGGAAGATCACGATGGCGAACGCCACCACGGTGACGATGGCGGGGTAGGTAAAGGCCAGCCGGATCTTGGCGGTGAGCGAGTTGCGCGTCTCGATATAGTCCGCCAGCTTTTCCAGCACCAGGCCGAGGTGGCCCGAGTGCTCGCCGGCGGAAACCAGCGCGCGGTAGATATCCGGAAAATCGCGCGGATGGTGCAACAGCGCCACCGAGAGCGAGCTGCCGCCGACCACGTCCGCGCGGATGCCGGCCAGCAGCTCGTGCACATAGCGGCGCTCGGCCTGGTCGGCCAGCGCCGCCAGTGCTTCGTCCAGCGGCAGGCCAGCCACGATCAGGCTGGCGAGCTGGCGCGTGAACAGCGCCTGCTCTTGCGTGGAGAGCCGGCGCACGAAGGCAGCGGTGCTGCTTTTCTGCACGCCGCCGACGCCGGCCAGCGGATCCACATTGAGCGGTGTCAGGCCGCGCGCGCGCAACTGGCCGCGGGCCTGCTTGGGGCTGTCGGCTTCGATGACGCCGCGATCGGTCTTGCCGGCAGCGTCGACGGCCTCGTAACGATAGGCTGGCATGTCTCTGGGCTCGCCCTTAGTCGCGCGTGACGCGCAAGACTTCCTCCAGCGCGGTCGCGCCCGAGTCGATCCAGCGCTGCGCATCGCGGCGCATGGTGTGCATGCCGCGCTCCAGGGCCACCTTCTTGATCTCGGATTCGGCCGACTGGCGGTGGATCATGGTGCGGATCTCGTCATCCACGCTGAGCAGCTCGTACACGCCCATGCGCCCCTGGTAGCCCGAGTGGCCGCATTTGTCGCAGCCCACCGCATGCCACACGCGTTGCAGTGGTTTGCCTTGCGCCAGCAGCACGTCGGTTTCATCGGGTGTGACTTCGATCACTTCCTCGCGCTTGCAGTGCTGGCACAGCCGGCGTACCAGCCGCTGCGCCAGCACGCCGAGCAGCGACGACGACAGCAGGAAGGGCTCGATGCCCATGTCGACCAGCCGCGTCACCGCCGAAGCCGAGTCGTTGGTGTGCAGCGTGGCCAGCACCAGGTGGCCCGTCAGCGAGGCCTGCACCGCGATCTGCGCGGTTTCCAGGTCGCGGATTTCGCCGATCATCACCACGTCCGGATCCTGGCGCAGGATGGCCCGCAGCGCCTTGCCGAAGGTCATGTCGATGCGCGGGTTGACCTGGGTCTGGCCAATGCCGTCGAGGTCGTACTCGATCGGGTCTTCCACCGTCATGATGTTGGTGGTGCGCGAATCGAGCCGCGACAGCGCGGCGTACAGCGTGGTGGTCTTGCCCGAGCCGGTCGGCCCGGTCACCAGCACGATGCCGTGCGGCTGGCGGATCAGGTGATCGAAGCCGCCCAGCGTGCCCGGCGCCATGCCGAGCTTGGCGAGATCGAGGCGGCCGGCTTCCTTGTCGAGCAGACGCAGCACCGCGCGCTCGCCGTGGCCGGTGGGCAGCGTGGAGACGCGCACGTCCACGGGACGCCCACCCACGCGCAGCGTGATGCGGCCGTCCTGCGGCAGGCGTTTTTCCGCGATGTCGAGCTGCGCCATGATCTTGATGCGCGAGATCAGCGCGCCGTGCAGCGCCTTCTTCGGGCGCACCACGTCGCGCAGCGTGCCATCCACGCGAAAGCGCACCACCGAGGATGACTCGAACGGCTCGATGTGGATATCGGAGGCGCCTTCGCGCGCGGCCTGGGTGAGCAGCGCGTTGATCATGCGGATGATGGGGGCGTCGTCCTCGGACTCCAGCAGGTCTTCCACGGCGGGAATGTCCTGCATCAGCCGCGACAGGTCGACTTCGCCCTCCACCTCGCCAACCACCTGGGCGGCGCTGCCGCTGTCCTGGCGGTTGTAGGCCTCGGACATGGCGAGCTCCAGCGCATCGGGCTCCAGCACGCGCAGGCGCAGCGGCCCGTGCACGCGTGCCACTTCGGCCAGCGCTGCGGGCGAGGTGGCGCGGCTGACCCACACCTCCAGGCCGTCGGCGCGCTGGTGCGCGATCAGCAGGCGGGCTTCGCGCGCGAAGCCGTAGGTGACCAGGCGCGCGGCGATGGTCGACGGCGGCTCCAGCGGCTCGTCGGGCATGGTGGCGGGGGCGATGCTTGTGGCCATGGCGCGTCTCAGTTCACCGGGCGGACGGCGTCCACCGTGGCGTTGCCGAGATTGACGCCCGGCGGCAGCGGCGTGCCGTTGGCCGCGGGCGCCTGGGCTTGCGGCTGCCTTTGCTGCTGCTGCTGCTGCTGCTGCTGCTGCGATTGCGGCAGCGTCTGCTCCAGCGGCAGCGGACCCGGCACCGGCCCGCGCGAGCGCGGGTCGACGAACGGTGCCATGGGCGCGTCCGCCGGTGGCAGGATCGGCGTATTGCCGTCGCGCACCATGATGTTGGGCGAGGCGAAGCCCTGCTGCAGGCCACGCATATAGTCGTAGCGGTCCTGCGTCAGGCGGTCGGTGGCGCCGGCGGTGCGCATCACGTACGGGCGCAGGAACACCAGCAGGTTGGTCTTGCCGCGGTTCTTGTTTTCATAGCGGAACAGCCCGCCGATCCACGGCAGGTCGCCCAGGCCCGGCACCTTCTGCACGCCGTCGCCGTAAGTGTCCTCGATCAGGCCGCCCAGCACGATGATCTGGCCGTCGTCCACCAGCACGTTGGTCTCGATCGAGCGCACATTGGTGGTCGGGCCCTGGGTGAGGGCGGCAGTGCCCTGCACCACGGACGACGATTCCTGGTAGATCTGCATCTTCACCAGGCCGCCATCGGTGATCTGCGGCTTGACCCGCAGCGTGATGCCGACGTCCTTGCGGTCGAAGGTCTGGAATGGCGTGACTGACGCGGAACTGCCGGTCTGCGCGTAGGAGCCGGTGGTGACCGGGATATTCTGCCCGATCAGGATCTTGGCTTCCTCGTTCTCGAGCGTGATCAGGTTGGGCGTGGACAGCAGGTTGACGCTGCCGTCGGCGCCAAGCGCGTGCAGCAGCGCGCCCAGGCCCATTGCCCGGTTGACGATGCCCAGGTTCAGGCCGGCCAGATCGGGCACCAGTCCCGAGACGGACGGAATGGCAGCGGCGCCGTTCGCGTTGATTGCGGCGGCGGCACCCGTCAGGTTGATGATGTTCTGGCCGCCCGTGCCGAAGTTCGTGCCGGCAAAGACGTTGGTGTTGCTGTTGCGCGAGTTGAGCAGGCCCTGCCACTGGATGCCCAGCTGGCCGGTCTGGGTGGAGGAGACTTCCACGATCATCGACTCGATATAGACCTGCGCGCGGCGGGCGTCCAGATCTTCGATCACCGCGCGCAGGTTGCGGTAGACGGGCTCGCTGGCCGTGATGATCAGCGAGTTGGTGGCCGGGTCGGCCTGGATGATGCCGCCGGTGGTCGGCAACGTGTTGGTGGCGAACGAGTTCGCGAAGGCCGAGCTGCCGCCACCGGATCCCGAGCCGCTGCGCGAGCTGCCGGTGCTGCCACCCGTGTATTGGCCGGTGTTGGGCGTCGAGGTGTTGAGCAGGCCGGTGCCGCCGGCGATGCCTGCCGCGCCGGTTGCGCCCTGCGTGCCGGACTGGCTGGTGTTGAAGGAGCTGTCGGCCGCGACGATGGCGCGCAGCGTTTGTGCCAGCTTGGTGGCTTCCGCGTTCTTCAGGGGCACCACCCAGATATTGCCGGGGCGCGCATAGGGCTGGTCGAGCTTGTCGATCAACTGGCGCGCTTGCTGCAGCCGTGCCCGGCTGGAGGCACGGATCATCAGCGAATTGCTGCGCGGCTCCGCCACCACCGAGGTGCGCAGGCTGGCGTCGGCGCCTGCCACGGCCCCGCCAGCAGCACCGGCGGAACCCGGGTCCAGCAGTTTTTGCAGCACCAGCGCGGTATCGCTGGCGATGGCATTCTTGAGCGGCACGAGCTCGACCTCGCCCGAGGCCGGCGCGTCGATGGCGGCGATGATGCGGCCCAGGCGCTGCAGGTTCTCGGCGTAGTCGGTAATGACCAGCGTGTTGTTGGCCGGGTAGGCGGTGATGGTGTTGTTCGGCGCGATCATCGGGCGCAGCACCGGCACCAGGTTGTTGGCCGACTCATAGTTGAGGCGGAACACCTGGGTCACCACCTGGTCGCCGCGAGACCTGCCGCTGCCGACCACGATGGGCGAGCCCTGCAGCTTGGCGTCGGCTTCCGGCACCACCTTGGTGAAGCCGTTGCTCTCGACCATCGCATAGCCTTGCATGCGCAGCACCGAGCCCAGCGTTTCCAGCGCCTGCGAGCGCGACACCGGCTGCTCGGTCACCAGGTTCACCGAGCCTTTCACACGCGGGTCGATGACGAAGTTCTTGCCGGTCGCCTGCCCCACCGCCTTCACCACCGATTCCAGGTCGGCATTGACGAAGTTGAGCACCACCTGGTCGCGGTTGCGCGGGGTCAGGTCGGGCGGCTGGCCTGGCTGGGCCGCCGGCTGGCTCGGTTGCTGGGCCCACAGCGGCGCAGGTGCCAGCAGGGAGAGGCCGCATAGCAGCGCGGTGGCGCGGGCGCAGCGGGTCTTGAGCGAAGGTCGAAGGGCTTGGGTTTTCATATTCGGTTCCGGGCTGCGGGCATCGGCGCGAAGGTTTCGCGCCGATGCCGGGGTCAGAAGCGCAGCCGTGTCACATTGTCCTCACGTCGTCCCAGCAGGCTCAACAGGCCCACCAATTGCGTGGCGGCGTCGGGGTCGGCATCGGCCGTGCCCTCGAAGCGCGCCTGGCGGCCCAGTGTGCCGCTGCCCTGCAGGTGCAGTGGCCCGGCGAGGGTAGTCAGTTGCAGCTTGCCGTCGGCGCCCGACCAGTCGATCTCGGCGCGGTAGCTGCCAAGCGGGCGCACCCGGCTGACGGCCGATGATACTTGGTCAAGGCGTATGGTCAGGTGGCCGGTCATGCCGCCCGGCTCGCTGGCACGGGCAAAGAACCGGCCTTGAAGGCCGGACCAGTCAATGCGCATCAGCCCGTCGGGGCGCAGGGTATTGAACGGGGCGCCGACGCCTTCGAGCAGCGCTGCCGGCATGCGGATGGCGCCGGCCTGGGCGGTCCAGCCGAGCGGGGTCACCGCCACGGCGACCGGGCCGCTCATGGCCTCGGTATGGCTGACCACCACGCGCAGCGTGCCGGTCAGCAAAGGCCAGAAGGCTACCGACCATTGCAGCCGCCCGGGCAGCACCGTGGCGGTCTCGCTGCCAGCGCCGGCCGACAGGGCCAGGGTGGCGCTGCCGTTCCACAGCGAGCCATCGGCATCGGCCAGCAACACGCGGCGCTGGCTCTGGCTGGCGATGCTATCGGCGATCCATGCCGCGGGAAATGCCGCCAGCACGGTCAGCGCGACGGTGATGCAGCCAAGCGCCAGCCAGCCCGCGCGTTGCCAGCCACGGGGGCTGGCAACGCGGCGGCGGGCGAGCCTCAGGGCTTCCAGGCGCGCCATCAGCCGCGCCCGCCCGGATTTGCCGCGGGGCCTTGCAGGGTGGCGGTGACGTTCACCAAGGCGGTGGCGCCCACGTAGACGATGCGGGCATCGATCACCTTGAGGCGCTGTTGCTGGCGCACGTCCTGCAGCCAGCTCGCCACGGAGCCGAAGGGCACCTTGTCGAGCTGCACCTGCACGCTGTTGTCGCCGGTGCCATTGAGGCGGGTGGCCTTGAGGCCGTGCTGGGCAAGGCTCTCCTGCAAGGCCTGGTTGAGCGCCTCGCCGCGCAGCGACGGGGCCGGGCTGGCTGCCAGGCCGCGCGCTTCCTGCGCCAGCGTTTCCATCTCCGCCGAGTCGCTGCGCAGTTGCGGCAGGCTGCGCAGCAGCTTGTCACGCCCGTCGGCGGCGGGTTCCCAGAGGACGGTGTAGCCGATCACGAGCGCCAGCACGGCGCTGCCGCCGGCCAGGATGGCTTGCTCACGCGGGTTGCGCGCCGACCAGAAGGCGTCGAATTGTTCCTGCCAGCGCTGCGGCACGCGCGGGCGCAGGCGCGCCAGCCGGTCCGCGGCGCGCGCGCGGCCAGCCGGGCTGCGCTGGGTGGCGCGGGGGCCGGGCTTGGATGCGGTGTCTTTCATCGGGTTCACTTGGCGGTCCGCGCTCACAGGCTGGGCTTGATCGACCAGCGCGTGCCGGCCGGTGCGTTGGCGCGCGCGGCGTCGGGCGGGCTATTGTCGGCTTCCATGGCCAGCCCGGACTGGCGCGCCGCGCTGCGCAGCGCGTTGGTGTCGGTGCCAGGCTTGAGGGTGGCGAACAAGGTGTGCCCGCGGTATTCGAGCGCCAGCAGCGCGTCTGGCGCAAGCTGGCGCGCGGCCTGGCCGAAGCGGTCGGCCAGCGGCAGGAAATCGTCGGGCGTGCTGCGCCCGCTCGCCAGGCGCAGCTGGTCGACCTGGCGGCGCATCTGCAGCGGCGGATCGATGACCACGGGGATCTGCGGAAAGGCGCTGCGCAAGGTCTGTTCCTGGCCGGCCGCAAGGCGCTGCGCCTCCTGGCGCAGCAGCAGCCAATGCACGTTCATACCGATCAACTGGACCAGCACCAAGCCGGCAGCCAACGCCAGCGGCAGGCGCCAGGCCTTGAGGTTCCAGCGGTCGGCACGGCCCTGGGCGAATTCGAACTGGGCCAGGTCGAGCGCGGGCTCGCGCAGGCTGGCCTGCGCCCCTTCGATCCATACCCCCCAGTCCAGCGCTTGCGCGCCCGGCGGCGCTACCTGCGCCAAGGCGTCCTTTGATGCGTACCAGTCACCGGCGGGCGCGAGTCCCTGCCAGGCGGCGAGCGCCTCGGAGCCTAGCAGCAGCCCATAGCCGGCGTACTCACTGCTGCGCACGGTTAGCTGCCAGTAGCGCGAAAGTTCGGCTGGCGCGGCTACGCCCTCGGTTTCAAACAAGGGCGACGCGCTGGTCAGCGAGGCGGCTTCGAGCGCCAGCGTGGCCGGTGCCGCGCCGGCCGCGAAGGGGTGGCCGACGGAATCCGCGCCGGGCTCGGCGGGCTGTGCCACGGGCTGCTGCGGCAGGCACAACTGCGCTGGCAGCACGTGGCGGCGGCGGTGGCGATGCTCGGCAAAGGCGTCCAGCACGGCGCGCAGCCAGGCGCGGTCCGTCACCATCAGCAAGCGCCGGCGCGAGCCGCCGGCCGCCTTGCTCTTGCCCTGCAGCGCGTCGAGGGTCGGGCCCACGGCGATATGGCAAGGCTGGGCGTCGGTGGCCAGCACCTCCTCGACCAGGTTCGGCAGCGCCAGCTTGAGCCGCGCCGGCGCGAGCGGCGGCACCGTGGCGCCGGTAAGCAGCACATCGCTGGCCGCCATGATCAGGACCAGGCGCTCGGCGGCAGGCAGTTCGGCGATGGCGGCGTGGCCTTCGCGCAACAACTGCCCTGCCGCCTGGGGGCCTTGCCGGTGGCTACGGTCGGCGGCGGCCGTGCGGACCAGGGCAAACGGCAAGGCACCGAAGTGCCAGGGTTGCGGCTGGTCGTGCGGCCGATGCGGCAGGCGGACGTACAGGGTGGTGCTCAAGATTTCCTTGCTACAGCGCCAATGGTGGCGTCAATGAACGATAGCGGGGGGCATGCGGCCCATGCAGCGGACGGCGCTGCTTGCATGGCTGATGCCGGCTGCGATACTGCCGGCGGCACAGGACAGGCGGGCGCCAGGAGCCGTGACTACCGCTTCCGCCGGGCCGGAGCATACCTTGCCTGTGTGACGAATTGGCGTCAATACGTATCTGTCTGATACCGCGGGACAAACGCCCGGGAATGGCGCCGGCAGGCGTTTCGCGGGGCGCCCGGGAACCCCGGGGTTGCCCCTTGTGGTCACCTACAGTAACCCTTTTCGCCCCGCGTGATCCGACAGCATGATCCCAAAATCCGCCAGCCGCGACGGCCACACGGACGAGGGGTTGCACGCATCAGCGCTGCTCCGGCATCCGGTCGATATCGCGCACCCAGACTACCCGGGTGGTGTTGGCATTGCCCAGCACTTCGCCGCGGTAGACCAGCGAAACCTGCATGCGGCTGGCGCGCTCGTGGCGGATCAGCCCGTAGATCAGGAAATAGTGCGTGCGTACGTCGAGCGTGCTGGTGGCGGTGTTGGGGTCGGCCTGCGGCGCCAGTGTGCGCAATTGCGTCTGCAGGTCGCCAATATTGTTGAAATAGGCGCGGTCGCGCTGGCGCACCACTTCGCGGGCGCGGTCAAGTGGCAGCTTGTCGATCACGGCGGCTAGCACTTCGGCCTCGGCGGTATTGGCATTGACGAGCGTGCGCTCGGGCAGCACGTCGACGAATGGCGCCAGCACGGCCACGATCTCCGGTGTGTAGCCCGGAATGGCGAGCAGATCGTTGACGTCGTCGGGCGCGCGCTGCCCGCGCTGGCTGTCGCTGCTGCCGCCGGCGGCGCTTACCAGGTAGCGGGCGGTCGGTTCGGCCAGCGAGGCGTTCAGGCCCAGTGTCTGCAGCAGGCGGCGATAGATCGCCAGGCTGGGGGCGTCGATGGTGGCGATCCGGCCTTGGGACTCGCTGGCGGTCCACAGCACGAGGTTGGAGAGGTTGAAGCGGGCCTGGGCGTCGAGGATGCGGCCCGACAGGAAGGAGGTTTCGCCTTCCTGGTCGGTGCGCAGGCCGGCGCCGAGGAAGTCCGACAGGCGGGTCTCGGCGATCGGCACTGCCCAGGGCTCGCCGAGCTGGTCCACGCTGGTGCGGCGCTGGTCGTCACGCAGGATCAGGCGGGCCCAGTCGACGGCCGCGCGCTCGATCCAGCTGGCCTGGGCCAGCAGGCGCTGGTTCTCGATGGAGCGGATCTGCACCTGCTGGCGCCAGAGCATGCCGGATACCACCACGACCGCCAGCGTGACCACCAGCAGGGCTGTGACCACGGCGGCGCCGCGCTGGCGGCGGCCGGCCGGCACGAGGGGGGCGATGCGCTTGCTCATAGGCCGGTCATGCAGATTTTCTGGAAGCGCCGCGGCGTGTCGCCGTCGCCCATGCGCGCCGTGAGGTTGAGCTCGATCGCACGCACTGCCGTGGTGGCTACGCCCAGGCTGGCGCTCACGCCGGAGGCGGCCACCGCGCTGGCGCTGGCGTTGCCGCTGAGCAGCGCGGCGGCGATGCGGCCATTCTCGGCCTGCCAGCCACCGGGTTCGACCCAGACGCGCGCCGACAGGCTGTCGGCATCGCCGACCAGCGGCCGCGCCAGGTTTGCGCCGCCGCCCGCCTGGCGCAGCGTGATCATCGCGGCCTGCACCGCGCTGCGGTTGTCCGCCGGCGGGCTGGCAGCGCGCACCACGGTGTTGCCGTTGAGGCGATAGGCGACGACTTGCCACTGGCTGGGGCGACCCTCGTCGCGGCGGTCGCGCACCATCAGCAACAGGCCGTTGCCGAGCTCTACCGGGCTGCCCTGCAGCAGGGTCGGGCTGGTCAGGTGCTCGCAGTCGGACTGGAACTGGCCGTAAAGCAGCTTAAGCGTATTGAGGCGGTTGTCGTGGTCGGTCAGGCGCTCGCGGCCGCGCGTCATCGCGTCCAGGCCGCGCCAGGCGATCACGGCGATCACCGCCAGCAAGGTGATCGCCACCAGCATTTCCAGCAGCGTGAAGCCGCGCATGGCCACGGCCGGGCGCGGCCGCCCAAGGCACTGAAGGCACTTAGAGCGCTTAACGCGCTTAGAGCAGGTTGCGCGTTTCATTGGGAACGATGGTGACCAGCCAGGCCAGGCGCACGGATTTGTCGGCGCCGGACGGGTAGACCGCGATCTCGACGCGGCGGAAAGAGGGGTTGGGCGTGCCCGAGATGGTTTCTTCGCAGTACAGTTCCACACCGCCTTGCGGGCAGGCGTAGCCGCGCGTGCCGGGCTCGGGCCAGGTCTTGGACAGGCGCAGGGTGGCGAGGTGGTTCTCGGCGCTCCACTCGGCCAGCATGCGGGTCTGCAAGGCGGAGCCGGCCTCGATCATCGATCCCATCGCACGCATGGCGGCAGTCAGCGCCACGGCCAGGATGGTCAGGGCGACCAGCACTTCGATCAGGGTGAAGCCGCACATCGGCACGCGGCGGGCGCTGCGTGCACGGGGAGGGGATTTGGGGTGGCGCGTCATGGCGTGCTGGCGAAGTAGCGGCCGGCGCCGTCGCTGGCCACGTCGACGCGGATGCCGCCGCGCACCAGCACGACATGCTGGGGACCTTCGATCAGCTCGCGCCCGAACACCAGGCGCGCGCCGCCGTTGCCGCGCCCGCCTTCGGTGACGGCCACGCCGTCAAGCTGCAGGCGCCATTTGGTCGGCGCGAACACGTCCCCGGACAGCGGGGCCCATCCGGCTGGCGTGGCTTGCAGGAAACGCCAGCCGACCGTATCGGCCTCCCAGGCGATCGGCCGGGCGCGCAGCTGGGCTTCTTCCTGGGCGAGCTCGAACAGCCGCGCAATGCGCTGTCCGTCGTCGAGCACGCGGCCGCGCTCATTGGGCGCGGCATTGACGGCTACCAGCGAGATCACGATGCCGGCGATGACCATCACCACCAGCAGCTCCAGCAAGGTGAAGCCGCGGCCGCGATGGCCGTGAAGCCGCCCTGCCTGTGGCCAGGTGCTCATGGCTGCGCGCCTGGCCCGGATCATGGCAGTGGTTCCTTATTCCCAGTTGCCGATATCGGCGTCGTTGCCACTGCCGCCGGCCTGGCCGTCGGCGCCGAAGCTGAAGACGTCGATCTCGCCGCGCACGCCCGGGTTCAGGTACTGGTACGGATGGCCCCAGGGATCCTTGGGCAGCTTTTCCAGGTAGCCGCCACCCTTCCAGTTGTTGGGCACGGGCTCGGTGGTGGGCTTGGCCACCAGTGCCGCAAGGCCTTGCTCGGTGGTGGGATAGCGGCTGTTGTCCAGGCGGTACAGCTTGAGCGCTTGCATGATCGAGGAAATGTCCTGGCGCGCGGCGACGATACGGGCTTCGTCGGGGCGGCTCATGATCTTCGGGACCACCAGAGCGGCCAGCACGCCGAGGATCACGATCACGACCATGATCTCGATCAGGGTAAAGCCGCGGGCACGGCGGCGGCCGAGGCGGGGTGAAGAGTCGGGAAGGGTGGCAACGTTCCTGCGCATCATGGTTAGCCTTATGGAATATCTGGCGGAGCGCCTGCTTACATCCGCGTTGCATCCGCGTGGCGGCGATCCAGTGGTCGAACAGTATAACCGCCACTTCATGACGATTTTGCGAGCGAGTGCTTGCAGGTTCACTCGCGGCAAAACGGCGCGGGATGCGCGAAATGCACCGTCTTGCCTTGGCGTGCCGATGCGTTGCGGGCCTGACGGAGGCAGACAGCTGTCATGCGGCTCTGGTAGGCTTGGCGTTTTGATGCCTACCAGCCCACTTCCGTGCAACTCTCCTTGCGGCCCGCCCTTCGCTTCAACCCCTCCAGCCTCTGGCTGCCGCGACTGGCCGCGCTCGTGCTGTTCGTCGCGCTATGCGCCCTGGCTACCCGCTGGGCGCTGACCTTCAGCGCGATGCAGACCATTGCCGTGCCGAACGCGGCCCGCGTGGCGCAGACCGAGGCGGTGGAGACCGGCGCGGCGGGCACGCTGTTTGGCGGCAACGCGCAGTCCGGCGTGCGCGATGTGCAGTTGATCGGGGTGGTAGCCGACATTGGCAGCGGCGCCGGGGCGGCCATTGTCTCGCTGGATGGCGGCCCGGCCAAGGCGGTGCGCGCGGGCACCGCGCTGTCCCCGCAGATCCGGCTGACGGAAGTCCGTGATCGCGGGGTTGTGATCGAGCGCAATGGCGTGCGCCAGGAAATCGCGCTGCCGGTCCCGGCCATCGTCACGCGTGGCCCCGCGGCGGCCACGCAGCCGGCTTTGCCGGCAGGCGCGGCGGCGCCGCTATCCACGCCGATGCCGGTGCCCGCCACGCCCATCCCCGCACCGCCGCCGCAATCCTTGCCGCAGCAGCAGTCCCAGGGCGGCAACGAGCCTATCTCTGCGAAAGACTGATTTGTAACAGCGCTGCGCTCACTTGTTTACGTTACCTTCGGCGGTTTACGCTGGCGGTGCTTAACTGTGAGCCGCGTAACAACGTATTAGGTGGACCAACTTTCCTGCCTGGCGTGCGCTCTAATCCTTACCAGTCCACCGAGACGAAAAAGGAGCAAAGACATGCAAGGCAATCTCAAGGCACGTTCGATCCGGAATTTCATGGCCGCTTCGGCGGTGTTCCTGGCGATGGGCGGCGCAGCTTTCGCCCAGACCACCGCCCCCGCCGCGCCGGGCCCGGGACCCCAGGCGGGTATGCACCACCATATGGAGCATGGCGGCGGCATTTGGTTCAAATCGGTCGATACCGACGGGGATGGCACGATTTCCAAGGCGGAGGCCGACGCGCTGTTCAACAAGATCGACACCAATCACGACGGCAAGCTCGACAAGAGCGAACTGGCTGCCTATCGCAAGACGATGATGGAGCAGCGCCGTGCCGAGATGCGGGCCGAGTTCGATGCCCGCTTCAAGGCGGCCGACAAGAATGGCGACGGTGCGCTGACCAAGGCAGAGGTGCAAGCCGGGATGCCTCACCTGGCCAAGTACTTCGACCAGCTCGACACCAACCACGATGGCAAGCTGACGCTGGACGAGATCCACGCTGGCATGCAGAAGATGCACGAGCAGCGGATGCAGCGGATGCCCCGCGGTAGTCAGCCCAACCCGGCAGCGCCGTCGAGCAGCGGTGGCTGATCACGGTGACTGATTGAGGCAGGATCCACGGCGCGCCGCGCCGTGGGCAGATGAAAGAAGCGCGACCGTTGCCGGCCGCGCTTTTTTTTTGCTCCGTGGCTGGCGGCACTGGCCAGTGTTGGCACCATCCTTGCCTTCAAAACGCTCGACCTGCCGGATCAGCGGATAGTCCACGCCCCTGAAGGCCGGAACGTCCGGGGCGATCCGGTCGCATTTGCCATGGCAGTCTCTGACGCCCTGTTCCCGTGCATGGGCTGTACGCCGCGGCGGCATCTTGCACCCGGAAGGCGATCGCGCAGGGCGAAATGAAGCCGGAGGAGACCGGTCACCATAAAAAATTGCGTACTTGTGCACGGTTTGCTAAATTTGCGCAAAAAAATTGCCGACAAACATATTGCGGAGCAACAATATCGTGAGCAAGGTGGAGCTGGACAAGATCGACAGGAAGATCCTGGAGGTGCTGCAGACCAACGGGAGGCTGACTAACCTGGAAGTGGCCGAGCGCGTGAACCTGTCGCCCAGCCCGTGCCTGCGGCGCATCCGCCGGCTGGAGGAGGTTGGCGTGATTCGCCAGTACGCGGCACTGCTGGAACCCGGCCGGATCGGGCTGGGGCTGCTGGCCTATATCAACGTACGGCTCGAGAAGCACGGCGGCGCGCCCAAGGGCAAGGCGCCGCTGGACTTATTCCGCGCCGCCATCGAGATCTGGCCGGAAGTGGCCGCCTGCCACGCCATGACCGGGGAGATGGACTTGCTGCTCAAGGTCTACGTGGAAGACATGGAGCATTTCGCACGCTTCATGAAGGACCACTTGCTGGCCCATCCCGCGGTCATCGACGTACGATCGAGCTTCGCCCTCGAATGCATCAAGGACACCACGGCCTTGCCGGTGCCAGGGGGCTGAAGGCCTCGCGGTTATCCCCGACACCAAAGAAAATGGCGCGCCGGGCGGGCGCGCCATGGGTACGATGCCCGCAGGCTTCGCTCAGGCGGTGTGTTTTTGCGGCACCATCGAGCGCCAGAAGCGCAGGCCGAAACGGCGTGCATCGCGCAGGTTGCGGCGCAGCATGTAGTCGAGATCGGCAACCTGTTCGTCGAGCGCCTCGGTCAGGCGGCTGACGGTATCGGCAGGCGGCAGCTCAAGGTAGGCATCGGCCTCGCCGTACGCATACTGCACCTTCATGCCGGCCTTTTTGGCAATGTGCATCATGGCGGCATTGCGCGACAGGCAGTGCATGTACAGGGTGCGCACATTGCTGTTGCGGCCGTGCATGGCCGCACGCTCGAACAGCGAGCTGCCAATGCCGCGGCCACGTGCGCTCTGCGACACGGAGACGCCGAACTCGGCAACGCGTCCCTGCGTGTTGTCGCGCAGGTTGGCAAAGTGGCCCACGCCAATCAGTTCCAGGTGCTCGTCGTACACGCCGAACACGGTGTCGTGGTCGAAATCGATGCTGTCGACGTAGGCTTCGATCACATGATCGCCAACCGACTGGCCAAAACGGAGCAGGCGATCCTCCTCGCCCAGGGCGAGGAAATGCTTCAGCAGGCGCGAGCGATGATGCGCAGCCAGCTCGCGCACCAGGGTGGTGGGGCGATGCGAGGCTTGCGCTGCTGCGGCTGCACGGCGGAGATCTTCGTCGGATACGGCCCCGACGGCCTTGCTCAGTTCGAGCGGATTCACTTTGTTTTCCTTGCGACGTAATCAGGTATAAAAATAGCACTCAGCGGGTGTTCGTCCATGCACTTTCGACAAATTGGCCGGGGTACGAGGGCAAACACTATCTTGCTGCAATGCAAAAAGTATTGTAGTGGATTTGTCAGTTCCACGTAAGGTGAGCATCGCTCCAACCTTGTTTGATTTTGTAAATTCCAACTAAATCTATATAAATCAATAATTTGCGTGGTGCTTGAAGAGCGCTTTTCGCCTGGTGGTGTGGGTTTGCTGCAACGCCGCATATCGGTTTTCGCCGGGCTGGGGCACGGGATTGACCCTGCTTCGCGGTGACGCAGCCCCCGTCATCCATATATATAAGTGCATTAAAAACATCTTTTCTGGCCTAGCGGCTACGGTTGCGCAGCCGATTTCTCAGGATTTTTCGTGGACCCCAAGGCCGAGCCCCCGATTCTCGTTATCTACGCCCACCCCAGGCCGCACCTGTCGCGCGTCAATCGTCCGCTGGCGGCGGCACTGGAAACCCTGCCCGGCGTCACCGTGCACGATCTCTACACCAGCTATACCGACTACGACATCGACGTGGTAGCTGAGCAGCGCGCGCTTGCGCGCGCCGGCACACTGGTGCTGCAGTTCCCGGTGCAGTGGTACAGCATGCCGGCGCTGCTCAAGCTGTGGGTGGACGATGTGCTGGAGAGCGGCTGGGCTTACGGCCCCGGCGGTACGGCGCTGCGTGGCAAGTCCATGCTGGTGGTGGCCAGCACCGGCGGCCACGCCGACTCCTACGGGCCAGACGGCACGCATGGCCACAGCATCGAGGAATACATGCTGCCGCTGGAGCAGACCGCCGTGTTGTGCGGCATGAGCTGGCTGTCGCCGCTGGTGCTGCACGATGCCAACCAGGCCGACGCCCAGGCGCTGGCCGACCATATCGGCCGGGTCACCGGCGTGCTGAGCGGCATTGCTGACGGCGCCCGTGGCGTTGCCTCCAACGCCGCC
This sequence comes from Cupriavidus basilensis, assembly GCF_008801925.2. Lineage (NCBI taxonomy): Bacteria > Pseudomonadati > Pseudomonadota > Betaproteobacteria > Burkholderiales > Burkholderiaceae > Cupriavidus > Cupriavidus basilensis. The sequence goes on along the minus strand of NZ_CP062803.1, from coordinate 4,163,954 downwards.
GCAAGCTGAGGAGCACGCCATGGAACAACATGATTTCCTGGTGGCCCTGGTGGTCTTTCTGGTTGCCGCGGTAGTGGCTGTGCCGGTGGCGCGCCGCTTTGGCCTGGGCGCGGTGCTCGGCTACCTGCTGGCCGGCGTGGCGATCGGCCCGTGGGCCCTGCGGCTGGTGACCAACGTCGAATCCATCCTGCATTTTTCCGAATTCGGCGTGGTGCTGATGATGTTCGTGATCGGCCTGGAACTCGAGCCCAAGAAGCTGTGGGCGCTGCGCCGCGTGATCTTCGGCTATGGCGGCGCCCAGATGGCGGCCTGCGCGATCCTGCTCGGCGGCGTCGCCGCGCTGGTCGGGGCATCGTGGCAGGTCGCGCTGGTGGCGGGCCTGGGGCTGGCGCTGTCGTCCACCGCGATCGCGCTGGCCACGCTGACCGAGCGCAATCTCTTTGGCACGCCGGCGGGCGCCGCCAGCTTCGGCATCTTGCTGTTCCAGGACATCGCCGCAATCCCGATGATCGCGCTGTTGCCGCTGCTGGCTGCCGGTGGCGCAGACGCCGGCGCGTCCGGCGCGGGGGGCTGGCTCGGGGCGGCAAAGGCGGTCGGCGTGATCGGCGCCGTGGTGGTGGGCGGGCGCTATCTGGTCCGCCCGGCGCTGCGCTTTATCGCGCGCACCGACATGCGCGAGATGTTTACCGCCTTCGCGCTGCTGCTCGTGGTGGGCATCGCGCTGATGATGGACGCGGTGGGATTGTCGATGGCGCTGGGCACCTTCCTGGCTGGCGTGCTGCTGGCGGACTCGGAGTACCGCCATGCGCTGGAAGCCGACCTTGAGCCTTTCAAGGGCCTGCTGCTGGGCTTGTTCTTCATGGCGGTAGGCATGTCGATCGACTTCGGCGTGCTGATGCATGCGCCGCTGCAGGTGGCGGCCCTGGTGGTTGGCTTCGTGCTGCTCAAGACGCTGGTGCTGGCCCTGCTGGCGCCGCGCTTTGGCATCGCGCGCGGCCAGTGGTTATTGTTTGCGCTGCTGATCTCACAGGGCGGCGAGTTCGCCTTCGTGGTGTTTGGCGTGGCGGGCGGCGCCGGCTTGCTGCCGGCGCGCATCGAGGCGCTGCTGGTGCTGGTGGTGGCGCTGTCGATGGTGGCCACGCCACTGCTCCTGCTGGCCTTCGACCGGCTGGTGGCGCCACGGCTGGCCCGCCTGGCGCGCCGCCCGGACGACGTGATCGCGCCGCAGGACAACCCCGTGCTGATCGCCGGCTTTGGCCGCTTTGGCCAGATCATCGGCCGCCTGCTCTATGCGCAAGGGATCGGCGTGACCGTGCTGGACCATGATCCCGACCAGATCGAGTTTCTGCGCCAGTACGATTTCAAGGTGTTCTACGGGGACGCCACGCGCATGGACCTGCTTGAATCCGCGGGCGCGGAGCGGGCCCGCATCCTGGTGGTGGCGATCGATGGCATGGAGGACAGCCTCGCGCTGATCGACAGTGTGCGGGCGCGTTTCCCGCACCTGCAGATCTACGCGCGGGCGCGCCATGTGTCGCATGTCTACCAGCTCAAGGACCGCGGTGTGCATCTGTTCGAGCGCGAAGTGTTCGAGGGCTCGCTGTTGCTGGGCCGTCGCGTGCTGGAGGGGCTGGGCTACGATCCCGTGCAGGCACGCTCGGTCGCGCTGCGCTTTCGCCGGCATAACATCGCGGCGATCGAGCGCTTCTACCCGCATTACACGGATCAGAAGAAGCTGGTCTCGCTGGCGCGCCAGGCGCGCGACGAGCTGGAGGAAATGTTCCGCCAGGACCGCGATCAGCGCCGCCAGCGGGAAGAGGAGGACTGGTCCTGAGGTGCCGTGCCGGCGCTGCAATGGCGCCGGCATTGCCTATGCAATATGTTACTCGACACCGCGCAGCCGCGCCGCGGGTTCTGTGCGGGCGCCGGGCAACCCGCCCGCCAGCAGGTCGATCACCATCTCGGCGAACTCCGCGTACGACAGCTTGCCGCCCGGCTTGAGCCAGGTGAAGGTCCAGTTGATCATGCCGAACACCGTCATCGTCAGCGCGGCCTGGTTGTCGCGGGTAACGCGCTCGGGATAGGCCCGGCGCAACTGGCGTGAGAAGGCGGCCACCACGTCGCGCTCGCGCTTGAGGATCTGGTCGCGCTGCTCCTCGGCGAGGAACTTGACGTCGTTGATCAGGGCGACATGCCGGGTCTGCGAGGTCTCGTACTCGGCCAGGAAGGCCCGGATCAGGTTGGAGAAGCTATCCAGCTCGCTGCGCCCCTGGCGTTCCGCCTCCGCCTCGACCTCGGTCACGATCAGCATCAGCCGGCGCGTGTAGCGGTCGAGCAGGTCGAACAGGATTGCCTCCTTGCTCTCGTAATAGTGGTACAGCCGGGCCTTGGAGGTGCCGCAGGCGGCAGCCAGGTCGGCCATCGAGGTGCTGGGGTAGCTGCTCGCGGCAAAGGCGGCGGCGGCCAGGTCCAGGATCTGCTCGCGCTGCGCCTCGAAATCGGGTGCCTTGGTACGGGCCATGGAGACCTTCGCTTTTTTCTTTTTACTCGCCGCCGGCGGACAGGTTGCGGCGCAGCTCGCAGGTCTGCAGGGATTCGGCGTTGCCGCGCAGCACCAGCTGGCCGGCGCCAATCAGCTCGCGGCAGCGCCAGAACACGAACCAGTCGCTGGCCAGCAGGCCTTCGATGGCGCCCATCACGCCGCCCACCACTTGCGCGGCCGGCGCCCATTCCAGCGGGGCGCGCTCCAGGATCACTTCATCGACCGTGTGGTAAGCCGCGGGCACGAGCGTATTGCCCTTCCACAGGCGCACGTCGGCGTTTTCCTTGACGTTCTGCTGCCACTCGTAGCCCAGCCGGCCAAGGCGCAGCACCGAGACCGGGGCGATGGTGGAGAAGCGCCGCGCCAGCCGGGCCGCGGGATACATGCCGATAGCGGCCAGGTTGCCGCGCGCGGGCGCTTCCAGCTCGCGCAGGTCCATGGCGACTTCATTGATGCGCTGGGGCGACTGGTAGAGGTGGAACACCACCCGGCGCAGCATCAGCTGGTCGGAAGCGCTCTGGCCATGCCAGATGGCAACTTCCAGCTCGTCCTTGCGCAGGCCATGCAGCTGGTCAAGCGCCTGATGCATTTCGGCGGCGAAGTCGATGTCGCTGTGCGGCGCCACGCGCTGCCAGAAACCGGAGCGGATCAGCCCGCTGCTATCGACATCGGCCAACGGCCCGACGGCGAGATCGTCGCGGAGCACGACGACCGGGTCGGGCCTGGCGGCCTGGGCGAGGGCTTGCCGTAGCGTGTTGCCCGCTACGTCGCCGTTGACGACATGGATGTATTGCATGGGCGTGATTGTATATGGATGCGACCTGCGCAAGGCACGAAACGCGGCGGCTGAGACGCAACGCTCGGTACGCTGGCGATCCTTCGTCCCCGGAAAGCGGCGTTCGGCATACACAACGGAAATAGTCGTTGCCTTCGCGGTCTATATAGGCAGACCGTCCACCCGTTTCGGGACGGTGGCGTCGGGGCGCTTCCGTGCATGGAGCTTGATCCTGCACAAGGCGCCGCGCCGCGTAAACGTCAACCATGGCGTTTAGCCGCAACGCCTGTCTAAAGGAGGCAATCATGCCGTGTGCTCGCCTCGGGCGGGCCCGCGTCAAGGGTTTTCGGCGCTGGCTCGCTCGCTTTGGACGTCTGGCGCCATTGGCGCTAGCCGCGCTGGTAGCGTTCCAGCCAACACTTGCCGACGCCAATGAGCTCAGCATGGTCCGGCAGGCATTCGCGCAGCAGGTGTCCCGCCATCTCAGCTTCCCGGCGGCCGTCGCCGTGCGGTATGCCGGCTTGCTGACGTCCGCGCTACAGGCGGACGGGCGGGAGGCCGATGCGGGTGACTGGGCTGTGCTGATCGATCGCAACCCGCGCGTCCAGGCCGCCATGCTGTTCGCGCGGCCCGCCGACGATGCGCCCTGGCAGTGGGTGGGCGCCGCGCCCGTCTCGACAGGCAAGCCAGGCACTTTCGATCATTTCATCACCCCGACCGGTGTATTCAGCCACAGCATGGACAACATGGATTTCCGCGCCGAGGGCACTTACAACGAAAACGGCATCCGCGGCTACGGCGTCAGCGGGATGCGCATCTATGACTTTGGCTGGGTCGATGCCCAACGTGGCTGGGGCAAGGGCGGGGAGAGCCAGATGCGCTTGCAGATGCATGCCACCGATCCGGACCGGCTTGAATCTCGGCTGGGCCACCCGGCCTCCAAGGGATGCGTGCGGATTCCCGCCGCCCTGAATCGCCTCCTTGACCACTATGGGCTGCTGGATGCCGACTACCTGGCGGCTGTGCAGCGCGGCGACTCGCTTTGGGTCCTGGCGCCGGGCCGGGCACCGGTGGCCCGGCCCGGGCGCTATCTGGTGATTGTGGACTCGGGCGCGCACGGAACGTCCGCGTCGCGCGGGGGCGAGTAGTATCGAATCCGGCGGAATGCGATGTCGCATCCGCCACTATCCGTTGTTCTTCTGGAGAAAATGGCAATGACGAATGCGGCTTATAAGAAGATTGTGGTGGCAGTGGACGGCAGTGCAACTTCCGACCTGGCGCTTGCCGAGGCAATCCGGATCGCGGGCGCCGGGGGCGCGCAGGTCCTCGCCTTGTATGTCGTGGACAACGGCCAGCTTATGTTCGATGTTGCTTATTACGACCCGACGCCCGTGCTGCAAGCGTTGGCTGACAGTGGCGAACGTGCGCTGGCGGCCGCTGCGCAACGCCTGAGCGCGCAGGGCGTGCGCCATGAAACGCGGCTCGTCAGCCAGCAGGCCGTGGGGGCCGACATTGCCAGCGCAGTAAACGATGCCGCCGCCGAGTGGGGTGCAGACCTCATCGTGATCGGCACCCACGGCCGGCGTGGCGTGCGCAGGCTGGTCCTGGGCAGCGTGGCCGAGTCCGTGATCCGGCAGGCCAGCGTGCCGGTGCTCCTGGTGCGCGGCCAAGCGGCGGAAGGCTGAGCCTTCAGCCTGCGAATCGGATGTGCCCGCTGCGCAACAGGATTTCCCGTGCCTGAGTGAGTTCGAACAGGCCCTCGGCAATGTGTTCGATGCGTTGCCGATGGCTGGTAAACGCCCGCACCAGGTCCTCCTCGCGTGGGGAGCGGGCGCCGAAATGGGTCTCGAGCGCTTCGGCCGTGATCGAATACAAGGTGGGTTGCCCGTTGACAGTGGCGGGGCAGGAGAGGGTCAGGCTAGCCGCACAGTAGGTGGGGACGCTGCGGGGAAAGGAAATTTCGGGCATGGCGTGCCTCACACCGGTCACTGAGGAATGGAACCATTCTAGGAGATGGTTCCGATCCGTGATGTACGCAGAGTGCTGGGCTTTGACTGCCATCAACCCGGATAGGGCAAATGCGGCTCATTAGGCTTGGGCTGGCCGCCAGCCAGCCGGTGCACGGCGGCTACGGCTGTGTGGGTGGCGTTGATCTGGGCCCAAGCGTAGCCGGCCTGTTCAACCAGAAACCGGTCCAGCGGCGCAGCGGAATCGGGCAGGAACCCGCTGGTAAGCGTAGTCACGCCTGCGCCGGGGTTGACTGCCAGGTCGGACAGCTGTGCGGCGAGACCTTGCAGGATGGCCTGCGTGGCCGGTTCCGGCTGGCTTTTGCCCGCTTCGGCCTCTAGCCCGGCGCGCACCAGGCCAGCCAGCGCTGCCATGCGCCGCAAGGCCAGGTGCAGCTGGCTGTACTCGCGGGCCAGTTCTGGAGCGAGTTCTGCCAAGCCCTGTTGCAAGGTTTGATCCGCCCGGCTGGAGGTGCGCCCGGCCGCCATGCGCAAGGCTTCCAGCCGTGTCTGCGTCGGCGCGGGCGAGCGGGTGGGCGAGGTCGTGAACGCGCTGGCGCCGGCAAATGCTGCCCGCAGGTACGCCGTGTTAGCCGCCAGGGCGTCGAGGCTATGGCGATAAACCCGCGACAGCTCGGCCCGCGGCGCAAGCACATAGTAAGTGGCCAGGGCGATCAGGCAGCCCAGCGCCGTGTCGATGCCCCGCAGCGCGGCAAAGTGGCTGCTGTCCGCCGCTGGGGCCCCGACCCACGAGAACAGGATCACCGCGGGCGTCAGGCACATCGCGAAGGCACCGGGGCTGCCGGCGAGCCGGCACGTGTAGGCGGCAGCCAGGCAGCCCGCGCTGATTGCCAGGGCCACCGGCGCCGGCGGGTGAGCCAGGCCGATGGCACAGGCCAATAGCGCGCCGGCCAGGGAACCCGCGAAGCGCAGGAACGAAATTCTGCGGGTGGTTTGCAACTGAGGGCTAAGTACCATGATGACGGTGACCGCTACCCAGTATCCATGGTCGACTTTCCAGAACTGCGCCGGCATCAGGCTCAGGCCGCCAGCCAGCGCCAGCCGCACCGCATGGCGGGCCACGCGGGCATCGCGAGCGGTGTGCTCCGCAACCACGGCGCGCCAACGTTGCCATGTCCGGCGCATGGCGCGCCGCGGCCAACGGTACTCGCGGCGCCAGTCGCCAAAGGCCGGATAGCGGGCCAGTGCACTCAGCGCAGCCTGGTACAAGGGCGGCGCCCCGGCATTGGCCAGCGGTGCATGCAGCCGGCGCAGTTCGCCAGCCAGCGCCGCGCATAGCGACGGCAGGTCAGGCGCGTGATGGGCCAGACCTTCGCAGACCTGCGCCCGGACATCGGTGACGCAGCGCAGCAAGTGGCGCAGCGGCAGGTGCTCTGCGCTGCCCGCGTCATCGGCCCGGCTGCGCAGTTCGGCGGCAACGATCAGCAGGGCGAACATAGCATCAGCCAGGCTCACCACATAGGCATAGTGCATCAGTCCAAGCGGGTCCCGCAGGCTGCGCCGCATGTTGATCGCCTGATGTGCAGCCTCGATACGCTCGCGGATGTCGCGCTTGATGGCCGTCGCATCGCCCACGGGCGCATCGGCCGCCAGATCGGAGGCAAAACGCAGCAACGCATCGAACACCGCCAGTATCTCGGCGCGCGGCCGCGTGTCGCGAGCGGACCGGATCAGGGCCAGGCTGACGACGCAGGCGAAGATTCCACCGAGCAGGAATTCCTGGCTGCGTGCCAGCACACGCACGGCCAGTTTGGCCTCGCCCGCTGGCTGCAGGCAGGAGGCGATCAGCACCACATAGAGCAGCTTGGCCGACAGCGCGGGCACGGGGCCGCGGGTCTCGGCCAGCCCGGCGGCCAGCCCGGCGAAAAGCACCACGGCGAGCGCCGTCCATGGCGTCACCGCCGCAGCGGTGCCCATGGCGCATGCGGCCGCGCCGCCCATGCCGACGGAGCCCAGCGCCGCGAGCCGTTCGGCGGGGGTGCCGCGGCGGTCGGCCAGGCAGGTCCAGATCGAAGCCGTGGCTGCCCACAGATAGCCGGCTTCCCCGGTGAGCCATCCCGTGCCGGCCAGGACCAGGAAGGAGAAGGCGTAGACCAGGCCTCTTTGCAACATCGAGGCATCGGGGCGGGGCAGGCGCAGCGCGGAAATCATGTCAGCAAGGAGGGTGGGCGCTGCGAGGCGGAGATCCGCCCTGCCAGGCGCAAGGGACAGGCTGACTCTACGGGATCGAATGTTGCGTCGCAACATTTCACGCGAAATTCGGGCTTTTACACCGGGGCGGTGCGGATTGGCCTTCTCATGGTGCAGCGCCTGGGCCGCTTTGGTGCGCCGGGCGGGATCGACTGCTGGCTTTGCCGTGAGCCGCCCCAGCAAGGGCAAACCATGCGGACTGGCAAAATGCGGACAAAAAAAACCCGCGCAGTTTCGTGCGCGGGCTGGAATCCACCGAGGTGGTGGAGGAGACAGACTCCACTATACATGATTTGTTGCGTCGCACCAAGCGGCATGCAGGCCAAGCGTGTCTGGCTTCACAAACATGTTGCATGCAAGCAACAAAATGGCGGTGCAACAGATTGAAAACTGGTTTTCTCTCTCTTTTTGCCCTGTTTTCATCGAGGGTTTGTTGACGATTCGCCGGCTTTTATCGCGGCACGGTGTGCCCACTTCAGCGGAAGAACAGGTAGGCGATACCGACCGCGGCGCACAATCCCACAAGATCGGCAAACAAGGCACATGCAAGCGCATGCCGCGTGTTGCGGATGTTGACGCTGCCGAAGTACACGGCGAGCACATAGAAGGTGGTTTCGGTCGAGCCCTGGATGATCGCGGCGAGCTTGCCCTGGAAGGAGTCGACGCCATAGGTGCTCATGACGTCGATCATCAGCCCGCGGGCGCCCGCGCCAGACAGGATTTTCATCAACCCGACTGGCAGCGCGGGGACGAAGGCGGTGTCGAGGCCCAGCCAGGCAAAAGCGGCGCTCAGGCCACGCATCAGGACATCCATGCAGCCGGTCACCCGAAACAACCCGATTGCCACCAGGATCGCCACCAGATAGGGAATGATCTGCACAGCGACGCCGAAGCCTTCCTTGGCGCCGTCGATGAAGGCCTCGTAGACGTTTATGCCGCGTACGGCGCCGCAAATCAGGAAGACCACAATCAACGTCAGGATGAAGCCGCTGCCAGCCAGCGCGGTGGCGGTGCTCACCTGTTCCGGGGGCGCGTGCCGCAGCCAGAGGAAGAGCCCGCCGACAGCCGCCGCCAGCAGCCCGAAGGCGGCCAGCACGGCTGGTTTGAGCACGTTGAGCCGCTGCACCCAGGCCACTGCCAGCAAGCCGGCAACGCAGGACACGCAGGTGGCGAGCAGGGTAGGAAGGAAGATATCCGCTGCATTGAACCCGACCAGGCCTTGCTTGACGGCAATCGCTTGCCGCATGGCGATCACCGAGGTCGGGATCAGCGTCAAGCCGGCCGTGTTCAGCACGATGAACATGATCTGCGCGTTGCTGGCTGTGTCAGCGCGCGGATTGAGTGACTGCAGCTCCCGCATGGCATTGAGGCCGAGCGGCGTCGCCGCATTGTCGAGCCCCAGCATATTGGCCGACACATTCATCATCATCGCGCCCTGGGCTGGGTGGCCCTGCGGAACACCGGGGAAGAAGTGGCGCAAAAGCGGGTTGACCGCGCGCGCAAAGGCGTCGACTACGCCGGCGCGTTCGCCAATGCGCATGATGCCCAGCCACAAGCTCATGACGCCTGCCAGGCCAAGCGAAATCTCGAACGCGGTGCGTGCGTTGTCGAACAGGCTGGCGAGCATCGCCGGAAACACCGCGGTATCGCCTGTCGCCACACGAATGCAGGCGACGATGAAGGCGAGCAGGAAGAAGGAGAGCCAGACCAGGTTAAGAGCCATCGGCGAATCGCAGGCGGGGTTTGGGAGAGGCTTCGCATCATAGCCTGCCGCATTCGTGCCAACGGCGCATGGGCAGCGGCTCACGCCAGGGCCGGCGCGCCCTGGCGTGAGCTGGCGCCGGCAATATGTGTTGCGCAAAAACCGTAGTGCGCCGGTATACAATGCGGACAATGCCGCCGCGGTCGCATTGCCCCTCAGTCTTCCGGGCCAGCACCGCGGTCCCTGATCCCTTTGACACTCGTCCGCGATGGCTCGCCTGTGCGCCGCACCCGAGGACAGTGTCTCGCCGACCCAAGCCAGAATCTATGTCCGACGCCCATGGTACCGAACACGCACTTCCTGGTTCGGATTCCGCAGGCGCCAGTCTTGGCGCCCAGCACTCCCCATTGTTTGCCCTGGTGACCGACACGTTGCGTGAGCGCATCCTTGGCGGGCAGTACAACCAAGGCGAGCGCCTGGTCGAGAACAAGCTTTCCACTGAGCTTGGCGTGTCGCGCATCCCCGTGCGGGAAGCGCTGCGCGCGCTTGCTGCCGAAGGCCTGGTGCGCATCGAGCCCCGCCGGGGCGCCTCGGTGGCGACGCTGTCGCCGAATATCGCCAAGGAAATGGTCGAGGTGCGGGCCACCCTGGAGGGGCTTAACGCCAAGCTGGCTGCCCAGCGCCGTGATCCTGCCCTGATCGCCGAGCTCAGCGAAGTGCTGCGCCAGGGCACCGAGGCCGCCGCGAGCGGACGCTCGGAGCGTTTCATCGAATTGAACACCCGGTTCCATGAGGTGCTGGGCAATATCGCGGCCAATAGTGTGCTGCAGGATATGGTGCGTACGCTTAGAGAGCGCACGGGCCTGCTGTTCGCGCCGGCCAACGTGACGCGTGCCCGGCAGAACTGGGAAGAGCATGCGCAGATCCTGCAGGCCGTCATTGCCGGCGATGCGGATCTTGCGGCGCTGTTGGCGACGCGGCACGTCTATAGCGCCGCCAAGGCGGCCGAAGAGGCGGCAGAGGCCGGCACCACAGGTTCCTGATCGCTGGTAGATAGTATTCGATATACGCAAACGATCCCGCACCAGGTCAAGTCAGTCCCGCCGCCGCCATGGCGCCGCTTTTCGTTGATTTCATTGGCTTTAGCGGCGTTCCGGCAGCAAACCAATGCCCCGGAATGGGGCGTTCGCAAGCCTCAATATGACGCGGCGCACCAAAATTCGGTATACTGTCAATCCTGATGAACCACAATAGGGATTGACCATGGACTACCCGACGCCCGCCTATTTCCGGCAGTCGGTTGGCGAGCAGCTGCTGGCCCACTATGCCGGGCGCGATGCTGTGCGCCATCGCACCCCGCTCCTGCCTATCCGCTGGCCAAGCCTGCGTCCCTTGTTCCGCCGTCTGTGCGTGCGCGACCAAAAGGCGGTCTGAGTGCCGCGCCTAAGATAGCGCGGCCCCGCGTGCCGCTAGCAAGGCGCGCAATATAGAGCGGTGGCATCTTTCCTCGTGTTCGCAATAACAGCCAATCGAGAAATTCGTTTGCTGTGACATCGCGGCCAGCAGATCCAGCGTCCTGCTGGCTTCCGGGCGTGCCATTTCCGCACGAAAGTGCCGCTCGAATGCCCGCCATGCCTTTTCATCCCCTCCGGCCTGTATGTCCAGGGCCTGTGCAACCAGTTCGGCGGAGGGCGACAGGTTCGGAAACCACACATCGTAATAGTCCCGCGTGGCGAACTCGGCTTTCGGCACACCTCGGGGCGGCCTGCGCACGGTGCCGATGCGGATTCCCTCGTCGGGCTCCCGAGGCGAGCCGAGTTTCACGATACGAATGGCCATGCAAGTTCCTCCTTCTATATAGATAGAGTGACCCGCGGGCGTAGCGGACTTCGTCGTGTGCCGCCCGGGGCTGTCCCGCGGCCATAGTTTGCCGCAGCCAGGTGGTTGCCGGCTAGCGCCGCGGCTCGAGGACGCCAACCAGTCCCTACAAACCTTTTGCGGCACTTTTCTGTTGATGCCAGAATCCATTTCAGAAAACGCTTGCCAAGGCCGAGGGGGTCCCCTATGATTCGCCCCCTCGCAACACGAAACACCGCTGCAAAGCAGACGGGACAAGGGTTGCGGGGTTTGCAGGGATGGTTGGCGGCGCAAACGGCGCGGCGAGCTGAAGAAAAAACCTGTTGACGAAACGATGATCACGCTTCATAATCTCGTTTCTCTGCTGCAGCAAACGCAGCGACGCGGTAAGCAAAGCGAACCGCGACCAGTTCTTTAACAAACAAACAACCGATAAGTGTGGGCGCTTGATAGCGGATGCGGAAGACTTCGGTCTTTTAGCTTACAAGTTATAAAGTGCTCGCACAGTAAAACATGTTGGTTATGTCCGGGGTGCAAATCGCGGACGTAGCCAGTCAGTTTTCTGAGAGTGAGCGACCGCTCGAAAGAGCGAGATCCATAGGGAAACCGAAGGATCACACAGGTATTAAACTGAAGAGTTTGATCCTGGCTCAGATTGAACGCTGGCGGCATGCCTTACACATGCAAGTCGAACGGCAGCACGGGAGCAATCCTGGTGGCGAGTGGCGAACGGGTGAGTAATACATCGGAACGTGCCCTGTCGTGGGGGATAACTAGTCGAAAGATTAGCTAATACCGCATACGACCTGAGGGTGAAAGCGGGGGACCGTAAGGCCTCGCGCGATAGGAGCGGCCGATGTCTGATTAGCTAGTTGGTGGGGTAAAGGCCCACCAAGGCGACGATCAGTAGCTGGTCTGAGAGGACGATCAGCCACACTGGGACTGAGACACGGCCCAGACTCCTACGGGAGGCAGCAGTGGGGAATTTTGGACAATGGGGGCAACCCTGATCCAGCAATGCCGCGTGTGTGAAGAAGGCCTTCGGGTTGTAAAGCACTTTTGTCCGGAAAGAAATCCCTTGCCCTAATACGGCGGGGGGATGACGGTACCGGAAGAATAAGCACCGGCTAACTACGTGCCAGCAGCCGCGGTAATACGTAGGGTGCGAGCGTTAATCGGAATTACTGGGCGTAAAGCGTGCGCAGGCGGTTTTGTAAGACAGGCGTGAAATCCCCGAGCTCAACTTGGGAATGGCGCTTGTGACTGCAAGGCTAGAGTATGTCAGAGGGGGGTAGAATTCCACGTGTAGCAGTGAAATGCGTAGAGATGTGGAGGAATACCGATGGCGAAGGCAGCCCCCTGGGACGTCACTGACGCTCATGCACGAAAGCGTGGGGAGCAAACAGGATTAGATACCCTGGTAGTCCACGCCCTAAACGATGTCAACTAGTTGTTGGGGATTCATTTCTTCAGTAACGTAGCTAACGCGTGAAGTTGACCGCCTGGGGAGTACGGTCGCAAGATTAAAACTCAAAGGAATTGACGGGGACCCGCACAAGCGGTGGATGATGTGGATTAATTCGATGCAACGCGAAAACCTTACCTACCCTTGACATGCCACTAACGAAGCAGAGATGCATCAGGTGCCCGAAAGGGAAAGTGGACACAGGTGCTGCATGGCTGTCGTCAGCTCGTGTCGTGAGATGTTGGGTTAAGTCCCGCAACGAGCGCAACCCTTGTCTTTAGTTGCTACGCAAGAGCACTCTAGAGAGACTGCCGGTGACAAACCGGAGGAAGGTGGGGATGACGTCAAGTCCTCATGGCCCTTATGGGTAGGGCTTCACACGTCATACAATGGTGCGTACAGAGGGTTGCCAACCCGCGAGGGGGAGCTAATCCCAGAAAACGCATCGTAGTCCGGATCGTAGTCTGCAACTCGACTACGTGAAGCTGGAATCGCTAGTAATCGCGGATCAGCATGCCGCGGTGAATACGTTCCCGGGTCTTGTACACACCGCCCGTCACACCATGGGAGTGGGTTTTGCCAGAAGTAGTTAGCCTAACCGCAAGGAGGGCGATTACCACGGCAGGGTTCATGACTGGGGTGAAGTCGTAACAAGGTAGCCGTATCGGAAGGTGCGGCTGGATCACCTCCTTTCAAGAGCGTGCATCTTAAGTCGAGCGTTCACACTTATCGGTTTGTTTGCTGTTACAGCCAAGGGTCTGTAGCTCAGGTGGTTAGAGCACCGTCTTGATAAGGCGGGGGTCGTAGGTTCAAGTCCTACCAGACCCACCAAGTTACGGATGGTGGTTCGAAGCCGAACCTCCGGACAGAAGTAAATTGGGGATTAGCTCAGCTGGGAGAGCACCTGCTTTGCAAGCAGGGGGTCGTCGGTTCGATCCCGTCATCCTCCACCAATTACCTCGCACTTCGGTGTGCTCCTTGGATTGGTCGTCAAAGGCAAGCGCTTAGGATTGAGCGTTTGCCTTTGGCCTTGGCCAAGACGTTGCGAGACGCAGTTTCGCACGGCTGTTCTTTAACAATATGGGATGTAGTAAAGGTGTCGTGAGCGTTGATGAGACGCTGCAGTAAAAACACGATACCGGGTTGTGATTGTATCAACCAAAATGTATTTAAGTGATCGAAAGATGACTTGGAATACGGCACAAATGCGAGAACTCATCCTGTAGCGAGCACGGCTTGAACGCAAGTTTGAGACACACTCGTTATAGGGTCAAGCGAACAAGTGCATGTGGTGGATGCCTTGGCGATCACAGGCGATGAAGGACGCGGTAGCCTGCGAAAAGCTTCGGGGAGCTGGCAAACAAGCTTTGATCCGGAGATGTCCGAATGGGGAAACCCGGCCCGAATGGGTCATCCCTGACTGAATACATAGGTCAGGGAAGCGAACGCGGCGAACTGAAACATCTAAGTAGCTGCAGGAACAGAAATCAACCGAGATTCCCAGAGTAGTGGCGAACGAAATGGGAAGAGCCTTGTACTCTTTAGCAGCATTGTTAGCAGAACGGGATGGAAAGCCCGGCCATAGCAGGTGATAGCCCTGTATGCGAAAACAGCGTTGTGGAACTAGGTGTACGACAAGTAGGGCGGGACACGTGAAATCCTGTCTGAAGATGGGGGGACCATCCTCCAAGGCTAAATACTCGTGATCGACCGATAGTGAACCAGTACCGTGAGGGAAAGGCGAAAAGAACCCCGGGAGGGGAGTGAAATAGATCCTGAAACCGCATGCATACAAACAGTCGGAGCCTGGAAACGGGTGACGGCGTACCTTTTGTATAATGGGTCAGCGACTTACATTCAGTGGCAAGCTTAACCGATTAGGGAAGGCGTAGCGAAAGCGAGTCCGAATAGGGCGTTCAGTCGCTGGGTGTAGACCCGAAACCAGACGATCTATCCATGGCCAGGTTGAAGGTGCGGTAACACGTACTGGAGGACCGAACCCACTAACGTTGAAAAGTTAGGGGATGAGCTGTGGATAGGGGTGAAAGGCTAAACAAGTCTGGAAATAGCTGGTTCTCTCCGAAAACTATTTAGGTAGTGCCTCGTGTCTCACCTTCGGGGGTAGAGCACTGTCATGGTTGGGGGGTCTATTGCTGATTACCCCGCCATAGCAAACTCCGAATACCGAAGAGTGCAATCACGGGAGACAGACATCGGGTGCTAACGTCCGGTGTCAAGAGGGAAACAACCCAGACCGCCAGCTAAGGTCCCTAAGATTGGCTAAGTGGGAAACGAAGTGGGAAGGCTAAAACAGTCAGGAGGTTGGCTTAGAAGCAGCCATCCTTTAAAGAAAGCGTAATAGCTCACTGATCGAGTCGTCCTGCGCGGAAGATGTAACGGGGCTAAGCCAGTCACCGAAGCTGCGGATGCACGTAAGTGCATGGTAGGAGAGCGTTCTGTAAGCCTGTGAAGGTGTCTTGTAAAGGATGCTGGAGGTATCAGAAGTGCGAATGCTGACATGAGTAGCGATAAAGGGGGTGAAAAGCCCCCTCGCCGTAAGCCCAAGGTTTCCTACGCAACGTTCATCGGCGTAGGGTGAGTCGGCCCCTAAGGCGAGGCAGAGATGCGTAGCTGATGGGAAGCAGGTTAATATTCCTGCACCGTCGTATGATGCGATGGGGGGACGGATCGCGGAAGGTTGTCCGGGTGTTGGAAGTCCCGGTCCCTGCATTGGAGAAGGCGCTTAGGCAAATCCGGGCGCGGAATTCAAGGATGCGGGGCGAGCGGCCTAGTGCTGCGAAGCAATTGGAAGTGGTTCCAAGAAAAGCCTCTAAGCTTCAGTCATACGAGACCGTACCGCAAACCGACACAGGTGGGCGAGATGAGTATTCTAAGGCGCTTGAGAGAACTCGGGAGAAGGAACTCGGCAAATTGGTACCGTAACTTCGGGATAAGGTACGCCCTTGTAGCTTGACTGGCCTGCGCCAGGAGGGTGAAGGGTTGCAATAAAATGGTGGCTGCGACTGTTTAATAAAAACACAGCACTCTGCAAACACGAAAGTGGACGTATAGGGTGTGACGCCTGCCCGGTGCCGGAAGATTAAATGATGGGGTGCAAGCTCTTGATTGAAGTCCCGGTAAACGGCGGCCGTAACTATAACGGTCCTAAGGTAGCGAAATTCCTTGTCGGGTAAGTTCCGACCTGCACGAATGGCGTAACGATGGCCACACTGTCTCCTCCCGAGACTCAGCGAAGTTGAAGTGTTTGTGATGATGCAATCTCCCCGCGGCTAGACGGAAAGACCCCATGAACCTTTACTGTAGCTTTGCATTGGACTTTGAACCGATCTGTGTAGGATAGGTGGGAGGCTTTGAAGCGTGGACGCTAGTCTGCGTGGAGCCGTCCTTGAAATACCACCCTGGTTTGTTTGAGGTTCTAACCTTGGCCCGTGAATCCGGGTCGGGGACAGTGCATGGTAGGCAGTTTGACTGGGGCGGTCTCCTCCCAAAGTGTAACGGAGGAGTTCGAAGGTACGCTTGGTACGGTCGGACATCGTACCTAAAGTGCAATGGCAAAAGCGTGCTTAACTGCGAGACCGACAAGTCGAGCAGGTGCGAAAGCAGGACATAGTGATCCGGTGGTTCTGAATGGAAGGGCCATCGCTCAACGGATAAAAGGTACTCTGGGGATAACAGGCTGATACCGCCCAAGAGTTCATATCGACGGCGGTGTTTGGCACCTCGATGTCGGCTCATCTCATCCTGGGGCTGTAGCCGGTCCCAAGGGTATGGCTGTTCGCCATTTAAAGAGGTACGTGAGCTGGGTTTAAAACGTCGTGAGACAGTTTGGTCCCTATCTGCCGTGGGCGTTGGAATCTTGACGGGGGCTGCTCCTAGTACGAGAGGACCGGAGTGGACGTACCGCTGGTGTACCTGTTGTCTCGCCAGAGGCATCGCAGGGTAGCTATGTACGGAAGAGATAACCGCTGAAAGCATCTAAGCGGGAAACTCGCCTGAAGATGAGGATTCCCTGGAGCCTTGAGCTCCTTGAAGGGTCGTTCGAGACCAGGACGTTGATAGGCTGGGTGTGGAAGCGCAGTAATGCGTTAAGCTAACCAGTACTAATTGCCCGTAAGGCTTGATCCTATAACCAGTGTGTTTCTACCTGGTGTGAGTGTCGCGTGCCGCTGCCGCAGTAACAAGCAGCTTGGCCGATACGCACAACCCCTACTACATCCCTATTCGCTGCGTTGAGCACACCTCAACGCGGCCACCGTTTATGCCTGGTGACCATAGCGAGTTGGAACCACCCCTTCCCATCCCGAACAGGACCGTGAAACGACTCCACGCCGATGATAGTGCGGATACCCGTGTGAAAGTAGGTAATCGCCAGGCTCTCCCTTGAAACCCCCCAGTACGAAAGTACTGGGGGGTTTTGCTTTTGTGGCGGCGATTTTGCTCGATCAGGCTCCGGCGGCCGCCAGGCCCGCCAGCCCGGTGGCCAGCCACCGGTCAAAGCGAGGCCCGAGAGGCCGCCAGAAGCCGTTCTAGAGCCTCTGGCGAGCCCCTATAGGGTGAAGGTGTTCTTTATCGAATGCCGACGATGATGGTGCGATCGGGCAGCCTAGCTGGTGCCAGGTCAACGTTCCAAGGCCTGTCCTTCCCTACTCTGCATAGTACGGAAAGTGCTTGACAGCCAAGGAAAGTTACACCATAATCAGAAGTTCACTGCGGAGAGGTGCCCGAGTGGCTAAAGGGGGCAGACTGTAAATCTGTTGGCTTACGCCTACGTTGGTTCGAATCCAACCCTCTCCACCAAGAATTGCAAAGCAGTAGTGAGTACCCGGCAGGTGTCGGTGAAGCAGAAAGCGTGGTAACCCGGCGGGTGTAGCTCAATGGTAGAGCAGAAGCCTTCCAAGCTTACGACGAGGGTTCGATTCCCTTCACCCGCTCCAGATTGCCCGGGTTCTTGCAGTTCTAAAAAAGCAGCATTCAAGTTTCGCCCATGTGGCTCAGTGGTAGAGCACTCCCTTGGTAAGGGAGAGGTCGGCAGTTCGATCCTGCCCATGGGCACCAAATACCGCACTAGCAATATCGCTACCGACACAGGAGTCGCGAAATGGCAAAGGAAAAGTTCTCGCGGACTAAACCGCACGTGAACGTTGGTACGATCGGTCACGTTGACCATGGTAAGACCACCCTGACGGCAGCAATTGCTACGGTGCTGGCAGCCAAGTTTGGCGGTTCGGCCAAGAAGTACGACGAAATCGACGCAGCGCCGGAAGAAAAGGCACGCGGTATTACCATCAACACCGCACACGTCGAGTACGAAACGGCTAACCGCCACTACGCACACGTTGACTGCCCGGGCCACGCTGACTATGTGAAGAACATGATCACGGGCGCCGCACAGATGGACGGCGCGATCCTGGTGTGCTCGGCTGCTGACGGCCCCATGCCCCAGACCCGCGAACACATCCTGCTGGCCCGCCAGGTTGGCGTGCCTTACATCATCGTGTTCCTGAACAAGTGCGACATGGTCGACGACGCCGAGCTGCTCGAGCTGGTCGAAATGGAAGTGCGCGAGCTCCTGTCCAAGTACGAATTCCCCGGCGACGACACCCCGATCATCAAGGGTTCGGCCAAGCTGGCACTGGAAGGCGACAAGGGCGAACTGGGCGAGCAAGCCATTCTGGCCCTGGCCGAACAGCTGGACAGCTACATCCCGACGCCGGAACGTGCCATCGACGGTACCTTCCTGATGCCGGTGGAAGACGTGTTCTCGATCTCGGGCCGTGGCACGGTTGTGACCGGTCGTATCGAGCGCGGCATCATCAAGGTTGGTGAAGAAATCGAAATCGTTGGTATCAAGCCGACGGTCAAGACCATCTGCACCGGCGTGGAAATGT
This sequence comes from Cupriavidus basilensis, assembly GCF_008801925.2. Taxonomy (NCBI): domain Bacteria; kingdom Pseudomonadati; phylum Pseudomonadota; class Betaproteobacteria; order Burkholderiales; family Burkholderiaceae; genus Cupriavidus; species Cupriavidus basilensis. The sequence goes on along the minus strand of NZ_CP062803.1, from coordinate 4,145,487 downwards.
TCCGCAAGCTGCTGGACCAAGGTCAAGCTGGCGACAACGTGGGTCTGCTGCTGCGCGGCACGAAGCGCGAAGACGTCGAGCGCGGCCAAGTGCTGTGCAAGCCGGGTTCGATCAAGCCGCACACGCACTTCACCGGCGAGGTCTACATCTTGTCGAAGGACGAAGGCGGCCGCCACACCCCGTTCTTCAACAACTACCGCCCGCAGTTCTACTTCCGTACGACCGACGTGACCGGCTCGATCGAGCTGCCGAAGGACAAGGAAATGGTCATGCCGGGTGACAACGTGTCGATCACGGTCAAGCTGATTGCCCCGATCGCCATGGAAGAAGGCCTGCGTTTCGCTATCCGTGAAGGCGGTCGTACCGTCGGCGCCGGCGTCGTGGCAAAGATCCTCGACTGATAAAGTCGAACAGCGAATACGGCACCAACCGGCCGTATTCGTTGCCAGAGGGGTTGGCCTCATCGCCGACCCCAAAGTTGTTTTAGGGGTATAGCTCAACTGGCAGAGCGTCGGTCTCCAAAACCGAAGGTTGGGGGTTCGATTCCCTCTGCCCCTGCCAATTCAATCAGCCGCGTCGCGATAGAGAGTATCGTGACGCGGCTTAGTCTCGTTTGCGAAACATGGCCAATCCCAACGTCGAAACCGTCAACGCCGCCAGTGGTAAGTGGTTGCTTGGCGCCGCGGTGCTACTGGTGGTTGCCGGCGTCATCGGTTTCTATGCCCTGGCACAGCAACCCTCCTACGTGCGTGGCGCTGCGCTGTTCGGCGGCATTGCGCTGGGCGTGGTGGTCGCGCTGGTATCGGCGCCAGGCAAGGACTTCATCGGTTTCTCCAAGGAATCGTATCGCGAAGTCCGCAAGGTCGTTTGGCCCACCCGCAAGGAAGCCGGGCAGATGACGGGCCTGGTGTTTGTCTTTGTCGTGATCATGGCCGTGTTCCTGTGGTCTGCGGACAAGCTCATCGAGTGGGTCATCTTTTCGCTCGTGCTGGGCTGGAAATGAAGGATAGAACATGACGGATAACGCACAACAGGAAGTCCCCGCAGCTGAATCGCCTTCGTCGAAGAAGCGCTGGTATGTGGTGCACGCCTATTCCGGCATGGAAAAGAGTGTGCAGCGCGCGCTGCAGGAGCGCATCGAGCGCGCCGAAATGCAGGACAAGTTTGGCCGCATCCTGGTCCCGTCCGAAGAAGTCGTTGAAATCAAGGGTGGGCAGAAGTCTGTCACCGAGCGTCGCTTCTTCCCGGGGTACGTGCTGGTCGAGATGGAAATGACCGATGAGACCTGGCACCTGGTGAAGAACACCAGCAAGGTCACTGGCTTCGTCGGCGGTGCGCGCAATCGCCCGAGCCCGATTTCCCAGAAGGAAGTCGACAAGATCATGACCCAGATGCAGGAAGGGGTCGAGAAGCCGCGTCCCAAGACGCTCTTCGAAGTGGGCGAAATGGTTCGCGTCAAGGACGGCCCTTTCACCGACTTCAACGGCAATGTCGAGGAAGTGAACTACGAGAAATCGCGCTTGCGCGTCTCGGTCACTATCTTCGGGCGCGCCACGCCGGTCGAGCTCGAGTTCGGCCAGGTCGAGAAGGTCTAAGTGGTTTAAGCGGTTCAGGTTTTCGCGTTTTATGCTGGCCGCAAGGTCGGCGAAAAATGCAGCGGCCAGTCTCGAAAGGGGCTGGCCACAAGAGGAGCGTGAGGCTGGCTGGGGTGGATGAACCATCCCTGCGGCGATAGCGCGCTACGACTCAACAGGATCGCATTCCGTCAGGAAGCGGTCCGGATTGGAGTAAATATGGCCAAGAAGATCATTGGCTTTATCAAGCTGCAAATTCCGGCTGGTAAGGCAAATCCCTCCCCGCCCGTGGGCCCCGCACTGGGTCAACGCGGTCTGAACATCATGGAGTTCTGCAAGGCGTTCAACGCGCAGACCCAAGGCATGGAACCCGGCCTGCCGGTGCCGGTGGTGATTACCGCCTTCGCCGACAAGAGCTTCACCTTCGTGATGAAGTCGCCCCCGGCGACCGTTCTGATCAAGAAGGCAGCTGGCCTGACCAAGGGTTCGGCCAAGCCGCACACCGACAAGGTTGGCAAGATCACGCGTGCCCAGGCTGAAGAAATCGCCAAGGCAAAGAACGCTGACCTGACCGCTGCCGATCTGGACGCTGCTGTCCGTACGATCGCCGGTTCGGCTCGCTCGATGGGCATCACCGTGGAGGGTCTGTAAATGGCTAAGGTTTCCAAGCGCACCGCCGCGAACAAGGCGAAGATCGAGCGCACCAAGTTCTACCCGATCGACGAGGCCCTGGGCCTGGTGAAGGGTTGCGCATCGGCCAAGTTCGACGAATCCATCGACGTTGCCGTGCAACTCGGCATCGATGCGAAGAAGTCGGACCAGGTGGTTCGTGGCTCCGTCGTGCTGCCTGCCGGTACCGGCAAGTCGGTTCGCGTGGCTGTGTTCGCCCAAGGTGAAAAGGCTGAAGCCGCCAAGGCAGCTGGCGCCGAGATCGTCGGTATGGAAGACCTGGCTGAACAAGTCAAGGCCGGCAACCTGAACTTCGACGTCGTGATCGCTTCGCCGGACACGATGCGTATCGTTGGTACGCTGGGCCAGATCCTGGGCCCGCGCGGCCTGATGCCGAACCCGAAGGTTGGTACGGTTACCCCCGACGTTGCCCAGGCTGTGAAGAACGCCAAGGCCGGTCAGGTGCAATACCGTGTCGACAAGGCCGGTATCATCCACGCCACCATTGGCCGCCGTTCGTTCCAGGACGCCGATCTGAAGCGCAACCTGAGCGCGCTGATCGAAGCCCTGGTGAAGTCGAAGCCGGCTACCAGCAAGGGCGTGTACCTGCGCAAGATCGCTGTTTCGTCCACCATGGGCGTTGGCGTTCGCGTGGAACAGGCTTCGCTGTCGGCCTAAGGCTGGCGGCAACCGCAGGGCGGACCCGATAACGTCGCCCAGCGTAAAGAATTGAGGATCCTGGCCCAGGCCGGGATCGTCTCCCGAATCAGGCGGTGCCCGGTAGGACACCGCAGGATGAAGGAGCAAGGCTTTGGGCAGTGGTGCCCGCCGGCGCGCAAGCGCGGCAGGCACCGCTGGTTATCAAAGACCGCTGGTGGCGGGTGCGGCCGTAGGTTGGCTGCCTCGCCTTAATCGGACGGAACGTACGCAGCGTGGCTTCGGCCTGCCGCGACGCCTCCCGGCCCACCAGCGCAGATGGCGCACCCGAGGGATTGAAGAATCCGGGCAATGACCCGGGTGATTCGGGCCAAATCGGACGCCGTTCGTTTGGACTGATGTGCGTGCCCCGGACGATCCGGGGGACAAGCATCGTTTTGGAGCTTAACCGTGCCACTTAATATTGAAGATAAGAAGGCCGTCGTTGCTGAGGTTTCGGCGCAAGTCGCTAAAGCCCAGACCATCGTCGTAGCCGAATATCGCGGCATTGCGGTTGGCGATCTGACCAAGCTGCGCGCCAAGGCCCGCGAGCAAGGCGTGTACCTGCGTGTTCTGAAGAACACGCTGGCACGCCGCGCCGTGGAAGGCACGCCGTTTGCCGGCCTCGCAGAGCAAATGACCGGTCCGCTGATCTACGGTATTTCCGAAGATGCAGTGTCGTCGGCCAAGGTTCTGAACGACTTTGCCAAGACCAACGACAAGTTGGTTCTGCGCGCAGCGTCGTACGATGGCAATGTGCTCGATGCTGCTGCCGTCAAGGCACTGGCCTCGATCCCGAGCCGTGACGAACTGATTGCTCAGCTGCTTGGCGTGATGCAGGCACCGGTGTCGGGCTTCGCCCGTCTGCTGGCTGCACTGGCCGCCAAGAAGAGCGAAGGCGCCCCTGCCGAAGGCGAAGGCGCTGCCGCCGCCGCCGAGAGCGAAGGCGCAGCTGCTTAAGGCGTAAGCCTTTCGCAGCCTGGCTCATCAAGATCGCATTACCGATACCGAATCACATTTAGCAGGAGTATTCCAAATGGCAATCAGCAAAGACGACATCCTCGAAGCCGTAGGCTCGATGTCCGTGATGGAACTGAACGACCTGGTCAAGGCGTTCGAAGAAAAGTTTGGCGTGTCCGCCGCTTCGATGGCCGTGGCTGCTGCCCCGGGCGCAGGCGCTGCTGCCGCTGAAGAGCAAACCGAGTTCAACGTTATCCTGTCGGAAATCGGCGCAAACAAGGTTGGCGTGATTAAGGCTGTTCGCGAAATCACCGGCCTGGGCCTGAAGGAAGCCAAGGATCTGGTTGACGGCGCACCGAAGGCTGTCAAGGAAGGCGTGGACAAGGCTGCTGCAGCTGACGCCAAGAAGAAGCTGGAAGAAGCCGGCGCGAAGGTCGAAGTCAAGTAAGCTGTACTCGCGTGCCTTTTGGCACGCGAATGGGGCTGGCAAAGGGAGATTCCCGGCGCCAGCCTTTTTGCGCTTCTGCGATGTGTGTTTTACTGTGCACTCGAAAGCGTGGAAAAGTGGCGCAAACGATGCTTGAAAGCAGGGCGTATGCCTAAGCTTGAGCAGAGGCCAAACATCAGTGGCACACTAGGTGGTTGCTGATGTTTGTCTTCTGAACCGACTGCAGAAGACAAGTTTGGTCGGGTGTCCCCCGGGCCGGTATGACGCATTGCGTCGTTTCTGCCGGCTCGCAGCGTGCGGACACCGTCAGCCAGAGGTTGGTAGCGGCCAACCGCCAAATCCCCTCCCAGTCGCTGAACACCTCAGGTGCTGCGCCAGGTCCAGCCAGCCCTGCGATGATTCGGAGATCCCATGGCGTACAGCTTCACCGAAAAGAAGCGCATTCGCAAAAGTTTTGCGAAGCGCGCGACGGTTCATCAGGTTCCTTTCCTGCTTGCCACCCAGATTGAATCCTACGCTCAGTTTCTGCAAGAGGGTGCGCCACCCTCACGTCGCAAAACCGAGGGCCTGCAAGCGGCTTTCAGTGCAATCTTCCCGATTGTGTCGCACAACGGGCTCGCCCGTATGGAGTTCGTCTCCTACCACCTCTCCAACCCGCCGTTCGACGTCAAGGAATGTCAACAGCGTGGCCTGACCTTCCACTCGGCTTTGCGTGCCAAGGTACGCCTGATCATCAACGATCGGGAAAATCCGGGCAAGGTCAAGGAAGTCAAGGAACAGGAAGTCTACATGGGCGAAATTCCGCTCATGACGTCGACCGGCTCTTTTGTCATCAACGGTACCGAGCGTGTGATTGTTTCGCAGCTCCACCGTTCGCCTGGCGTATTCTTCGAACACGACAAGGGCAAGACCCACAGCTCGGGCAAGCTGCTGTTCTCGGCACGGATTATTCCTTACCGCGGCTCTTGGCTCGACTTCGAGTTCGACCCGAAGGACATCCTGTACTTCCGCGTTGACCGTCGCCGCAAGATGCCGGTCACGATCCTGCTGAAGTCGATTGGCCTGACGCCCGAGCAAATCCTCGCGCACTTCTTCGTGTTCGACAATTTCACCCTGCAGTCGGAAGGCGCGCAGATGGAATTCGTGCCCGAGCGTCTGCGCGGCGAAGTCGCGCGCTTCGACATCGCCGACAAGGACGGCCGTGTCGTCGTGGAGAAGGACAAGCGGATCAACGCAAAGCACATCCGCGACCTGGATTCCGCCGGTACCAAGCTGATCAGCGTGCCGGAAGACTACCTGCTCGGCCGCGTGCTGGCGAAGAACATCATCGACCCGGATACCGGTGAGGTGATTGCCAACGCTAATGACGAGCTGACCGAAACCGTGCTGGAAAACCTGCGCGAAGCCGGTGTCAAGCAGATCCAGACCCTGTACACCAACGATCTGGACCAAGGTCCGTACATGTCGCAGACGCTGCGCGTGGACGACACCGCCGACCAGACCGCTGCGCGTATCGCGATCTACCGCATGATGCGTCCCGGCGAGCCGCCGACCGAAGACGCGGTGGAAGCCCTGTTCCAGCGCCTGTTCTACAGCGAAGAGTCGTACGACCTGTCGCGCGTTGGCCGCATGAAGGTCAACAGCCGCCTGGGCCGCCCGAGCGGTGAAGGCAGCATGGTGCTGCAGGACGAGGACATCCTCGAGACCATCAAGATCCTGGTCAACCTGCGCAACGGCAAGGGTGAGGTCGATGACATCGATCACCTGGGCAATCGTCGCGTCCGCTGCGTTGGCGAACTGGCCGAAAACCAGTTCCGTGCCGGCTTGTCGCGCGTCGAGCGCGCCGTGAAGGAACGTCTTGGCCAGGCCGAGACCGAGAACCTGATGCCGCATGACCTGATCAACTCGAAGCCGATTTCGTCGGCCATCCGCGAGTTCTTCGGTTCGTCGCAGCTGTCGCAGTTTATGGACCAGACCAACCCGCTGTCCGAGATCACGCACAAGCGTCGTGTCTCCGCACTGGGCCCGGGCGGTTTGACCCGTGAGCGCGCAGGCTTTGAAGTGCGTGACGTGCACCCGACCCACTACGGCCGCGTGTGCCCGATCGAGACGCCGGAAGGCCCGAACATTGGCCTGATCAACTCGCTGGCACTGTATGCGCGCCTGAACGAGTACGGCTTCCTGGAAACGCCGTACCGCAAGGTGGTCGACAGCAAGCTGACCGACCAGGTCGACTACCTGTCCGCCATTGAAGAAGGCAAGTACGTGGTGGCGCAGGCCAACGCGACGGTTGACGCCGACGGTACCCTGATCGACGAACTGGTGTCGTCGCGTGAAGGTAGCGAGCGGGAAACCCGTATGGTCACGCCGGACCGCGTCCAGTACATCGACGTGGCGCCTTCGCAGATCGTCTCGGCCGCGGCATCGCTGGTGCCGTTCCTCGAGCACGATGATGCGAACCGTGCACTGATGGGCGCCAACATGCAGCGTCAGGCCGTGCCTTGCCTGCGTCCGGACAAGCCGCTGGTGGGTACCGGCATCGAGCGTACCGTTGCGGTCGACTCGGGTACTGCCGTCCAGGCAACCCGTGGCGGCGTGGTGGACTACGTCGATGCCATGCGTATCGTGATCCGTGTGAACGACGATGAAGCCGTTGCAGGCGAAGTCGGCGTGGACATCTACAACCTGATCAAGTACACGCGCTCGAACCAGAACACCAACATCAACCAGCGTCCGATGGTCAAGGTTGGGGATTTCGTCGCCCGTGGCGACGTGATCGCCGACGGCGCATCGACCGACCTGGGTGAGCTCGCGCTCGGCCAGAACATGCTGGTGGCGTTCATGCCGTGGAACGGCTACAACTTCGAAGACTCGATCCTGATCTCCGAACGCGTGGTTGCCGAAGACCGCTACACCTCGATCCACATCGAGGAACTGTCGGTCGTCGCACGTGACACCAAGCTGGGACCGGAAGAAATCACCCGCGACATTTCCAACCTCGCCGAAGCGCAGCTCGCGCGTCTGGACGAGTCCGGCATCACCTACATCGGTGCCGAAGTGGAAGCCGGCGACGTGCTGGTCGGCAAGGTCACGCCCAAGGGCGAGACCCAGCTGACCCCGGAAGAAAAGCTGCTGCGCGCGATCTTCGGCGAGAAGGCTTCGGACGTGAAGGACACCTCGCTGCGCGTCCCCTCGGGGATGAGCGGTATCGTGATCGACGTCCAGGTCTTCACCCGCGAAGGCGTGACCCGCGACAAGCGTGCCCAGTCCATCATCGACGATGAACTCAAGCGCTACCGCCTGGACCTGAACGACCAGCTGCGTATCGTGGAAGGCGATGCCTTCCAGCGTCTGGAACGCCTGCTGCTCGACAAGACCGTCAATGGCGGTCCGAAGAAGCTGTCCAAGGGCGCCAAGCTGACCCGCGAGTACCTGGCCGATCTGGACAAGTACCACTGGTTCGACATCCGCCCGGCCGACGAAGAAGTGGCTGCCCAGCTGGAAGCCGTCAAGGAAGCTATCGAGCAAAAGCGTCACGAGTTCGACCTGGCCTTTGAAGAAAAGCGCAAGAAGCTCACGCAAGGCGACGAACTGCCGCCGGGCGTGATCAAGATGGTCAAGGTGTACCTGGCCGTCAAGCGCCGCCTGCAGCCTGGCGACAAGATGGCAGGCCGTCACGGCAACAAGGGTGTCGTGTCCAAGATCGTCCCGATCGAAGACATGCCCTACATGGCCGACGGCACGCCCGCCGACATCGTGCTGAACCCGCTCGGCGTGCCGTCGCGGATGAACGTGGGCCAGATTCTGGAAACCCACCTGGGCTGGGCCGCGCGCGGCCTGGGCCAGCGTATCGGCTCCATGCTCAAGGCACAGGCGAAGGCGCAGGAACTGCGCCCGCTGCTCGCTCAGATCTACAACGAGAGCGGCAAGCCGGAAGACCTCGACAGCCTGTCGGACGCTGAAGTGCTGGAACTGGCGAACAACCTGAAGAAGGGTGTCCCGTTCGCCACGCCGGTGTTCGACGGTGCGCATGAAGACGAGATCCGCCGCATGCTGGACCTGGCGTACCCGGAAGAGATCGCCCGCGACATGGGCCTGACCGCTTCCAAGCAACAGGTCACGCTGCACGACGGCCGCACCGGCGAAGCGTTCGAGCGTCCGGTTACGCTCGGCGTGATGCACATGCTGAAGCTGCACCACTTGGTCGACGACAAGATGCACGCGCGTTCGACCGGCCCGTACTCGCTGGTGACCCAGCAGCCGCTGGGTGGTAAGGCGCAGTTCGGTGGCCAGCGTTTCGGTGAAATGGAAGTGTGGGCGCTGGAAGCATATGGCGCCTCCTACGTGCTGCAGGAAATGCTGACGGTCAAGTCCGATGACGTGAACGGCCGGACCAAGGTCTACGAGAACATCGTCAAGGGCGAGCACTCGATCGATGCCGGCATGCCGGAATCGTTCAACGTGCTGGTGAAGGAAATCCGTTCGCTGGGTATCGACATCGACCTCGATCGCTATTGATTTGGATCGAGAGTGCGCGGTAGGCCGGCCGTGAATGGCCCGCCTACCGCCGAATGCCCGCTACGGTTTTCCCACAGGATGAATGCCGCGGGCCCGACATGCTGTCGGGCTGGCGGCGAAACAAGGAGTTGCAATGAAAGCATTGCTCGATCTCTTTAAGCAGGTTCAGCAGGAAGAGCAGTTCGACGCGATCAAGATCGGCCTGGCATCGCCAGAGAAGATCCGTTCGTGGTCGTACGGTGAAGTGAAGAAGCCGGAAACCATCAACTATCGGACGTTCAAGCCCGAGCGCGATGGCCTGTTCTGCGCCAAGATCTTTGGCCCGATCAAGGACTACGAATGCCTGTGCGGCAAGTACAAGCGCCTGAAGCATCGTGGCGTGATCTGCGAGAAGTGCGGCGTTGAAGTGACGCTGGCCAAGGTGCGCCGCGAGCGCATGGGCCACATCGAACTGGCTGCGCCGACCGCGCACATCTGGTTCCTGAAATCGCTGCCGTCGCGTCTGGGCATGGTGCTCGACATGACGCTGCGCGATATCGAACGCGTCCTGTACTTCGAAGCATTCGTGGTGCTCGAACCCGGCATGACCCCGCTCAAGAAGAGCCAGATCATGTCCGAGGACGACTACATCGCCAAGTGCGAAGAGTATGGCGAAGGCGAGTTCGTGGCCATGATGGGTGCCGAAGGCATCCGTGAACTGCTGCGCGGCATCGACATCGAAAAGCAGATCGAAACGATCCGCGCCGAGCTGCAGACCACCGGCTCCGAAGCCAAGATCAAGAAGTTCGCCAAGCGCCTGAAGGTGCTCGAGGCGTTCCAGCGTTCGGGCATCAAGCCGGAATGGATGATCCTGGAAGTGCTGCCGGTGCTGCCGCCTGAACTGCGTCCGCTGGTTCCGCTGGATGGTGGCCGTTTCGCCACCTCGGACCTGAACGACCTGTATCGCCGCGTCATCAACCGTAACAACCGCCTGAAGCGCCTGCTCGAACTGAAGGCGCCTGAAATCATCGTGCGCAACGAAAAGCGCATGCTGCAGGAAGCGGTTGACTCGCTGCTGGACAACGGTCGTCGCGGCAAGGCCATGACGGGCGCCAACAAGCGTCCGCTGAAGTCGCTGGCCGAAATGATCAAGGGCAAGGGCGGCCGTTTCCGCCAGAACTTGCTGGGCAAGCGCGTCGACTACTCCGGCCGTTCGGTCATTGTGGTGGGCCCGACCCTGAAGCTGCATCAGTGCGGCCTGCCCAAGTTGATGGCGCTCGAGCTGTTCAAGCCTTTCATTTTCCACAAGCTGGAAACGATGGGCATCGCCACCACCATCAAGGCGGCGAAGAAGGAAGTGGAAAGCCAGACCGCGGTGGTGTGGGACATCCTCGAAGAGGTGATCCGCGAGCATCCGGTCATGCTGAACCGCGCGCCGACGCTGCACCGCCTGGGTATCCAGGCGTTCGAGCCGGTGCTGATCGAAGGCAAGGCCATCCAGCTGCACCCGCTGGTCTGCGCGGCGTTCAACGCCGACTTCGACGGCGACCAGATGGCTGTTCACGTCCCGCTGTCGCTGGAAGCGCAGATGGAAGCCCGCACGCTGATGCTGGCCTCCAACAACGTGCTGTTCCCGGCCAACGGCGATCCGTCGATCGTCCCGTCGCAAGACGTGGTGCTGGGTCTGTACTACACGACCCGCGACAAGATCAACGGCAAGGGCGAAGGCCTGACGTTCGCCGACATCAGCGAAGTGATCCGCGCCTACGAGAACAAGGAAGTCGAACTGGCTTCGCGCGTGAACGTGCGTATCACCGAGTATGAACTGGTCGACAAGGACGCAGTGGGCGACGCCCGCTTTGCGCCCAAGATCACGCTGCAGGCCACCACGGTCGGCCGCGCGATCATGTCCGAGATCCTGCCGAAGGGCCTGCCTTTCTCGGTGCTGAACAAGCCGCTGAAGAAGAAGGAAATCTCGCGCCTGATCAACACCGCGTTCCGTAAGTGCGGCCTGCGCGAGACCGTGATCTTCGCTGACAAGCTGCTGCAGTCGGGCTTCCGCCTGGCAACGCGCGCTGGTATTTCGATCGCCATCGACGACATGCTGGTGCCGCCGCAAAAGGAAAAGATCATTTCCGACGCGGCTGCCAAGGTGAAGGAATACGACAAGCAGTACATGTCGGGTCTGGTGACCGACCAGGAACGCTACAACAACGTCGTGGACATCTGGGGCGCCGCCGGCGACCAGGTGGGCAAGGCGATGATGGAGCAGCTCCAGCACGAAGACGTGGTCGACCGTCACGGCAACACCGTGAAGCAAGACTCCTTCAACTCGATTTACATGATGGCCGACTCGGGCGCGCGCGGTTCCGCTGCGCAGATCCGTCAGCTGGCCGGCATGCGTGGCCTGATGGCCAAGCCGGATGGCTCGATCATTGAAACGCCGATTACGGCGAACTTCCGTGAAGGCCTGAACGTTCTGCAGTACTTCATCTCCACCCACGGCGCGCGTAAGGGCCTGGCGGATACGGCACTGAAGACCGCGAACTCGGGTTACCTGACTCGTCGTCTGGTCGACGTGACGCAGGATCTGGTGGTGGTGGAAGACGATTGCGGCACGACCAACGGCGTGGCCATGAAGGCCCTGGTCGAAGGCGGTGAAGTGATCGAAGCCCTGCGCGACCGGATTCTCGGCCGTGTGACGGTGTCCGACGTGGTGAACCCTGAAACCCAGGAAACCGCGATCGAGGCCGGCACCCTGCTGGACGAAGACCTGGTCGACATGATCGACGCCATCGGCGTGGACGAAGTGAAGGTGCGCACGCCGCTGTCGTGCGACACGCGCTACGGCCTGTGCGGCATGTGCTATGGCCGCGACCTCGGCCGCGGCGTGCTGGTGAACTCCGGCGAAGCGGTTGGCGTGATCGCCGCTCAGTCGATTGGCGAGCCGGGCACCCAGCTGACCATGCGTACGTTCCACATCGGCGGCGCGGCATCGCGTTCGGCCGTGGCATCGAGCGTGGAAGCGAAGGCAACCGGTACCGTGCGTTTCACGGCGACCATGCGTTACGTCACCAATGCGAAGGGCGAGCTGATCGTCATCTCGCGTTCGGGCGAAGCGCTGATCACCGACGACCACGGCCGTGAGCGTGAGCGCCACAAGATCCCGTACGGCGCCACGCTGCTGGTGCAGGACGGCCAGGCCATCAAGGCTGGCACGCAGCTCGCCACGTGGGACGCGCTGACGCGCCCGATCGTGTCGGAGTACACCGGTACGACCAAGTTCGAGAACGTCGAAGAAGGTGTGACCGTCGCCAAGCAGATGGACGAGGTCACCGGCCTGTCGACCCTCGTGGTGATTGATGCAAAGCGCCGTACGGCTGCCACCAAGGGCCTGCGCCCGCAGGTGAAGCTGCTCGACGCCAACGGCCAGGAAGTGAAGATCCCGGGCACGGACCACTCCGTGACCATCGGCTTCCAGGTCGGCGCGCTGATCACCGTGAAGGACGGCCAGCAGGTGCACGTGGGCGAAGTGCTTGCACGTATCCCGACCGAATCGCAAAAGACCCGCGACATTACCGGGGGTCTGCCGCGTGTGGCCGAGCTGTTCGAAGCGCGTTCGCCGAAGGATGCCGCCGTGCTGGCGGAAGTCACCGGCACCACGTCGTTCGGCAAGGACACCAAGGGCAAGCAACGCCTGGTGATTACGGACCTGGACGGCAACGCCCATGAGTTCCTGATCACCAAGGAAAAGCAAGTCCTGGTGCACGATGGCCAGGTGGTGAACAAGGGCGAAATGATCGTGGAAGGTCCGGCGGACCCGCACGACATCCTGCGCCTGAAGGGCATCGAGGAGCTGGCGCACTACATCGTCGACGAAGTGCAGGACGTGTACCGTCTGCAGGGCGTGAAGATCAACGACAAGCACATCGAAGTGATCGTGCGCCAGATGCTGCGCCGCGTGCAGATCGCGGATGTGGGCGACACCAAGTTCATCCCGGGTGAACAGGTGGAGCGCTCGGAACTGCTTGACGAGAACGATCGCGTGATCGCCGAAGGCAAGCGTCCGGCCACGTACGAGAACCTGCTGCTCGGTATCACCAAGGCGTCGCTGTCCACCGACAGCTTCATCTCGGCGGCATCGTTCCAGGAAACCACCCGCGTGCTGACGGAAGCCGCGATCATGGGCAAGACCGACGACCTGCGTGGTCTGAAGGAAAACGTGATCGTTGGCCGACTGATCCCCGCTGGTACGGGTCTGGCCTACCACCGTGCCCGCAAGGCGCGCGAGGCGGCCGAGCGCGAACGTGCCCAGGCGATCTCCGACGAGGAGCAGTCGCTCTTCATCGAGCCGCCTGTGGTGCAGGCGACGACCGAAGGCGAGGGCGACGCGGTCTAAGACTGCCAGCCTGAGCCTGCAAGCAAGCAGCATGAAGAAGCCCGGCCCTGGTGGCCGGGTTTTTTTTGCCTGTAGCTATATCGCCAGTTTTATTTATCTCGGTGTTTATCGGTCATTTTTATTCGTTGTGTTTATGTGTTGCCGCAGGGGGACGGACCCGTGCTCCATGCGCCGCCAGACGAAAGAAATCCGGGAACATTCGTTACAGGCCGAAGTAGTTAGCCGCGCCCTTGGTGGTATGGTTACGCCTTTCGCGGTCCCACCCCTTTTTTAAGCTGTTGCTATGTCGCGCGCCCTGGCGATTCTCAAGGATGTTTTTGGCTACCACGCCTTCCGCGGCCGGCAGGGGGAGATCATCGACCATGTGGCCGATGGCGGTGATTGCCTGGTCCTGATGCCGACCGGCGGCGGCAAGTCGTTGTGCTACCAGATTCCCGCGCTGCTGCGGCAGCGGGCCGGGCAGGGCACCGGCATCGTGGTGTCGCCCTTGATCGCGCTGATGCAGGACCAGGTCGCGGCGCTGTCCGAGGCGGGCGTGCGCGCGGCAGTGCTGAACTCGACGCTCAGCGGGGCCGAGGCCTCCGCGGTGGAGCGTGATCTGCTCGCCGGCCGGCTGGAAATCCTCTATGTGGCGCCCGAGCGGCTGATGACGCCGCGCTTCCAGGACCTGCTCCAGCGTACCCGTATCGGCGTGTTCGCCATCGACGAGGCGCATTGCGTCTCGCAGTGGGGCCATGACTTCCGACCCGAGTACATCCAGCTATCGGTACTGCACGAGCGCTTCCCGGATGTGCCGCGCATTGCCCTGACGGCCACCGCGGATTCCGTCACGCGCGAGGAAATCGTGGAGCGCCTCGCGCTGCACGACGCCCGCGTCTTCGTCTCCAGCTTCGACCGCCCCAATATCCGTTATCGCATCGTCGAGAAGGACAATGCGCGCCAGCAGTTGCTGGCCTTTATCAAGGCCGAGCACCTGGCCGCGGACGGCACGCACGACAGCGGCATCGTCTATTGCTTGTCGCGCAAGAAGGTGGAGGACACCGCCAGCTACCTCAGCGCCCAGGGCCTCAACGCGCTGGCGTACCACGCCGGTATGGATGCGGGCGTGCGCCAGCACCACCAGGCCCGTTTCCGCGAGGAAGAGGGCGTGATCATGGTGGCCACCATCGCTTTTGGCATGGGCATCGACAAGCCGGACGTGCGCTTTGTGGCGCACCTGGACTTGCCCAAGAGCATGGAAGGCTACTATCAGGAAACCGGCCGCGCCGGCCGCGACGGGCTGCCGGCCAACGCCTGGATGGCCTACGGCCTCGGCGACGTGGTCCAGCAAAAGCGCATGATCGACGAGTCCGAGGCGGACGATGCGCACAAGCGCGTCTCGTCCGCCAAGCTCGATGCACTGCTCGGGCTGTGCGAGACGGCCGGCTGCCGCCGCGTGCGCATCCTTGGCTATTTCGACGAAGCCAGCGAACCCTGCGGTAACTGCGACACCTGCCTGGAGCCGCCCGCTACCTGGGATGGCACACGTGAAGCGCAGATGGCGCTGTCATGTGTCTACCGTACGGCGCAGGCCAGCCGCGTTCATTTCGGCGCGACCCATATGGTCGACGTGCTGCGCGGCAACGCGTCGGAAAAAATCCGTCAATGGGGCCACGACAAGGTCTCCACGTTTGGCATCGGCGCGGACCGTTCGGTCTCTGAGTGGCACGCCATCTTCCGTCAGTTGATCGCCCACGGCCTGCTGGTGATCGACCATGGCGGCCACGGCGCCTTGCTGCTGGGCGACGCTGCCCGCGCAGTGCTCAAGGGCGAGATGCCGATCACCCTGCGCCGCCAGGCCAGCAAGCCAGCCAAGAGCGGCGAGCGTGGCACGCGCGGCTCCGCCGGCACACGTACCGACCATACCGCCGGCATGGACGCCGAGGCATTGGCCAACTGGGAGGCGCTGCGCAAGTGGCGCACCGAGACGGCACGCGAGCACGGTGTGCCGGCCTATGTGATCTTCCATGACGCCACGCTGGCCGAACTGGCACGCAGCGCGCCGGATTCGTTGACGGCAATGGCTGAAGTCCCCGGCATCGGCGCCGCCAAGCTGGAGCGCTACGGCGATGCCATCCTGGAAGCGCTGGGCGCCGTGGAGGACTTTTGAGGCACTGCGCGGACCCAAGCCGAGCAGCATGCTTCTGTCAGAAGCTGCTTGACGGTTTACGTAGTCGCTGCTAGCATGTCAGATTCGAGTTTTTGGCTTTGGATTTCGCTCGCCTGTCGCAATTGTGGCCCTCGGTTCGCAATCGGCAAGCCCGCCAGGGGATCGTGTGATGCTCTGGTGGTGTGGTCGCAGCGGGATCCCAGGCGAGCTCGCGCTCTTTGGCCAGTCTGTTCCTCCACAGGTCCGTCTCAAGAGCGCTCGCTCACTTTTCCCGCCCAAAACCCGTCGTTGCCTCTTCGGCCCATTGCTTGTGGCCCCAGGGGTGTTTTTCCGTAAAACCAAGCTGGATTGAACAATGCCAACTATCAACCAACTGGTTCGCAAGCCGCGTGTCTCTGAAGTCGTCAAGAGCAAGAGCCCGGCGCTTGAGAACTGCCCCCAGCGTCGCGGCGTGTGCACCCGTGTGTACACCACGACGCCGAAGAAGCCGAACTCGGCACTGCGTAAGGTCGCCAAGGTGCGCCTGACCAACGGTTTCGAGGTCATCTCGTACATCGGCGGTGAAGGCCACAACCTGCAAGAACACTCGGTCGTGCTGATCCGCGGCGGCCGTGTGAAGGACTTGCCGGGTGTGCGTTACCACATCGTCCGTGGCTCGCTGGACTTGCAAGGCGTGAAGGATCGTCGCCAGGCACGTTCGAAGTACGGCGCGAAGCGTCCGAAGGCTGCTTAAGGCTAACGCCAGGCAAGCCGGGCACAACGCCCAAAGCAACAAACGATGGCCTGTGGCGGTTGCGTCATGGTGCTGTCACCAGGCGGCGGTACAACGGAGCGTTTATGCGCCGTGCCGTCGAGTAAGTGGTCACCCGGCGAATTTGCCTCGATGGAAGGCAAGCTAGTTGGTGGCCGGAGAGCGGGAAATCATTGCCGCGCTCTCAACTGAATCTAAAGGAAAGAAGATGCCACGTCGTCGTGAAGTCCCCAAGCGGGATATCCTGCCCGATCCGAAGTTCGGTAACGTTGAAGTTGCCAAGTTCATGAACGTCCTGATGCTGGACGGCAAGAAGTCGGTTGCCGAACGTATCGTTTATGGCGCGTTCGACCAGATCGAAAAGAAGGCAGGCAAGGCCCCCGTAGAAGTGTTTTCCGTTGCGATCAACAACGTGAAGCCGGTGGTCGAAGTGAAGAGCCGTCGCGTGGGCGGCGCCAACTATCAGGTTCCGGTCGAAGTTCGTCCGTCGCGTCGTTTGGCATTGGCGATGCGTTGGTTGCGCGAGGCCGCGAAAAAACGCAGCGAGAAGTCGATGGCGCTGCGCCTGGCAGGTGAGTTGCTGGAAGCTGCGGAAGGCCGCGGCGGCGCGATGAAGAAGCGCGACGAAGTGCACCGCATGGCCGAAGCCAACAAGGCGTTCTCGCACTTCCGCTTCTAAAGCGCGCGAGTTATACGCCGTTGGTTGCCGGGCGGGCTGTGTTTTCACACGCTCGCCCGTTTGTGTTACGGGCGTTGGCAATGAGATGCCGGCGTCTCACGGACGAATAGAGGATTAAAGTGGCTCGTAAGACTCCCATTGAGCGCTACCGCAATATCGGTATCTCGGCTCACATTGACGCGGGTAAAACCACCACGACCGAGCGTATCCTGTTCTACACCGGTGTGAACCACAAGATCGGTGAAGTGCATGATGGCGCCGCCACGATGGACTGGATGGAGCAGGAACAGGAGCGTGGCATCACGATCACCTCCGCTGCGACCACCGCCTTCTGGAAGGGCATGGCCGGCAATTACCCGGAACACCGCATCAACATCATCGACACCCCGGGCCACGTGGACTTCACCATCGAGGTGGAGCGCTCCATGCGCGTGCTGGACGGCGCTTGCATGGTCTACTGCGCAGTGGGTGGCGTGCAGCCCCAGTCGGAAACCGTCTGGCGCCAGGCTAACAAGTACGGCGTGCCGCGCTTGGCCTTCGTCAACAAGATGGACCGTACCGGCGCGAATTTCTTCAAGGTCTACGACCAGCTGAAGACCCGCCTGAAGGCTAGCCCGGTTCCCGTCGTTGTGCCCATCGGCGCCGAAGACACCTTCAAGGGTGTGGTCGACCTCATCAAGATGAAAGCGATCATCTGGGACGAGGCCAGCCAAGGCACCAAGTTCGACTACGTGGACATCCCGGCTGAACTGGCCGACTCGTGCAACGAATGGCGCGAGAAGATGGTCGAGGCAGCTGCCGAGTCGAACGAAGAGCTGATGAACAAGTATCTGGAAGAGGGCGAACTGTCCGAAGCCGAGATCATCAAGGGCCTGCGCGACCGTACCATCGCCTGCGAAATCCAGCCGATGCTGTGCGGCACCGCGTTCAAGAACAAGGGCGTGCAGCGTATGCTGGACGCCGTGATCGACTTCCTGCCGTCGCCGGTCGACATCCCGCCGGTCACCGGCGTGGACGACGACGACAAGGAAGTGTCGCGCCGTGCCGCGGACGACGAAAAGTTCTCCGCTCTGGCGTTCAAGATCATGACCGACCCGTTCGTCGGCCAGCTGATCTTCTTCCGCGTCTATTCGGGCAAGGTCAATTCGGGCGACACCATCTACAACCCGGTCAAGAGCAAGAAGGAACGCCTGGGCCGGATTCTGCAGATGCACGCCAACCAGCGCGAAGAAATCAAGGAAGTGCTGGCAGGCGACATCGCCGCCGCGGTTGGCCTGAAAGAAGCCACCACGGGCGACACGCTGTGCGATCCGGACCACATCATCATCCTGGAACGCATGGTGTTCCCGGAGCCGGTGATTTCGCAGGCTGTCGAGCCGAAGACCAAGGCTGACCAGGAAAAGATGGGCATCGCCCTGAACCGCCTGGCACAGGAAGATCCGTCGTTCCGCGTGAAGACCGACGAAGAATCCGGCCAGACCATCATTTCGGGCATGGGCGAGCTCCACCTCGAAATTCTGGTTGACCGCATGAAGCGCGAATTCGGCGTGGAAGCCACCGTGGGCAAGCCCCAGGTTGCATACCGCGAAACCATCCGCAAGACCTGCGACGAAGTGGAAGGCAAGTTCGTCAAGCAGTCGGGCGGCCGTGGCCAGTACGGTCACGTGGTGCTGAAGCTCGAGCCGCAAGAACCGGGCAAGGGCTACGAATTCGTCGACGCCATCAAGGGCGGCGTGGTTCCGCGCGAGTACATCCCCGCAGTGGACAAGGGCATTCAGGACACCCTGAACGCCGGCGTTCTGGCAGGCTTCCCGGTGGTCGACGTCAAGGTCACGCTGTTCTTCGGTTCGTACCATGATGTGGACTCGAACGAAAACGCGTTCAAGATGGCCGGCTCCATGGGCTTCAAGGAAGGCATGCGCCGCGCAAGCCCCGTGCTGCTCGAGCCGATGATGGCCGTGGAAGTGGAAACGCCCGAAGACTTCATGGGTAACGTGATGGGCGATCTGTCGTCGCGTCGCGGCATTATCCAGGGCATGGACGACATGGTCGGCGGTGGCAAGATCCTGCGCGCGGAAGTTCCGCTGGCAGAGATGTTCGGCTACTCGACCTCGCTGCGTTCGGCCACGCAAGGCCGTGCTACGTACACGATGGAGTTCAAGCACTACGCTGAAGCTCCGAAGAACGTAGCCGACGCCGTGATCACGGCACGTGGCAAGTAAGTAAAAAATCCGCCGCCGCGCGTTGTGCGCGGCGGCACTGTGAACACGACATACTGGTTTCGATTAGGAGCTGAAAAATGGCAAAGGAAAAGTTCTCGCGGACTAAGCCGCACGTGAACGTTGGCACGATCGGTCACGTTGACCATGGCAAGACCACCCTGACGGCAGCAATTGCCACGGTGCTGGCAGCCAAGTTTGGCGGTTCGGCCAAGAAGTACGACGAAATCGGCAATACCGCCCACGTCTACGACGGCCCACGTTGATGCCCGGGCCACCTGACTATGTGAAGAACATGATCACGGGCCCGCACGACGATCGGCTGCTGACGGCATGGCCGCGCACATCCTGCTGGCCCGCCAGGTTGGCGTGCCTTACATCATCGTGTTCCTGAACAAGTGCGACATGGTCGACGACGCCGAGCTGCTCGAGCTGGTCGAAATGGAAGTGCGCGAGCTCCTGTCCAAGTACGAATTCCCCGGCGACGACACCCCGATCATCAAGGGTTCGGCCAAGCTGGCACTGGAAGGCGACAAGGGCGAACTGGGCGAGCAAGCCATTCTGGCCCTGGCCGAACAGCTGGACAGCTACATCCCGACGCCGGAACGTGCCATCGACGGTACCTTCCTGATGCCGGTGGAAGACGTGTTCTCGATCTCGGGCCGTGGCACGGTTGTGACCGGTCGTATCGAGCGCGGCATCATCAAGGTTGGTGAAGAAATCGAAATCGTTGGTATCAAGCCGACGGTCAAGACCATCTGCACCGGCGTGGAAATGTTCCGCAAGCTGCTGGACCAAGGTCAAGCTGGCGACAACGTGGGTCTGCTGCTGCGCGGCACGAAGCGCGAAGACGTCGAGCGCGGCCAAGTGCTGTGCAAGCCGGGTTCGATCAAGCCGCACACGCACTTCACCGGCGAGGTCTACATCTTGTCGAAGGACGAAGGCGGCCGCCACACCCCGTTCTTCAACAACTACCGCCCGCAGTTCTACTTCCGTACGACCGACGTGACCGGCTCGATCGAGCTGCCGAAGGACAAGGAAATGGTCATGCCGGGTGACAACGTGTCGATCACGGTCAAGCTGATTGCCCCGATCGCCATGGAAGAAGGCCTGCGTTTCGCTATCCGTGAAGGCGGTCGTACCGTCGGCGCCGGCGTCGTGGCAAAGATCCTCGACTAAGCAAACTTCCTGGAGCAGGCTGGCGGTACAATACCGTCGGCTTGTTCCCATGTTCCAGGGCGCACGCCGCCCATCGCTCTTTTAAGGAAATATCATGCAGAACCAGAAGATCCGTATCCGCCTGAAGGCTTTCGACTATCGCCTGATCGACCAGTCGGCAGCCGAAATCGTGGATACCGCCAAGCGTACTGGCGCGATCGTCAAGGGCCCGGTGCCCCTGCCGACCCGTATCCAGCGCTTCGACATCCTGCGTTCGCCGCACGTCAACAAGACGAGCCGTGATCAGTTCGAGATCCGTACTCACCAGCGCCTGATGGACATCGTCGATCCTACCGACAAGACCGTTGACGCACTGATGAAGCTCGACCTGCCGGCCGGCGTCGACGTCGAAATCAAGGTGTAAGGTATTCCGCACAGGACCGCTCCAAGCGGTTTTGCGCAAACAAGAACGGCGAACTTCGGTTCGCCGTTTTTGTTTTTGCGCTCCCACCCCGACGAATGCGGCCCAGGCGGACTAGCGCCGGCGCAGCGTTTGCCCCGGCGGTTCGCCGAAACTCTTGCGGTATTCCACGCTAAAGCGCCCCAGATGGCCGAAGCCCCAGCGCAGGGCCGCGGCCGTGACCGAGTCGATCGCCGGGTCGTTCAGCAGGTCATGGCGGACACGCTCCAGCCGCACCGCGCGCAGGTAGGCCATCGGGCTGATGCCGCGGTGCTCTCGAAAGCCCGCATAGAGCCCGCGCAGGCTCACACCAGCGATTTCCGCCAGCAGCGTGGGGGTTAGTGGTGCCTGCGCGTGGGCATGGATGTACTCTTCGACCTGCTTCACGTGGCGCGGCGCCAGCGGTTTGCCCCGTGCCCGCATCGCCTCCGCCAGGCTGTGGGGCTGCACTGTCAACAACGTGCCGATCACCAGCTGCTCCAGCTGGCAGGCAGTCAACGGATGCCGCGCCGCGTCCGGCGCCAGCGCCAGCAGGTCCGCCAGGTAGTGCATCAGCTGATACCAGGCCGCCAGGCGGCGCCAACCCATCCCAAGCTCAAAGCGCAGCGGCGCCTGTGACCGATGGCCGAGGTGCGCCGCGCATACCCTCTCCAGCGCACCGCGCTCCACGCGCACGATCAACTGGTCGCTGTCGTGGCTCCAGCGCATCCGCACGGGATCACTCGGCGTGAGCACCGAGGCCATGTCGCGGTCGGAGAGGATCTGCTGCTGGCCGCAATGGATCTGGGCATGGCCTGCCAACGGCATTTGCACAAGCAGGAAATCATCAAGCGGCCCCGGCTCGATCTGGACCTCGGCGCCGTAGGCTAGCCGGTTGAGCGACACCGCGCCAAGCGGTGCATGATGCATGCGGGCAGCCAGCGTCGTGCCGCCGATGGTGAGCTTGTGCGGCTTGAAAACCGTACCCACCGCTGCGCGCGTCTGGGCCTGGTCGGTCGAGGCGAAGACCAGCCGGGTGGGGTCGGATAGCAGGGCGCGTGCCAGCGGCTCGGTGGCCGTGGCCGCGGGGGGCTGAGGCATTGTCTCGCTCCTCGGCGTCATTGGCGCGCCGCTTAGTACATTGGGCCCGGCCAGCCTGCGGGCGGATTCCTTCACACCACTATAGTGGATCGCTCCCCTGCGCCCCTTGCCCGCGCCGGCATTTTCCTGCACTAATCGGATAGCCGCTGCAGCCCGCGGCTAGTTTGCTGCGGTGCGGATCGCCCATGATGGAATCCAGCACGGCAGCCCCAACCCCCCAAAAACAGAGGAGCGCAGCCCATGGGCCAGACTATCCAGATCCACGCCGCCGACGGCACATTCAACGCCTATCTTGCCACGCCCGCATCGGGCAAGGGACCCGGCATCGTGTTGTGCCAGGAAATCTTCGGCGTCAATGCCACCATGCGCGCCGTGGCGGACTACTACGCCGAGGAGGGCTACACGGTGCTGGTGCCGGACTTGTTCTGGCGTATCGCCCCCGGCATCGAACTGGGTGATCGCGGCGAGGACTTTCAGCGCGCCCTGGGCTTGTATCAGCGCTTCGATGAGGCCCTCGGCGTCAAGGATGTCGGTGCGGTGCTGGACGCGCTGCGGGCCCGTCCAGAATGCGTGGGCCAGACCGGAGTGCTCGGTTTTTGCCTCGGCGGAAAGCTCGCCTACCTGGCAGCCTGCCGCCTGGATGGCGTGGCCTGTGCCGTGGCCTACTACGGCGTCGGCATCGAGCATGCGCTGGGCGAGGCGGCCAATATCCAGGGGCGGCTGGTGCTGCATGTGGCCGAGCGCGACGGCTTCTGCCCACCTGAGGCGCAAGCGAAGATCCGCGCAGCCTTGGGCGGCAAGGACGGCATCGAGTTGTACGTTTATCCAGGCGTGGACCACGCGTTCGCGCGCACCGGCGGCGAGCATTTCGACCGCCCGTCGGCGCTGATGGCGCATCAGCGCTCGATAGCCGCGCTGCGCGCAGAGATGGGGCCGCACTACGATTTCTCGGCCCTCTGGGACAAGCACTGCGAATACGAGTTCGCCACCCGCGATGTCGATGCCACGATGGCGACGATGGTGTCGGAACCCTACGTGAACCATATCCCGACCATGACTGGCGGCGTCGGCTACCGGCAGCTCAAGCGCTTCTACCAGAACCATTTCGTCAACAGCAATCCGCCCGATACCTGCCTGATACCGCTGTCGCGCACCGTGGGCGCCAGCCAGATCGTCGACGAGATGCTGTTTTGCTTCACGCATACCTGCGAGGTCGACTGGATGCTGCCTGGCGTGGCGCCCACTGGCAAGCGGGTGGAAATCCCCCTCATCGCCATCGTCAAGTTCCGCGGTGACAAGCTGTACCACGAGCACATCTACTGGGACCAGGCGAGCGTGCTGGTGCAGATCGGCATGCTCGATCCGGCCGGCCTGCCGGTGGCAGGTGTGGAGACCGCGCGCAAGCTGCTCGACGAAACGCTGCCCTCCAACACGCTGATGGCGCGCTGGCAGGAGAGCGAAGGCAAGTAAGGGTAAGGGCCCCTAGGGCAAGTGCAAGCACCACGCATCACTGAAGGGCAAAAGGCCGCACCCGGCAAGTGCCGTCGCAAGGCAGCCGGGCAGCGGCCAAGACAACCAGGAGACAGCGTCATGAAAGGACTGCGGGACAAAGTGGCCATCATCAGTGGTGGCGCCACGTTGATCGGCGTGGGGGTGGCCAGCGCCTTCGTCGAGGCCGGCACGCGCGTGGCCATTCTCGACATCGATGCCGGCGGCGGCGAGCGGGCGGCTGCCGCGCTGGGCGAGCGGGCTTTGTTCGTCCACACAGACATCACCGACGATGCCCAGGTGGCCGCGGCGGTTGCCCGGGTGAGCCAGCACTTCGGTGGCGTCGACTACCTGGTCAACCTGGCGTGCACCTATCTGGACGACGGTTTCAAATCAGGACGGCGCGACTGGCTTGCGGCGCTGGACGTCAATGTGGTTTCCGGCGTGATGCTGGCGCAGGCCGTGCACCCGGCCATGCGGGCGCGCGGCGGGGGCGCCATCGTCAACTTCACCAGTATTTCCGCCAATGTGGGGCAGACGGGCCGCTGGCTCTATCCGGCCTCCAAGGCTGCCATCCGGCAACTTACCCGCAGCATGGCGATGGATCTCGCGCCCGATGGCATCCGGGTCAACGCTGTCTCTCCCGGCTGGACCTGGTGCCGGCTGATGGACGAGGTCAGCGGTGGCAACCGCGAGCGTACCGATCGCGTGGCGGCGGACTTCCACCTCCTTGGCCGCGTTGGCGAGCCCGACGAAGTGGCCCAGGTTGTCCTGTTCCTCTGTTCCGACCACGCCAGCTTTGTCACCGGCGCGGACTATGCGGTGGACGGCGGCTACTCGGCGATGGGGCCGGAGCAGAACGTGCCCGCCATTCCCAGGCTGGCCGATTGACGCTGGCATCGAGCATCCCCCAAGCCGGGGCTTCGATTTTCATCCTGAATATCCAGTAGGAGATTGCCATGAGCCAACGCATTGCCATCGTCGGAGCGGGCCAGTCCGGCCTGCAGATGGCCCTCGGGCTGCAAGCCAAGGGCTATCAGGTCACACTGCTGACCAATCGAACGCCGGACCAGGTCAGGGCGGGCAAGGTCATGTCCAGCCAATGCATGTTCGATCGCGCGTTGCAGGCCGAGCGCGAGCTTGGGCTGAACTGGTGGGACGATAGCTGCCCCCCCGTAGAAGGCATTGGCTTGGCGATTCCGCATCCTGAGCAGGTTGGTGCCAGGCTGATCGACTGGGCCGCCCCGCTCGAGCGCCCGGCGCAGGCTGTGGACCAACGCATCAAGATGCCGGCCTGGATGGAGGCCTTCGCCGAGCGAGGCGGCGACCTGCGCATCGCCGATGCCGGCATCGATGAGCTCGAAGCGCTGACGCTTGAGCACGATCTGGTCCTGCTCGCCGCCGGCAAGGGCGAAATCGTCAGCCGCTTCGAACGTGACGCCACGCGCAGTCCCTTTAGCGCACCGCAACGCGCGCTGGCCTTGACCTATGTGAACGGCATGACGCCGCGCACGCCGTACTCGCGGGTTTGCTTCAACCTGATTCCCGGCATCGGCGAGTACTTTGTGTTCCCCGCGCTGACCTTGAGCGGACCTTGCGAGATCATGGTGTTCGAGGGCATACCGGGCGGACCCATGGACCAATGGGCCGAGGCGCGTACGCCCGAGCAGCACCTGGCTGCCATGGGAAGCGCAACGCTGTGAAAATGTCGCGCTGACCGATGAGCAGGGCATCCTCGCCGGCCGGTTCACGCCAACCGTGCGCCATCCGGTCATGACGCTGCCGTCCGGCCGGCTGGTGTTCGGCATGGCGGACGCAGTGGTAGTCAACGACCCCATCACCGGACAAGGCTCGAACAACGCCGCCAAATGCTGCAAGGTGTATCTGGAGGCGATCGTCGCGCGCGGCGATCGTCCCTTCGATGCCGCCTGGATGACGCAGACCTTCGCCAGCTACTGGCAATACGCCGGTGACGTGGTGAACTGGACCAACTCGCTGCTCACGCCGCCGCCACCGCATATCCTGGCCTTGCTGGGCGCGGCCGGCCAGGCGCCGGCCCTGGCCGCACGCATTGCCAACGGCTTCGACAACCCGCCGGACTTCTTCCCCTGGTGGGCCGATCCCGCCGCCTGCCAGCAACTGATCGACCGGCATTTGCCGCAGGCAGCCTGAGATGGACGCCACTTGTGCCGTGCTCGACACCAAGGCACTGCGCCACGCTTGTGGCCGTTACGCCACCGGCGTGGCGGTCATCGGGGCCTGTGGTGCTGATGACCGCCCGATCGGCCTGACCATCAATTCCTTTGCCTCGCTGTCGCTGGCGCCGCCACTGATCCTGTGGAGTCTCGCCTTAAGTTCGCCAAACGCGGCGCGTTTCGCACCGGGGAACGCCTTCGGCGTCAGCATCCTGCGGGCGGGACACGGCGAGCTCGCCCGGCGCTTCGCCAAGCCCGCAGACGACAAGTTTGCCGGAGTCGCCCATCGGCGATGCCAGCGTGGCGTGCCCTATCTAGATGATGCCCTGGCCACCCTGGCGTGCCGGGTTGAGCGCGCCGATGCCGTCGGCGATCATTTGCTGATCGTCGGCCAGGTGGAGGGCTTTGAGGTAGGGGAAGGGGAGCCGCTGGTATTTTTTGGCGGGGAATTTGTCCAGCTGGGGCGATAGGATCACGCGAAAACATCTCAAAACAACACTGCCCCGTCCGCCCCCGCATACTCGTCAATCCACGCTTGCTCTTTCCAAATCTACGCGATATAGTGTAAGGCTACCCGTTTGTCTATGGGTAGTGGGCTGGCCAGTTTGGCCGCGCGCAGTCTTCTTCAGCGCAAGCCCCGCACTGCAAACACTGTTTTCGTGTATTAATCAGCCCCGGCCAATCGCAGCTGGGAATGGAGCAAACCATGAGCCTTGGCCTTGTAGGTCGCAAGGTTGGCATGACCCGTATTTTCACGGACGACGGCGATTCAATTCCCGTTACCGTGGTCGAGGTCGGCGACAACCGCGTGACACAAATCAAGACGGACGAGACCGACGGTTATACCTCGGTTCAAGTCACTTTCGGCGCACGCCGCGCTAGCCGCGTCACCAAGCCCCTGGCAGGTCACCTTGCCAAAGCTGGTGTTGAAGCTGGTGAAATCATCCGCGAATTCCGCATCGATGCCGCTAAGGCTGGCGAACTGCAACCCGGCGGCACGCTGTCGGTTGACCTGTTCGAAGTCGGTCAAAAGATCGACGTCCAGGGCGTGACCATCGGTAAGGGCTACGCCGGTACCATCAAGCGTCACCATTTCGCATCGGGTCGTGCCACCCACGGTAACTCGCGTTCGCACAACGTGCCGGGTTCCATCGGTATGGCGCAGGATCCGGGCCGTGTGTTCCCCGGCAAGCGCATGACTGGCCATCTGGGTGACGTCACCCGCACCGTCCAGAACCTGGAAATCGCCAAGATCGACGCAGAGCGCAAGCTGCTGCTGGTCAAGGGCGCCATTCCCGGCTCCAAGGGCGGCAAGGTTATCGTTACCCCGGCCGTCAAGGCCAAAGCCAAAGCTTAAGGAGCGAATCAATGGAACTCAAGCTCCTCCAGGACAATGGCCAGATCGGTGCAGGCGTTGACGCCTCGCCCGAAGTCTTCGGCCGTGACTACAACGAAGCCCTCGTTCACCAGGTCGTCGTCGCTTACCAGGCTAACGCTCGCAGCGGTAACCGTAAGCAGAAGGACCGTGAAGAGGTCAAGCACACGACCAAGAAGCCTTGGCGCCAGAAGGGTACGGGTCGCGCCCGTGCCGGTATGTCTTCCTCGCCGCTGTGGCGCGGGGGCGGCCGTATCTTCCCGAATTCGCCGGAAGAGAACTTCACGCAGAAGGTCAACAAGAAGATGTTCCGTGCCGGCATGCGCTCGATTTACTCGCAGCTCGCACGTGAAGGTCGTATCAACGTGGTGGACGGTTTCACCGTCGATGCGCCCAAGACCAAGCTCTTGGCCGACAAGTTCAAGGCCATGGGCCTGGACTCGGTGCTGATCATCACCGACAGCCTCGACGAAAACCTCTACCTGGCTTCGCGCAATCTGCCGCACGTGGCGGTTGTCGAGCCGCGCCAGGCTGACCCGCTGTCGCTCGTGCACTACAAGAAGGTGCTGGTGACCAAGGCAGCCGTCGCGCAGATCGAGGAGTTGCTGAAATGACGCAAGTAGCCAAGAACGATCATCGTTTGATGCAGGTGCTGCTCGCGCCGGTGGTTTCCGAAAAGGCAACCCTGGTCGCCGACAAGAACGAACAAGTCGTGTTCGAAGTCGCTCGCGATGCCAACAAGGCAGACGTGAAGGCGGCGGTCGAACTGCTGTTCAAGGTCGAGGTGCAGTCCGTTCAGATCCTGAACCAAAAGGGCAAGCAAAAGCGTTTTGGCCGTTTCATGGGGCGTCGCAACCACGTGAAGAAGGCTTACGTTTCGCTCAAGCCGGGTCAGGAAATCAATTTTGAAGCGGAGGCCAAGTAATCATGGCACTCGTCAAGACCAAGCCGACGTCCCCGGGCCGTCGCTCCATGGTAAAGGTTGTTAACCACAACCTGCACAAGGGCGCGCCCCACGCTCCGCTGCTGGAAAAGCAATTCCAGAAGTCGGGTCGTAACAATAACGGTCACATCACCACCCGCCACAAGGGCGGTGGTCATAAGCACCATTACCGCGTGGTCGACTTCAAGCGCAACGACAAGGACGGCATCGCCGCCAAGGTCGAGCGCCTGGAATACGATCCGAACCGCAGCGCCAATATCGCGCTGGTGCTGTTCGCCGACGGCGAGCGCCGCTACATCATTGCCACCAAGGGCATGGTAGTTGGCCAAGCGTTGATGAACGGCTCGGAAGCTGCGATCAAGTCGGGTAACAACCTGCCGATCCGCAACATTCCGGTTGGTACCACCATCCACTGCGTGGAAATGCTGCCGGGCAAGGGCGCTCAGATCGCTCGCGCCGCTGGCGGTTCCGCTGTGCTGCTGGCTCGTGAAGGCATCTACGCTCAGGTTCGCCTGCGCTCCGGTGAAGTGCGTCGCGTTCACATCGAATGCCGCGCCACCATCGGTGAAGTCGGTAACGAAGAGCATAGCCTGCGCGTCATCGGCAAGGCCGGTGCAAATCGTTGGCGCGGTATCCGCCCGACGGTTCGCGGCGTTGTGATGAACCCGGTGGACCACCCGCACGGTGGTGGTGAAGGCAAGACCGCTGCTGGTCGTGACCCCGTTTCGCCGTGGGGTACCCCGGCTAAGGGTTACCGTACCCGCAGCAACAAGCGCACTGCCAGCATGATCGTGCAGCGCCGCCACAAGCGTTAATCGGTAGGTAGGAGCCTAGACATGACACGTTCCGCAAAAAAGGGTCCGTTCTGTGACGCCCACCTGCTGAAAAAGGTGGAAGCGGCCTCAGCCGGCAAGGACAAGAAGCCCATCAAGACTTGGTCGCGTCGCTCGACCATTCTGCCGGACTTCATCGGCCTGACGATCGCCGTACATAACGGCCGTCAACACGTGCCGGTGTATGTTTCGGAAAACATGGTTGGCCACAAGCTCGGTGAATTTGCGCTCACGCGTACGTTCAAGGGCCACGCGGCTGACAAGAAAGCGAAGAGGTAAGGTGCCATCATGGAAGTGAAAGCGATTCATCGCGGTGCCCGCATCTCCGCCCAGAAAACGCGCCTGGTCGCTGACCAGATCCGCGGTCTGCCGATCGAACGCGCGCTCAACGTCCTGACGTTTAGCCCGAAAAAGGCGGCCGTCATCGTGAAGAAGGTGGTCGAATCGGCCATCGCCAACGCCGAGCACAACGAAGGCGCCGACATCGACGAACTGAAGGTCAAGACCATCTTCGTCGACAAGGCAACCTCGCTCAAGCGTTTCACGGCACGAGCAAAGGGCCGCGGCAACCGCATCGAGAAACAAACTTGTCACATCACTGTGACGCTCGGCAACTAAGGAGTCACGATGGGACAGAAGATTCATCCGACTGGCTTCCGTCTGGCCGTCAGCCGTAACTGGGCTTCGCGTTGGTACGCCAACAACACGAAGTTCGCCGGCATGCTGAAGGAAGACATCGAAGTTCGCGAGTTTCTGAAGAAGAAGCTCAAGAACGCTTCGGTTGGCCGCGTCGTGATCGAGCGCCCCGCCCGCAATGCACGTCTCACCATTTATAGCTCGCGTCCGGGCGTGGTGATCGGCAAGAAGGGTGAGGACATCGAACTGCTCAAGGCCGAGCTGCAACGCCGCATGGGTGTGCCCGTGCACGTGAACATCGAGGAAATCCGCAAGCCGGAAACCGATGCGCAGCTGATCGCCGACTCGATCACCCAGCAGCTCGAGCGCCGTATCATGTTCCGCCGCGCAATGAAGCGCGCGATGCAGAACGCGATGCGCCTCGGTGCCCAGGGCATCAAGATCATGAGCGCCGGTCGTCTGAACGGCATCGAAATCGCTCGTACCGAGTGGTATCGCGAAGGTCGTGTGCCCCTGCACACCCTGCGCGCCGACATCGACTACGGCTTCTCCGAAGCAGAAACCACCTACGGCATCATCGGTGTCAAGGTGTGGGTCTACAAGGGTGATCACCTCGGCCGCAACGATGCGCCGGTGGTGGAAGAGCCGCAAGACGATCGTCGTCGTCGTCCGGGTGGTGGTCGTCCTGATGGTCGTCGCCGTGAAGGCGAAGGCGGCCGTCCGGGTGGCAACCGCCGCGGTGGCGCGGGTGCCGGTGCAGGTCGCCGCGCTCCTGGCGCAGATGCGAAGAGTGGAGAATAACGATGCTGCAACCTAAGCGCAGAAAATACCGCAAGGAGCAGAAAGGCCGCAACACGGGTAAGGCTACCCGTGGCAACGCCGTGTCTTTCGGCGAATTCGGCCTGAAGGCGATGGGCCGTGGTCGTCTGACGGCTCGTCAGATCGAGTCGGCACGTCGTGCGATGACCCGTCACATCAAGCGTGGCGGCCGCATCTGGATCCGGATTTTCCCGGACAAGCCGATCTCGAAGAAGCCCGCCGAAGTCCGTATGGGTAACGGTAAGGGTAATCCGGAATACTACGTGGCAGAAATCCAGCCGGGCAAGATGCTGTACGAAATGGATGGCGTGACGGAAGAGCTGGCTCGTGAGGCGTTCCGCCTTGCCGCCGCCAAGCTGCCGATCGCTACCAATTTCGTGGTGCGCCAGGTCGGGACGTAAGGAGAGCAGGGATGAAAGCATCCGAACTTCGCGGCAAAGATGCCGCAGGGCTGAACCAGGAGCTCTCCGAGCTGCTGAAGGCCCAATTTAGCCTGCGCATGCAAAAGGCCACCCAACAGCTGCAGAACACCAGCCAGCTGAAGAAGGTGCGCAAGGACATCGCGCGGGTGCAAACCGTGCTGAACGAAAAGGCGACCTCGAAATGACTGAAACTGCACAAACGGAATCGTCGCTTCGCCGCACGCTGGTCGGTCGGGTAGTTAGCGACAAGATGGACAAGACCGTCACGGTCTTGATCGAAAACCGCGTCAAGCATCCTCTGTACGGCAAGTACGTGCTGCGTTCCAAGAAGTACCACGCACACGACGAAGCCAACCAGTACAAGGAAGGCGACAAGGTCGAGATCCAGGAAACGCGTCCGCTGTCGCGGACCAAGTCCTGGGTGGTTTCCCGTCTGGTCGAAGCTGCGCGCGTCATCTAAAAAACCACACGGTTTTCGGTTGACTTGCGAGTCCAGGGTTATGTGCTATAATCCTGGACTTCCGCTTTGTTGCATTCGCCTTAGTTGTATCACCCCGGCGAATCGGTGAAGCGAACCTAGCCGAGCGGCTCCTGATTAACCATGTTCAGGCCGCCTGGTAACTACCGACTTCAAAGTTGATCAACCCAAACGGTTGCTGGCGCAAAGCCAGGGGCTGACGGGACCAAGACTGACCGGCGGGCGTTGCCCGGTGGATTAAGTTGGGAAGATAACACCATGATTCAGACAGAAAGCCGGCTCGAAGTAGCCGATAACACTGGTGCGCGCGAAGTTCTGTGCATCAAAGTGCTGGGTGGGTCCAAGCGCCGCTATGCGAGCGTGGGCGACATCATCAAGGTGACCGTTAAGGACGCAGCGCCGCGCGGTCGCGTGAAGAAGGGCGATATTTACAACGCCGTCGTCGTGCGCACCGCCAAGGGCGTGCGTCGCGCTGATGGTTCGCTCGTCAAGTTCGACAGCAATGCCGCTGTCTTGCTGAACACCAAGCTCGAGCCGATCGGCACCCGTATTTTCGGGCCGGTGACTCGTGAACTCCGTACCGAGCGCTTCATGAAGATTGTGTCGCTCGCGCCGGAAGTGCTGTAAGGAGCCGCCATGAACAAGATTCGTAAAGGCGACGAAGTCATCGTCCTGACCGGAAAAGACAAGGGCAAGCGCGGCACCGTGCAAGCCATGCTCGGCGAGAAGGTTGTGGTGGAAGGCGTCAACGTTGCCAAGAAGCACGCACGTCCGAACCCCATGCTGGGCACCACCGGTGGTGTGGTCGACAAGGTCATGCCGCTGCATATTTCTAACGTTGCGCTCGTGGATGCCAATGGCAAGCCGTCGCGCGTCGGCATCAAGGTGGAAGACGGCAAGCGTGTACGCGTGCTGAAGACCACCGGTGCCGTCGTGGCAGCTTGATTCTGGGCACAGATAGGAGTTGAGCATGACTGCACGTCTGCAAGAGTTTTACAAAGAACAAGTAGTACCGAAGCTGATCGAACAATTCGGCTTCAAGTCGGTCATGGAAGTGCCGCGCATCACCAAGATCACCCTGAACATGGGCCTTGGCGAAGCCATCAATGACAAGAAGGTCATTGAGCTGGCCGTGGGCGACCTGACCAAGATCGCCGGCCAAAAGCCCGTGGTGACCAAGGCCAAGAAGGCAATCGCCGGCTTCAAGATCCGCCAGGGTTATCCCATCGGCGCGATGGTGACGCTGCGCGGCGAACGCATGTTCGAATTCCTGGATCGTCTCGTGACCGTGGCCCTGCCGCGCGTGCGTGACTTCCGTGGTGTTTCGGGCCGCTCGTTCGATGGTCGTGGCAACTACAACATCGGTGTGAAAGAGCAGATCATTTTCCCCGAAATTGAGTACGACAAGATCGACGCACTGCGTGGTCTGAACATCAGCATCACGACGACGGCGAAGAATGACGAGGAAGCCAAGGCACTCCTCGCAGCATTCAAGTTCCCGTTCCGTAATTAAGGGGTAACCGTGGCTAAATTGGCTCTGATTGAACGTGAGAAGAAGCGCGCTAGGCTCGTGGCAAAGTATGCCGACAAGCGTGCGACCCTCAAGGCCATTATCGACGACCAAGAGAAGTCGGAAGAAGAGCGTTATAGCGCGCGTCTCGAGCTGCAGCAGCTCCCGCGCAACGCGAACCCGACTCGCCAGCGTAACCGCTGCGCGATCACCGGTCGTCCCCGCGGTACCTTCCGCAAGTTTGGCCTGGCGCGTAATAAGATCCGTGAAATCGCCTTCCGTGGCGAAATCCCGGGTCTGACGAAAGCCAGCTGGTAATTACGCACAGGCTACAGGAGAAACAGTATGAGCATGAGCGATCCTATCGCCGATATGCTGACGCGCATCCGCAACGCCCAAGGCGTGCAGAAAGTGTCGGTTGTCATGCCGTCGTCGAAGCTGAAAGTGGCAATCGCCAAGGTCCTTAAGGACGAAGGCTACATCGACGACTACGCCGTGAAAGAAGAAGGCGGCAAGGCACAACTGAGCATCGGTCTGAAGTACTACGCTGGCCGTCCGGTCATCGAGCGCATTGAGCGCGTCTCGAAGCCTGGTCTGCGTGTGTACAAGGGCCGCAGCGACATCCCCCAAGTGATGAACGGCCTCGGCGTCGCAATCATCTCGACCCCCCAGGGTCTGATGACCGATCGCAAGGCACGTGCCACTGGCGTGGGCGGCGAAGTTCTTTGCTACGTCGCGTAAGGAGTAGACCATGTCCCGTGTAGGTAAGGCTCCCATCGCGCTGCCCAAAGGCGCAGAAGTCAATGTGGCGGCTGGCGTGCTCTCCGTTAAGGGCCCGCTCGGCACGCTGACGCAGCCGATTCACAGCCTGGTCAAGGTCAATGTCGAAAATGACACGCTGACCTTTGCTCCGGTCGACGAATCGCGCGAAGCAAACGCACTGCAGGGCACCATGCGCGCCCTGGTGGCCAATATGGTCAAGGGTGTAACCGCCGGTTTCGAGCGCAAGCTTAACCTGGTCGGCGTGGGCTATCGTGCCCAGCTGCAAGGTACTGCGCTGAAGCTCCAGCTTGGTTTCTCGCACGACGTGATCCATGCGATGCCGGAAGGCGTGACGGCGGCAACGCCCACGCAGACCGAGATCATCATCAAGGGTGCGGACAAGCAGAAAGTCGGTCAGGTGGCTGCGGAAGTCCGCGCGTACCGTCCGCCTGAGCCCTATAAGGGCAAGGGCGTTCGCTACTCGGACGAGCGCGTCATCCTGAAGGAAACCAAGAAGAAGTAAGGGGTGCAATCATGAACAAGAAAGACGCTCGTTTGCGCCGTGCACGTCAGACCCGCGCCAAAATCGCGGAGTTGAAGGTCAACCGTCTGACCGTGTTCCGTACGAATTCGCATATTTACGCCCAGGTCTACTCGCCGTGCGGCACGCAAGTGCTGGCATCGGCTTCGACCGTCGAGGCAGAAGTGCGCAAGGAACTGACCGGCAGCGGTGCTACCGCAGCCGCCGCGACCCTGATTGGCAAGCGCATCGCCGAAAAGGCGAAGGCAGCTGGCGTGGAAACCGTTGCGTTCGATCGCGGCGGCTTCCGCTTCCATGGTCGCGTGAAGGCACTGGCTGACGCAGCACGCGAAGCCGGCCTTAAGTTCTAAGCGCACATAGAGAGATACGTCATGGCAAAAATGCAAGCAAAAGTCCAGCAGGACGAACGCGACGACGGCCTCCGCGAGAAGATGATCTCGGTCAACCGCGTCACCAAGGTGGTGAAGGGTGGCCGGATTCTCGGTTTCGCTGCGCTGACCGTGGTTGGTGACGGCGATGGCCGCATCGGCATGGGCAAGGGCAAGGCTAAGGAAGTGCCGGTTGCGGTTCAGAAGGCAATGGACGAAGCCCGTCGCAAGATGGTCAAGGTCTCGCTGAAGAACGGCACGCTGCAACACGAAGTCGTTGGCAAGCACGGCGCCGCCAAGGTGCTGATGATGCCCGCCAAGGAAGGTACCGGCGTGATCGCTGGTGGCCCGATGCGCGCGATTTTCGAAGTGATGGGCGTGACCAACGTCGTGACCAAGTCGCACGGCTCGACCAATCCGTACAACATGGTTCGCGCCACGCTGGACGGTCTTCAAAAGATGAGCACGCCGGGCGAGATCGCCGCCAAGCGTGGCAAGTCTGTTGAAGACATCCTCGGTTAAGGAGTCGGACGAAATGTCGCAACAAACCGTTAAAGTGCAACTCGTGCGCAGCCTGATCGGCACGCGCGAGGATCATCGCGCCACCGTCCGTGGCCTGGGCCTGCGCCGTATCAACTCGGTGTCGGAGCTGCAGGACACGCCCGCCGTGCGCGGCATGATCAACAAGGTCTCGTACCTGGTCAAGGTTCTGGCCTGAGTCCCGGGACACGGAGAGCAAGATGCAACTCAACAACCTGAAACCGGCTGACGGTTCGAAGCACGCCAAGCGTCGCGTCGGCCGCGGTATCGGCTCCGGCCTGGGCAAGACTGCCGGCCGTGGTCACAAGGGTCAGAAGTCGCGTTCGGGCGGCTTCCACAAGGTCGGCTTCGAAGGCGGTCAAATGCCGCTGTATCGTCGCCTGCCGAAGCGTGGCTTCACGTCGCTGACGAAGGCCTTCAACGCTGAAGTGACCCTGCGTGATATCGAGCGCCTGGAAGCCACCGAGGTGGACCTGCTGGTTCTGAAGCAAGCTGGCCTGGTGGCTGAGCTGGCAAAGAGCGCCAAGGTCATCAAGGCTGGTGAGCTGACCCGCAAGGTTACGATCAAGGGTCTGGGCGCCACCGCTGGTGCCAAGGCTGCGATCGAAGCCGCCGGCGGTCAGATCGCGGCGTAATTTAGCAGCAGATTTCGCAGCATAGGCGAGTCACAGTCGGAGCATCGTTTGGCCACGGCGAAACCCAATGCAAGCACGCAAGCCAAGAACACGGCGAAGTACGGCGACCTGAAGCGCCGGCTGATGTTCCTGGTGCTGGCCCTGATCGTGTACCGCATCGGAGCGCATATTCCGGTGCCGGGAATCGATCCGGAACAGCTTGCGAAGCTTTTCCAGAGTCAGTCAGGTGGCATCCTCGGGATGTTCAACCTGTTCTCGGGCGGTGCGCTGTCGCGCTTTACCGTCTTCGCGCTCGGCATCATGCCGTACATCTCGGCGTCGATCATCATGCAATTGCTGACGATCGTGCTGCCGCAGCTGGAGTCGTTGAAGAAGGAAGGGCAGGCGGGTCAACGCAAGATCACGCAGTACACGCGCTACGGCACGGTGGTTCTGGCCACCTTCCAGGCGCTGTCGATTGCAGTCGCGCTGGAATCTCAGCCTGGTCTGGTGATCGATCCGGGCCTGTTGTTCCGGGCTACGGCAGTGATCACGCTGGTGACCGGTACGATGTTCCTGATGTGGCTGGGTGAGCAGATCACCGAGCGGGGTCTGGGCAACGGTATCTCGATCATCATCTTCGGCGGTATCGCAGCGGGCTTGCCCAACGCGATCGGCGGGCTCTTCGAACTGGTTCGCACTGGTTCCATGAGCATCATTGCTTCGATCCTGATCGTGGCAATCATCGCCGGTGTTACCTTCGCCGTGGTGTTTGTCGAGCGTGGCCAGCGCAAGATCCTGGTGAACTATGCCAAGCGTCAGGTCGGCAACAAGGTGTATGGCGGTCAATCGTCGCACCTGCCGCTGAAGCTGAACATGGCAGGGGTGATTCCGCCGATCTTCGCATCGTCGATCATCTTGTTCCCGGCGACCATCGCGGGCTGGTTCACGTCTGACTCGACGAGCGCTGCCGGCCGGTTCATCAAGGACCTGGCTGCGACGCTTTCGCCGGGACAGCCGGTCTACATCCTGCTGTACGCTGCTGCAATTATATTTTTCTGCTTCTTCTATACGGCTCTTGTGTACAACAGCCGGGAAGTCGCGGACAACCTGAAGAAAAGCGGTGCCTTCATTCCGGGCATTCGTCCGGGCGAGCAGACGACGCGCTACATCGACAAGATTCTTGTCCGTCTGACGCTGGCTGGTGCGATCTACATCACACTGGTCTGCCTGTTGCCGGAATTCCTGGTACTGCGCTGGAACGTTCCGTTCTATTTTGGCGGAACCTCGTTGCTGATCATCGTGGTCGTCACGATGGACTTCATGGCCCAGGTCCAGTCCTATGTCATGTCGCAGCAATATGAGTCCCTGCTGAAGAAAGCGAATTTCAAGGGTAATCTGACCTTGCGCTGAAGCCGGGTCGGTACAGGCTAGGTATGGCAAAAGACGACGTCATCCAGATGCAGGGGGAGGTCCTGGAAAACCTTCCCAACGCGACGTTCCGCGTCAAACTGGAAAACGGCCATGTAGTGCTGGGCCACATCTCCGGCAAGATGCGAATGAACTACATCCGGATTCTTCCGGGTGATCGGGTGACGGTTGAACTGACCCCATATGATCTGTCACGCGCGCGCATCGTCTTTCGGACGAAGTGAAGCGAACAGGAATTGAAGGAAGAGGAAAATCATGAAAGTGCTGGCTTCTGTTAAGCGCATTTGCCGCAACTGCAAAGTTATCAAGCGCAACGGTGTCGTGCGCGTGATCTGCTCGTCGGATCCCCGCCACAAGCAACGCCAAGGCTAATCGGAAAGAGGATTGACGAATGGCACGTATCGCAGGGGTTAACATCCCGAACCATAAGCATACCGAGATTGGCCTGACGGCTATTTACGGTATCGGCCGCTCGCGCGCCCGCAAGATTTGCGTGGCCACCGGCGTTCCCTTTGACAAGAAGGTCAAGGACCTGACCGACGGCGACCTGGAAAAGCTTCGTGACGAAGTAGCCAAGGCCACGGTTGAGGGTGACCTGCGTCGTGAAACCACGATGAACATCAAGCGTCTCATGGACCTTGGTTGCTATCGTGGCGTCCGTCACCGCAGGGGTCTCCCGATGCGCGGTCAGCGCACCCGCACCAACGCCCGTACCCGCAAGGGTCCGCGTAAGGCCGGCGTGGCTCTGAAGAAGTAAAGCCGAAGGCAGAGGAAGAAACTAATGGCAAAAGGTCCGAATAACGCCGCCCAGCGCGCGCGTAAGAAGGTCAAGAAGAACGTTGCCGACGGCATTGCGCACGTCCACGCTTCGTTCAACAACACCATCATCACGATCACCGACCGTCAGGGCAATGCCCTGGCATGGGCAACCTCGGGTGGCCAGGGCTTCAAGGGTTCGCGTAAGTCGACGCCCTTCGCAGCTCAGGTCGCTGCAGAGAACGCCGGCCGCGTGGCGCAAGACCAGGGTATCAAGAACCTGGACGTGCGCATCAAGGGCCCCGGCCCTGGCCGTGAATCGGCTGTGCGCGCGTTGAACGCGCTCGGCATCAAGATCTCGATTATCGAAGACGTGACGCCAGTGCCGCACAACGGCTGCCGTCCGCCCAAGCGTCGTCGGATCTAAGCGCCGGTGTGATACCCGGGCCGTGGGTGAGGTCTTCCTCGCCCTCTACCCGGTGTGGTAACATCGCACGTTGACCTGCTGCATATGCTTTGCGGCAGGTTTTCGTTTTGCGTTTTTGTGTCTGGTGATTGGCCTGATGGTCCGTCGCCTGATGCGAGCAGTCAGTCATATGCTTTTGCGCGTGCCCTTCGGGGAATGCGCTGGATAAGCCCACCGTCTGCCACTCACGCGCCCCTCGTACGGGCGGAGAAGGCGGACTCGCGGCGCGTCAAACAAGGCGCCGCGATCGATCAGGAAGGAAGATAAAGTGGCACGTTATATCGGCCCGAAGGCCAAACTCTCTCGTCGTGAAGGTACCGACCTGTTCCTGAAGAGCGCACGCCGCTCGCTTGCAGACAAGTGCAAGCTGGACAGCAAGCCGGGCCAGCACGGCCGCACCTCGGGTGCACGCACCTCCGACTACGGCAACCAACTGCGCGAAAAGCAGAAGGTCAAGCGTATCTATGGCGTGCTCGAGCGTCAGTTCCGCCGCTACTTCGCTGAAGCCGACCGCCGCAAGGGCAACACCGGCGAGAAGCTGCTGCAACTGCTGGAATCGCGCCTGGACAACGTCGTGTACCGCATGGGCTTTGGCTCGACCCGCGCTGAAGCGCGCCAGCTGGTGTCGCACAAGGCGATCCTGCTGAACGGTCAAGCCCTGAACGTGCCGTCGGCGCAAGTCAAGGCCGGTGACGTCATCACCATCCGCGAGCAGTCGAAGAAGCAAGTCCGTATCGCCGAAGCGCTGTCGCTGGCTGAGCAATCGGGTTTCCCGGCATGGGTTGCCGTGGACGCGAAGAAGTTCGAAGGCACCTTCAAGCAAGTGCCGGATCGCGCCGATATCTCGGGTGACATCAACGAAAGCCTGATCGTCGAGTTGTATTCGCGTTAATCACTCGAATTCTGACCGACACCATCGAACGGCCAGAGGCTTGCGTTTCCCGCCAAGCTTCACATTCAGCCCGACGCGCTGCCGCGCGTCGGGCTTATTGCCCATCGTGCGATGGGATTTTCAGGTTCCAAACGTCAGCCTTATCGGTGTAACGAGCCGAGGGTATTGAAAAGGACAACCTAATGCAAACAGCACTACTCAAGCCTAAAATTATTGCCGTGGAGCCGCTCGGCGACCATCACGCGAAGGTCGTGATGGAGCCGTTCGAGCGTGGCTATGGCCATACGCTCGGTAACGCCCTGCGTCGCGTGCTGCTGTCGTCGATGGTCGGTTATGCGCCGACCGAAGTCACGATCGCTGGGGTGGTCCATGAGTACTCCACCATCGATGGCGTGCAGGAAGACGTAGTCAACCTGCTGCTGAATCTGAAGGGTGTGGTCTTCAAGCTGCACAACCGCGACGAAGTCACGGTCTCGCTGCGCAAGGAAGGCGAAGGCGTTGTGACGGCTGCCGATATCGAGCTGCCCCACGATGTCGAGATCATCAACCCCGGCCACGTGATCGCTCACCTGTCGGCCGGCGGCAAGCTCGATATGCAGATCAAGGTCGAGCAAGGCCGTGGTTATGTGCCGGGCAACGTGCGCAAGTTCGGCGACGAAGCGGGCAAGGTCATTGGCCGCATCGTGCTGGACGCGTCGTTCTCGCCGGTGCGCCGCGTTTCGTACGCAGTCGAATCGGCTCGTGTGGAACAGCGTACCGACCTCGACAAGCTGGTGATGAACATCGAAACCGACGGCGTGATTTCGCCCGAAGAAGCGATTCGTCAATCGGCGCGCATCCTGGTCGACCAGTTGTCGGTGTTCGCCGCGCTGGAAGGCACCGAGTCGTCGGCGGAAGCCGCTTCGAGCCGCACGCCGCAGATCGATCCGATCCTGCTGCGCCCGGTCGACGACCTGGAGCTGACCGTGCGTTCGGCCAACTGCCTGAAGGCCGAAAACATCTACTACATCGGCGACCTGATCCAGCGCACCGAGAACGAGCTGCTCAAGACCCCGAACCTGGGTCGCAAGTCGCTCAACGAAATCAAGGAAGTGCTGGCTTCGCGCGGCCTGACCCTCGGCATGAAGCTCGAGAACTGGCCGCCCGCAGGGCTGGAGAAGTAATAGCCAGGCGCGGTGGCGGGCTTGTCCAGCCGCCGCGCCAGGTCATCGCGGCGACCGGCATGTGCCGGCTGCCTTAATAGACTACCGGCCCGCGCCGAACCGGAGATTGCTCCGGCCAAGCGATAGAAGAGCTGGTCAAACATTGCAATAAAGGAATCATCATGCGTCACCGTCATGGTTTGCGGAAACTGAACCGCACCTCGTCGCACCGCCTCGCGATGTTGCGCAACATGTCCAACTCGCTGTTCCAGCATGAGCTGATCAAGACCACCCTGCCCAAGGCCAAGGAACTGCGCAAGGTTGTCGAGCCCCTGATCACGCTGGCCAAGAAGGACACCGTTGCCAACCGCCGCCTGGCTTTCGCCCGTCTGCGCGACCGCGACATGGTCACCAAGCTGTTCAACGAACTCGGCCCGCGTTACAACGCGCGTCCGGGTGGCTACACCCGCATCCTGAAGTTCGGTTTCCGCCAGGGCGACAATGCGCCGATGGCACTGGTCGAGCTGGTTGACCGCCCGGAAATCACCGAAGCGCCGGCTGAAGAAGCAGGCGAATAAGGAAGATTCCGTCCCGGCCCGCTTGCGACCGTTGGTCGCGGCGAGCCGCGCGGACACCGCTTACAATCGAGCCAGGCTATATGCCTGGCTCTTTTGTTTTCCGGGGCCGGTGCGCCGGAGTCTGGCCGCGGGGCAGCCTGTGGCCTGTGGCCTGGGAGGACGATCTGATGAGCGAAGCAATCTTGGTGATGACATCGCTGCCGGACGCCGAGTCCGCGGGGCGTGTTGCAAGGGCCGTGCTGGAGTCTAGGCTGGCGGCATGCGTGAACCGGCTGGCGCCGTGCGAGTCCGAGTACTGGTGGCAA
This sequence comes from Cupriavidus basilensis, assembly GCF_008801925.2. Lineage (NCBI taxonomy): Bacteria > Pseudomonadati > Pseudomonadota > Betaproteobacteria > Burkholderiales > Burkholderiaceae > Cupriavidus > Cupriavidus basilensis. The sequence goes on along the minus strand of NZ_CP062803.1, from coordinate 4,104,654 downwards.
GGTGAGATCGAAAGCGCACGCGAGTGGCGGCTGATGATCAAAACCACCCAGGAGCGTTACGCCGCGCTGGAGGCAGCGATTCGGCTGGCGCACCCCTACGAGGTGCCTGAGATCGTGGCAATGCCGCTGGTCGCGGGATTCGCGCCGTATCTGGCCTGGGTAGCGCACGAAACCCGAACGACCACGGACGAAGGCGACAGTGCGTAAGGATAGTGGTTGCCGCGCCGACTCACACTGATGCTGTGATGCTGGCAATAGGCACCGCGGCCGGGGACAGCACGATGATGCGAGCGTGATGCGGATACAACGAATGACATTTCAAAGGCAGGGTATGAGTTTCGGTGTGAGCGCGAACGCCTCGGGTGGTTGGGGGGCTGGGCAAGCCATGCGGCATAGTGCCGCAGCGCGGCTGCTGATCATGCTGCTGGCCTCGCTGTGGCTGTGCCTCGCCGGCGTGGCGCATGCCGCCGATGACGACTTCCTGCCGCCGGAACAGGCCTTCCGGTTTGCTGCCCATCAGGTCGATGCGAAGACGATCGAGGTTCGCTTCGACGTGGCGGATGGCTATTACCTCTACCGCGATCGCTTTGCCTTTGCGGCGCAGCCTGCATCCGTCAAGCTGGGTGCGCCGGTGTTCCCGCCCGGCAAGGTCAAGTTCGACGAGACGTTCGGCAAGGAGATGGAAACCTATCACGGCGGGCTGACCATCCGCGTGCCGGTGGAGTCTGCCCCGGCCGACGGCAAATGGTCGCTGGTGGTGACTTCCCAGGGCTGTGCCGACAAAGGCCTGTGCTATCCGCCGCAGGAAAGTGTATTCAAGGTCGGCGGTGGTGTGCTTGACGGATTGTTCGGCAAGCGGGCACCGGCGGATTCCAGCAGCATCGGCAACAACCCGCCCGCCGCAAGCGGCGACGCGGCCGGCCCCTCCCCCGCCCTGCAGGCTCCCACGGCCGACGAGAACGACCGCATCGCCGGTGCCCTGGCCAGCCGCAACCTTGGCGTGATCGCCGCGCTGTTCTTCGGTCTGGGCTTGCTGCTGACCTTCACGCCGTGCGTGTTGCCGATGGTGCCCATCCTGTCGTCGATCGTGGTGGGCGAGCACGTTACGCGCAAGCGCGCCTTGCTGGTATCGCTGTCCTATGTGCTTGGCATGGCAGTGGTCTACACGGGGATCGGCGTGGCGGCGGGCCTGCTCGGTGAGGGCCTCTCCGCAGCGCTGCAGGCGCCGTGGGTGCTGGCTGCCTTTGCGTTGCTGATGGTGGCGCTGTCGCTGTCCATGTTCGGTCTCTATGAGCTGCAGCTGCCGCAGCACTGGCAGACCCGGCTGACGGCTTCGTCCAACCGCCGCCAGGGCGGGCAGCTCGCCGGTGCCGCAGCCATGGGCGCGATCTCCGCGCTGATCGTCGGGCCGTGCGTGACGGCGCCACTGGCCGGTGCGCTGGCGTATATCGCGCGCACTGGTGATGCCGTGGTCGGCGGCGGTGCGTTGTTTGCCATGGCGCTCGGCATGGGCGTGCCGCTGGTGCTGGTGGGCGTGGGGGCGGGCAACCTGCTGCCGCGCGCCGGGCGCTGGATGGAGACGACCAAGCGCTTCTTTGGCTTCCTGCTGCTAGGTGTGGCGCTCTGGATGGTGAGCCCGGTGCTGCCCGCGTGGGCGCTGATGGCGGGCTGGGCTGCGCTGCTGCTGGTTGGTGCGGTATTCCTGAGCGCCTTCGATTCGCTCGGCCCCGATGCGCATGGCCTGGCCAGGGTGGGCAAGGGCCTGGGCCTGCTGGCGGCGCTGGCAGGCGCCATCCTCCTGGTCGGGCTGGCATCCGGCGGCCGGGACCCCCTGCAGCCGCTGGCGCACCTGAGCGCCGCACGCTCGGCGCCGGAAGCGGCGACCGGCGGCGTGTCCGAGGTACGGTTCGAGCGGGTCCGCTCGGTTGCGGAACTCGACGCGCGCGTGGCGCAGGCCGCCGCCGCCGGCAAGCCGGTGCTGCTCGATTTCTATGCGGACTGGTGCGTGAGCTGCAAGGAGATGGAGCGCTTCACCTTTACCGATGAGCGCGTACGGGCGCGGCTGTCCGAGGTCGTGATGCTGCAGGCGGATGTCACGCGGAACAACCCCGATGACCGCGCGCTGCTCAAGCGCTTCGGCCTGTTCGGCCCCCCGGGCATCATCCTGTATGGTGCCGACGGGCGCGAGCGGCCGGTCCGCGCAATCGGCTATCAGCCGGCCACGCGGTTTCTCGACACGCTGTCGCGCGCACTCGATACCAAGGCCAATACCTGAGCCGTAGCTGAAATACCCAATGCTCCGAAGCACCGGCTTCGGCTGGCGTCGGCTAGCTTTGCTCCAGCCGGCGCCCCAGTGCCCATACCGCGGCCAGCACCACAACTACCGCTCCCATCAGCCCCAGCGACCACCAGAAGCCCTGGGGCTCGCGCAGCCATGGCATGCGGTCGAAGTTCATGCCGAAGATGCCGGTGATCAGCGTGAGCGGCATGAACAGCGCGGTGATCAGTGTCAGCGTGCGCATGGTGCGATTGGTGCGGTGCGCCACCGAAGAGAAGTGAATCTGCACCGCGGACTCGATCGAGTCCTCCAGCCGGCGCGCATGCGCGAGCACGCGCGAGATGTGTTCCATCACGTCGTTGATTCGCACCAGCAGCGCATCGTCGCGGCCCGCCGTGCCTGCGGCGGGTCCTTCACTCGCGATGCTATAGCTGTTGTCGAGCAGGCTGTCGCGGAACTCTTGTAGCGCGTCGTGCTGCTCCTCGCACAGGTGCTCCAGCCGCCGCAGCTCGATGCGGGCGTCGAGCAAGCCCTCCCAGCTGGAAAAGCTGCGCCGCGCGTTAAGCAGCGCGCGCTGCCACCGGTCGAGCTGGCGCGTCAGCGGCGCACGCAGGTCCAGATAGCGGTCGACCATGGCGTTGAGCAGCCGCAGCATCAGGTCTTCCGGGCGCGTTGGCGGGCGGATGCCATGCACCAGCGCGGCGTGGCCGTTGGCTCGTGTCTTTGACGCCGCTTGCGGCCGCGGCGCCTGGCACAGCTCAAGCAGGCGCTGGCGCACCTGGTCCAGCGTGCGCGATTGCGCGGGCCGTACCGTCAGCAGGACGTTGTCAAAGACAAAGAACGTGACCGGCTGGGTATCGATCTTGGCCAGCGCGGGCAGGAAGCCCGGCGGGTAGCGGCGCGGCTTGGTTGGGGTACCGGGTTTTGCCGCGGGCTGCGGGCCGGCTGTCGCGCAGGCCGTGGCCGAAGCTGCGGGCTGGCCCGGCATCGTCGCCATGTCCATCGCGGCGGTGGCCGAGGTTGCCGCCGTTGCGGTCGCGCTCGTTCCGGATGCCGCGGCCCCCTCTGCGCCGGCCTCGGCGATCAGCCGGCTGGTCTCGAAGGTGAGCTTGCGGAAGATCACCATGTCGTAGACATGCGTCGTATCGAAATACGACGGATGCGACGGGTTGGTGGCATCGATGAGATGCAGGTCCAGCACCGGGGCCCCCGTCAGCGCCTGGACGCTGTCGCGCCAGGCTGTCGGCGCGGCGCTGATTTCCTCGATCGGCGTGTCGACCCAGACGAAACGGGCCGCTGCATTGCCGGCGAGGAAGTCGCGCGCCGCGTCGAGCGAGGCGAGCGGATGGACCTGGCTGGCGGAAAAGCCTAGCAGCTGCATCCGGGCCGGTTCAGCGCGTGAGCAGGCGAGCGGCGTCGCGTGCGAAATAGGTCAGGATGCCATCGGCGCCGGCGCGGCGGAAGGCCAGCAGCGATTCCATCATGACCTTGTCGTGGTCCAGCCAGCCATTCTGGGCTGCGGCCTTGAGCATCGCGTACTCGCCGCTGACCTGGTAGACGTAGGTGGGGAAACGGAACTCGTCCTTCACGCGCCGCAGGATGTCGAGGTAAGGCATGCCGGGCTTGACCATCACCATGTCGGCGCCCTCCATGATGTCCTGCGCCACTTCGCGCAAGGCTTCGTCGGAGTTGGCCGGGTCCATCTGGTAGGTCATCTTGTTGCCCTTGCCCAGGTTGGCCGCCGAGCCTACCGCATCGCGGAACGGGCCGTAGAAGGCGGAGGCGAACTTGGCCGAATAAGCCATGATCCGGGTGTGGATATAGCCGCCGTCTTCCAGCGCCGCGCGCACGGCGCCGATGCGCCCGTCCATCATGTCCGAGGGCGCCACGATATCCACGCCGGCCGCAGCCTGCGTCAGCGCCTGCTTGACCAGGATCTCCACCGTGACGTCGTTGATCACATAGCCGTCGTCGTCCAGCACGCCGTCCTGGCCGTGGCTGGTGTATGGATCCAGCGCCACGTCGGTCAGCACGCCCAGTTCCGGGAAGCGGTCCTTGAGCGCGCGCACGGCACGCGGGATCAGGCCTTCGGCGTTGGTCGCCTCGATGCCGTCGGGTGTTTTCAAGGCCGGATCGATCACCGGGAACAGCGCGATGACCGGGATGCCGAGTTTCACGCAGTCTTCCGCCACCGGCAGCAGCAGGTCAATCGACAGACGCTCCACGCCGGGCATGGACGCCACGCTCTCACGCTGGTTATGCCCGTCGACAATGAATACCGGATAGATCAGGTTATCTGGCGACAAGCGGTTCTCGCGCATCAGCCTGCGTGAGAAATCATCACGGCGCATGCGGCGCGGACGGTACTCGGGAAATGTGGACATGGCTTGAGAGAGGAGTCGAAAAAGAAGTGCGGGAGTCTGCCGGGCGGCTGGCGCGATGTGGCTGGCGAGTGCCTGGCCAGGCCGCTTGCGAAAGAAAAACTAAACTTTTGATCTCGCCCGCTATCATACTCGCGGACACTCTGCGTTGCGCTTGCGTGATGCAGCGTCCCCCGCTACTCCTCCCTGAGCGGGTACCCGCCCTTAACCGGTGGGAAAGTTCGCCCCCGTTGCTTGCAACGGGGTTTTTTTTTGCCGGCTCATTTGCCGATTGACTTGTCGATCCGGCAGCAGGGCGGGCGCAGGGGTGGGTACGCTTTCCGGCGCCAGCAGATCAGTTCGCGGGCGTGTCGGGAGGCGCATCGTCCGCAGCGGTATCGGGTTCCGCTTGCGGTTCAGCTTGCCGCGCGCCTGCGGCCTTGCTCTCCTGGGCTGCGGGCGGCAGCGCCTCGGGCAGGGACAGCCAGCCAGCCACCACGCGCTGGGCTTCCTCGATGCCGCGACGCTTCAGGCTGGAGAACAGCTGCGCGGTCAGGGGCACGGGCGTGTCCAGCTGCTCTGCGTAGCCGGCCAGCACCTTGCGGGTTTCGCGCAGGGCCAGGGCGTTCTCGCTGTTGGTCAGCTTGTCGGCCTTGGTCAGCAGCACGTGAATGGGCCGGCCCGTGGGCAGGAACCACTCGACCATCTGGCAATCCAGGTCGGTAAAGGGGCGGCGCGCGTCCATCATCAGTACCAGTCCGGACAGTTGCGAGCGGGTCTGCACGTAGTCGCTCAGCAACGCTTGCCAATGGAACTTGGCCGACCCCGAGACCTGCGCATAGCCGTAGCCGGGCAAGTCGACGAGGAAGGCGAGCGGGTCCGGCGCCTTGACCGGGGCCACGCCGAAAAAGTTGATGTGCTGGGTGCGGCCCGGCGTGCGCGACGAGAAAGCCAGCCGCTTCTGGTTGCACAGGATGTTGATGGCGGTGGATTTGCCGGCGTTGGAGCGGCCGGCGAACGCCACTTCCGGCACGGCCGTGGCAGGCAGGTCGCGCAGATGATTGACGGTAACGAAAAAGCGGGCCTGATGTAGGAGGGACATGCGCTTGGGCGATGGGGCGGGTGGGGGCGGGCTGCCGCCTGGATTCAGGCGGGTTCGCCGGCGTCACCGCGCCGATGTGAGTGAGGTGGGCGGCACATGCGGCCGCCTGGATGGCCGGGGCTGGCGTCTGGCCGCGTCGCGGCGCGCACATCCTCTATCCGGCACACGATTTATTGTACAATAACGCGGTTAACGGCCTCCCGATTAGGTGGCGCGCGGCATCCTTGGTCGCGCATTTATCTGGCAGGGAAGTCTTGCGTGTCCGTTCCATCGTGGTAGCAAGCCTGTTGGTCTAGTCCCTGTTACGGCGCCGAAGCCCGGCGCCGGCGCAAGAGGGCCAACCGGGGGTCTGGGCCTGCTACCGGGATATTCGCACGGTCTGCCGCCCTCGTTCGCATGGGGGCGGTGCCATCCGGCTTTCGCCTGGGCGTTTTCTGGCTTCAGGCGAGCCGGCGGTCCGTCGTGATGAATTTCCGATGTCAAGGTGCCTGTCCATCGCGTCCTCACCGCGGGCAGTGTGCTGAACGGCGTGCCCCATGGATTTCAAAACAATTCAGACAAGGTGTGCGAATGAACCGCATTGCGAAACTTCTGGCTGTTGTGGCGCTGGCTCTGCCGGCAACTGCCATGACCGGTCTGGCATCTGCCGCAGAGCAGGCCGCCGCAAAGGCTGATCCGGCCAAGGGCGAAACCCTCTACACGCAAGGTGCCCCTGATCGCAATGTCCCGGCTTGCCTGAGCTGCCATGGCGCCAACGGTAACAGCGGCGGCGCCGCCAACCCGAAGCTGGCCGCCCAGCACCCGGAATACGTGCACAAGCAGCTCGACGACTTCAAAGCCAAGGCTCGCAACAACGCCATCATGTCGCCGTACGCGGCTGCCTTGTCCGAGCAGGAAATGAAGGACGTCGGCGCCTACCTGGCCAAGCAGACCCTCAAGCCTGCCACCGCCAAGAACAAGGACACCATCGAAGCCGGCCAGAAAATCTACCGCGGCGGCATCGCGGCCAAGGGCGTGCCGGCCTGCGCGGCTTGCCACGGCCCAACCGGCGCCGGCATTCCGGCCCAGTACCCGCGCATCGGCGGCCAATGGTCCGAGTACACTGAAGCGCAACTGGTTGCGTTCCGCCAGGGCACCCGCAAGAACAATCCCGTGATGACCACCATCGCCGCCAAGATGTCGGATGCCGAGATCAAGGCTGTGGCCGACTACGCCGCAGGGATTCGCTAAGTCGTTCCGCGCCGGGTAGCCGGAGCACCGCAGCGGGCCTCGCCACTGGCGAGGCGCCACGCCCAGGTGCAACCAAGCAGCCCGGCAACAATCGAAGAGGGTGGCCTGCGCGAGCAAGTCCACCCTTTTTCATTTCAAGGCCGAGGGCCCCACTGCACATGTCCACCGCTTCCACGTCAGGACTGCACTTGAAGACTTCTCACCGCCTGCTACGCGACGCGGTTGAGCTGCTGTCCTCGATGCGTTTCGCCATCGCGCTGCTGACGGTGATTGCGATTGCCAGCGTGGTCGGCACCGTCCTCAAGCAGAACGAGCCCTATCCCAACTATGTGAACCAGTTCGGTCCCTTCTGGGCTGACCTGTTCCACGCGCTGTCGTTGCAGAAGGTCTACAGCTCCTGGTGGTTCCTGCTGATCCTGACCTTCCTGGTGATCTCCACCTCGCTATGCCTGACCCGCAACGCGCCCAAGATGATCAAGGACATGCGCTCATGGAAGGACCATGTGCGTGAGCGCAGCCTGCGGTCCTTCCACCATCACGCCGAGTTCGATTCGGGCCGTCCCCGCGCCGATGCGGTGACGCGTCTCACCGCGCTGCTGGCCAATCGCGGCTACCGTATCAAGAGCGTTGCGCATGAGGGCGCCACCTTGCTGGCCGCCAAGGCGGGCGCGGCCAACAAGCTGGGCTACATCCTCGCGCACACCGCCATCGTGGTGATCTGCGTCGGCGGCCTGCTCGATGGCGACATGCTGATCCGCGCGCAGATGTGGTTTGGCGGCAAGAGCCCGATCAGCGGCAACGCCGTGATCAACGACATCCCGCCCCAGCACCGTTTGTCGGTCAACAATCCGGGCTTTCGCGGCAACGCCTTCGTGCCGGAAGGCTCGACGGTGTCCACCGCTATCCTGAATATCTCGGACGGCGCGCTGGTGCAGGACCTGCCGTTCAATATCACGCTGAAGAAGTTCACCGTCGAGCATTACTCGACCGGCATGCCCAAGCTGTTCGCCTCCGACGTGGTCATCACCGACCGCGCCACCGGCCGCAAGACCGAGGCCACCATCAAGGTCAACGAGCCGCTGGTGGTGGATGGCGTGGCCATCTACCAGTCCAGCTTCGAGGATGGTGGCTCCAAGCTGAAGTTCGTTGGCTACCCGATGCAGGGTACTAGCGACAAGACCTTTGCCTTTGCCGGCACTGTCGGTGCCAACGCGCCACTGAGCGGCACGGGCAACGCGGCCGACGCCGAGGGTTTGACGGTCGAGTTCAGCGATTTCCGCCTGATGAATATCGAGAACGTCACCGATGCATCGGGCAAGCCGGACGCGCGTGGCGTTGCGCGCAAGTCGCTCAACGAGAAGCTCGAGTCTCATCTGGGCTCGGCGGTCAATCCTGACCGTGCAAAGGAGTTGCGCAACGTTGGCCCTTCGGTGCAGTACAAGTTGCGCGACCGCAACGGCCAGGCCCGCGAATTCAACAACTACATGGTGCCGGTGCAACTCGACGGCCAGTCGGTCTTCCTTGCAGGCATGCGGGACACGCCTAGCGAGCCGTTCCGCTACCTGCGCATCCCGGCCGACGAGCAAAACAGCGTGGCGGACTGGATGCGCCTGCGAGCCGCGCTGCAGGACCGCGCGATGCGCAGCGAAGCCGCGCGCCGCTTCGCACTTGCCTCGATGCCGGGCGAGGATCGCGAAGTATTGCGCGGCCAGTTGGCTGAGAGCGCACTGCGCGCGCTCGACCTGTTTGCCGGCGCCTCGCGCAGCAACCCGCAAGCCCCGCCGGGCGGCTTCACCGCGATTGCCGCCTTTCTGGAAAAGTCCGTGCCGCCAGCCGAACAACAGAAAGCCGCGGATGTGCTGCTGAAGATCCTCAATGGCTCGATGTGGGAACTCTGGCAGTTGGCGCGCGCGCAAGACAAGTTGCCGGTGGTGCCAAATAGCGCCCAGAGCGGCGCTTTCATGCAGCAAGCCATCAATGCGCTGTCCGACAGTTTCTTCTATACCGCGCCGGTTTTCCTGCAGCTCGACGACTTCACGGAAGTGAAGGCCAGCGTGTTCCAGATGACCCGTGCACCAGGGAAGAACATCGTGTATCTTGGCTGTCTGCTGTTGGTGCTGGGAGTGTTCTCGATGTTCTACATCCGCGAACGCCGCGTCTGGCTCTGGGTGAAGGATCCCGCAGATCCCGCCGGGGGACAGGGCGCCGCCAGCCATGTGCTGATGGCCATGTCAACGCAGCGCCGTACACTGGATTTCGAGAAAGAGTTTGTCGCGCTGCGCGACGATGTAGGCCGCGCCGCCGGCAGTATCGACACGACCAGCGCCCGCAATTAAGCAGGAACCACTATGTCTTCGAATGTGAATCAGGCCAGGCCGGGCATGCACGAGAGTCCGGCAGGCGTTGCCGCGAGTGGCGCCGAGCAGGCCTACCTGGAGCCGTCGTTCCTGCGCCGGCTCGGCTGGGTCGACTGGCTCTTTGCCTTGATGCTGGCAGTGGGCGCGGGCTTCGCGCTGGCGCGCTACGGCGAGTGGATGAATGTCTACGACAAGGGCGTGCTGATCGCCGCAGTGCCTACCTTCGCGCTGCTGGGGTGGCACTGGAAGCCGGTGCGGCTGCTGATGGTGGCGCTGACCGTGTTGTCGCTGTTCGCGATCCAGCTCTACCAGGGCCAGTTGCCGCGCGCCGAGCAGGCCTTCTTCCTCAAGTACTTCCTGTCGAGCCAGTCCGCCATCTTGTGGATGAGCGCCCTGGTGTTCCTGTCCACCCTGTTCTACTGGGGCGGCTTGGTGGCGCGCTCGGAGACCGGGCTGCAGATCGGCAGCAAGATGGTGTGGGCAGCGGTGGTGCTGGGCTTTACCGGCATGCTGGTGCGCTGGTACGAGTCCTACCTGATCGGCGCCGACATCGGCCACATTCCCATCTCCAACCTGTACGAAGTGTTCGTGCTGTTCACGCTCATCACCTCGTTGTTCCACCTGTATTACGAAGGCCGCTACAAGACCCGTGCGCTGGGGCCGTTCGTGATGCTGGTGGTATCGGCGGCAGTCGGTTTCCTGCTGTGGTACACGGTCAGCCGCGATGCGAGCGAGATTCAGCCGCTGGTGCCCGCGCTGCAGAGCTGGTGGATGAAGATCCACGTGCCGGCCAATTTCATCGGCTACGGCACCTTCGCCCTGGCCGCCATGGTGTCGGTTGCCTACCTGCTCAAGCAGCACGGCATCCTCGCCGAGCGCCTGCCCTCGCTCGAAGTGCTCGACGATGTGATGTACAAGGCGATCGCGGTGGGCTTTGCCTTCTTCACCATCGCCACCATCCTGGGTGCGCTGTGGGCGGCGGAGGCCTGGGGCGGCTACTGGAGCTGGGACCCCAAGGAAACCTGGGCCCTGATCGTGTGGTTGAACTACGCGGCCTGGCTGCATATGCGGCTGATGAAGGGCCTGCGCGGCACCATGGCGGCCTGGTGGGCGCTAGTGGGTTTGCTGGTCACGACCTTCGCCTTCCTGGGCGTCAACATGTTCCTTTCCGGCCTGCATAGCTACGGCGAACTCTGACCCGGGTGTTGCGCCGCAATGAGAAAACCTGCCCATCGCGCCGATGCGGCAGGTTTTTTTTCGCCCGAATGGAATAAAGCCGTCACATCCGGTGTTTACTGAAGGGACGGCGCCGGCTGGCGGTGCCGCATCGCATGGAGATCGACATCATGGCCCTTTCCCGTCCCAACGCAGTCGTTTCCCTCGCATCGTTGTCCCGTCCCGCCGTGCTCGCGCTCGCTTCTGCAGCGGTCCTGCTGTCCGCCTGTTCGGGCATGGGCAGCATGGGTGGCAGCGCCGGCGATATGCCGCCCACGGTGAAGGTTGCCGGTGGCACATTGACCGATCCCCAAGGCCTGACGCTCTACACGTTCGACCGTGACACGGCCGGCAAGAGCGCTTGCAACGGCGGCTGCGCTACCAACTGGCCGCCCCTGATGGCCGCGCCCGGCACCAGCGCCACGGGCGACTACAGCGTGATCACGCGCGACGATGGCGGCAAGCAATGGGCCTATCGCGGCAAGCCGCTCTACCGTTTCTCCAAGGATGCCAAGCCGGGCGACCGCACGGGCGACAACTTCAACAACGTCTGGCACGCGGCAACGCCCTGATACGGACCACGGCAGCCTGACGGCATGGACGGTTTCGACCGCCAACTGGTGGCGCTGGCGCCGCGCTTGCGGCGCCACGCCCGGGGCCTGACCGGGGACACCGCATCCGCCGACGACCTGGTGCAGGACACGCTGGAGCGCGCGCTGCGCTACCGCTGGCGCTTTCGCCTGCGCACGGGCGCCTGGTGGGGCGATGGCGCGGATGGCCTGCTGTCTTGGCTGTTGACCATGATGCACCGGCTGCGCGTGAACGCATACCGTCGCGCCGACCTTGTGACCTATACCGACACGCTGCCCGACGTACCCAGTGCTGGGCCTGAGCCCGGCCTGCGGCTGGACTTGGCGCGGGCGCTGGCCCGCTTGCCCGAGGCGCAGCGCGCGGTGATGCTGCTGGTCGGCCTGGAGCAGCTCAGCTATGCCGAGGCGGCGCTGGTGCTGGCGGTGCCGGTGGGCACCGTGATGTCCCGGCTGTCACGGGCTCGGGAGCAGATGCGCATGCTGATGGAAGGCACGCCAGCCAAGGCGGCCGATGCGAACCAGCCGGCAGCCGGCCGCGCGGCTGGACTGCAGCGAGTCAAATGATGTCCCCAGTCAACGAAGCCGATCTCCACGCCTACGCCGATGGCCAGCTCGATCCCGCAAGACGCGCCGAGGTGGAGGCGTACCTGGCCGCCCATCCCGAGACCGCGGCGCGCGTGGGAGGCTGGCGGCGGCAGACGGACGAATTGCACGCGGCCTTCGACCGCGTGCTCAATGAATCGGTGCCGCTAACGGCACTTCCGCCAAAGCTGCGGGGCAGTAGCCGCAATGCGGCGCGGCGGTCCGCCGGCTGGGGCATGGCGCTGGCCGCCAGCATTGCCTCGCTGGCGGCAGGCGGCGCGATCGGGTGGATTGCGCACGATCGCGCGGATACGCTGGCGGCCGGGGCGCCGTCGATGGAGCGCTTCGCGCGCGAGGCGCTGGCCAGTCATGTCGTCTATGCGCCGGAGGTGCGCCATCCGGTCGAAGTAGCGGCCACCGATGAAGCCCATCTTGTTGCCTGGCTGTCCAAGCGCCTGGGGGCACCGCTGCGGGTGCCGGACCTGCGCGCCCAGGGATTCCACCTGATCGGGGGCCGTCTTGGCGTGGCCGAGGGCGGCCCGTCGGCCATCCTGATGTATGAGGCCGACGATGGCACCCGGCTATCGCTGCAACTGCGGCACATGGCGCGCGACACGCCCGATACGGGCTTCCGGCTGGAGCGCATGGGCCCGGGGCCAAGTGAGCGTCCCGCCGCTGCGGCGCGTACCATGGCCTTCTACTGGGTAGACCGGGATCTTGGCTTCGCGCTGGCCGGGCCGCTGGAGCGCGCACCCTTGCTGGCACTGGCAGAGGCCGTTTACCGGCAGTATCAGGGCGGTTGAGCCTCGGTCATGCGTTGCGCGGAGCGCCCCGCATCCGATTGCCGGCTGCCATGCGTACGTAGGTCAGGCGATGCGACGGCGACGTCGGGCCCTGAAAAAGTTGTCAGGATTCCCTCGCACCATTCGACTCAAGCCCAAGTCCAATCGTGCAGGCGGGCCCCACCCGGGCCAGGCACGAACGGTGAACCGCATTTTGCATATGGCACGTAACGAGGAACAACGATGCTGATCCCCTCTCCGAAATGGCTGCGCGGCGACGATATTGCCGCCAGCGAGATCACGCCCCGCGGTGTTTTCGACGCACGGCGCCGCCTGTTGGCGCTGGCAGCAGCGGGCGCAGCGGGGAGTACGCTAGCGCCATGGTTCGCCCGCGATGCGCTTGCCCAGGCGCCGCGCGGGCAGAAATTGCCGGCCTCGCCCAACAATGCGTACGTGGTGCCTGAGAAGCGCACACCTTACGAGGACGTCACCACGTACAACAACTACTACGAATTCGGCACCGACAAGGCGGACCCGGCGCGCAACGCCGGCACGCTGCGGACCCGGCCGTGGCAGCTCGCGGTCGAAGGCCTGGTGAAGAAGCCCAAGGTCTATGACATCGACGAACTCATGCGCCTGATGCCGATGGAAGAGCGGGTCTACCGTCTGCGCTGCGTGGAGGGCTGGTCGATGGTGATTCCGTGGAGCGGCTATGCGCTGGCCGAGCTGGTCCGCCGCGTCGAGCCGCAGCCGGGCGCGAAGTACGTGGAGTTCGTCACCCTCAACGACAAGAAGCAGATGCCCGGTGTCAGCGCCCGCGTGCTGGACTGGCCTTACACCGAAGGGCTGCGCCTGGACGAGGCGATGCACCCGCTGACCTTGCTGGCCTTTGGCCTGTACGGAGAGGTGTTGCCCAACCAGAACGGCGCGCCCGTGCGCGTGGTGGTGCCCTGGAAGTACGGCTTCAAGAGCGCCAAGTCCATCGTCAGGATCCGCTTTGTCGACAAGCAGCCCGCCACCAGTTGGAACCTTGCCGCGGCGCAGGAGTACGGTTTTTACTCCAACGTGAACCCGGACGTGGATCACCCGCGCTGGAGCCAGGCTACGGAGCGCCGCATCGGCGAGGACAAAGGCAGCGGCTTTGGCGCGCTGTTCGCGCCCAAGCGCAAGACGCTGCCGTTCAACGGCTACGGGCAGCAGGTGGCGTCGCTGTACCAGGGCATGGACCTGCGGAAGTTCTTCTGATGGCGCCCCCGGATATGTCCCCGTCGCGCGAGGCGGTGCGTCCGGCGCGAGCGGCCGGGCAGCCCGGGCTCGCGACGCTTGCGCCGGAACGCGTGCGCACGGTGAAGATGGCGGTGTGGCTGCTTGCCATGCTGCCTTTCCTGCGGCTGCTCTACCTCGGCTTTACCGATCAGTTCGGTGCCAATCCGCTGGAGTTCGTCACACGCTCGACCGGCACCTGGACGCTGGTCATGCTGTGCGTCACGCTGGCAGTGACGCCGCTGCGCCGGCTCACGGGCTGGAACTGGCTGATCCGGCTGCGCCGCATGCTCGGGCTCTTTGCCTTCTTCTACGCGCTGCAGCACTTCCTGTTGTGGCTTGCCGTGGACCGGGGCTTCGATGTGGCCTACATGATCAAGGACATTGCCAAGCGCCCCTTCATCACGGTGGGGTTTGCCGCCTTCGTGCTGATGGTGCCGCTGGCGGCCACCTCAGCCAATGCCATGGTCAAGTGGCTGGGTGGCAAGCGCTGGCAAGGGCTGCACCGGGCGGTGTATGCCATTGCCGTGCTGGCGATCCTGCACTACTGGTGGCATAAGGCAGGCAAGCACGACTTTGGCACGGTATCGATCTATGCCGCCGTGGTGTTCGGGTTACTGGCGATGCGGGTCTGGTGGTGGTGGCGCAAGCCTGCAACTGGCTTCAAGGCACACCGGTAGAACTCAAAGGCAGAGCGTCATTTCGCGCCCGGGGAGCCATAGGGCTTCAAGATGTCCCCCGGCCAGCGCCGCCGGCACGGCGTCGTCCGGGCTGAACAAGTGCTGGCCGCGCAGCTTGTCGAAGTTCTCGACGGCCATGGTGAGTGTTGCTGGCAGCTTGGCGCGGTGACGGGGAGGGCGGGCGCTTAGCCTTGCAGCAGGCGTTCGTCGCGGAACAGGTCAGCCACGTGCTCGCGGCCGCGCACCAGGTGCACGTCGTCGCCGTCGACCATGACTTCGGCCGCGCGCGGGCGGGTGTTGTAGTTGGAGCTCATGACGAAGCCATAGGCGCCAGCTGACATCACGGCCAGCAGGTCGCCCGGCTGCACCGCCAGGGCGCGGTCGCGGCCGAGCCAGTCGCCGGATTCGCACACCGGGCCGACCACGTCGTAGGTCAGGGCGGTGGCCTGTGCGGCCTCGCGCAGCTGCACGGGCTCGATGCGGTGGTAGGCCTCGTACATGGCGGGGCGGGCCAGGTCGTTCATGGCCGCGTCGACGATGCAGAAGTTCTTGGCGGCGCCTGGCTTGATGAACTCGACCTGGGTCAGCAGCACGCCGGCGTTGCCCACCAGCGAGCGGCCCGGCTCGAACAGCACCTCGCGATGGCCATGGCCACGCTCTGCCACGCGGTCCAGCAGCGTGCGGGCAAAGCCGGTGATGTCCGGCGGGGTCTCGTCGTCGTAAGTGATGCCGAGTCCACCGCCCACGTCGATATGCTCAAGGTTGATGCCTTCGCGTTCCAGCGCTTCCACCACGTCCAGCACCTTGTCCAGCGCTTCCAGGTAAGGGGCGACCTCGGTGATCTGCGAGCCGATATGGCAGTCGATGCCCGCGACTTCCAGGTGCGGCAGCGCGGCGGCGGCGCGGTAGGTAGGCAGCACGTCCTCGAAGGCGATGCCGAACTTGTTGCCCTTCAGGCCGGTGGAAATATACGGGTGGGTCTTGGCGTCCACATCCGGGTTGATGCGCAGCGACACGCGCGCGCGCTTGCCCAGGCGGCCGGCCACGGCATTGAGGCGGTCCAGCTCGGGGATCGACTCCACGTTGAACGACAGCACATCGTGCTGGAGCGCCAGTTCCATCTCGGCGGCGGTCTTGCCCACGCCCGAGAACACTACCTTGCGCGGATCGCCGCCCACTGCCAGCACGCGCTGCAACTCGCCGCCAGAGACGATATCGAAGCCCGCGCCGAGCCTGGCAAAGACCTGCAGGATCGCCAGGTTCGAATTGGCCTTCATGGCGTACTGCACGCGCGCGCGGCGCCCCTGGCACGCAGCGGCGTAGGCCTGGTAGGCGGCGGTCAGCGCGGCGCGCGAGTAGACGTAGGTAGGGGTGCCGTATTCGGCGGCAATGCGCGCGAGCGGCACGTGCTCGACGCTCAGGGCGCCGTCGTGGCGATGGAAGAAGGCGGTCATGGTTATTTGGCGGTGGGGGTGGCGGCCGGCACTGCGTCCGGGGCCGTGGCGGGTGCCGCAGTGGAGGCGGAGCCCCGGGGCGCCGCCGGATTCGGCACGGCCGGGTTGCCCAGGCCGGGATCCGGTACACCCGGCTGCGCCGGTGCGGGAGGCTGCTTGGGCATCACCAGCGGGCCGCGGATGCCGCATCCCGACAGCAGGGGCATCGCAAGGCTGGCGGCAAACGCCGATACAATCGCAACACGACGCAACATCGGGTCGTCCTTAAAATGTCGTCCAGGGTCGTCCCCGATCGTCCCGGAGTGTCCCTCAAGCGGAGCGCGGCGGGGCCACCGGAAAGACGAAGTACTTTTCAATACGCTGCCGGCTACGGCACTACATCGCTATAGCTATAGCGGCGCTGGCCGGCGGTCTTGGAGTTTAGCATGCCCCCCATGAGTGAAAGTGAGTTCCTGGCGCTGGCCCAGCAAGAGCTGGACCGGCTGGAAAGCTCGGTGGAAACCGCCGCCGACGCGGCCGACGCCGATATCGAAATCAACCGTGCCGGCAATCTCATGGAGCTCGAATTCGAAGACGGCTCCAAGATCATCGTCAACAGCCAGGCGCCCATGCAGGAACTGTGGGTGGCCGCGCGCTCGGGTGGTTTCCATTTTCGCCATGATGGCCAGCGCTGGGTCGATACGCGCGGCGGCGGTGAGCTGTATGCGGCGCTATCGGGCTATGTGAGCCAGCAGGCGGGGGTGACGTTGAAACTGGCCTGAGCGCTCTCGCCCAGGCACGAAAAAAAGCCGGCGCGAAGCCGGCTTTTTCATTGGCGGGAAGCTGTCCCGGCGGCGCCCCTCAGCCGCCGCCGAACATTTCCAGGATGCGCTTTTTCTCTGCCTCGACGTCGGCGGGCGATTGCGTGCTTTCGTCCGGCTTGCCAGGCCACGGATCGCCAAGGCCAACCGAAGCCACGCCAGCGCCGCCCGCATTTTCCTCGAAGGTCCAGTCGCCGCCCACCATGACCACGCCTTCCGGGGCCTGGCGTTCGGGGAGTTCCGGTACGCCCTTGAGCATCTTGCCCATGTAGCCTACCCAGATCGGCAGGGCCAGGCCACCGCCGGTCTCGCGCACGCCCAGGCTCTTGGGCTGGTCGTAGCCCATCCAGGCGATCGCCACCAGCTTGGGCGTGTAGCCGGCGAACCAGGCGTCGACGGCGTCGTTGGTGGTGCCGGTCTTGCCGGCCAGGTCGTTGCGGCCCAGGCGCTGCTTGGCGCTGTTGGCCGTGCCGGTGCGCACCACGTCGCGCAGCATGGAGTCCGCAATGAAGGCGGTGCGGGCATCGAGCACGCGTACCGCGTCCTGCCCGGCGCGCTGCGGCTTGGTTTCGGAGATGACGTTGCCGCGCGAATCGACCACCTTCTGGATCAGGTAGGGGTTGACGCGGTAGCCGCCGTTGGCAAACACCGAGTAAGCGCCCGCCATCTGCAGCGGCGTGACGCTGCCCGCGCCCAGCGCCATCGGCAGGTAGGCCGGGTGCTTGTCAGCGTCGAAGCCGAAGCGCGTGATGTAGTCCTGGGCGTACTGGGTGCCGATGGCGCGCAGGATGCGCACCGACACCAGATTTTTGGACTTGGCCAGCGCACGGCGCATGGTCATCGGGCCTTCGAACTTGCCGTCGTAGTTCTTCGGCTCCCACACCTGGCCACCGTTATCGCTGATCGACAGTGGCGCGTCATTGATCACCGTGGCGGGGGAGAAGCCCTTTTCCAGCGCCGCGGAGTAGATGAACGGCTTGAAGCTGGAGCCGGGCTGGCGCCAGGCCTGCGTCACGTGGTTGAACTTGTTGCGGTTGAAATCGAAACCGCCAACCATCGAGCGGATCTCGCCGTCCTCCGGGTTGAGCGAGATAAAGGCGGCGGATACTTCCGGCAGCTGCGTGACCGTCCATGCGCCTTTTTCGTCCTGCGTCACGCGGATGATCGCGCCCGGCCGGATCTTGGCCTTGGGCTGCGCATTGGCCGCCAGCGACGGCGCGATGAAGCGCAGCGCCTGGCCTTCGATGGTGGCGACTTCGCCGGACAGCAGCGTGGCGGTGACCTGCTTGGCCGTCACGCTGGTGACCACGGCCGAGCGCAGGTCGTCGCTGCCCGGGTGCTCCAGCAGCGCGTCGTCGATGGCCTGCTCGCGCTCGTCCGCGCCGGCGGGCAGGTCGATAAAGGCCTCGGGGCCACGGTAGCCGTGGCGGCGCTCGTAATTCATGATGCCCGAGCGCACCGCCTCATAGGCAGCGTCCTGGTCGGGCTTGTTCAGCGTGGTGTAGACGGTCAGGCCGCGGGTGTAGGTTTCCTCGCGGTATTGCGCGTACATCAACTGGCGCACGATCTCGGCCACGTACTCGGCGTGGGTGGAGAACTCATTGCCCTCGCCGCGCACCTTCAGTTCTTCGTGGATGGCCTGGTCGTATTGCTCGGGCGTGAGGTAGCGCAGGTCGCGCATGCGCTGCAGGATGTACTCCTGGCGTACCTTGGCGCGCTTGGGGTTGACCACCGGGTTGTAGGCCGACGGCGCCTTGGGCAGGCCGGCCAGCATGGCGGCCTCGGCCGGCGTCACGTCCTTGATCGACTTGCCGAAATACACCCGGGCCGCGCTGGCAAAGCCATAGGCGCGCTGCCCCAGGTAGATCTGGTTCATGTACAGCTCGAGGATCTGGTCCTTGGACAGGTTGGCCTCGATCTTGTAGGCCAGCAGCATTTCATACAGCTTGCGGGTGTACGTCTTTTCGCTGGAGAGGAAGAAGTTGCGCGCCACCTGCATGGTGATGGTGGAGGCGCCCTGCGACAGGCCGCCGCGCAGGTTGGCCAGCCCGGCGCGCAGCACGCCGACGAAGTCGACGCCGCCGTGTTCGTAGAAGCGATCGTCCTCGATGGCCAGCACGGCTTTCTTCATGACGTCCGGTATTTCCGCAATCGGCACGAAATTGCGCCGTTCCTCGCCGAACTCACCGATGAGCACGTTGTCGGCCGTGTAGATCCGCAATGGGATCTTCGGACGGTAATCCGTGATGGTGTCGAGCGATGGCAGGTTGGGCGCGGCCACCAGCAGCGCGTATCCCACCAGCAGTGCCACCGCCACGATCCCGGCTACCAGCAGGCCCAGGGCCCAAAAGGTCAGCCGCATCCAGATCGGACGTCGGGCAGGTAGGGACGGCTTCTGTTGTGCTGTGGCCATAAGGGAAATACCTAGTTAGAGGTGCCGGGATTATATCTCCCGGGATACTCCGCTCCCGGCGCGCTGTGGCGCGCAAGCCGCTATCGCGCTGTTACAAGATGTAATGGGATTGAGATCTGCATGAAACGAAAAGATGGGCGAAGTGGGTAGGGCGAGGGGTACCGTGGGATTTTGGCAACGCTTTGTGAGGGGTGTTGATGAAAAGCAATCGTGGTCAAACCGGCACATTGCCAGCGCCCCGTTTTTTGGTGAGAATCCACCAACTAAAAGAGCAAAACGTTTCATCCAAGAAACAATACAGACTCGCCAAATTAGAGCAACCAAGCCAAGGCGAGTTCAACGGTCAGGGGGTCACCTTGCGGCGAGGTATCTTGTCGGGGTTGTTGCGCCGTACGACGGTCGGCGTTGACATCGGGTCGTCCAGCGTTAAGGTAGTCGAGCTGTCCGTGGGCAGTGGCAAGAACGACTATCGGCTGGAAAAATGTGCCAGCGAACTGCTGGACCGTAATGCCGTTGCCGATGGCAACGTGGTCAATATCGAAGCCGTTGGCATCGCTCTGAAGCGCGCCCTCGGCAAAGCCGGCATCCGCTCCAAGGAGGTGGTGCTCGGCGTGCCTTCGATGCTGACCGAATCGCAGACCGTCAGCCTGCCGGACAACCTGTCCGAGGACGAGCTTTACGTCCAGGTGGAATCCGAGGCGCATCGCCTCTATCCGCCATCGCAGGCCGTCAATTTCGATTTCGCCGTGATCGGCCCCAGCGAAACCGAGGGCGGCATCGGCGTGCGCGTGACCGCTGCCAACAGCGACCGTGTGCAGGAGCGCGTGACCGCTGCCGAAATGGCCGGACTCAAGCCGCACGTGATGGACGTCGAGGAATACGCGGTGCAGCGCTCCGTGGTGCAGATGCTGGGCGTGTCTGCCGACATCAGCGCCACCGATGCCAAGGAACTGCCCGTGGTGGCAGTGATCCACCTTGGCGGCAGCCGCTCCAAGGCGATCTTCTACCAAGGCTGGAAAGAACTCTACGAGCAGCCGCTCAACAGCTACGGCGACCAGCTCACCCAGAGCGCGGCGCGCATGTTTACGCTGGACGCGCTCAAGGCCGAGATCAAGAAGCGCAAGAATACGCTGCCCGAAGCCTGGCGCACCCAGTTGCTCAAGCCCTCCCTAGAGGCGCTGGCGGTGGAGGTGCAAGGCGCCGTGCGCAACTTCCTGTCAGCTTCGAGCATCGGCCGGGTCGACGAGATCCTGCTCTCCGGTGGCCATGCGTCGCTGGTCGGCGTGCACGCCGCGATCGAGCAGCAAACCGAGATCACCACCACGCTGGCCAACCCCTTTGCCAACATGATGACAGCCGTCAAGGTCAACGAGCGCTATCTGCAGCGCGACCTGCCGGCCTACATCGTGAGCGCCGGGCTTGCGCTGCGCGGCCTGCAGTAAGCCAGCGAGGGAAGCCGCATGTCCACCAATTCGATCCCGACAGTTAATCTGCTGCCTTACCACGAAGCCCGCAGGGCCTCGCGGCGCAAGAAGGTCTACGCCCTGCTGGGCGGCGCGGCCGGCGCCGGCGCGCTGGTGGTGCTGCTGGGCGGCATGTACATCGATCACCGCGTCGATGCCGTGTCCAGCCTGAACCAGGTGCTCCTCGCAGAGAACAACCGCATGGACGGGCAGATCCGCGAGGTCAATACGCTGCGCAAGGATATCGAAGGGCTGCTGCAGCGGCAGAAGGCCATCGAGGGCCTGCAGAACGAGCGCAACCGCCCCGTGCAGTTGCTGGAGGAACTGGTGCGCCAAGTGCCCGAAGGCGTGTACCTGACCACCCTCAAGCAGACCGGCGACGCCTTTACCGTGACTGGCATCGCGCAGTCGAACGAGCGCGTGTCGGAGTTGCTGCGCAACCTCAGTCAGGTGCAGTGGCTGGACAAGGCCGAGCTGGGCGAATCCAAGGCCGTGATGATGACCAACAACCTGCGCGAGCAGCGGCGCCTGTTCGATTTCTCCATGCGCTTTGCCTACCGTGCGCCGGAAGCGCCGGAGGACGGCAAGAAGGGCAAGGCCGGCCTCGCCGGCGCGAGTGCGCCAGCAGGCGGAAAGGGCTGACCATGGCACTCAATAGCGAAATCAATCTCGCCACGCTGAACGATCTCACCGCGCAGTTCCGTGGCCTGAACCTCAATGAGCCGGAAACCTGGCCGGGGGCCCCACGCGTGCTGTTCGCGGTGCTGGCTGCGGTGCTGGTGCTGCTGCTGGGCTGGCAGTTCTACTGGAGCGGCAAGCTCGAGGATCTCGATCGCCGGCATGCCGAGCAGGACACCCTGAAGCAGTCCTACCTGAGCAAGGTGGCGCAGGTGGCCAACCTGGACGCGCTGCGCAAGCAAAAGGCGGAGGTGGAGCAGCGCGTGGCACTGGTAGAGCGCCAGTTGCCCAACAAGACCGAGATGGACGCGCTGCTGGCCGATGTCAATCACGCTGGCGTGGCGCGCGGCCTGCAGTTCGAGTTGTTCAAGCCGCAAGCCGCCGTGATCAAGCCCTACTTTGCCGAGATCCCGGTCAACCTGAAGGTTACCGGCCGCTACCACGACGTGGCCCAGTTCAACGCCGATGTTGCTGCGCTCTCGCGCATCGTCTCGATGCAGGGGCTGCAGTTCACTACCGGCAAGGATGGCGGGCTGACGATGGAAGCCACGGCCATGGCCTACCGCGCGCTGGACCCTGACGAACAGGCGGCGCAGCGCAAGGCGGAAGCCGCGGCGGCCAAGACGGCCGCGGGAGCAAAGAAATGATGCCAGCGATCCAGGCTTCGCGCCTGCGTGCCTGCGCTTGCGCGCTGATCGGCGCCGCGCTGTTGGCAGCCTGCGGGGGCAGCGAGGAAGACGGCCTGCGCCAGTGGATGGCGCAAGCCCAGGCTGCCAAGGCGCCGCCGCCGGCGCCGCTGCCCGAGCCCAAGCCCTACGTGCCGCGCGACTACGCGGGCCGCAGCGCGCCCGAGCCCTTTGCCCAGAACAAGATCGGCGACCTGAACCGGGTCCTGTCCGAGTCGCCGGAATCCGGCCGCCGGCGCGAGCCGCTGGAGGATTTCCCGCTGGAGAACTTCAAGATGCTGGGCGCCATGAAGAAGAGCGGCGAGACCTACGGCGTCGTGCAAGTAGATAACAAGATCCACCACGTCAAGGTGGGGCAGTATCTCGGCCAGAATTACGGCCGGGTGGTCCGCATCAACGATCAGGAGATCGTGTTGCGCGAATTGGTCCGGGAAGGGGTAGCCGAGTGGAAAGAGAAAATGACCAGCCTGAAGCTGGAGGGGTCGGCATGATCATGGGTCGCTGGTACCGGGCGCTTGCGGGCGCCGCAATGATGACGCTGGTATTGGCCGCGCCGGCTGCACTGGCGCAACCGACGCCGGGCAACGCCATCAAGCGCGTCGATGCCACCACGGTGGGCGAGCAGACCGTGTTCACGGTCGAGATGCAGGGGCCGCCGGCGCAAAAGCCGGCCGACTTCACCACGCAGAATCCGCCCAAGCTCGCCATCGACTTTCTCGATACCGGCTTCTCGGCCGGGCGGGCGCAATATGACTTCGGCGGCAAGTTGCTCAAGAGCGCCAATGTGGTCCAGATCGGCGATCGCACCCGTGTGATCCTCGACCTGACCCGGGTGGCCAGCTATCGCACCGAGGTGCGCGGCAACCTGTTCGTGGTGCTGCTCGACAATGTCGCCCCGACTGCCCGCGCGGCGGTGCCGACGTTCGCCCCCAGCTCGGCGCAGGCGCCGGCAGTGCCCGCGATGCGGCCGACCGTGCGCAATATCGATTTCCGCCGCGGCCAGGATGGCGCTGGCCGCATCGTGGTGGATCTTTCCTCGCGCGATTCCGGCATCAATATCGCGCAGCAGGGCCAGAACGTGGTGGTCGATTTCCTCAATACCTCGCTGCCCGACGGCATGCGCAGGCGCTTTGATGTGACGGATTTCGGCACGCCGGTGCAGGGCATGCGCGCGAGCGACAACAACGGCAGCACCCGCCTCACCATCGAGCCGCGAGGCAACTGGGAGTACAGCTCCTACCAGACCGATACGCAGTTCGTGGTGGAAGTGCGCCCGGTCAAGGAAGATCCGGCCAAGCTGATCAGCGGGGCAGGATTTCGCGGCGAGCGGCTCTCGCTGAACTTCCAGAACATCGATATCCGCTCGCTGCTGCAGGTGTTTGCCGATTTCACCAACCTCAACATCATC
Organism: Cupriavidus basilensis; assembly: GCF_008801925.2. NCBI lineage: Bacteria > Pseudomonadati > Pseudomonadota > Betaproteobacteria > Burkholderiales > Burkholderiaceae > Cupriavidus > Cupriavidus basilensis. Next base: position 4,081,313 of record NZ_CP062803.1, on the reverse strand, counting down.
ACCAGCGAAAGCGTGCAGGGCAACCTGACGCTGCGCCTGAAGGATGTGCCCTGGGACCAGGCGCTGCAGATCGTGCTCGATGCCAAGGGACTGGCCTCGCGCCGCAACGGCAATGTGCTGTGGGTGGCGCCCAAGGCCGAGCTGGCTACCAAGGAAAAGCTCGAGCTCGAATCGCAGCAGCAGATCAATGACCTCGAGCCGATCCGCAGCCAGGTGTTCCAGCTCAACTACCAGCGTGCCGAAGACGTGCGGCGCATGCTGCTTGGGCTGGCCGCGGCGGGTGCCGGTGGCGTCGGCGGCGCGGGCGCATTGGGCAGCGTGGGCGCAGTCGGGGCGGTCGGCATAGGCGGTGCGGCTGCCAGTAACACTCGCATGCTGTCCAAGCGTGGCTCGCTGACGGCCGATCCCCGTACCAACCAGCTGTTCGTGTCCGATATCGCGACCAAGCTCGAAGAGGTGCAGAGTTTCCTCGGCAAGATCGACATCCCGGTGCGCCAGGTGATCATCGAGGCGCGCATCGTCGAGGCCAACGATACCTTCAGCCGCAACCTGGGCGTCAGGCTGGGTTTTGCCTCCAAGACGGCGGGTGCCGGCTACGGCAACACCTACACCAATGTGGTCAGCCCGGTGACGCAGAACGCAACCTGGGACAACGGCCCGGCGCTGAGCCTGCCGGCGGCGGCGATCAACGGCGTCAACCCGGGCTCGGTCGCGGTCAGCCTGTTCAGCAACACGGCCGGCCGTTTCCTGGCGCTCGAGCTGTCCGCGCTGGAAGCGGACGGGCGGGGCAAGATCATCTCCAGCCCGCGCGTGGTCACCGCCAACAATATCAAGGCGCTGATAGAGCAAGGCACGGAGTTGCCCTACCAGGCTGCCACCTCCAGCGGCGCCACCTCGGTGCAGTTCCGCAAGGCCAACCTGAAGCTGGAAGTCACGCCGCAGATCACGCCGGAAGGCAATGTGCTGCTGGACGTCGACGTCAACAAGGACAGCGTGGGCATCCAGACCACCTCGGGCTTTGCCATCGACACCAAGCACGTGCAGACGCAGGTGCTGGTGGAGAACGGTGGCACGGTGGTGATTGGCGGCATCTATAGCCAGACCGAGTCCACCAATGTGAACAAGGTGCCATTGCTGGGGGACATCCCGATTCTCGGCAACCTGTTCAAGGACAACGCCAAGGTCAACAACCGGACCGAGCTGCTGGTGTTCCTGACGCCGCGCGTGCTCAACGACAGCGTGTCGCTGAAATAGCGCCCGCGCGTGCCGGATGCAGTAGACTGACAGGCCGCATCGTTCCGATGCGGCTTTTTTATTGTCCAGGCGGGCTAGAAAGGTTGGGCGGGGGTGTATGTGGCCGGCGCGCAAGGCGTGTCGCGAGGCGGGTTGCCTTGTGCCGATTGCGCCTCGCCACTTGCCCGGATCGTCCCAACATAAGAAGATGATGCAGTTTTCCACCGCGAGGGCCGGCCAGAGATCCGGCTCCCGCCCGACACGCCAGTGACAGTCACCCGCCCGAACCTTTTCTTTGTTGGCCTGATGGGTGCCGGCAAGACCACCGTCGGCCGTACCGTGGCCCGGCGCCTGAACTACCCGTTCTTCGATTCGGATCACGAACTCGAGGCGCGTTGCGGCGTGCGTATCCCGATCATCTTCGAGCATGAGGGTGAGGCGGGCTTTCGCGACCGCGAGGCGCAGGCGATCGACGAACTGACCCAGCGCCGCGGCATCGTGCTGGCCACCGGCGGCGGCGCCGTGCTGCGCCCGGAGAATCGCGCTCACCTGAAGGCGCGCGGCACTGTGGTTTACCTGCGCGCCAGCCCGCACGACCTGTGGCTGCGCACCCGCCACGACCGCAATCGCCCGCTGCTGCAGACCGAAGACCCCAAGGGAAGGCTGGAAACGCTCTATGGCGAGCGGGACCCGCTCTACCGTGAGGTGGCGGATTTCATCATCGAAACTGGCAAGCCTTCGGTGGCGCAGCTTGCTAATATGGTGTTGATGCAACTTGAAATGGCCGGTTTCACCGTTGCCGCCGAAGAACCCGAAGGGGCAGACGGCGAGTGCGCGGACAACCTCCCGGCGCAGGACCAGAATCACGATGATCACCCTTGAAGTCAGCCTCGGGGAGCGCAGCTACCCCATCCATATCGGCACCGGCCTGCTCGACCAGACCGAGTTGTTCCGCCCCCATGTGCGTGGCCAGCATGCCGTCATCGTCACCAATGAGACCGTAGGGCCGCTGTACGCCGCCCGCGTCCAGGCCAGCCTCGCAGCGCTTGGCAAGACCGTGCGCACCGTGACCCTGCCCGACGGCGAAGCCTTCAAGCAGTGGGAAACGCTCAACCTGATCTTCGACGCGCTGCTCAGTGCGGGCGCCGACCGCAAGACCACGCTGATCGCCCTGGGCGGCGGCGTGGTAGGCGACATGACCGGGTTTGCCGCTGCCTGCTACATGCGCGGCGTGCCGTTCGTGCAGGTGCCCACGACCCTGCTGTCGCAGGTGGATTCGTCGGTGGGCGGCAAGACCGGCATCAATCACCCGCTCGGCAAGAACATGATCGGTGCCTTCCACCAGCCCAATGCGGTGATTGCCGACATCGACACCCTGCGCACGCTGCCGGAGCGCGAGCTCGCGGCGGGCCTGGCCGAGGTGATCAAGCATGGCGCCATGGCCGATGCCGGGTATTTCGGCTGGATCGAGCGCAATATCCGCGCGCTCAACGCCTGCGACCCGGACATCATGGCGCTGGCGGTCAAGCGCTCCTGCGAGATCAAGGCCGCCGTGGTGGCCCAGGACGAGCGCGAGGGCGGCCTGCGCGCCATGCTTAATTTTGGCCACACCTTCGGCCACGCGATCGAGGCTGGCATGGGCTACGGCGAGTGGCTGCACGGCGAGGCCGTGGGTTGCGGCATGGTGATGGCGGCGGATCTGTCGCACCGGCTCGGCTTCATCGACACCGAAACGCGCGCGCGCGTGGTGCACCTTATCCGCGCCGCCATGCTGCCGGTGGTCGCGCCGGAACTGGGCACCGACCGCTATATCGAGCTGATGAAAGTGGACAAGAAGGCAGAAGCCGGCAGCATCAAGTTCATTCTGCTCAGGAAGCTGGGCGAAGCCTTCATCACCACCGTGCCAGACCCTGACCTGCGCGCTACCTTGCAGCACGCGGTGCTCAGGCCGCCCACCGAGGCGCCGGTCGCCTGATGCGATCGGTTGTGCCTTGCAATGCCGGCCGGGCGGCGCACCGCCACCTGGCCGGACGCCTGACCGGATTGCCGCATGACCGACCTCGAAAGCCATCTCGCTCCCTATGCCGCCCGCTCCGCGCAGACACTCGGGCGGGTGCATGCCGAACCGGCCTCATCCTCGCGCACGGAATTCCAGCGCGACCGCGACCGCGTTATCCACAGCACGGCCTTCCGGCGGCTCGAGTACAAGACCCAGGTCTTCGTCAACCATGAAGGTGACCTGTTCCGCACCCGGCTCACCCATAGCCTGGAAGTGGCGCAGATCGCCCGCTCCATCGCCCGCAACCTGCGCCTGAACGAGGACCTGGTCGAAGCCATCTCGCTGGCGCACGATCTTGGCCACACGCCCTTCGGCCATGCCGGCCAGGATGCGCTGAACAACTGCATGAAGAACCACGGGGGCTTCGAGCACAACCTGCAGAGCCTGCTGGTGGTGGATGAGCTGGAGGAGCGCTATGGCGGCTTCAACGGGCTCAACCTGACGTTCGAGACGCGTGAGGGCGTGCTCAAGCATTGCTCGCGCGTCAATGCCTCTGCGCTTGGCGAACTGGGCCGGCGCTTTCTGGAGGGAACGCAGCCCTCGCTGGAGGCCCAGCTGGCCAACCTGGCCGACGAGATCGCCTACAACAACCACGATATCGACGACGGCCTGCGCTCCGGGCTGCTCACGCTTGAGCAGATGGACGAAGTGCCGATGTGGGGGCGCCACCGCGCCGAGGCGATGGCGGCATTTCCCGGTATCAACGGGCGGCGCGTGATCAACGAAACCGTGCGCCGCATGATCAACACGCTGATCGTCGACCTGATCGAAACCACCAGCCAGAACATTGCCGCCGCCAACCCGCGCAACATCGAGGCCGTGCGGGCAGCAGGCCCGCTCGTGGCCTTCAGCGCGCCGGTGCGCGAGGAAGCGGCGGCGCTCAAGCGTTTCCTTTTCCGCCATCTCTATCGCCATTACCTGGTGATGCGCATGTCCTCCAAGGCCCAGCGCATCATCACCGACCTGTTTGATGTCTTCATGGCGGATCCGCGCCTGCTGCCGCCGCAATACCAGGCGGGGCAAGGCCGTGACCCGTCCCGGCTGATCTCGCACTACATCGCCGGCATGACCGACCGCTATGCGATCCGGGAGCACCGCCGCATTTTTGCCGTCGACGAAGGCAGTTAGGCCAGCGCGGCCAGCGGGAAAATTGGGGACGGATCAGGCTGCGGCTGCGCTATCATCGGGCATCGCTTCCGGTTGAGCCATCCGACCGGCAAGCGCCTATCGCCGATTCCCTTCGCCCATCATGGCCCGACTTCCTCGCTTCTCCCCGGCTGCGCTGCCGGCACTGGTGTTGCAACGCGGCAACAATCGTCAGCCCGTCTTCCTTGGCACCGACGACTACCTCCACTACCTGGACTGCCTGCGCATGGCCGCGCGCGAGTACGACCTGGCGATCCACGCCTACGCCTTGCGGCCGAATCATGTCCACCTCGTGGCGACCCCCCGGCATGCCGATTCGCTCAGCCTCACCATGCAAGCGGTAGGGCGCCGCTACGCGCGCTATTTCAACCGGGTCGCGGACCGTACGGGCACGCTATGGGATGGCCGCTTTCGCTCGGCGGTGTTCGATCCCGCTGCCTGGATGCTGCCGGCCATGCAGTACGTGGAGGGCAACGCCGTGCGTGCCGGCGAGGTGATCTCGGCCGAAGGGGATCGCTGGAGCAGCTATCGCCACCATGCCGGCATCGAGGCCAGCCCCTTTGTGAGCGATCACTCTGCGTACTGGGCGCTGGGCAATACGCCGTTCGAGCGCCAATCCAATTACCGTGCCGTCACCGCCGAAGGGCTGTCGTCGATGACGCTGGCCACACTTCGCAGCCACGCGCATAGCGGCTGGCCTCTGGGTGACGCGGCCTTCCTTGCGCAACTGGAGCGCCAGGGCGGGCGGCGCGTGAAGCCGTTGCCCAAGGGCCGCCCGGCGGGCCGATCCGCAATGGACAGGGAGTCCGAGCCGGATACGGCCTAGCCTCGGGCCAGGGCGTGCGAAGTACGGCACGCTAGACCGCGGCGAGATCAGCAACGCACGTCCCGCGATGCACCATACTTTATCTGTCCCCAAATAAAGACCATCACCGTTGTGGTGCGAGGCTTAATTTGATCTGACCCCATTTAAAAATTTTGCGGGACGCGTACGATTCTTTTATAGTTCCTCCACCCACATTCATTGTGCGGCGCGTCACGCCTGTGTACGCCGCTGCGGCCCCGCTGTCTCTCTGGTTCCCCGTCCCCGGTTTTCAACCGGCCCCGGCGGAAGAGTGCGGTCCCCGTTCCGGTCTGCCTTGCTGGCTCGCAGCCCTCACCGGAATCAAGCCCGTGGACCAATCGCAATCCCAATCAAAGCAAACGATGGCCCAAGCGCAGGCCGCAGAGTCTGCCGCCGCTGCGCATGCGCCTGTCTCGCGTCCGCAAGCCCAGGGCATGTACGACCCCGCCAATGAAAAAGACGCCTGCGGCGTCGGCATGGTTGCTCATATCAAGGGCAAGAAGAGCCATGAGATCGTCCTGCAAGGCCTGAAGATCCTGGAAAACCTGGATCACCGCGGCGCGGTCGGCGCCGATGCGCTGATGGGCGACGGTGCGGGTATCCTGATCCAGATCCCGGACCAGTTCTACCGCGAAGACATGGCCAAGCAGGGCGTGACCCTGCCGCCGTCCGGCGAGTACGGCGTGGGCATGATCTTCCTGCCGAAGGAGCACGCCTCCCGCCTGGCCTGCGAGCAGGAGCTCGAGCGCACCGTGCGCCTGGAAGGCCAGGTCGTGCTGGGCTGGCGCGATGTGCCGGTGGACGCCGCCATGCCGATGTCGCCGACGGTGCGCACCACCGAGCCGGTGATCCGCCAGATCTTCATCGGTCGCGGCCGCGACATCATGACCACGGACGCGCTGGAACGTAAGCTCTACGTGATCCGCAAGACCGCCAGCCACGCCATCCAGGCGCTCAAGCTCAAGCACGGCAAGGAATACTTCGTGCCGTCGATGTCGGCGCGCACGGTCGTGTACAAGGGCCTGCTGCTGGCAACGCAAGTTGGCGAGTACTACCTGGACCTGCAGGACCCGCGCGCCGTCTCGGCCCTGGCCCTGGTGCACCAGCGCTTCTCCACCAACACCTTCCCGGCCTGGGAACTGGCCCACCCGTACCGCATGGTCGCCCACAACGGCGAAATCAACACGGTCAAGGGCAACGTGAACTGGGTCAACGCACGGACCGGCGCGATCTCGTCGCCGGTGCTGGGCGACGACCTGCCCAAGCTGTGGCCGCTGATCTATCCCGGCCAGTCGGACACGGCATCGTTCGACAACTGCCTCGAACTGCTGACGATGGCCGGCTACCCGCTCGTCCACGCCATGATGATGATGATCCCGGAAGCCTGGGAACAGCACACCATGATGGACGACAACCGCCGCGCCTTCTACGAGTACCACGCCGCCATGATGGAGCCCTGGGACGGCCCTGCCGCGATCTGCTTCACCGATGGCCGCCAGATCGGCGCCACGCTGGACCGTAACGGCCTGCGCCCGGCACGTTTCTATGTGACCGAGGACGACATCGTGGTGCTGGCTTCGGAAGCCGGCGTGCTGCCGTTCCCCGAATCGCGCATCGTGCAGAAGTGGCGCCTCCAGCCGGGCAAGATGTTCCTGATCGACATGGAGCAAGGCCGCATCATCGACGACAAGGAGCTCAAGGACAACCTGGCCAACGCCAAGCCCTACAAGAGCTGGATCGACGCCGTGCGCATCAAGCTCGACGAGCTCGATGCCAAGCCCGAGGACGTGGCTGCCGAGAAGAAGCCCGACGCACGCCTGCTGGATCGCCAGCAAGCCTTCGGCTACACGCAGGAAGACGTCAAGTTCCTGATGGCGCCGATGGCGCTGGCCGGCGAGGAAGCCACCGGCTCGATGGGCAATGACAGCCCGCTGGCCGTGCTGTCGTCCAAGAACAAGACGCTGTACCACTACTTCAAGCAGCTGTTCGCCCAGGTCACCAACCCGCCGATCGATCCGATCCGCGAGAACATGGTGATGTCGCTGGTGTCCTTCATCGGACCCAAGCCCAACCTGCTCGAGCTGAACAACATCAACCCGCCGATGCGCCTCGAAGTGTCCCAGCCCGTGCTGGACTTCAAGGACATCGCCAAGATCCGCAATATCGAGCACTACACCGGCGGCAAGTTCCGTTCGTATGAACTGAACATCTGCTACCCGCAGGCATGGGGCAAGGAAGGCATCGAAGCCCGCCTGGCCTCGCTGTGCGCGGAAGCCGTGGATGCCGTGCGCTCGGGCTACAACATCCTGATCGTGTCGGACCGCCGCGTCGACGCGGAGCACGTGGCCATCCCCGCGCTGCTGGCAACGTCCGCCATCCACCACCACCTGGTGGACAAGGGCCTGCGTACCTCGGCCGGCCTGGTGGTGGAAACCGGCACGGCGCGCGAGGTGCATCACTTCGCGCTGCTGGCCGGCTACGGCGCCGAAGCCGTGCACCCGTACCTGGCGATGGAAACGCTGGCCGACATGGCACAAGGCCTGTCCGGCGATCTGTCGCCCGAGAAGGCGGTCAAGAACTTCGTCAAGGCGATCGGCAAGGGCCTGCAGAAGGTGATGTCCAAGATGGGCATCTCCACCTACATGTCGTACACGGGCGCGCAGATCTTCGAAGCCATCGGCCTGTCGCGCGAACTGGTGCAGAAGTACTTCCATGGCACCGCAACGAATGTCGAAGGCATCGGCATCTTCGAGGTGGCCGAGGAAGCGCTGCGCCTGCACCAGGACGCCTTTGGCGACAACCCGGTGCTGGACACCATGCTGGAGACCGGCGGCGAGTACGCCTACCGCGTTCGCGGCGAAGCGCATATGTGGACCCCGGACTCGGTGGCCAAGCTGCAGCACGCCGTGCGCGCCGACGACGGCAAGGGCGCGTACCAGACGTACAAGGAATACGCCAACATCATCAACGACCAGAGCCGCCGTCACATGACGCTGCGCGGCCTGTTCGAGTTCAAGGTCGATCCGACCCGCGCCATTGCGCTGGAAGAAGTGGAGCCGGCCAAGGAGATCGTCAAGCGCTTTGCCACCGGCGCCATGTCGCTGGGCTCGATCTCCACCGAAGCCCACGCCACGCTGGCCGTCGCGATGAACCGCATCGGCGGCAAGTCCAACACCGGTGAAGGCGGCGAGGACGCGAACCGCTACCGCAACGAGCTGCGCGGCATCCCCATCAAGCAAGGCGACACGCTGCAGGGCCTGCTGGGCTCCGAAGCCGTGGTGCGCGACCAGGAACTGCAGGCTGGCGACTCGCTGCGCTCGAAGATCAAGCAGGTGGCCTCTGGCCGTTTCGGCGTGACCGCCGAATACCTGGCGTCCGCCGACCAGATCCAGATCAAGATGGCACAGGGCGCCAAGCCTGGCGAAGGCGGCCAGCTGCCCGGCCACAAGGTCTCGGACTACATCGGCAAGCTGCGTTACTCGGTGCCGGGCGTGGGCCTGATCTCGCCGCCCCCGCACCATGACATCTACTCGATCGAAGATCTGGCGCAGCTGATCCACGACCTGAAGAACGTCAATCCGGCCTCCGATATCTCGGTCAAGCTCGTGTCCGAAGTGGGCGTGGGCACCGTGGCCGCGGGCGTGGCCAAGGCCAAGGCCGATCACGTGGTGATCGCCGGCCATGACGGCGGCACCGGCGCTTCGCCGCTGTCGTCGATCAAGCACGCCGGCACGCCGTGGGAGCTGGGCCTGGCCGAGACGCAGCAGACGCTGATGCTCAACGGCTTGCGCAACCGTATCCGCGTGCAGGCCGACGGCCAGATGAAGACCGGCCGCGACGTCGTCATCGGCGCGCTGCTGGGCGCCGACGAGTTCGGCTTCGCTACCGCACCGCTGGTGGCCGAAGGCTGCATCATGATGCGCAAGTGCCACCTGAACACCTGCCCGGTGGGCGTGGCGACGCAGGATCCGGCGCTGCGCGCGAAATTCCAGGGCAAGCCAGAGCACGTGGTGAACTTCTTCTTCTTCATCGCCGAAGAAGCCCGCGAGATCATGGCGCAACTGGGCATCCGCACGTTCGACGAGCTGATCGGCCGCGCCGACCTGCTCGACACCAAGCCCGGCATCGAGCACTGGAAGGCGCGCGGCCTTGATTTCAGCCGCGTGTTCTACCAGGCACCGTTCCCCGCCGAGGTGCCGCGCTTCCATACCGACGTGCAGGACCACGGCCTGTCGCTGGAAGCCGGCAAGGCGCTGGACCACGTGCTGATCGCCAAGGCACGCCCGGCCATCGACAAGGGTGAGCGCGTGTCGTTCATCCAGCCGGTGAAGAACGTCAACCGTACCGTCGGTGCGATGCTCTCGGGCGTGGTGGCCAAGCAGTACGGCCATGAAGGCCTGCCTGACGACACCATCCACATCCAGTTGCAAGGTACCGCCGGCCAGTCCTTCGGCGCGTTCCTGGCGCACGGCGTCACGCTGGACCTGGTGGGCGACGGCAACGACTACGTGGGCAAGGGCCTGTCCGGCGGCCGCGTGATCGTGCGCGCTCCGCATGAGTTCCGCGGCGACCCGACCCGCAACATCATCGTGGGCAACACCGTGCTGTACGGCGCGATTGCCGGCGAGGCCTTCTTCAATGGCGTGGCGGGCGAGCGCTTCGCGGTGCGCAACTCCGGCGCGGCCGCGGTGGTGGAAGGCACGGGCGACCATGGCTGCGAGTACATGACCGGCGGCACCGTGGTGGTGCTGGGCGGCACCGGGCGCAATTTCGCGGCCGGCATGTCGGGCGGCATGGCCTATGTCTACGACGAGGACGGCCTGTTCGACAAGCGCTGCAATACCTCGATGGTGGCACTGGAAACGGTGCTGGCCGCGGCAGACCAGGAGAAGGGCCAGTCGCCCGCTTCCTGGCACAAGGTGGGCGGCCAGCGCCAGCTTGACGAAGTCATCCTCAAGGGCTTGATCGAGCAGCATTTCCGCTTCACGGGCTCAGAGCGCGCCAAGGCATTGCTGGCCGACTGGACCACGGCACGCCGCAAGTTCGTCAAGGTCTTCCCGACCGAGTACAAGCGCGCACTGGGCGAGATGTACGCCAAGGAGCAGGAAGCGAAAGACAGCGACCGGGAAGCCATCGCCGCCTGAGCCCCAGGGGCAGGGCAGCGAGCCCGACCAAGCATGAGCGCTGTCGCAGATTCGCGTCGGCCTCACAAGATACTGACCTCACAGCGGGGCCGGCGCATGCGCCGGTGCCGCTCAGCATGACCAAGGACGCAACATGGGTAAGGCGACTGGCTTTCTCGAATTTCCGCGCCAGAACGAAGGTTACGAGCCCGTAACCAAGCGCGTGAAGCACTACAAGGAATTCGTATTCGCGCTGTCCGACAGCGAAGCGAAGATCCAGGGCGCGCGCTGCATGGACTGCGGTATCCCGTTCTGCAACAACGGCTGCCCGGTCAACAACATCATCCCCGACTTCAACGACCTGGTGTATCGCCAGGACTGGAAGTCGGCGATCGAGGTGCTGCACCAGACCAACAACTTCCCCGAGTTCACGGGCCGCATCTGCCCGGCACCATGCGAAGCTGCCTGTACCCTCGGCATCAATGAAGCACCGGTTGGCATCAAGTCGATCGAGCACGCCATCATCGACAAGGCCTGGGAAGAAGGCTGGGTTGCCCCGCAGCCGCCCAAGCACAAGACTGGCAAGACCGTTGCCGTGGTCGGCTCCGGCCCCGCCGGCATGGCCGTCGCCCAGCAGCTGGCGCGCGCCGGGCACGATGTGACCGTGTTCGAGAAGAACGACCGCATCGGTGGCCTGCTGCGCTACGGCATCCCCGACTTCAAGCTCGAGAAGTGGCTGATCGACCGCCGCATGGAACAGATGCAGGCCGAAGGCGTGACCTTCCGTGCCGGCGTGATGGTGACCGACGGCGAACTGCCTGCCGGCATCAAGAACTATGCGCGTGAGACCATCTCGGCCCAGGCCCTGCAAGACCAGTTCGACGCCGTGGTGCTGGCGGGTGGCTCGGAAGTGCCGCGCGACCTGCCGGTCCCCGGGCGCGACCTCGACGGTATCCATTACGCGCTGGAATTCCTGATCCCGCAGAACAAGGAAGTGGCCGGCGACGAGCCCAACGCGCTGCGCGCCGATGGCAAGCACGTGATCGTGATCGGTGGCGGCGATACCGGCTCCGACTGCGTGGGTACGTCGAACCGCCACGGTGCGGAATCGGTCGTCCAGTTCGAGCTGCTGCCGCAGCCGCCGGAGGAAGAGAACAAGGCGCTGGTATGGCCGTACTGGCCGATCAAGCTGCGCACCTCGTCCTCGCACGAGGAAGGCTGCAGTCGCGACTGGTCGGTCGCCACCAAGGAGTTCATTGGCGAGAACGGCAAGATCACCGCGCTCAAGGCCTGCCGCGTCGAGTGGAAGGACGGCAAGATGCAGGAAGTGCCGGACAGCGAGTTCATCCTTAAGGCGGATCTCGTGCTGCTGGCCATGGGCTTCACCAACCCGGTGGGCTCGCTGCTCTCCGCTTTCGGCGTGGATACCGATGCGCGCAAGAACGCCCGTGCCAGCACCGAAGGCGATCGTGCGTATCACACCAACGTGCCCAAGGTGTTCGCCGCTGGCGACGTGCGCCGCGGCCAGTCGCTGGTGGTGTGGGCGATCCGCGAAGGCCGCCAGGCCGCACGTTCGGTCGATGCCTTCCTGATGGGGCATTCCGAGCTGCCGCGCTGATCGGCGCAATGGCTTTGCTGATGCGGTGAAGCGTTACTCGCGCCGCAAGACCCGCCCCGCGCAAGCCGGGCGGGTTTTTTTATGGCGGCGCGCTCAGCCTGGCTGCAGCGTACGGCCCATCAGCACGGCATCGTCGCCGTAAGCCGACAGTTTGGCGGACACGGCAGCGCTGGGAGGCGTCAAATTCTCGTACCCGAGTCTGCGCCACCATGCCGCAGCCGATTGCACGGCGACCAGCCGCGACGAGCGCAATCCGGCAGCGAGTGCGGCCGCGCGGGCCGCGGCGTAGAGCGTTGGCGCCAGGCCGCGGCCCTGGCCCGCGGGTGCCACCGCCATATCGTGCACGAACCAGGTCAGCGTGCTGGCCGGCTCACCTGCGCGTTCCCAGTGCCGCTCCAGCATCCCGTCGAGTGCTGGCAGGCTGTCCTGCGGCCACATGTGGGTAAACAGATAGGCTGCCAGCTCGCCGTCCCGGCCGGCGGCCACCCAGCAAGTGGCGGGCGACAGCGCCAGGCGGCTGCCGAGGGCCGCGGCGGACTCAAGCAGCATGCCGCGATAGCACTGGGCCTGGATTTCCAGCACGGCGGGCAGGTCGGTGGCCAGCATGGGCCGAGGAGTGTATTCACGCATGACGGGCGATTATAGGCGGCGTCGAAGCACAGGCGCCGTGAACGCCCGGAGATCCGCGTCCAGCCGTGCTCACAGGGTTGTCCCGGCTATGGTTAACGTGGTCTGTGCGGTTTTGGGCATTCTTCGTAGAATGACCTGACAATTAAAACAAAGAAAACAAAGACTGCCTCGCTAATCCCTTTTCAGCCGATCAAGACGCCACGGCGAAGCCGGTGGCCCGGAGGAATTGATGTCCGAAGTGCGCATTGTTTCGCGACTTTGGCGAGGTAAGGCGAAGTTGCTTCACCCCGCTGCCATGCCGGCTTGTCCGCCGTTGTTTTCGCACGTCAGGCATGCGCTGTTCCTCGCTGCCCTGGTGCTTGCCGCGAGTGGGTCCGGTCTGGCCCGACCGGTCACCGTGCCGGCTACCCCGGCGGCGGCGTCTGCGCGCCCGATATCGTTTCCCGTCCGCCCCATTCGCCTGATTGTGCCTTTTCCGGCAGGTGGCGTGCCGGATGCCGTGGCGCGCCTGCTGGCCGAGCGCCTGGCGGTACGCCTCGGCGTGCCGGTCGACGTCGACAACCGGCCCGGCGCGGGCGGCACCACGGCGGGAGATGTGGTGGCCAAGGCCAGTTCCGACGGGCATACCCTGCTGTTTCACCAGGCCACCATGCTGATCCAGCCCGGCCTGGAGCCGGTGCCTTATGACGTAGTGCGCGACTTCACGCCGGTGGCGCGGGTCGCGACCATGCCGCTGTTCCTGGTGATCGATGCACGCCTGCCCATGCGCACGCCGCAGCAATGGCTCGCCGCGGTCAATGCCAGTCCGGGCTCCTACAGCTACGGTTCCGGCCAGGCCGGCAGCCCCTCGCACCTCTATGCCCAATACGCTGTGCATGGTGTGCCAAACGGGGTGCCGCTGGTTACGGCCAAGGGCGAGGCGGCGGTGGTGCAGGAGATGCTGGCAGGGCGCGTCAGCGCTTGCTTCTGCGCGTTTGCTTCCGTCCAGGCCCAGGTCAAGAGCGGCAATCTGCGCCTGCTCGGCGTAACTGGTGTGGCGCGTTCGCAACTGGCGCCCACGGTGCCCACGCTGCAGGAGTCGGGGGTGGATGGCTACGGCGCGGCGGCCTGGTACGGCGTCATTGCCCCGGCCAAGACACCGCACGCCATCGTGGCGCGGATCGCCAGCGAGCTCGACGGCGTGATGGGTGAGCGCGAGGTGCGGGATCGCCTGCTGGCTGCCGGCCTGACGCCGTTGCGCGATTCGCCGGAAGCCTTTGCGACAGCGATCCGGTCGGAGTCGATCCAGTGGCAGGTGATCTTGCGGCAAACTGGCGGGCCTACTGAACCTTGACTTCGCTTTTTCAGTAGAGATCTCCGAAGCCTGCAACTCAAATGTGATGAAACAATGATTTGCATTGTGTGGATGTGGATTGCGCCACACTGTCCCGGGCATCCCTAGGTAGTAGCCCTTATAATGGCGGACTGCCTAACACGGTGCCAACGTGACCGATTCCGCCTCAAACCTCGTCGAGCTCCAATCTGTCGATTTCGCCTATACGGCGGGCGGCAAGCCAATCCTGTCGGGCCTTAGCATGCGCTTCCCGCGCGGCAAGGTGGTGGCTGTCATGGGCGGCTCCGGCTGCGGCAAGACCACCGTGATGCGCCTGATCGGCGGCCAGGTCAGGCCGCAGAGCGGCCAGGTGCTGTTCAACGGCGCTAATATTCCCGCCCTCGACCGTCATGACCTGTATGCCGTGCGGCGGCAGATGGGCATGCTGTTCCAGTTTGGCGCGTTGTTCACCGATCTCTCCGTGTTCGATAACGTTGCCTTCCCGTTGCGCGAACATACCGACTTGCCCGAGTCAATGATCCGCGACCTGGTGCTGATGAAGCTCAACGCCGTCGGCCTGCGCGGCGCGCGCGAGCTGATGCCGTCGGAGATCTCCGGTGGCATGGCGCGCCGGGTGGCGCTGGCCCGGGCGATCGCACTCGATCCGGCCCTGCTGATGTATGACGAGCCGTTTGCCGGCCTCGACCCGATCTCGCTGGGCCTGACCGCGCGCCTGATCCGCAGCCTGAACGACGCGCTGGGAGCTACTACCATCATCGTGTCGCATGACGTCAACGAGACTTTTCTCATCGCCGACTACGTCTATTTCATTGCAAATGGCCGCATTGCCGCCGAAGGCGAGCCCGAGGCCCTGCGTGCCTCGACGGATCCCTTCGTGCATCAGTTCGTCCATGCCGAGCCCGACGGCCCGGTCCCGTTCCACTATCCGGGGCCGTCGCTGGCCGAGGACTTCGTGAGCGGGGCCGGACGATGACGGGATTTTTCACGAGCATCGGCTCCGCGGTGCGGCAGTCGGTCAGCGGCCTGGGTCATGCTACGCGCATGTTTTTCACGGTACTGGCGATGTCTCCGGCGCTGCTGCGCCGCTTCCGGCTGGTGAGCGACCAGATTTTCTTTGTCGGCAACCTGTCGCTGGTGATCATTGCGGTCTCCGGCCTGTTTGTCGGCTTCGTGCTGGGTTTGCAGGGCTATTACACGCTAAATCGCTATGGCTCCGAGCAGGCGCTGGGGCTGCTGGTGGCACTGTCGCTGGTGCGCGAGCTGGGCCCGGTGGTGACGGCGCTGCTGTTCGCCGGCCGCGCGGGCACGTCACTCACCGCCGAGATCGGCCTGATGAAGGCCGGTGAGCAGCTCACCGCCATGGAAATGATGGCGGTCAATCCGCTGCAGCGCGTGATTGCGCCGCGCTTCTGGGCTGGCGTGGTTGCCATGCCGGTGCTGGCGGCGATTTTCAGCGCCGTTGGCATCCTGGGTGGCTATGTGGTCGGGGTGCAGATGATCGGCGTGGACGCGGGCGCGTTCTGGTCGCAGATGCAAAACGGCGTGGATGTTCGCAATGACGTGCTCAATGGCGTCATAAAGAGCTTCATTTTTGGCGTCGCGGTGACGTTTATAGCGTTGTACCAGGGCTATCAGGCCAAGCCGACGCCGGAAGGCGTGTCGCGCGCCACCACGCGCACTGTCGTGATTGCCTCGCTGGCGGTGCTGGCGCTGGATTTCCTGCTGACTGCGCTGATGTTCAGCTGACATGGCCGGTGCGGTCGCCGGAGCCGGAGTACTTGAAGAAGAGACGCAGATGAAAAGAAATACACTCGATTTCTGGGTTGGGCTGTTTGTTGTGGCGGGTTTCGTGGCGCTGCTGTTCCTGGCGCTCAAGGCCGGCAACATGAGCGCCCTGTCGTTCCAAGACACCTACTCGGTGCAGGCGCGCTTCGATAATATCGGCGGCCTGAAGCCGCGTGCCCCGGTGAAGAGCGCCGGCGTGGTGGTGGGCCGCGTGGCGGATATCAGCTTCGACGACAAGACCTACCAGGCGACCGTGACGCTTAACCTGGAAAAGCGCTACCAGTTTCCCAAGGACACCTCGGCCAAGATCCTGACCTCGGGCTTGCTCGGGGAGCAGTACCTCGGCCTTGAGGCGGGCGGCGACACCGCCATGCTGGCGGAAGGCTCGCGCATCACAATGACGCAGTCGGCCGTGGTGCTGGAAAACCTGATCGGGCAGTTCCTGTACAACAAGGCCGCCGATGCGGGGGCGGGTGGCAACAATGCAGGCGGTGCTGCCGCTGGAGCCGCCAGCGGCGCAGCCGGGGTGGTGAAATGACCGGCTGGCGTGCTGCCACGCGCTGGCGCGTGGGGCGAAACTGCTTGCTGGCAGCCTTGGTTGCATGGCTGGCGGCAGGTTGCGCCACTGGCCCGAACGCCAACCCGAAGGATCCTATCGAGCCCTTCAACCGGGAAGTCTTCAAGGTCAACGACGCCGTCGACAGGACCGTGCTGCGACCGGTTGCCCAGGTGTACGCCGATTACGTTCCGTCGCCGATCCGCACCGCGATCGACAACGCCTTCTCCAACGTCAGCGATGTCTACTCGGCCGTCAACAACCTGCTGCAGGGCAAGCCCACCCGCGCCGCGGAAGACACCATGCGCGTGGCCATCAACAGCGTGCTGGGCATCGGCGGGCTGATCGATATCGCCACGCCGGCGGGCTTGCCGAAGTACAAGGAAGACTTTGGCCAGACCTTGGGCGTATGGGGCGTGCCGGCAGGTCCGTACCTGGTGCTGCCGCTGTTCGGGCCGAGCACGGTGCGCGATACCGCCGGCATGCTGGTTGACCGCCAGATCGATCCGTCGGCGTATATCGATCCCGTGTGGCTGCGCAACTCGCTGTTCGGGGTGCGTGTCGTCAACACCCGGGCTTCGCTGCTTGGCGCCACGGGCCTGATCGAGATGGCGGCGCTCGACAAGTACGCCTTCCTGCGCGATGCATACCTGCAGCGCCGCGAGTACCAGATCTATGATGGCAACCCGCCGGAGAGCGACGATACCGTGCCGGCCAGCCCGCCGCCGGATGCCACGCAGGAAAACCAGGCGCTGCCCACGCCGCCAGTGCAGATGCCGGGCAATATCGGCAATTTCCGCCTGCGCTGAGTGGGATTTGCCGCGGCTCGTGTCGCCGCTGTGAGTGGTGCAACAAAGTATGAAAATGTGGTGTCGGAGGCTCCGGCGCCGCGAACTCGCAGGCCTTGCCCGAACTCCAACTCGGCGCATGACCATTGCCGGCCTTGGCGCCGGAACGCGCAGGGATGCAGTACTCCGGTGTCCCTGCGTTATCGAATTGATAAGGACGAAATATGCTGAAGCGACTGTTGCTGCCTTTTCTTACCGTGGTTGCCTTTTCCGGCGCCGCCCACGCCCAATCGCAGGATGCCAGCACGCCCGACGGGCTGGTCAAGGCCGTGGTCAGCGACGTGATGACTTCGGTCAAGGCGGACAAGGACATGCAGGCCGGGAACATCGGCAAGATCTCGGCGCTGGTTGAGCAGAAGATCCTGCCCAACGCGAATTTCCAGAAGACCACGCAGATTGCCATGGGCCGCAACTGGTCCAAGGCCACACCCGAGCAGCAAAAGCAGATCACGGACGAGTTCAAGACCCTGCTGATCCGCACCTATTCGGGCGCCATCGCGCAGATTCGCGACCAGAGCGTGCAGTTCCGCCCGTACCGCGGCAGCCCGGACGATACCGATGCCACCATTCGCACCCAGGTCATCAACAAGGGCGAGCCGATCCAGCTCGACTACCGTCTCGAGAAGACTCCGCAAGGCTGGAAGGTCTATGACATCAATGTGCTGGGCGCCTGGCTGACCGAGGCCTACAAGGGCAGCTTCAACACCATCGTGGGCCAGCAGGGCGTGGACGGCGTGATCAAGACGCTGCAGGACCGCAACCGCCAGCTCGCCAACGCCAAGAACTGAGCCTGCGAGCCTGCCTGCGCGGCAGGCTGCGGCGCAGCATGGCTGGCCGAAGTGTTCTACAATGAGCGCTCCCGCACCTGCGGGAGTGCTTTTTCCCAGACCCGCATCCCCGGACCGCTGCCAGATGCTTTCGCTCGACACCTCGCTGACCAACCGCAACGCCGCCGCCGTGCTGCGTGACGGGCTGGCACGCCTGGCCCAGGGCGAAGCCCAGGTGGACTGCAGCAAACTGGCCCAGGTCGACTCCGCCGCCGTCGCCGTTTTGCTGGCCTGGCAGCGCGATGCCGCCAGCCGCGGCCAGTCGCTCGTGTTCGTCGGCGTACCGGCCCAGCTGGCTGAGCTGGCCACGCTATACGGCGTCGATTCCCTGCTGCAACTCGGCGCCCAAGCGGGCGCGCGGGGCGCGCAAGTCACCGTTTCCCACCGACATTGAACCGGCATCCGTGGCAAGCTGCTGATCTGCGCTTGCTACCGCGATGCCCGGGCGGCGGCTCACGCCACGCCTCGTGCTCAAAGCGGGACTGCTCCCGCATCCCCTATAATTCCGGGTTGTTCGACCGTTCCGGCATATAAGGCTCGGGCAAGACACGGTCGAAGCACCCAGGCGGTCCCCGCCATTTCAAGGAGGCCGGCGCGCGAGCCCACAAAAGCCCGACGCGCCTGCCAAACAGTATCCGGCCATGAAAGCCATCGAACTCAAAGACGTTCGCAAGCGCTACCGCAACCTGCAAGCGCTCAAGGGTGTCAGCTTCACCGTCGAGCGGGGCGAATTCTTCGGCCTGCTCGGCCCCAACGGTGCAGGCAAGACCACGCTGATCTCCATCCTGGCGGGCCTGAACCGTGCCGATTCCGGCAGCGTCAGCGTGCTTGGCCACGACGTAGTGTCCGATTACCGGCTGGCGCGGCGCATGCTGGGCGTGGTGCCGCAGGAACTGGTCTTCGATCCCTTCTTCACGGTGCGCGAGACGCTGCGCCTGCAGTCTGGCTATTTCGGCCTGACCCGCAACGACGACTGGATCGACGAGATCATGGCCAACCTCGATCTCACCAACAAGGCCGACGCCAACATGCGCCAGCTCTCCGGCGGCATGAAGCGCCGCGTGCTGGTGGCCCAGGCGCTGGTGCACCGGCCGCCGGTCATCGTGCTCGACGAGCCCACCGCCGGGGTCGACGTGGAGTTGCGCCAAACGCTGTGGAAGTTCATTTCGCGCCTGAATCGCGAAGGTCACACCATCATCCTGACCACGCACTACCTGGAAGAGGCCGAGGCGCTGTGTGACCGCATCGCCATGCTCAAGTTCGGCGAGGTGGTGGCGCTGGACCGCACCAGCAACCTGCTGAGCCAGTTCGCCGGGCTGCAGCTGGCGCTGACATTTTCCCGTGGTACCTTGCCGGCCACGCTTGAGCCGCTGCGCATGCCTTCGTCCAATCCGGGCGAACGCGCGGTGCGGCTGCGGCTGTCGGGCTACCCGGCAGTGGAGCCGATCCTGGCCGCCTGCCGCGAGGCCGGC
Source organism: Cupriavidus basilensis (assembly GCF_008801925.2). NCBI lineage: Bacteria > Pseudomonadati > Pseudomonadota > Betaproteobacteria > Burkholderiales > Burkholderiaceae > Cupriavidus > Cupriavidus basilensis. Next base: position 4,061,839 of record NZ_CP062803.1, on the reverse strand, counting down.
TGCGAGATCGAAGACATGGAAATCAACAAGGCAGACCTGGAGGACGTGTTCGTGCAGATCATGCGGCGCGAAGGCCATATGCCGGGCGCGCTGCCGGATACGGCGGTGGAGGCTGCAGCATGAAGATGCCAACCGAATTCGACGGCACGCAGGACGCCATCAACACCCACCTTGCGCCGATGGCGGTTGGGGGGCTGGTGGGCTTTCGCACGCTGCTCTACAAGGAAGTGCTGCGTTTCTGGAAGGTCAGCTTCCAGACCGTGGCGGCGCCGGTACTCACCGCGATCCTGTACCTGCTGATCTTCGGCCATGTGCTGGAGAACCGCGTGAAGGTTTACGACCAGATCAGCTACACGGCCTTCCTTGTGCCCGGGCTGGTGATGATGAGCGTGCTGCAGAATGCCTTCGCCAATAGTTCGTCGTCGCTGATCCAGTCCAAGATCACCGGCAACCTGGTGTTCATCATGCTGCCGCCGCTGTCGCACTGGGAAATGTTCGGTGCCTATGTGGTGGCTTCCGTCGTGCGCGGCCTGGCCGTAGGCCTGGGCGTGCTGCTGGTGACGGCCTGGTTCGCCAACCTGCATTTCGCCAATATCGCGTGGATCCTGGTGTTTGCCGTGCTGGGCGCGGCGATCCTTGGCACGCTGGGGCTGATTGCCGGGATCTGGGCCGAGAAATTCGACCAGCTCGCGGCCTTCCAGAACTTCCTGATCATGCCGGCCACCTTCTTGTCAGGCGTGTTTTATTCGATCCACTCGCTGCCTCCCTTCTGGCAAGCGGTGTCGCACGCCAATCCGTTCTTCTACATGATCGACGGTTTCCGCTATGGCTTCTTTGGCGTCTCCGACGTGGCGCCGGCCTTCAGCCTTGCAGTCGTAGGTACGGCTTTCGTGGTGCTTGCCACGGTCGCGCTGCAGCTGCTCAAAAGCGGCTACAAGCTGCGCCACTGAACGCTACCCACAAGAGCAGAACGCCAAGAGCCCATCTAGCCAGATCCGGAACCGCAAGCGAATCAACGCGAAAAGACCATCATGCTGCCTACACCCCAACAAGTCAGTGACTACATCGCCCAAGGGCTGCCCTGCGAACACCTGGAAGTGGAGGGCGACGGCCAGCACTTCTTTGCCACCATCGTCAGCGCCCAGTTTGACGGCAAGCGCCTGATCCAGCGGCACCAGCAGGTCTATGCCGCGCTGGGCGACCGCATGCGCGCCGAGATCCACGCGCTGTCGATGAAGACGCTGACGCCGGCCGAATGGCAGGCGCAGGCGGGCGAGGGAAAGCAGTAAGCCAAGCGCCGGAACAAGGCGGACTCGCACGAATAAATACGGACCAACAAGCTGGCCGCCCGACAGGCCGGACATGACAATCAGGGCCCGCGTCACTCGCGCGGCGGCCCACGGGTATCAGATGCTGCGGCGGCGCGCCTTGACGCACCGCCTCGGACCGTAATGAAACATGCCGGACGCCAGCGGGCGGCCGGCCGGAATTGAAAGAACATGGACAAACTCGAGATCCAGGGCAATGGCCCGCTGCGAGGCGAGATCCGCGTATCCGGCGCCAAGAACGCCGCGCTGCCGATCCTGTGCGCGGGACTGCTTAGCGCCGACACCATCTCGCTCGACAACGTTCCCAGGCTGCAGGACGTGGGTACCACGCTCAAGCTGCTGCGCCAGATGGGCATGAAGGCCGAGCAGGACGGCACGCGCGTGACGCTCAACGGCGCCGACATCAACTCGCCCGAGGCTCCCTACGAGCTGGTCAAGACCATGCGCGCTTCGATCCTGGTGCTGGGCCCGCTGGTGGCGCGTTTTGGTGAAGCGCGCGTGTCGTTGCCCGGCGGCTGCGCCATTGGCGCGCGCCCGGTCGACCAGCACATCAAGGGCCTGCAGGCCATGGGGGCCGAGATCAGCATCGAGCACGGCTTTATCCATGCCCGCGCCAAGCGCCTGAAGGGCGCGCGCGTGGTGACCGACATGATCACCGTGACCGGCACCGAGAACCTGCTGATGGCCGCCACGCTGGCCGACGGCGAGACCGTGCTCGAGAACGCCGCGCGTGAGCCCGAAGTGACCGACCTGGCCAACCTGCTGGTCAAGATGGGGGCTCGTATCGAGGGAATCGGCACCGACCGCCTGGTGATCCAGGGCGTGGATCGCCTGCATGGCGCCAGCCACGCCGTGATCGCCGACCGCATCGAGGCTGGCACCTTCCTGTGCGCGGCCGCCGCCACGCTGGGCGATGTGGTGCTGCGCGGCGTGTCGCCACATATCCTGGACACGGTGCTCGACAAGCTGCGCGAAGCCGGCGCCGCCATCGAGGCCGGTGAAGACTGGATCCGCCTGACGATGGCCCAGCGCCCGCAGTCGGTGAGTTTCCGTACCTCCGAATACCCGGCCTTCCCAACCGACATGCAGGCGCAGTTCATGGCGCTGAACAGCGTGGCCGGCGGCGTGGCCCGCATTACCGAAACCATCTTCGAGAACCGCTTCATGCACGTGCAGGAGCTGAGCCGGCTGGGCGCCGACATCGCGGTCGAAGGCAATACCGCGGTGGTCACCGGCGTGCCCCGGCTGTCGGGCGCCAAGGTGATGGCGACCGACCTGCGCGCCTCCGCCAGCCTGGTGATCGCCGGCCTGGTGGCCGAGGGCGAGACCGTGATCGACCGCATCTATCACCTTGATCGTGGCTATGACCGCATGGAAGACAAGCTGTCGGCCGTGGGCGCCAAGATCCGCCGCATCGCCTGAGCGCACGAAAAGATAAAAGGACGCAGATGAGCCCCTCCCCGACCCAGTTGACGCTGGCCCTCTCCAAGGGCCGGATCTTCACCGAAACCATGCCGCTGCTCGAGGCGGCCGGCATCCACGTCACCGAGGATCCGGAGACCTCGCGCAAGCTGATCCTGCCCACCTCCGATCCGGACGTGCGCGTCATCATCGTGCGCGCCTCCGATGTGCCGACCTACGTGCAATACGGCGCGGCCGACTTCGGCGTGGCTGGCAAGGACGTGCTGATGGAACACGGCATGGCCGGGCTCTACGCACCGATCGACCTGAATATCGCCAAGTGCCGCATGTCGGTTGCAACCTCGGCCGGCTTCGACTACGCCAGCGCGGTGCGCCAGGGCGCGCGGCTGGCCGTGGCCACCAAATATGTGCAGACCGCGCGCGAGCACTTCGCCAAGAAGGGCGTGCACGTGGACCTGATCAAGCTGTATGGCTCGATGGAACTCGGGCCGCTGGTGGGACTGGCCGACGCCATCGTCGACCTGGTCAGCACCGGGGGGACCTTGCGCGCCAACAACCTGGTCGAAGTGGAAGAGATCGTGCAGATATCGTCGCGCCTGGTGGTCAACCAGGCTGCCCTCAAACTCAAGCGTGAGCGGCTTGCCCCGATTCTCGACGCGTTTGAACGGGCCTCCGCCGCGCTGGCCTGACGCCGCGCGAGAGAGAGCCTGGGGAATGGAGTCATGAACGAAAATTCTATGGAAAACCTCGCAATCCGCCGGCTGGATTCAACCGAGCAGGGCTTTGCCGCCGAGTTGCGCAAGGTACTGGCGTTCGAAGCCGGTGAAGACGACGCCATCGATCGCGCCGTGGCGCAGATCCTTGCCGATGTAAAGGCACGCGGCGACGCCGCGGTACTGGAGTACACGCAGCGCTTCGATCGTGTGGAAGCCAGTTCCATGGCCGCGCTGGAGATCTCGCCGGCCAAGCTCGAAGCCGCGCTCGAGGAGCTCGAGCCCAAGCGCCGCGCCGCGCTGGAAACCGCGGCGGCGCGCGTGCGCGCCTACCACGAGAAGCAGAAGATCGAGTGCGGCAGCCACAGCTGGGAATACACCGAGTCCGACGGCACCGTGCTGGGACAGAAGGTGACGCCGCTGGACCGCGTCGGCATCTATGTGCCGGGAGGCAAGGCCGCGTATCCGTCGTCCGTGCTGATGAACGCCATCCCCGCACGCGTGGCCGGCGTCAAGGAAGTCATCATGGTCGTGCCCACGCCGGGCGGCGTGCGCAACGAGCTGGTGCTGGCCGCGGCGCAGATCGCCGGCGTGGACCGCGTGTTTACCATCGGCGGCGCGCAGGCGGTTGGCGCGCTGGCTTACGGCACGGGCTCACTGCCCCAGGTAGACAAGATCGTTGGCCCGGGCAACGCCTATGTGGCGGCGGCCAAGCGCCGCGTGTTCGGCACCGTTGGCATCGACATGATCGCCGGCCCGTCCGAGATCCTGGTGATCTGCGACGGCACCACTGATCCGGACTGGGTGGCGATGGACCTGTTCTCGCAGGCCGAGCACGATGAGCTCGCGCAGTCCATTTTGCTGTGCCCGGACTCGAACTACCTGGCCCAGGTGGAAGAAAGCATCCACCGCCAGCTTGACGCCATGCCGCGCCGCGACGTCATCCGTGCGTCGCTGTCCGGGCGCGGCGCGCTGATCCGGGTACGCGACATGGACGAGGCCTGCGAGATCGCCAACGCGATCGCGCCGGAGCACCTGGAGATTTCCGCCGAGAACCCGCGCCACTGGGCCGAGAAGATCCGCCACGCCGGCGCCATCTTCCTGGGCCGCTATACCAGCGAGTCGCTGGGCGACTATTGTGCGGGGCCCAACCACGTGCTGCCGACCTCGCGCACCGCGCGTTTCTCGTCGCCGCTGGGCGTGTACGACTTCCAGAAGCGCTCCAGCCTGATCGAAGTGAGCGAGCAGGGCGCCCAGATGCTGGGCCAGATCGCCGCCGAGCTGGCCTATGGCGAGGGCTTGCAGGCCCACGCCCGCAGCGCCGAGTATCGCCTCAGGCGTAACTGAGGCACAGCGGCCGGGTTCCGGTTTTCTCGGCGCCCGGCCGGATTGCAGCAATCCAATCAGCACCGACAACCACCGACCAACGAGGTAATCCAATGTCCGTAGTGCAGCCTTCCCTGATCGAACGCATCATCCGTGACGACGTACGCGCCATGGGCGCCTACCATGTGCCGGATTCGCACGGTCTGGTGAAGCTGGACGCGATGGAGAACCCTTACCAGCTGCCCGACGCGCTGCGCGCAAAGCTGGCCGCGCGGCTGGCCGAGGTGGCGCTGAACCGCTATCCGGTGCCGAGCAGCGAAGTGCTGCGCGCGCGCCTGAAAACGGTCATGGACGTGCCCGCGGGCATGGACGTGCTGCTGGGCAACGGCTCGGACGAGATCATCAGCATGTTGTCGCTGGCCGCCGCCAAGCCGGGCGCCAAGGTGCTGGCACCGGTACCGGGCTTCGTCATGTACGCCATGTCCGCCCAGTTTGCCGGGCTGGAATTCGTCGGCGTGCCGCTCAAGGCGGATTTCACGCTCGACCGGGCCGCCATGCTCGCGGCCATGGCCGAGCACCAGCCGGCTATCATTTACCTGGCCTACCCCAACAATCCCACCGGCAACCTGTTCGATGCGGATGACATGGAAGCCATCGTGCGCGCCGCCCAGGGCGAGACCTGCCAGAGCCTGGTGGTGGTCGACGAGGCCTACCAGCCGTTCGCCCAGGATACCTGGATGCCGCGCCTGGCCGAGTTCGGCAACCTGCTGGTGATGCGCACCGTGTCCAAGCTGGGCCTGGCTGGCATCCGGCTGGGTTACCTGGCCGGTGCGCCGGCCTGGCTCTCGCAGATCGACAAGGTGCGCCCGCCGTACAACGTCAATGTGCTGACCGAGGCCACCGCGCTGTTCGTGCTGGAGCATGTCGACGTGCTGGACCAGCAGGCCGCGCAACTGCGCGCCGAGCGTGCCACCGTGGCCAGCGCACTGGCCGCCTTGCCGGGCGTGACGGTCTACCCGAGCGCCGCCAATTTCCTGCTGGTGCGCGTCGACGATTCCGCCCGTGTGTTCGACGGGGTGCTCGCGCGCAAGGTTTTGATCAAGAACGTGGGTAAAATGCACCCATTGCTGGCCAACTGTCTGCGCGTCACGGTCAGCACTCCCGAAGAGAACGCGCAATTTCTCGCTGCCTTCCAGGCGGCGTTGCAGGATTAACACCATGCGTGTTGCAGAGGTCACCCGCAATACTTCGGAAACGCAAATTCGCGTTTCGCTGAATCTCGATGGCACCGGCCGCCAGAAACTGGCGTCCGGCGTGCCGTTCCTCGACCACATGCTGGACCAGATCGCCCGCCATGGCATGTTCGACCTCGAGGTCGAAGCCAGCGGCGACACCCATATCGATGACCACCACACGGTGGAAGACGTCGGTATCGCGCTCGGCCAGGCCGTTGCCAAGGCCATCGGCGACAAGAAGGGCATCACCCGCTACGGCCACAGCTATGTGCCGCTGGACGAATGCCTGTCGCGCGTCGTGATCGACTTCTCCGGCCGCCCGGGCCTGGAGTTCCACGTGCCGTTTACCCGCGCGCGGGTGGGCAGCTTCGACGTGGACCTGACCATCGAGTTCTTCCGCGGGTTCGTTAACCATGCCGCGGTGACGCTGCATATCGACAACCTGCGCGGCATCAATGCCCATCATCAATGCGAAACCGTGTTCAAGGCCTTCGGCCGCGCGCTGCGCATGGCGGTGGAAATGGATCCGCGCGCCGGCAACACGATTCCGTCGACCAAGGGCACCCTCGTCGGCTGAGCCTTAACGGCGTCCACCAGCCTCGCACGGCAGCGCGTTCTGCGCCGCCGGCGGCAAATTTCCGATCAATGTGGTGCCGATGCGGCACCAACGCGGCATTAGCGCGACATTAGCCCAACCCGATGGATACGCTTAAGTCGTTCATCTCGCTGCTGGCGCTGATCAACCCGATCGGGGCCATCCCGTTCTTCATCAGCCTGACTACCCAGCAGACCGAGGAAGAAAAGCGGCATACCATCAAGATCGCGTCGATCTCGGTGGCGACGGTAGTGGGCATTTCCGCCTTGCTGGGCCAGCAGATCATTGAGTTCTTCAATATCTCGGTGGCCTCGCTCCAGGTGGGCGGTGGCCTCATCATGATCATGATGGCGATGAACATGCTGAACGCCCAGACCAGCCGCACCAAGGCGACGCCCGAGGAAGAGGACGAGGCGGAAGCCAAGGCCAGCATCGCGGTGGTGCCGCTGGCGCTGCCCTTGCTGACTGGGCCTGGCTCGATCAGCACGGTAATCGTCTATGCCGGCAAGACCCAGCACTGGTACCAGTTGCTGATTCTGGTCGGAATTGGGATCGCGCTTGGTGCAGTGGTATATATAGTATTCCGCGCGGCGGACCCGATCGCGCGCGTGATCGGCCGCACTGGCATCAATATCGGCACGCGCCTGATGGGACTGATCCTATCGGCGCTGGCCGTGGAATTCATTGTGGACGGGCTTAAGACATTGTTGCCTGTTTTGAAATCATGACTACCATAGCAATTGTGGATTACGGCATGGGCAACCTGCGCTCGGTGGCACAGGCCCTGCGTGCGGCGGCGCCCGAGGCGGACGTGCAGGTGGTGGACCAGCCCGAGGCGATCCGCGCGGCGGACCGTGTGGTGCTGCCCGGCCAGGGGGCGATGCCCGACTGCATGGGCGCGCTGGGCGCGTCCGGCCTGCAGCAGGCGGTGATCGAGGCCGCTGCCAGCAAGCCGATGCTGGGCGTGTGCGTTGGCGAACAGATGCTGTTCGACTTCAGCAAGGAAAGTAGGGCGCAGGACGGCAGCACGCCTTGCCTGGGGCTGTTGCCCGGCGAGGTGATCCGCTTCGAGCTGGAAGGCATGACCCAGCCGGACGGCTCACGCTACAAGGTGCCGCAGATGGGCTGGAACCGGGTGCGGCAAGCGCGCGCCCATCCGCTGTGGGCTGGCATCCCCGATGAAAGCTGGTTCTATTTCGTGCATAGTTACTACGTGCATGCGCAGGATCCGGCGCATATTGCCGGCGAAACCGACTACGGTGTCTTATTTACGAGCGCGGTAGCGCGCGATAATATTTTTGCCACGCAGTTCCACCCGGAAAAGAGCGCCGCCATGGGCTTGCAGTTGTACCGGAACTTCGTGCATTGGAATCCCTGAACCTCGATAGCGGCTTTTTCGGGACCGAGTTGGCCGGCCACGGTGGCTAGCTCAATTTTCTCTTTCACTCAATCACGCTCGTCACACTTATGTTGCTCATTCCGGCCATCGACCTGAAGGACGGTCAATGTGTACGCCTTAAACAAGGCGACATGGACCAGGCCACCGTCTTTTCCGAAGATCCCGCCGCCATGGCACGTCACTGGGTGGAGCAGGGCGCACGGCGCCTGCACCTGGTCGACCTCAATGGTGCGTTCGTGGGCAAGCCCCGCAATGAAGCTGCCATCAAGGCCATCATCGCCGAGGTGGGCGATGAGATCCCGATCCAGCTCGGCGGCGGCATCCGCGACCTGAACACCATCGAGCGCTGGCTCGACGGCGGCCTGTCGTACGTGATCATCGGCACGGCCGCGGTCAAGAATCCCGGGTTCCTCAAGGATGCCTGCACGGCGTTCGGCGGCCATATCATCGTCGGCCTGGATGCTCGTGAAGGCAAGGTTGCCACCGACGGCTGGAGCAAGCTGACCGGCCACGAAGTCGCCGACCTCGCGCGCAAGTACGAGGACTACGGTGTGGAAGCCATCATCTACACCGACATCGGCCGCGACGGCATGCTGCAGGGCATCAATATCGATGCCACCGTCAAGCTGGCGCAGTCGGCGACGATTCCGGTGATCGCCAGCGGCGGGCTGTCCAACCTGGCCGACATCGAACGTCTGTGCAGTGTGCAAAAGGATGGTGTCGAGGGCGTCATCTGCGGCCGCGCGATCTATTCGGGCGACCTCAATTTCGCCGAAGCCCAGGCGCTTGCCGACAAGCTCGGCGCCGAGCAGTAAGACAACGCGCCTCGCGCGCGACAATTGCAGCCACCGGCGCCGTGCATGCGCGCAGCGCCGTGGCGGGCAAGGAATCTCATGCTAGCCAAACGTATCATCCCCTGCCTCGACGTGACCAACGGGCGGGTGGTCAAGGGTGTCAACTTCGTCGAATTGCGCGACGCGGGCGACCCGGTCGAGATCGCCCGCCGTTACGACGAGCAGGGTGCCGATGAAATCACTTTTCTTGACATCACCGCGACCAGCGACGGCCGCGACCTGATCCTGCACATCATCGAGGCGGTGGCCTCCCAGGTCTTCATCCCGCTGACGGTAGGTGGCGGCGTGCGCGCCGTGGAAGACGTGCGCCGCCTGCTCAATGCCGGTGCGGACAAGATCAGCGTCAACTCCTCGGCCATCGCCAACCCGCAACTGGTGTCGGACGCCACTGCGCGCTACGGGTCGCAGTGCATCGTGGTCGCGATCGACGCCAAGCGCAGCTCCGCGCCCGGCGAGCCGGCGCGCTGGGAAGTCTTCACCCACGGCGGGCGCAAGGCCATCGGCCTGGACGCCGTGGCATGGGCATGCGAGATGGCCGCGCGCGGCGCCGGCGAGCTGCTGCTCACCAGCATGGACCGCGACGGCACCAAGAGCGGGTTCGACCTTGAGCTCACGCGGGCTGTCAGCGACGCGGTGTCTGTGCCGGTGATCGCCTCGGGTGGCGTGGGCGGCCTGAAGGACCTGGCCGACGGCATCAAGCTGGGGCACGCCGACGCGGTGCTGGCCGCCAGCATCTTCCACTACGGCGAGCACACCGTTGGCGAAGCAAAGGCATTCATGGCCCGCGAGGGCATTCCGGTGCGAATCTGAACACGGCGAACCGACATGGCAAAGAAGTGGCTCAACAAGGTTAAGTGGGACGACAACGGCCTGGTGCCGGTGATCGTCCAGGAAGTCGGCTCGAACGACGTGCTGATGTTTGCGTTCATGAACCGCGAAGCGCTGCAGCGCACCGCGGAGATCGGCGAGGCCGTGTTCTGGTCGCGCTCGCGCAAGCGCCTGTGGCATAAGGGCGAGGAATCCGGCCACGTGCAGAAGGTGCACGAGATGCGCCTGGATTGCGACGAAGACGTGGTCCTGCTCAAGGTCACCCAGAATGACGGCATCGCCTGCCACACCGGGCGCCATTCCTGCTTTTTCCAGAAGTTCGAGGGCGACGCCGAGAGTGGTGACTGGCAGACCGTCGAGCCCGTGCTCAAGGATCCGTCCACCATCTACGCGGCCAAGCCATGAGCGAACAACACTTGAGCAGCGCGGACGTGCTGGCCCGCCTGGCCGCCGTGCTGGAGTCGCGCAAGCCGGAGAATGGCGGCGACCCCGACAAATCTTACGTGGCACGCCTGTTCCACAAGGGTGACGACGCCATCCTGAAGAAGATCGGCGAGGAAGCCACCGAAACCGTGATGGCTGCCAAGGATGCTCGCGCTGCCGGCCTGGGTCCGGAGGCGGTCGGCAAGGTGGTGTACGAGGTGGCCGATCTCTGGTTCCACAGCATGGTGCTGCTCGCCCGTTTCGGCCTGAAGCCGGCCGACGTGGTCAACGAGCTGGCTCGCCGCGAAGGACTGTCCGGTCTTGAGGAAAAAGCACAGCGCAAGGCCGACGGCGGTTGAATGACCGCGCCGGCCCCGCCGGCAACCCGCAACTACGAGCCGCTTCGAGGAGCAACGACGATGGGGGATGTGATCACCGCTGACGACGACCGGCTCGCTAGCCTGCGCAAGCTGACGCACATCCTTTATGCGCTGTACGCCATTTTCTGGCTGACCGGCGGCATCACCGCGCTGATCGCCATCGTGGTCGGGTACGTCAAGCGCGACGACACCCGAGGCACGCTCTACGCCTCCCACTTTGCCTGGCAGATCCGCTCCTTCTGGTGGTCGGTGGCGTGGGCCATTCTGGGCGGCGTGCTGTTCGCTACGGTGTTCCTGATACCGCTGGCCTTTGCGGCATGGGGCGTGCTGTCCCTGTGGATGTTGTATCGTATCGTCAAGGGCTGGCTCTACCTGAACGACAGCAAGCCGATGTACCCGGATCAGCGTTTCTGATGCTTCTGACGGGGATCCCGGCGGGTTCCTGGCGAAATCGCAGCCTGATTTGCTGCGCGCAATGAAATTTTCATGAATTCACCGCACAATTGCCTCTTCTGCCGGATCGTGGCCGGCCAGCTACCGTCGCGCAAGGTGTATGAAGATGACGAAATGCTGGCTTTCCATGATATCCACCCGAAAGCCCCGGTACACTTCCTGCTCATTCCCAAGGTGCATGTCGATTCGCTGGCCGATTGCGGACCCGGCGAAGGCGCGGTGCTTGCTAAAATGATGTTGAAAGTGCCGGAGTTGGCGCGCGCGGCAGGCTGTGGCAATGGTTTCCGGACGGTGATCAATACCGGCCCGGATGGCGGACAGGAGGTGTACCACCTCCATCTGCACGTGCTTGGCGGCCCGCGTAACCAGTGGAAGGTGGCGCTGCCTTAAAACTGGCCTCAAGCCAGCCTGGCAGCCAGCCCATGCAGGACCGCGGGCCGCGTGGCCTTCGGTCAGATGCCGTGCCGGCAACCGTCGCCCGGCATGGCCTTCAGTGACGGAACAACAAGCCGGGGTGGCAGGGCGCCGCCCCAGGCTTCATCAGGAGCAGAAAATGGGTTCGTTTAGCATTTGGCACTGGCTCATCGTGCTGGTGATCGTCATGCTGGTCTTTGGCACCAAGAAGCTGCGCAATATCGGCCAGGACCTCGGTGGCGCCGTGAAGGGTTTCAAGGACGGCATGAAGGATGCCAACGGGAACCCCGCTGACGCGCCGGACGCGCCCGCCAAGGAGCTGCGCGACACCACCACCATCGACGTCGAAGCCAAGGAAAAGTCGCGCCAGCAGTAAGCGCGATCCTATCCTTGTCAGCACGCCCGATGTCCTTCCTCCTGGCAGCAATGCCTTGCCGGCCACGTTCGCCTCGCCACGCTTGCCTGCGTGACGACCTGCGCGCTGGCCGGGGCGGCCGTTGTTACGGCCTCATCCTCTCGAACCTCGCATGATCGATCTCGGCATTTCCAAGCTTGCACTGATCGGCGCGGTGGCGCTGGTGGTGATCGGTCCCGAGCGGCTGCCGAAGGTGGCGCGCACGGTCGGCGCACTGGTCGGCCGCGCGCAGCGCTATATCAATGATGTGAAGGCAGAAGTCAGCCGCGAGGTCGAGCTCGACGAACTGCGCAAGATGCGCACGGAGTTCGAGGATGCCGCGCGCGATGTCGAGCGCACCATCCACAAGGAAGTGCACGAGCACGGCCAGGCCCTGAACGATGCACTGACTGGCACCGATTCCAGCACGCAGGCAGGAGCAAGCCCGGCCAGCGGCTACGTGCCTTCCTGGGACGCGGCGCACAAGCCCCACAACGGCCGCAAGAGCTGGCGCGTCAAGCAAGGCGCGCAGCCCCTGTGGTACAAGCGCCAGCACAATGTACGGGTGTGGGCGCAATCCGGCGCCGCGCGCGTCAAGCGCCACCGTCCCGCCACCGGCCCCGCTCGCTCTTTCTTCGAGTGAGCATGAAGGGGCTTGTCCACACGCCGGTATCCGGCCGGCCACCGCTGTCGTGCGTTTCGACTTGCGCGCCGTGCCGTTGTATCGCCACTGATTCCTCGATGCCAGCCATCCCGGCTGAGCGGTCCACGCCATGAGCGACTCTCGTTCCCAAGATCCCCAAGACCCGCAAGACGATGGTCCGCAGGAAACCTTCATCTCTCACCTGGTGGAGTTGCGCTCGCGTATCGTCAAGGCAGCGTCGGGCGTGATCCTGGTGTTCGTCAGCCTGGTCTACTGGGCGCCGAACATCTACAACCTGTTTGCCAGGCCGTTGATGGAGTCGCTGCCCAAGGGGGGCAGGATGATCGTCACCGACGTCACCGGCTCCTTTTTCGTGCCGATGAAGGTGACGCTGCTGGTAGCCTTCCTGATAGCGCTGCCCTGGGTGCTCTATCAGATATGGCAGTTCGTCGCGCCCGGCTTGTACCAGCATGAGAAGCGATTGATCGTGCCGCTGGTGAGCAGCAGCTACATCCTGTTTATCTGCGGCGTGGCGTTTGCCTATTTCCTCGTGTTTCCCACGGTGTTCCATTTCATGGCGCACTACAACGCGCCGCTGGGGGCCGAGATGTCGACCGACATCGACAAATACCTGAGCTTCGCCATGACCATGTTCCTGGCCTTCGGCATTACCTTCGAGGTGCCGGTGGTCGTGATCGTGCTAGTGCGTTTCGGCGTGGTCGAACTGGAGAAGCTCAAGCAGATTCGCCCCTATGTGATCGTCGGCGCCTTCGTGATTGCTGCCGTGGTGACACCACCCGATGTGCTGTCCCAGCTGTTGCTGGCGGTGCCTTTGATTGCGCTTTATGAGCTGGGGCTGATCATGGCGCGATTCACCACAAAGCCCGTTGCTGCGGACGCCGCAGCCAGCGAAGCCCAGCCGGATTGACGGCCGGGCCGAATGGCGAGAACAAGGCTTGGCACCGTAACTTTTGCACCAAAATGGTGAAAAACGTCGTCCATGCTGTTGCGACATCACAACAAAATGTGTCCGTAACCATGGTTAACGATGAAAAAGCCTTCTGGCGTCTGGGGGGGCTGACCCATAATACGTAACAGACGTGAAGGTAAATGCGTCGCCCAAGCACTTGGGCAAGCCAAGATTTCCCAATCAGTTGACAAGGAAAGTGTCGATATGAAGATGAAACTGTTTGCAGCCGCTGTAGCTGCCCTGGCCGCTGGTGGTGCGTATGCCCAATCGAGCGTGACCCTGTACGGCGTGGTTGATGCTGGTCTCTCGTACAACAACAAGGCTAACGCAGCCGGTGACAACCTGTACCGCATGACGTCGGGCAACCAATCGGGCTCGCGTTGGGGCCTGCGTGGCGTTGAAGATCTGGGCGGCGGCCTGAAGGGCATTTTCGTCCTGGAAAGCGGCTTCAACACCGACACCGGTAGCGCTGGCGACTCCAACCGCCTGTTCAATCGTGGCGCGTATGTCGGCCTGCAGAACCAGTGGGGTGCCATCACCCTGGGTCGTCAACAGACCCTGATGTATGACTTCGGCCTGATCTATGATCCGATGGCGATCTCGACTCGCTACTCGATCACCTCGACCGCAGCTGAATTCGCTTCGCGTGCTGACAACGCCGTCAAGTACGTTGGCACGTTCGGCGGCCTGACCGCATCGGCTCTGTACTCGTTCACCAACAACGGCCAAGAAACCGCTGGCAAGTTCTCGAACGGCCGCGAATACAGCGCAGCGCTGAGCTACGCTGCAGGCCCGTTCTCGATCGGTGCTTTGTATGACCAATCGAACGCTGTTGACACGAACAACGCAGCTGGCGTCCAAACCGTTAGCGGCACGCAGCTGACCCGCCGCGCGGCTATCGCTGGTACCTATGCCTTCGGCCCGGCCAAGGTTTACGCTGGCTATCGCTACGCTCACGGCTTCAATGGCGCGACCATCACCGGCGCACCGACGGCTAACTCGGCATCCAACCTGTACTGGGCTGGCCTGGGCTACCAGCTGACCCCGGCGTTCTCGCTGACGGGTTCGGTGTACTACCACGACTTCCGCAACACCAGCGCAGATCCGTGGCAGTTCGTTGCTACGGCTGACTACGCTCTGTCGAAGCGCACCGACCTGTACACCTCGCTGTCGTACGTGAAGAACAAGAACGGTTCGTCGCTGGGCGTTGATGGTTTCAACACCTCGTCGGCTATCAACGTGCAACCTGGTGCAAACCAGTTCGGCGCTACCGTTGGCGTTCGCCACAAGTTCTAATTTAACGCGGGCGCAAGCTCGCATTAGATTGGCTTGACTGCAAAATGCCGGCATCCGCAAGGATGCCGGCATTTTGTTCTGTGCGCGCAGCATCGAGAGCGGCGCGCAAAGCAGGATCTCGGATCACGCCCGGCGCCGGTTAGTCATGGTGCACTGCCTCGATGTCCTCTAAGCGGCGTGCATCGAACCTCCCGTAAATTCCCCGCATCCCCACGCACGGCGAGTCCCGAGGCGTTCGGATTCGCCATTACAGCCGCCTTCCCCGGGTGTTCTCCTGTGCTCGGTGGACTTCGCAGTCGCATAGGCAACATGTCCCTTCCAGGCGCTTAGCGCAGCACCAGGTACGTTCACCCGGCTCGATACGCGTTGCCGTTTAGCCCAAAAACAAAAACCCCGCCACAAAGGGCGGGGTTGGGTGGAGTGGCTTGCGGCGATGCCAGTGTAGGATCTGAAGGATTGACCCGCTGCCGGCTTACTCCTCCTCATCCAGCGGCAGCGCCCGGCGCGGCGGCGGTGGGCGCTTGCCGATCATCACCGTCAGTTCGGTTGGCTTGCCACGGCGCACAACCTTCATCTTGGCCTCCGCGCCTGGCTTGAGTTGGGCGATGGCGTTGAGCAGGGCGGTGGTGTCGGTAATGCTCTGTCCATCCACCGAGACCAGCACGTCGCCCGGCTTTACGCCGGCCTTGTCCGCCGGGCCGCCCTGGACCACGGCCGCGATCAGCGCGCCTTCCTTGGCTTCGAGGCCGAACGACTCGGCGATCTCGGGGGTCATGTCCTGCGGCTCCACGCCAATCCAGCCGCGGGTCACGGAGCCGGTCGAGATGATGGATTCCATCACTTGCTTGGCCGTGGACACCGGAATGGCGAAGCCGATGCCCAGCGAGCCGCCGGAGCGCGAATAAATGGCCGTGTTGACGCCCAGCAGGTTGCCCTGCGCGTCGACCAGCGCGCCGCCGGAGTTGCCCGGGTTGATCGCCGCGTCGGTCTGGATGAAGTTCTCGAAGGTGTTGATGCCCAGGTGGCTGCGGCCCAGCGCCGAGACAATGCCCATGGTGACGGTCTGGCCGACGCCGAAGGGGTTGCCGATGGCCAGCACCACGTCGCCGACCTTGACGTTCTCGATACGCCCCAGCGTGATCGCCGGCAGGTCCTTGAGTGTGATCTTGAGCACGGCCAGGTCGGTTTCCGGGTCCGAGCCCACGACCTTGGCATTGGCCTTGCGGCCATCGGTCAGGGCGACCTCGATTTCGTCGGCGCCGTCCACCACGTGGTGGTTGGTTAGAATGTAGCCTTCCGCGCTGACGATGACGCCCGAGCCAAGGCTGGAGACCGGCTCCTGCCGCTCCGGCAGGCGATCGCCAAAGAAGAAGCGGAACCAGGGGTCTTCTGCCTGCGGATTAGGCGTTTGCTTATTGCCGTTCTTGCTGGTGAAGATGTTGACCACCGCCGGCATCGCCTGCTGGGCCGCCTCGCTGTAGGAGCCCGGCGCGGAGGAGCCGGCCACATTGGGGACGACTTCCTTCAGCGCAACGATGGGCGAACCGGATTGCACGGCCACCCGGCCGCGCTGCAGCCATTCGGGTTTGAGCGTGGCCACGACGAACCACACTGCCAGCACAACGGTGACAGCCTGAGCAAAGAACAGCCAAAAGCGGCGCAACATATTGGATTTTGGGCAGGATATGAAAACAAAAGATCTTGAATTGTACTTGAACGACCTGCTTCAAGTACCTCGATACAAAGACTATTGCCCGAACGGATGGCAAGTGCAAGGCCGCCCCGAGGTAGCGCACATCGTCACCGGCGTGACCGCGAGCCTGGCCCTGGTCGAAGCCGCGATCGAGGCTGGCGCCGATGCCATCCTGGTCCATCACGGTTATTTCTGGAAAAACGAGGATGCCCGCGTGATCGGGCAAAAGCATGCGCGTTTGAAGCGGTTGCTGGGCGCGGACGTGAACCTGCTTGCCTATCACCTGCCGCTCGACGACCATCCCGAGCTCGGCAACAACGCCCAGCTTGGCTTGCAGCTCGGCTTCACCCCTACCGGGCGCTTCGGCGACGGCCAGCTTGGCTGGACCGGCACCTTGCCGCAATCCATGCCGCTAGCCGCGCTGGCCGCCCATGTGGGTGGCGTGCTCAACCGCGAGCCGCTTGCCATCGGCGACCCTGAGCAGATGATTCGCACCGTAGGCTGGTGCACCGGCGGCGCCCAGGGCTACTTCGACGCGGCGGTGGCCGCCGGCGTGGACGCCTACCTGAGCGGCGAGGTCTCGGAGCAGACCACCCATCTGGCGCGCGAGAGCGGCGTGGCCTATCTGGCAGCGGGGCATCATGCCACCGAGCGCTATGGCATCCAGTCGCTTGGCGAACACCTGGCGCAGCAATTCGGTCTGCGCCATACCTTTATCGATATTCCCAACCCGGTTTGATCCCGGGTTGATGGCGCGAGTCCGGCGTGGTGGCCGGCCGCGCCCGGCATTGCCTCAGGGCTGGCGTGCCTTCAGGCTGTCGCGGATCTCGCGCAGCAGCATCACGTCCTCGGGCGTGGCGGCCGGTGCGGGCGGCGGTTCGGCGGCGCGCATTTTCATGATGGCGCGTACCATCATGAAGATGATGAAAGCCAGAATGATGAAATTGACCAGAATAGTCAGGAAATTCCCATAGGCAAATACGGGAACGCCGGCTTTCTTAAGGGCGTCGAGCGTGTGCGGCACGCCCGCCGGCGGCTCGGATAGCACCACGAAAAGGTTAGAGAAGTCGAGTTTGCCAATAATGCGGCCCACCACCGGCATGATCAGGTCATTCACCACGGAATCGACAATCTTGCCAAACGCGGCGCCGATAATCACACCGACTGCCAGGTCGACCACATTGCCCCGCATTGCGAAGGCCTTGAACTCCGACATCATCCCCATGTTTTCTCCCAGTGTTGCTTTCGTTGAACGGTTGTCAGGATAAAAGCCTGCCCCATCACCGCCTGTAACGCAAGCGTACAGGCCACATCGCCCTTTTTTTGGCCGATTATCGTACGTTGCGCAATCATCGTGCGCCTTTCAATGCCACATGTGCCTAAGGTACAATTTACGGTTGACGCAAAATCTAATTTGACATCCCCTGGGGTTTGGAATGAGTGACCAGCAAAACGTGAAGAACGTGGATAAGGGTCGCCGCAATTGGTTGATTGCGACGTCAGTCGCTGGCGGCATCGGAGGCGTGGCGGTAGCGGTTCCGTTCGTCAGTACGTTTGCGCCGTCAGAGAAGGCAAAGGCCGCCGGAGCCCCGGTAGAAGCCGACATCAGCGCTCTGAAATCAGGCGAGATGATGACCGTTGAATGGCGTGGCAAACCAGTCTGGATCCTGAAGCGCACCGAGGAAATGCTCGCGTCGCTGAAGAAAACCGATGCCGAAGTCGCCGACCCCAACTCGGACGTTCCCTTCACCATGAAGACGCCCGAGTACTGCAAGAACGAAACGCGTTCCCGCGCAGAACACAAAGATCTGCTGGTCGTGGTGGGCATCTGCTCCCACCTGGGCTGCTCGCCCTCCGGCCCCTTTGGCCCCGGCTCCAATCCCCAGCTCGGCTCCGATCCCGGTTTCCTCTGCCCCTGCCACGGCTCGACGTTCGACCTCGCTGGCCGCGTGTTCAAGAACAAGCCGGCTCCGCAAAACCTCGACGTACCCCCGTACCAGTTCCTGTCCGACACCAAGATCGTGATCGGCAAGGATGAAAAAGGAGACGCTTGACCATGGCGGCCGAAAAACAAGTAAAGACGACCGGCCTGCTTGGCTGGATCGACGCACGCTTCCCCGCAACCCAACTCTGGGAAGATCATCTTTCCAAGTACTACGCACCGAAGAACTTCAACTTCTGGTACTTCTTCGGCTCGCTCGCGCTGCTGGTCCTGGTCATCCAGATCGTCACCGGCATCTTCCTGGTGATGAACTACAAGCCGGACGGCACGCTCAACGCCGCCGGCATTCCCGTGGCTTACGCCAGCGTGGAGTACATCATGCGCGAGGTACCCTGGGGCTGGCTGGTGCGCTACATGCACTCCACCGGCGCCTCGGCCTTCTTCGTGGTGGTGTACCTGCATATGTTCCGTGGCCTGCTGTACGGTTCGTACCGCAAGCCGCGTGAGCTGGTCTGGGTCTTCGGCTGCCTGATCTTCCTGTGCCTGATGGCAGAGGCCTTCATGGGCTACCTGCTGCCCTGGGGCCAGATGTCGTACTGGGGCGCCCAGGTGATCGTGAACCTGTTCTCGGCCATCCCCGTGATCGGCGGCGACCTGTCGCTGTTCATCCGCGGCGACTATGTCGTGAGCGACGCGACCCTGAACCGCTTCTTCTCCTTCCACGTCATCGCCGTGCCGCTGGTGCTGCTGGGCCTGGTGGTCGCGCACATCATCGCGCTGCACGAAGTGGGCTCGAACAACCCGGACGGCGTCGAGATCAAGGCCAAGAAGGACGAGAACGGCGTGCCGCTGGACGGCATCCCCTTCCACCCGTACTACTCGGTGCACGACCTGATGGGCGTGGGCGGCTTCCTGATGATCTTCTCCGCGGTGATCTTCTTCTTCCCGGAGATGGGTGGTTACTTCCTGGAGTCGAACAACTTCGTCCCGGCCGATCCGCTCAAGACCCCGCCGCACATCGCGCCGGTCTGGTACTTCACGCCGTTCTACTCGATGCTGCGTGCCACCACCTCGAACTTCCTGCCGATCCTGTGGGTGTTCTTCGCGGTGCTGCTTGGCCTGGTGTTCCTGCGCAGCAAGGACGCCCGCATCAAGGTTGGCGCGCTTGCCATCGCCGTGATCCTGGCCGTGGGCTTCTACTTCATCGACGCCAAGTTCTGGGGCGTGCTGGTGATGGGCGGCTCGGTCGTGATCCTGTTCTTCCTGCCGTGGCTGGACCACTCGCCGGTGAAGTCGATCCGCTATCGCCCGTCCTTCCACAAGAGCATTCTCGTCGTGTTCGTGGTGGTGTTCGTCGTGCTGGGCTACCTTGGCGTACAGCCTCCGTCGCCGGTGGGTGAAAAGGTGTCGCAGCTGGGAACCCTGCTGTACTTCGCCTTCTTCCTGACCATGCCGCTGTGGAGCCGAGTCGGCCAGTTCAAGCAAGTGCCGGAACGTGTCACGTTCCACCCGCACTGAGCCCGGACGTATCCCGACAAGAGCACAAGGACAAAAGATGAAAAAGCTGCTTTCGATTCTCGCGCTGGCCGGCGCCTGCTTTGCCGCCGCGCCCGCCATGGCCAACGAAGGGGGTTACCCCCTTGAGCCGGCGCCCGTGCAAACGAGCGATCTTTCCTCGCTGCAGCGCGGCGCCAAGCTGTTCGTCAACTACTGCCTGAACTGCCACGGCGCGTCCATGATGCGGTACAACCGCCTCAAGGACATCGGCCTGACAGACGACCAGATCCGCGAGAACCTGCTGTTTTCCGGCGAGAAGGTGGGCGACATGATGACCATCGCCATGCCGCCGAAGGATGCCAAGGCCTTCTTTGGCGCCACGCCGCCGGACCTGTCGGTGATCGCCCGCGCCCGCGGCGACGACTGGCTGTACACCTACCTGCGTACCTTCTACCGTGACGACAACCGCGCCACGGGCTGGAACAACCTGGTGTTCCCGAGCGTCGGCATGCCGCACGTGCTGTGGGAGCTGCAAGGCCAGCGCGCCGCCAAGTTCGTCGAGGTGGAAGAGCACGGCGAGAAGGTGCACAAGTTCGCCGGCTTCGAGCAGATCACCCCGGGCAAGATGAGCACGCTCGAGTATGACCAGGCCACTAGCGACCTGGTTGGCTTCCTGGACTGGATGGCGGAACCCGCGCAGAACCAGCGCAAGCGCCTCGGCGTCTGGGTATTGATGTTCCTCGGCGTGTTCACCGTCTTCGCCTGGCGACTGAACGCTTCGTACTGGAAAGACATCAAGTAAAGCGCGGTAAAACCCCGGAAGGCCTGCGGGCCTGATGGGGAGAGGGCTGGGGCGGGTGTTGTGCAGAGCAACCCCGCCTCAGCCCTTTTGCTTTATGGGCTGCAGGCAAAATGCCGGATAAATGTGCTTCAAAGCAGTCTTTTATGCGTATTGAACGCACTTAAATGTGCGTCAAGAATCTCTAATTTGCTTTCTCTATATCGGTTCTGCCAGAATACCGATCCAGTCAATCGACCCCGCATCAAAGGAATCCAACCATGATGGTGTTGTATTCGGGCACCACCTGCCCGTTCTCCCAACGTTGCCGCCTCGTCCTGTTCGAAAAGGGCATGGATTTCGAGATCCGTGACGTCGACCTGTTCAACAAGCCGGAAGACATTTCGGTGATGAACCCCTACGGCCAGGTGCCCATCCTGGTCGAGCGCGACCTGATCCTGTACGAGTCGAACATCATCAACGAGTACATCGACGAGCGCTTCCCGCACCCGCAGCTGATGCCGGCCGATCCGGTGCAGCGCGCCCGCGCCCGCCTGTTCCTGTTCAATTTCGAAAAGGAACTCTTCACGCACGTCTACGCCCTCGAAAATGAAAAGGGCAAGGCCGCCGAGAAGAACCACGAGCGCGCCCGCGCCGCCATCCGCGACCGCCTGACCCAGCTCGCGCCGATTTTCGTCAAGAACAAGTACATGCTTGGCGAAGAATTCTCGATGCTCGACGTTGCCATCGCCCCGCTGCTGTGGCGCCTGGACCACTACGGTATCGAACTGTCGAAGAACGCCGCGCCGCTGCTCAAGTACGCCGAACGCATCTTCAGCCGCCCGGCCTACATCGAAGCGCTCACCCCGTCTGAAAAGGTGATGCGCCGCTAAACCGGCTTTGGCCCGACGCGACAAGCGCGTGTCGGGCCGCCGGACTGCGCCACTGGAAGCACAATGCCTGAAACCTCCACCAAGCCCTACCTGATCCGCGCCATCTACGAGTGGTGCACGGATAACGGCTTCACGCCGTACATTGCGGTCTTCGTCGACGCCAACACCAGCGTGCCGCGCGAGTTCGTCAAGAACAACGAAATCGTGCTTAACGTCAGCTTCGACGCCACCAGCGGCCTGGACATGGGCAACGAGTGGATCGGCTTCAGCGCCCGCTTTGGCGGCATCTCGCGCAAGATCGACGTGCCCATCGAGAACGTGCTCGCCATCTACGCACGCGAAAACGGCCAAGGCATGGCCTTTCCCGTGGAGCGCAGCGTGCCCGAGACCCAGGCAGCAACCGAGCGCGAGAACAACCCGCCACCCAAGCTGTCCTCGGTCGAAAGCGAGCCGCTGGTCACCGCGGAAGCCAACGAAGACCACAACGGCGACGACGAACCCACGCCGCCGCCCGTATCCCGCATTGGCGCCAAGAAACCTTCGCTGAAGGTCGTGAAGTAAGCACAGGAAGGCATCGTCAATTTGCGCCGCATGCAGTAGAATCGCGGTCTGCACCAAACATGCCGGCTTAGCTCATCAGGTAGAGCAGTTGATTTGTAATCATCAGGTGGCGGGTTCGAGTCCTGCAGCCGGCACCAGCATTTAAGAACGGGCTACGCGAATTGCGTAGCCCGTTTTGTTTTTCGGGCCGGACACCTTTCGCGCTGCCTCGAATACAACGGTTCCTGCGCTCGTCTTGCGCCCGTCATCCAACCCGAATACCTTACCCCTGTCGCTAAACCCTTCAAGGTCTACCCAGACCGGCCGACAACCTGACAGAGCCCTGGCTTTCCCGGTTTCATCACCCCGACCGTAGCAAACCAAAAGGAACACATCCGTGAATCGGAAACTTGCACGTATGGCATGGGTGGCCTCGTTCGCCTGTCTGTCGGCCTGCGGAGGCGATGGCTCGTCGGCGGAGTCGGATGCTTCCGTCAAGTCCGTGTCGGCGGTGAATGCGTCGGCCGCGACCCTGGCGCCGTCGGCGCAAACGCTGGCGGTCTCGCGCTGGATGCCGACGGCAGCCGATACATGGCAGTTGCAGCTGACGGGTACGGTCAACACGAGCTACCCGGCGCAGGTCTTCGACATCGACCTGGTGGATACGCCGCAGGCGACCATCAATGCCCTGAAGGCGCAGGGCAAGCGTGTGGTCTGCTATTTCTCGGCGGGTAGCTCGGAGAACTGGCGGCCGGATTTCAAACAGTTTGCCGCGACGGATATGGGCAAGGCGCTGTCGGGGTGGGCGGGCGAGCGTTGGCTCGATACACGCTCGGCCAACGTGCGCCAGATCATGCAGGCGCGCATGGATCTGGCGAAGTCCAAGGGTTGCGATGGCGTGGACCCGGACAACGTGGATGGCTATACCAATAAGCCGGGTTTTCCGCTGACGGCGGCCACGCAGCTGGACTACAACCGCTTTCTCGCAGCCGAGGCGCATGCGCGCGGGCTGGCTGTGGGCCTGAAGAATGATGTGGACCAGGTCTCGCAACTGGCGACTGATTTTGATTTCGCGGTGAACGAGCAGTGCTTCCAATACAACGAGTGCGCGAGCTACAAGCCGTTCACGGCGCAGGGCAAGGCAGTGTTCAACGTGGAGTACGCGTCGAAGTACAAGACAGCCTCGACGCGCGCCGCGCTGTGCGCTTCGGCCCAGGCAGCGCACCTTCGTACACTGGTGCTCCCGCTGAACCTGGATGACGCGTTCCGTTACGCTTGCGACTGAGCTGAGCGGCCACGACGCTAGTTGCAGGCCGGTCCCAGTCGCTTGCCTGCGATCAAGCCAGTTTGTCCAATGCCGCCCGCAGCCGCGCGGAGAAATGCGATGTCTCGCCATGCGTCATCACCAACTGGCGTGTGGCGCGTGTCATGGCAACGTAAAGAAGGCGGGCCTCGTCCTCGATGGGTTCTTCTTTCTTGTGCGGCGCGCCAACACCTGGAATGCAGACCAGGGGAAACTCCAGGCCCTTGCTGCTGTGCATGGTCACCACCTTGACGCTGTCCCCACCCGGCGTAAAGCGCTTGGTGATCTGCGGGCATTCAAATGGAATGCCCTTGCGCGCGAGTACGCTGGTGACCTGGCCTGCCGTTTCCCAATGCCGATAGATGATCGCCATCTCCGCCCATGCCGTCCCCGTGCGATTTTCTTCGAGCAGGACCTGCGCGATCCGCTCCGCTTCGGCTTCGATGGTGGGTAGCGCGATCAGTAGCGGTTTCTGTCCGCGCCGGCCCGCCCCGATCGGCTGTACGGTTGGCGCTTCGTCCTCGCCGTTGTCATTCGGCCGTAGCAGGTCGTCGGCGAAGGCGCGCGCCACCGCCAGGATCTCTTGCGTATTGCGGTAGTTGATCTTCAGGATGGTGGTGCGGCCTTTTGCCTGCACGCCGACGCTGGCGAAGCTGAATTTGCGCTTCTTCGTGCCGCCATAGATGGATTGCGCGTCGTCATACAGAACCAGCAACGAGTTGCTATCCGGGTTGATCATCTGCACGACGAGCTTGAACCATTCCGGCCGGAAGTCATGACCTTCGTCGATGAGCACCGCATCGTACTGCCCACCGGGAATGGCCTTGCGCTCGACGCCTTCAATGACCCGCGAGACAAAGGACTCGAAGAGTGCGTCGTCAGCCCTGCCCTTGGGCAGATCGATGTTGAACGCCTGCAACTGGCGCGAACACCAGGCATGGAAGTTGTGCACATGCACTTTGTCTTCAATGCCCTTCTCCACCATCGTCGCGGATAGCTTGGCCGCCAGCATCTTGTTGAAGCAGAGCACCAGGATGGGCCGCGTTGCCGCCTTGGCGAGGTATTCGGCCCGGTAGCCGAGTATCAGCGTCTTGCCGGACCCGGCTACACCGTGAATGACGCGATGGCCTTCGCCCAGGCTTCGGGCGAGTTGCTCCTGCTGGAGGTCCATCACCCGCAGGATGTCGGGAATGTCCTGCGGATCCTGAGTGTCTTCCGGGAACAGTGCGCGCTGTTCCGGCATGCGTATCTGCGGGAAAAGATGCCAGCGGATACGGTCGATCTGCGGCAGCGACAGCTTGAACGTGAACTTGACCGGGAACATTTCCCAGAGCCGCTTCTGGAACGCCTCCGGTTCCGCCTCTGGCGCCATCTCATCCTTGCAGATCACCAGGTGCGCGGGCAGTACCTCGCCAAGGTTGGTCTGCTCGAACTGCGCACGCGTGATGTTGGCGAGGACGATGCCCGCACCATACGGAAAGAATGGCTTGCCCTTGAGCGAGCCGGTGGGCCAGACAAGCTGCGGATCCCGCTGCAGCAGGTCCAGCACATAGAACATGAACTGCCGGGCCTGCTCCAGCGGATTCATTTCATGCACCACGCCGCGCTCGGTGATCAAGGTGGCGGTGCGCTGATCCATGCTCTGGATCGTGCTGAGCTTCCAGTCCTTGACCTCAAGCACCAGCAGGCCCCGGCTTGGGTGGAATACGATGAAGTCGGGGTGGCGGGTCTTTTCGCCAATGGCGACGTCGTACCAGCACAGGTAGTCGTCTTCCAGCTTGGCTTCGAGCCGCTCCGCGAAGCGTCTCTCCCCACTTGTCATGCGCGACGTGACCGAGCCAAGCGCGGGAATCAGCGTTGCCATAGCCTTCTTGCTTTTTGTTTGTGGAAAGCTGCGCGCCTTGCTACGTACCGCCGCGGACCCAGTGCGGCCGCAAGATGCTGCAGGCATTGATCTGGGCCGATTGTAAATACAACAGAATCGAAAATGTAGACTTTTTGTGCGTCTTGCCGTTTTCGGTATTTTGGCGGGGGCGGAAGCGCCGGATTGACGTGCACGGAATGGGGAGGCCGGCAGGCCGCTCGGATCGATTTCGTCCGGGAACTTCGCCGGCTGGCATCGCCTGGCGGCGCAGGCAAAGCCAGCAGGCCGCGCGCAAGGGAGCCTGGCTTAGCCCTGCGCAGCCTCCAGTTCGCGCCACGCCAAAAACAGCCGCGTATCGAACTCCAGCTGGTGGTACGCCGGCTCCATGTATTCGCACAGGCGGTAGAACGCCTTGTTGTGATCGCTCTCCTTCAGGTGTGCAAGCTCGTGCACCACGATCATGCGCAGGAACTCGGGCGGTGCTTCCTTGAACAGCGACGCCACGCGGATTTCCTTCTTGGCCTTGAGCTTGCCGCCTTGCACGCGGGAGATGGCGGTGTGCAGCCCGAGCGCGCGATGGACCACGTCGATCTTGGCGTCGAACGCGACCTTATGGATTGGCGGCGCGGTGCGCAGGAATTCCTGCTTCAGCTCGGCGGTGAAGTCGTACAGCGCGCGGTCGGTCTGCACGGTGTGCCGCGCGGGATATTTCTTCGCCAGGTGTTCGCCCAGGCGGTTGGCGGCCACCATCTGGCGCACCTGGTCGAGCACGCCATCGGGATATGCGGCGAGGAAGCGCAGCGGATCCTTGACGCCGGGGCGCCAGGTCTCGCTGGTGGGGGCGGGGGTGCTACGGGTGCTCAATGGTGATGGTGGTGATGGTGGGCCCAGCTGCCGTCGACCGAGTTGACGAAGGACTCCACGGCGTCCTTGTCGCCGGTGGCGTGGCGCACCATCTCACCGCACTTGCAAAAGCCCTGGTACGGCGTGATGTGCGAGCAGGCGGACACCTTCTGCAGGAATAGCGTGACGGGCTTGGTGCACTTCTTGCACTTGAAGGTGAGGGTGCGGGCGGGTTTGCTCATGGGATCAGGCTTGGAGGCGGAGTGATTCGAATGCGACAGTGCCGGGCGCAGGCTCACGGCAGGATAACCTCGCATTCTAGCCTGCCATGGCCCCACACGTCCTGGCTGCCGCCATGCGCCTATTCCTTCACCGCGCCCGTCATGCCCGATACGTAGTACTCCACAAAGAACGAGTACACCAGCGCCACCGGCAGCGAGCCCAGCAAGGCGCCCGCCATCAGCGCGCCCCAGTGGTAGACGTCGCCTTCGATCAGTTCGGTGACGATCCCCACCGGCACCGTCTTCACCTCCGACGAGGAGATGAAGGTCAGCGCGTAGATGAATTCGTTCCACGACAGCGTGAAGGCGAAGATGCCGGCAGAGATCAGCCCTGGCACGGCCAGCGGCAGGATGATCTTGACCAGGATCTCCCAGCGCGTCGCGCCGTCGATCAGCGCGCACTCTTCCAGCTCGTAGGGGATGGAGCGGAAGTAGCCCATCAGCAGCCAGGTGCAGAACGGGATCAGGAAGGTGGGGTAGGTGAGGATCAGCGCCCAGCGCGTATCGAACAGGCCGAGCTGGAACACGATCGATGCCAGCGGGATGAACAGGATCGAAGGCGGGATCAGGTAGGCCAGGAAGATGGCCAGGCCCACCTGCTTCGCGCCCTGGAAGCGCAGCCGCTCGATGGCGTACGCGGCCAGCACGCTGGTGGCCAGCGAGGCAAAGGTGGCGATCGTGGAGACGATCACGGTATTGAGCAGCCACGCCGGGTAGGGGGTGTCGAACAGCAGCTTCTTGAAGTGGGCGAGCGTGGGCGCCATCACCCAGAACGGGTTGGCGCTGCGCATCAGGAGTTCGCCATCCGGCTTGAAGGCCGTGATCGCCATCCAGTAGAAGGGGAACAGCAGCACGAAGACGAAGATGCCTAGCGGGATGTAGATGGTCACCCAGCGCCGCGGCATCGATTGCAGGTAATCCATCCCCTGCGCGGTGTCCTGCTGCTCCGCTGCGGCCGTCGCTCTCATTTGTCGCCTCCCTGTTGCCAGCCACGCCGCTGCAGGCCGAAGTATGAAAACAGGATGGCGGCCAGCAGGAAGGGCACCATCATCGTGGCGATCGCCGCGCCTTCGCCCAGCGAGCCGCCGGGAATCGCGCGCTGGAACGACAGCGTGGCCATCAGGTGCGTGGCGTTGAGCGGGCCGCCGCGCGTGAGCACATAGATCAACTGGAAATCGGTGAACGTAAACAGCACCGAGAAGGTCATCACCACTGCAATGATCGGCGTCAGCAGCGGCAGCGTGACGTAGCGGAACTGCTGCCATGGCGTGACGCCGTCGATGGATGCGGCCTCGTACAACGTGGGCGAGATCGTCTGCAAGCCGGCCAGCAGCGAGATGGCGACAAAGGGAATGCCGCGCCAGACATTGGCCGCGATGGTGGAGAAGCGCGCCAGCCACGGGTCGCCCAGGAAGTCGATATAGCGATCGATCAGCCCTAGCTTGACCAGCGTCCAGCTGATGATGGAGAACTGCGCGTCGTAGATCCACCAGAATGCCAGTGCCGACAGCGCGGTCGGCACGATCCATGGCAGCAGCACGATGGCGCGGAAGAAGGACTTGAACGGCAGGTTCTTGTTGAGCAGCAGCGCCAGCCACAGGCCCAGCGCGAATTTCACCACGCTGGCCACCACGGTGTAGAAGATCGTATTGAACAGCGCCAGCTGCGTCAGCGAGTCGCCGGCAAGGTAGCTGTAGTTGGACAGCCCGATCCATTCGCCGGTCCCGCCGATCTTGGTGTTGGTGAAGCCGAGCCATACACCGAGGCCGAGCGGGTACGTCAGGAAAACCAGCAGCAACAGCGCGGTGGGCAGCATGAACAGCAGCCCCAGCGCATGGCGGTTGTTCAACAGGCGGGAAATCATGGTTCACCTCGCATGGCTCACCTCGCAGGGTTCGGCTTGGCGGGCGCGGCGGTGCTGCCGCGCCCTTGTCTATCTAGCTACGCCTTGTAGTACCGCTGCGCCCGCTCCGCCGCGCGCGCCGCCGCTTCCTTGGGTGTCTTGGAGCCGCTGGCCGCTTCCGCCACCATGTCGACCACGATGTAGTCGGCCATGGCTGCGGCCGAGGCCGTGCCCAGCGGCCCGGCGTGGCCGTTGTCGAGCATCAGCGCGGCGGAGTCGCGATACACGGTGTGCTTGGGGTCGGCCGTCCAGATCGGGTTGGCCTCATAGGCCTTGAGCGGCTGGCTGACATAACCGATGGCGGCTTCCATCCACGGGTTGTACTGCTCGGGCTCCATCATGAACTGCAGGTACGCCTTGGCCGCGTTCGGGAACTTGGAATACCTGAACAGCATCATCTGCGTGATCTGCATCAGCTCGGTGGGCCTGCCGGGCGTGCCGATGGGGAAGTGCGCGTGCTGGATGTCGCGCGCCATTTCCTGCAGCTTGGGCTCCTTCGAATTCTTGGCCGCGTAGTAGACCGAGATGCCGTTGGCGGTCAGGCTGATCTGGCCGTCGAGGAAGGCCTTGTTGTTGGACGGGTCTTGCCACGAGAGCGTGCCGGGCACGAAGGTGGCGTAGAGCTGCTTGGCATATTCCAGCGCGGCCCACGTCTCGGGCGAGTTGACCACCACCTTGCCCTTGGTGTCGACCAGCATGCCGCCGTGCGACCACAGCAGCCAGTGTGCCCAGTTGTTGCCGTCGCCCACGGCCTTGCCGAGCGCGAATCCGCAGGGCGTGTTCTTGGCCTTGAGGCCCTGGCACAGCTTGAGGAAGCCGGGAAGGTCCTTGGGGATGGCGTCGAAGCCAGCGGCTTTGACGTGGCTTTCGCGATAGACCAGCGCATTGCCGACCACGCCCAGCGGCAGGCCGATCCACTTGCCGTTGTGCGTGCCGTACTTGCGGCACACGTCGTACCAGCCGCCGTATTTACCGCCCAGGTAGGTGGCCAGGTCGGTCAGGTCGACCAGCTTGTCAGGGTACTGCTGCGGGTCATCGAACCAGCCCACGATGACGTCCGGCCCGCTGCCGACGCTGGCCGCGACGGCGGCCTTGGGCCGCACGTCTTCCCAGCCTTCGTTGTCGACGCGTACCTCGACGCCCGTCAGCTCGGTGAACTTCTTCGTGTTGGCGTTCCACAGGTCTTCGTCGCCCTGCACGAAACGCTTCCAGCGCAGCACGCGCAGCTTGGCGCCGGCCTCCGGCTTGTATTGCAGTGCAGCCGGCGCGGCGAAGGCATGGCCGCCGATCGCCGTGGTGGCGGCAACGGCCGCCGTCGACACCAGGAAATCGCGTCTCGTGAAGTTGCTCGGTGTACTCATCGCTTTGTCTCCTCCGTGGTCAGGGGCTCCGCCCCGTGCTGGTCATGCCTGCTTCCCGGATCGTCCGCCGCCGTCGCCAGGCCACGCCGCAATAGCGTCTGGCCCGAGTCGGCATCAAACAGATGGGTGTGCTGGTGATCGGGCACCAGGTTCAGGATGTCGCCCGCGGCGAAGTCATGGCGCTCGCGGAAGATCGAGATGAACTCCGCCTCGCAGAAGCGGGAATAGATCTCGGTGTTGGCGCCAGTGGGCTCGACCACCGACACGCGCGTTTGCAGGCCCTGGCCCGGCATGCCCAGGATCAGGTGCTCGGGCCGCACGCCGTAGATCACGCGCTGGCCGTCGGTGCCGGCGGCGGCATCGAAGCGCGCGGGCGCCGGCAGGCGCGTGCCATCGGGAAACTCGACCGCGGCATCGCCGCCACTGCGGCGCAGCACGCCAGGCACGAAGTTCATCGCCGGGGAGCCGATAAAGCCAGCCACGAAGAGGTTGTCGGGGTGATCGTAGAGCGCCAGCGGCTTGCCGCGCTGCTCCACGCGGCCGTCACGCATCACCACGATCTGGTCGGCCATGGTCATGGCTTCGATCTGGTCGTGCGTGACGTAGACGGAGGTGGTGCGCAGGCGCTGGTGCAGCTCCTTGATCTCGGCGCGCATCTGCACGCGCAACTTGGCGTCCAGGTTGGAGAGCGGCTCGTCGAACAGGAACACCTGCGGATCGCGCACGATGGCGCGGCCCATGGCCACGCGCTGGCGCTGGCCGCCCGAGAGCTGGCGCGGGTAGCGCTCCAGCAAACTGTCCAGGCCGAGGATGGCGGATGCCTTGGCCACTTTCCGCTTGATCTCGTCCTTGTCGCCCTTGGCGAGCTTGAGTGAGAAGGCCATGTTGTCGTAGACCGTCATATGCGGGTAGAGCGCATAGTTCTGGAACACCATGGCAATATCGCGCTCCTTTGGCGGCAGGCGGTTGACCACGCGGTTGCCGATGGCGATTTCGCCGGTGGTGATCTCCTCCAGTCCGGCGATCATGCGCAGCAGCGTGGACTTGCCGCAGCCCGATGGCCCCACCAGCACGGTGAACTGGCCATCGGCAATATCGATGTCCACGCCGCGGATGACCTGCGTGCTGCCGAAGTATTTCTGGATGCCGCGAATCTGGACCGATGCCATGCGTGATGTCTCCGTGAGCCGCCTGTGCCCGTTCGTGCCCGTTCGTGCCGGGGGCGGCAGTTCGCCGCGATTGGATTGCCGTGGTGATTCCTGGCGCGACAGCGTGCCTCAGTGGTTGTCCTTGGGCACCGCGGCGCCGCTCTTGCCTACCAGGAAATCCAAGTCGGCGCCGAGGTTGGCCTGCTGCACATGTTCGACATACAGGCGCGTCCAGCCTCGCTCCATCGGCAGCGCGGGCGCCTGCCACGCGGCGCGGCGGCGCTGCAGCTCCGCTTCATCGACATGCAGGTGCAGCCTGCGCGCGGCCACGTCGAGCTCCACCATGTCGCCGTCCTTCACCAGCGCCAGCGGGCCGCCGGCCGCGGCCTCGGGCGCCACGTGCAGCACCACCGTGCCGTAAGCCGTGCCGCTCATGCGCGCATCCGATACGCGGACCATGTCGGTGATGCCCTTGCGCAGTACCTTGGGCGGCAGCGGCATGTTGCCGGCTTCGGCCATGCCGGGGTAGCCGCGCGGGCCGCAGTTCTTCAGCACCAGCACGCAGGTCTCGTCGACGTCGAGCGACTCATCGTCGAGCCGCTGGTGCATGTGCTCGCTGTCCTCGAATACCACCGCGCGGCCGGTGTGCTTGAGCAGCGCCGGCGTGGCGGCCGACGGCTTGATCACCGCGCCATCGGGGCACAGGTTGCCGCGTAGCACAGCAATGCCGGCGCTGGCCTTGAAGGGCGCGCCGAAGGCGTGGATGACTTCGCGGTTCCAGTTGGGCGCGTCCTTGCAGTTGTCCCACAACGTCTTGCCGTTCACGGTGAGCGCGTCGCGCGCAAGCACCGATTCCAGTTCGCGGATCACCGCGGGCAGGCCGCCCGCGTAGTAGAAGTCTTCCATCAGGTGGCGCCCGGATGGTTGCAGGTCGAGCAGGCACGGCAGCTCGTGGCCCAGCGCATCCCAGTCTTCCAGCTTCAGATCGACGCCGATGCGCCCGGCAATGGCTAGCAGGTGGATCACGGCGTTGGTCGAGCCGCCGATGGCCGCGTTGACGCGGATGGCGTTCTCGAACGCATCGCGGGTCAGGATCTTCGACATCACCAGGTTGTCCTTCACCATCTCCACGATACGGCGCCCCGATGCGCGTGCCAGTACATTGCGGCGGCCATCCACGGCGGGAATCGCGGCGTTGCCGGGCAGGCTCATGCCCAGCGCTTCCACCATGCTGGCCATGGTCGACGCGGTGCCCATCGTCATGCAGTGGCCGTGCGAGCGGTGCATGCAGCTCTCGGCCTCGAAGAAGTCCTCCTGCGACATCTGGCCGGCCCGCACTTCCTCCGACATCTTCCACACATCGGTGCCGGAGCCCAGCTCGCCGCCGCGGAACTTGCCGCTCAGCATGGGGCCGCCGGAGACGCCGATGGTGGGCAGGTCGCACGAGGCCGCGCCCATCATCAGCGCGGGCGTGGTCTTGTCGCACCCCATGAGCAGCACAACCCCATCGATCGGGTTGCCGCGAATCGATTCTTCCACGTCCATGCTGGCCAGGTTGCGGAACAGCATGGCGGTGGGGCGTAGCATGGTCTCGCCCAGCGACATCACCGGGAATTCAAGCGGAAAGCCGCCGGCTTCCCACACGCCGATCTTGACCTGTTCGGCCAGTGTGCGGAAATGCGAATTGCAGGGCGTGAGCTCGGAGTAGGTGTTGCAGATGCCGATGACCGGACGGCCATCGAACTGGTCGTGAGGAATGCCGCGGTTCTTGAGCCAAGAGCGATAGATGAAGCCATCGCGGTCGAGGCGGCCAAACCAGGCCTGGCTGCGGCGCTTGGGGGGCGTCGGCTTGTCGTCGTTCACTCGGGTCTCCTGCGTTCTTGCGGGGCCGCGTAGCGACGGCTGGCGCGTAGGCGCCACGTGTGCTGATGCCCGCTTTCTTGTGCGCTGCAGATACGGATGCCCACGACCGATTGCACTGCCTTGCCGCATGCATGCCGAGTGAGCGGAGTCTAGTTCACGAGTCTGGACAGGTAAACTGGTATTACCAATTAGTGGTCTTTACCGATGCCGCTGCGCATGCTGCGGCGCGCGATGAATCCGCCTGGACATTCGCCGGCGTGCTGCCTAGACTCCAGCCGGCTGGACAAATGGTCAAACCAATTTCGCCAGACGCTCGGGCTGCACATGCCTATCCATTCGATCGAACCGCAACGCCTGTACCGCCAGATCAGCGCCCAGCTGCGCACGCTGATCCAGGCCGGCGAATTTCCGGTGGGCTCGCGCCTGCCGGCGGAGCGGGATTTGTCGGTGCAGCTCGGCGTGAGCCGCCCATCGCTGCGCGAGGCGTTGATCGCGCTCGAGGTTGAGGGCTATATCGAAGTGCGCATGGGCTCCGGCATCTATGTGTGCGAGCCGCCGTCATCCGTCGACGCGGGCTTCGACCTGTCCGGCGAGGAAGGCCCGCTCGAGCTGATCCGCGCGCGTGCGCTGGTGGAGGGCGAGGTCGCCGCGCTGGCGGCCAGGAGCGGGCGCAAGGCCCAGTTCGATGCGATCGAGGAGGCCATCGCGCAGATGGCCGCCGAAGCCGCCGCCGGCATCAAGCCGCTCGATGCGGACCGCTTGTTCCATGTGCGGGTGGCGCAAGCCACCGGCAACAGCGTGCTGGTGGGCGTGGTGCGCCGGCTCTTCGACTTGCGCCTCGGGCCGCTGTTCGATCAGTTGAACAGCCACTTCGAGACGCCCGAGGTCTGGGCCCAGGCCATTGCCGAGCATCGCGAAGTGCTGGCTGCACTGCGCCGCAAGGA
Organism: Cupriavidus basilensis; assembly: GCF_008801925.2. NCBI lineage: Bacteria > Pseudomonadati > Pseudomonadota > Betaproteobacteria > Burkholderiales > Burkholderiaceae > Cupriavidus > Cupriavidus basilensis. The sequence goes on along the minus strand of NZ_CP062803.1, from coordinate 4,028,313 downwards.
TCCGGAGCTGGCGGGCGCGGTCATGCAGCGGCATATGGACATCGCTTACCGCCGCCTGACCTCCAGCCTGACCCGTGCGCGCAAGCGTGCCGCCGGCACGCCGGGCGCTGCGCCACGCGCCAGCAAGGCGTCCTCAGGGGCGTCATGAAGGGCCTTGTGCGGACCGGCTTTGCTACACTTGGCCGATTCCCCCCAATTTCACCCGGATCCGCATGGCACAGTACGTTTTCACCATGAACCGCGTGGGCAAGATCGTCCCGCCCAAGCGTCACATTCTCAAGGACATTTCCCTGTCCTTCTTCCCGGGCGCCAAGATCGGCGTGCTGGGCCTGAACGGCTCGGGCAAGTCGACCGTCCTGAAGATCATGGCTGGCCTCGACAAGGAAATCGAGGGCGAAGCCACGCCCATGCCCAACCTGAACATTGGCTACCTGCCGCAGGAGCCGCAGCTCGATCCCGAGCAAACCGTGCGCGAGTCGGTGGAAGCCGCGCTGGGCGGCGTGTTCGAAGCCCGCAAGAAGCTCGATGAGATCTACGCGGCCTATGCCGAGCCGGACGCGGATTTCGACGCGCTGGCTGCGGACCAGGCCAAGTACGAAGCCATCCTGGCGGCCAGCGACGGCAACAACGCCGAGCTGCAGCTGGAGATCGCGGCAGATGCGCTGCGCCTGCCCGCCTGGGACGCCAAGGTGGGCAACCTGTCGGGTGGCGAGAAGCGCCGCGTGGCACTGTGTCGCCTGCTGCTGTCGCGCCCCGACATGCTGCTGCTCGACGAACCCACCAACCACCTGGATGCGGAATCGGTGGAATGGCTGGAGCAGTTCCTCACGCGCTTCCCCGGCACCGTGGTGGCGGTGACCCACGATCGCTACTTCCTCGACAACGCTGCCGAGTGGATCCTGGAACTGGACCGTGGCCACGGCATTCCCTGGAAGGGCAACTACAGCTCCTGGCTGGATCAGAAGGAAGCCCGCCTGAAGCAGGAAGAGTCGACCGAGTCGGCGCGCCAGAAAGCGCTGAACAAGGAGCTGGAATGGGTGCGGCAGAACCCCAAGGGACGCCAGGCCAAATCCAAGGCACGTCTCGCGCGCTTTGACGAACTGAACAGCCAGGAATACCAGAAGCGCAACGAAACCCAGGAAATCTTCATCCCCGCGGGTGAGCGCCTGGGCAACGAGGTGATCGAGTTCAACGGCGTGAGCAAGGCCTACGGCGACCGCCTGCTGATCGACGACCTCAGCTTCAAGGTGCCGCCTGGCGCCATCGTTGGCATCATCGGCCCCAACGGCGCGGGCAAGTCGACCTTCTTCCGCATGCTCACCGGCAAGGAACAGCCGGACAGCGGCGAGATCAAGGTCGGCCCGACCGTGAAGATGGCCTACGTGGACCAGAGCCGCGACGCGCTCGACGGCAGCAAGACCGTGTTCGAAGAGATCTCCGGCGGCGCGGACGTGCTGACGGTCGGCCGCTATGAAACGCCGTCGCGAGCTTACATCGGCCGCTTCAACTTCAAGGGCTCGGACCAGCAGAAGCACGTGGGCACGCTCTCGGGCGGCGAGCGCGGACGCCTGCACCTGGCCAAGACGCTGATCTCCGGCGGCAATGTGCTGCTGCTCGATGAACCCTCCAACGACCTCGACGTGGAAACGCTGCGCGCGCTGGAAGACGCGCTGCTGGAGTTCGCCGGTTGCGTGATGGTGATCTCCCACGATCGCTGGTTCCTGGACCGGATCGCCACCCACATCCTGGCCTTCGAAGGCGAGTCGCATGTGGAATTCTTCCCGGGCAACTACCAGGAGTATGAGGCGGACAAGAAGCGACGTCTGGGTGAGGAGGGGGCTAAGCCTAAGCGGATTCGGTATAAGCCTATTGTTCGTTAAGGGGATTTTTTTGGGGGGGCTCTGAACTTCAACTGCTTAACGTCAAAGGCAGTTTCACCTCCCCTGCGGGGAGGCGACCTACTTTTTTGTCTCGCCAAGAAAGTAGGCAAAGAAGCGACCCGGATGGGGCGACCCCCCCTCGTCGACAGGCAAAAAGAGCGGCCGGGGGCCAAACTCACATCGCCTTAAGGCGATGCTCAGACACGGCCCCCTCTTTTCCGCTCTTTTTGCCTGCCGACGAGGCGCCCCATGACGGGAGATGAAAACCCAGACGGCTCGCTTCGCATCGCGGGCGGGTGATTGCCGCCTTTGGGGCGGCAATCACGGCTACACCGCATGGTGATTTGACGACATCGCTCTCGCGCTGGTTCTGCCGTGTTTCCCGCCTGGGGGCGGGAAACACAGGAGCGCGATGCGAAGCGAGCCGTGAAGGTGTGCCAAGGCCGTATGGGGCGCCTCGGGATTTCATGAAAAGAGCGGAAAAGAGGGACCCATGTTTGAGTATCGCCTTAAGGCGATGCGAGTTTGGGTCCCGGCCGCTCTTTTCATGAAATCCCGAGGGGGTGTCGCCCCATCCGGCGCGCCTTTTTTGCCTACTTTTTTGGCAAGACAAAAAAGTAGGTCGCCGCCCCGCAGGGGCGGTGAAACTGCAGTTGAATTTGCAGTTGAGGTTGAAGTTGAAGTTGAATTCGCAGTTAAGCCCGAGACTACTCCCAAAAAAACTCACTTCCTCACCAACCTCAACTTAGTAATCTCCGACGGCGCCCCAAACCGCTTAGGCGGCCCCCAATACCCGGTCCCCCTGCTCACATACACCCACATCGCCTCATGCCGGTTCAACCCGGCGGTATAAGGCTGCTGCATCGGCACGAACAGGTTCCAGGGCCAGAACTGGCCACCATGCGTATGTCCGGAGAGCTGCAGGTCGAAACCCGCGGTGGATGCAGCCGGCGCCGTGCGCGGCTGGTGCGCCAGCAGCACGCGCGCGGCTACCACCGCCGGGGCGCCATGCAGCGCGCGCGCCGGGTCACTGCGGTGGCTCTCGTCGAAACGGTGGGCGGAAAAATCGGTCACGCCTGCCAGCACCAGCGCTTCCTCCTCCTCCCCGATCACCACATGCTCGTTCATCAGCACGCGCAGGCCCAGTCTGCTCAGCTCCGCGATCCACGGCTCGGCGCCGGCGTAGTACTCATGGTTGCCGGTGACAAAGTAGGTGCCATGGCGCGCCTTCAGGTTGCCTAGCGGGGCCGTGTGCCGGGACAGCTCGCGCACGGTGCCGTCGACCAGGTCGCCGGTGATGGCGATGGCGTCCGGGGCCAGCCCGTTGACGCGGGCGACGATGCGCTCCAGGTAGGCGCGCTTGATGGTGGGGCCAACGTGGATGTCGCTGATCTGCACGATGGTGAAGTCGTGCAGCGAGTCAGGCAGGCCGGCGATGGGAACTTCCACCTCGACCACCTGCGCCAGCCGCCGCGCATTGAAGAATCCCATCAGGGTGACCAGCAGCGCCAGCACCGGCACCGTGGCGGCAGTGCCGGGCAGCATCCATGCCGGGTGCCAGCCGGCCATCGCGCTCACCAGCAGCACGACGTCGCGCGCCAGCGTCAGTATCAGCAAGGAAGAAAAGAAACCCATGGCCAGCATGCCCACCCAGGTCAGCGCATCGGACCACGGCTGGTCCAGGCGCCGCGCCAGCAGGCCTGCGGGGATCAGCGGCCACGACAGCGCCAGCCATGCTACGGCTAGCGCCTTGATGGCGAAGGACACCGGCATGTCGGGTAACAGGCGCAGCCCGATATAGCCGTGCAGCAGGCCAACCACGAGGGCGGCGACGAAAACGGTGGTGCGAGGGGGCATGCCACCTCCAGGGTGTGGGAGTCGGTGCCGGATGCTTCCAGCATTGATATTGTTTTAGCGCATTCCGGCGACGCTGCGATGCTGTGAGAGGGTGGCCGGCGCCCTGGAATTGTCGTCTCTGCGCCGCTTTTCCGCTTTGGGCATCGATGCCGTACGTGAGGTCCCCGGCCGCCGGATTCAAGGGGCGCAAGTTGTGCCCGAAAGCACTTAAATCGCTTGCAAGAAAAATTGAATTGTTTGCATCACCTCCCTGGGTTTTACTTGCGTGACCAGTTGCGCACGCTTGCGGCAGCCGCCGCAGGTGCAGATGACTGCGGGAGGGCGGCAAATGAATCCGTCGGGTCGGCTGTGGGGCGGGGCGTTGTCGCTCGCGTTGCTGTGGCTGCTGGCCGCTTGCGGCAAGCAGGAGGCGCCGCCAGCGGCGCAGCAGGCGGTGCCCGTGCAGGTCATCAAGACCGTGGCGCAGGACTTGCCGGTCACTTTCGAGTTTGTCGGGCAGACCCAGAGCGACCAGGCGGTGGATATCCGCGGCCGGGTCTCGGGCTTCCTGGTCAAGCGCAGCTATGTGGAAGGCGCCATGGTCAAAGCCGGCCAGTTGCTGTTCGAGATCGACCACAAGCCCTTCCAGGCCCAGCTCGACGCGGCCAAGGCGCAACTGGCGCAGGAGCGTGCGCGGCTGGAAGTGGCGCGCGCCAACCTGGCGCGGGTCAAGCCATTGGCCGAGCGCAATGCGCTGTCGGCGAAGGACCTCGACGACGCCACCGGCAACTATCATGCGGCCGCTGCGGGCGTGGAGCAGGCGCGCGCGCAGGTGGAGGCGCAGCAACTCAACCTGTCCTATACCTATGTGCGCTCGCCGGTGGACGGCGTGTCGAGCTTCGCCGTGCTGCCCGAAGGCGCTTACGTGAGCGCCACCAACAGCTTGCTGACCACGGTGTCCACGCTCACGCCGATGCGCATCAATTTCAGCATCTCCGAGCCGCAGACGCTCGAGTTCCGCGCCCAGCAGGCCAACAAGCAACTGGTGCCGCCGCCTGACCAGCACTATGAGGTCACCGTGGTGCTGGCCGACGGCAGCGAGTATCCGCGCAAGGGCCGTATCACGTTTGCCGACGCCACCTACAACCAGCAGACCGGCACCTTCCTGGTCCGCGCGGAAATGCCCAACCAGGAAGGGGTGCTGCGCCCGGGCCAGTTCGTGCGTGTCTTGGTCAACGGCGCCAAGCGGCCCGACGCCATCGTGGTGCCTCAGCGCGCCGTGGTCCACGGGCCCAAGGGCGACCTGGTCTTCGTGGTGGACAAGGACAGCAAGGCCTCGCCCCGGCCGGTGACGGTGGGCGACCTGTCTGGCTCGATGTGGCGGATCTCCCAGGGGCTGGGAGCCGGGGAGACGGTGGTGGTGGACGGCGCGAGCAAGATCGCGCCGGGCGCAACGGTAAAGATCACAGGCGAGGCGCCACCTGCCGCCGTGGGTGCGGGCAGTGTGCCGGCACCGCCTTCCGCACAGGGTGCCTCCGCGCCCGTGGCCCAGTCATCCTGAGGCACAGACCAATATGCTCTCCGCATTCTGCGTCCAGCGGCCCATCTTTGCGGCGGTGCTGTCACTGATCATCGTCATCGGTGGCGTGGTGGCCATGTTCGCGCTGCCGATCGCCCAGTATCCCGACATCACCCCGCCCCAGGTCACCGTCAGTGCCACCTACGCCGGCGCGGATTCCGACACCGTAGCCCAGACCGTCGCCGCGCCTATCGAGACCCAGGTCAACGGCGCCGACAACATGATCTACATGCAGTCGACGTCTTCGCCTACCGGGTCGATGACGCTCAATGTGTATTTCGACATCGGCACCGACCCCGACACCGCGCAGGTGCAGGTGCAAAACCGCGTCAACCTGGCGCTGCCGCAGTTGCCGGACACCGTGCAGAAAACCGGCATCAACGTGCAGAAGCGCTCCTCCAGCTTCCTGCTGCTGATTGGCGTGTATTCGCCCGATGGCCGCTTCGACCAGCAGTACATCAACAACTACGCCAACCTCTACGTGCTCGACGCCATCAAGCGCGTCAATGGCGCCAACCAGGCGCAGATCATGGGCTCGGCCGATCTGGCCATGCGCATCTGGCTCAAGCCGGACCGCATGGCAGCGCTCGGCATCACCGCGCAGGATGTGCAGCGCGCGGTGCAAAGCCAGAACGAGCAGTTCGGCGCCGGCAGCGTGGGCCAGGCGCCCAACAGCAAGCCGGTGGAGTTGACCTTTCCGCTGGTCACGCCGGGGCGCCTGACCACGCCCGAGCAGTTCGAGAACATCATCCTGCGTGCCGATAACACCGGCGCCGCGGTGGTGCGTCTGCGCGATGTGGGCCGCGCCGAGATCGGCCAGCAGCAGTACACGTTGCGCTCCGCGCTCAACGGCAAGCCGGCCACCATCATCGCGGTGTACCAGCAGCCTGGCTCCAATGCGCTGCAGGTGGCCAAGGATGTGCAGAAGGCGCTGGACGAGATGTCCAAGACCTTCCCGCAAGGCGTGAGCTACAAGGTGGCGCTCGACACCACCGAGTTCGTGCGCGCGTCCATCGACGAAGTGGTGCACACGCTGATCGAGGCCGTGATCCTGGTGGTGCTGGTAGTGTTCATCTTCCTGCAGAACGTGCGCGCGACCATCATCCCGGTGCTGGCGGTGTTCGTCTCGATCTTCGGCACGTTTGCCGGGCTGCTGGCGCTGGGCTTCTCGATCAACCTGCTGACCTTGTTCGCGCTCGTGCTGGCGATCGGCATCGTGGTGGACGACGCCATCGTGGTGGTGGAGAACGTCGAGCGCAACATGGCCGAGTTCAAGCTCTCGCCCAAGGAGGCCACGCTGCGCGCGATGGAGGAAGTGACCGGCCCGGTGATCGCCATCGTGCTGGTGCTGTCCGCCGTGTTCATCCCGGTGGCCTTCGTCTCCGGCACCACCGGGCAGCTGTACCGGCAGTTCGCGCTGACCATCGTGGTGTCGGTGGTGCTGTCCGGCTTCGTTGCGCTGACCTTGTCGCCGGCCCTCGCCGCGATGATCCTCAAGCCGGGGCACCATGAGCCATGGCGCGGCTTTGTCTGGTTCAACAAGCGCTTCGACTGGCTGGTGGATCACTACGGCAACTGGGTGCGTATCTTCATGCGCCGCTCCGTGGTGGCGCTGCTTTGCTTTGTCCTGATGCTGCTGGCGGTGTGGCAGCTGTTTGGCCGGATTCCCACGGCGTTCGTGCCATCGGAGGACCAGGGCTATGTGCTGGTGGCGGTGATGATGCCGGACTCCGCCAGCCTGGACCGCACCGAGAAGGTCACCTCGCAGGTCGCGGCCATGTTCCGCGAGCATCCGGCGGTAGAGGATGCATCGGCGCTGTCCGGCTACAGCTTTATCGACAGCCAGTACAAGACCAATGCCGGCACCGTCTTCGTGGCGATGAAGCCGTTCAAGGAGCGCAACAAGCCAGACCTGCTCGTGCCGGGATTGCTGCAGTCGATCACGCCAAAGCTGCGGGCGATTCCGGAAGCCATCATCATCCCGGTCAATCCCCCGTCGATTCCGGGGCTGGGCTCGCAGGGCGGCTTCGAGTTCTGGCTGCAAAGCCGCGGCACCGGCAGCACGGCGGAGCTGGAGGCGACCACGCGCGCGTTCATCAAGGCCGCGGCCAACCATCCGGAACTAGGGCGGCTCAACAGCACCATCCAGGCGGCCTCGCGCCAGATGCGGGTGGAGGTGGACAAGGAGAAGGCCGAGACCATGGGCGTGCCCATTGCCGACGTGTACGGCACGCTGCAGACGCAGTTCGGCTCGCTCTACGTCAGCCAGTTCTCGCAGTACAGCCGGGTCTGGCAGGTGATCCTGCAAGCCGAGCCCCAGTACCGCGCCAATCCGAACGACCTGCAGTTCCTCTACGTGCGCCAGCAAAGCGGCGCGATGGCGCCGGTGTCCGGCCTGCTCAAGACCTACTACAGCAGCGGCCCGGATCTGCTCTCGCGCTTCAACAACTTCCCGGCTGCCAAGATCACCGGCGACGCCGCGCCTGGCTACAGCTCGGGCCAGGCGCTGGCGGCGATGGAGGCGGTGGCCAAGGAGGCGTTGCCGCCCGGCTACGCCTACGGCTGGAGCGGCGAGGCGTTCGAGGCGAAGAAGTCGGGCAACACCACGGCCATCGTGTTCGTGTTCGGCATCGTGATGGTATTCCTGATCCTGGCCGCGCAGTACGAGTCGTGGTCGCTGCCGCTATCGATCCTGAGCGCAGTGCCGTTCGGCCTGTTCGGCGCGCTGGTCGCCATCTTGCTGCGCGGGCTTTCCAATGACGTGTACTTCCAGATCGGCATGGTCACGCTGATCGGGCTGGCGGCGAAGAACGCCATCCTGATCGTGGAGTTCGCGGTGCTCAAGCAGAAGGAAGGCCTGTCGCACGCGGACGCCGCGGTGGAGGCGGCCAAGCTGCGGCTGCGGCCGATCGTCATGACCTCGCTGGCGTTCATCCTGGGCGCGGTACCGCTGTTCATTGCCAGCGGCGCGGGCTCCAATGCGCGGCATTCGATCGGCACCGGCATCATCGGCGGCATGATTGCCGCGACCACGCTGGCGCTGCTGTTCGTGCCGCTGTTCTCGTACCTGATCGGCACGGGCGTCGACAAATGGGCCAGGCGCAAGGGCGCACCGGCAGCGGCAACGCAGCCCGAGCCGGCAACGGGAGAGCCGTCATGAGCGCGCGCCGCCTGCTGGTGGCTGCCGGCGCGATGGTGCTGGGCGCTTGCGCGCTCGGACCGGACTACCGGCGCCCGGACGTGGCGCAGCCGCCGCAGTACCGCCTCGATGCCGGCGCGTTGACCGTGGCCGCGGATAGCGCGTGGTGGGACAGCTTCGGCGATCCGGTGCTCAACGCGCTGGTGGATGCCGCGCTGCGCAGCAACTACGACGTGCGCATCGCGGCTGCGCGCATCGATGCGTTTCGCGGGCAGTTGCTGGTGGCGCGCTCTGGCTTGTTCCCGCAGGTCGGGCTCTCCGCGTCGGCCACGCGCCAGCGCGCGGGCACGTTCAACGGCACGCCGTTCGCGTCGCTCGATGGCCCGCGCAACAGCTACCAGTTGCTTGCCAACGCCAGCTGGGAGATCGACCTCTGGGGCCGCATCCGCCGCCAGGCGGAAGCCGCGCAGGCCGACCTGCTGAACGCGGAATACGCGCGGCGTGGCGTGGTGCTGGCGCTGGCCGCTTCGGTGGTCCAGGGCTATGCCAACCTGCGCGGGCTGGACGCGCAACTGGACGTGGCCCGCCAGACGCTGGACGCTCGTGCCCACGCGCTGGAGATCTTCCGCATGCGCTACGAGGGCGGCGTGGTCTCACAACTGGAACTCTCGCAGGCCGAGAACGACTACTACGCCACCGAGGCCTCCATCCCGCCGCTGCGCAGCGCAATCGCGCAGACCGAGAACGCGCTGTCGGTGTTGCTCGGGCGCGAGGCTGGCCCGATCGAGCGGGGCAAGTCCATCACCGAGCTGCAGGCGCCGCCGGTTGGCGCCGACCTGCCAGCGGCCTTGCTCGCGCGCCGCCCGGATGTGCTGCAGGCCGAGCAGAATGCCGTTGCGGCCAACGCGCTGCTCGGCGCCGCCGAGGCGCTGTACCTGCCGGCGGTGAATCTCTCTGGCTTGTTCGGTGCGGTGGCGGCGTCGCCGGGCGCGCTGTGGCACAGCGCCTCGCAAGTGTGGGGCATGAGCGCCGGGCTGACGCAGCCGATCTTCCAGGGCGGCGCCATCCGTGGCCAGGTGCAGACGGCCGGGGCGCAGCGCGAGCAGGCGCTGCTGGCCTACCAGGGCAGCGTGCTGGCGGCGCTGGCCGATGTGAACAGCGCGCTGGCCAATGGGCTGGAGACGCGCAACCGGCTGGGCAGCCTGCAAAAGCAGGAGCGCAGCCTGACGGTATATGCCGACCAGGCCGGCGCGCGCTACGAGGGCGGCTACTCCAGCTACCTCGAAGTCACCACCGCGCAGGAGAAGCTGTTTGATGCGCAGCTTGCAGCCATTCAGGGACAGGTCGATGTGTTGAACGGCACGGCAGCCTTGTACAAGTCGCTGGGCGGCGGATGGCCGGCGGTGCCGGCCGAGGTCAGGGATGCCGGGTTGGGCGGCAACGCGCGCCCCGTGATGCGCTGAGCGGGCCGCTTGCGCCGCCCACTCAGGCTCAGCGTGCCGACCAGTTAGCGCCGCGCACGCCAAACGCCGTCACCACGCCGTAAGCGGTGATGCCCAACGCCACGCCCAGGAAGTGCCCGTCCAGGCCCATGCCCACCGCGTTCGCCAGCAGCCAGCCGCCGCCGGCGGCCAGCGCGATGCGCGAGATGCCGGCCGCGATCGGCCAGCCCATGCGGCCCGCGCCCATCGACGCGAAATACAGCGCCATGCCCAGCCCGAAGCCGCCGAAGGCCGGCGCGACCCAGGACAGCGCGCGCGCGGCGATGCTTGCCACTTCGGCATCCTTGGTGAAGAACCCGGCAAAGACATCCGGCGCCAGGCCCACCACCGCACCCACCGCGCCGGCCACCGCCAGCGCCATCAGCGCGCCGGCCCAGGCCGTGCGGCGTGCGGTGGCCCAGTCGCCGGCGCCGACTGCTCGCCCCACCAGCGCGGTTAGCGCGGAGCCCACGCCGAACGCTAGCGGGATCATCAGGAACTCCAGCCGTGCCGAGATGCCGTACGCGGCCACCGCGGCGGTGCCATAGTGGCGCAGCTGGGTGGTCACGAGGATCGTGGACAGGTTGGCCACCGAGGCCAGCGCGCAGGCCACCAGCCCCACTGACAGGATGCGCGTGAACAGCGCGCGTGACGGACGGATGCGCAGCATCGGCACGAACCCCGCGCCGCCCCGCAGCACCACCCAGGCCATGGCCAGCGCCGCCGCCCACGACACCGCCGCCAGCGACGCACCGATACCGGCCAGGCCCATGCCTACCGGCTCGGCCAGCGTCCAGGCCAGCACCGGGAAGACGATCCACATCAGCGAGAGCACCCGCGCCGCCAGCGCATGGCGGCCACCGCCGCGCAGCACCGATGCCAGCGTGTTGGCCAGCCAGGCCGGCACCGCGCCGGCGCCGAACAGCCAGATCGCATAGGTGGCGGCCGCGTCTGCCGCGGTCTGCCCTGCCACCGCGCCCAGGACGGCGCGCGGGAAACCGGCCATCGCCACGGCAAACGCCAGCCCCGCGGTGACCGCGATGATGAGTGCGTGCAGCACCAGCGACGAGGCCTCCTCGCGCTTGTTCGCGCCCAGCGCGCGGGCGATGGCCGCCACCACGCCACCGCCCATGGCGCCGGTGGACATCTGCTGCAGCAGCAAGGCAAACGGCAGCACTACCGCCCAGCCCGCCAGCGCCGCCGTGCCCTGGCGCGCCGCCAGCCAGGTCTCGATCAGTTGCGCGCCCGCCTGCAGGAAGGCGATCAGGCTGGTGGGCGCGGCCAGCACCAGGATGCGGCGCATCAGTTCGCGCATCAGCGGGTGAGTGGGGGTGGCAATGGGTGCGGCTGCTGCGGCCGACGCCATCGCGGCTCCGGCCATGGGATTGGCTTGCGGCTCATTCATGGCTGGACTCCGTTTCGTCTGTCAGCGGTTCGTCTGCGGCCTGCAGGCCGGCAGCGGCGCCAAAGCGCCGCCGCAGATAGCTGCCCGCGCCGGGGCCCGGCGCCACGCGCAGGTCGTCCAGCGTCAGCGGGCTGCCGTCCGGGCGGGCCAACGCCGGCGTGGCAATCTCTGCGCCGGTGTGCTTGTCCTGCAACAAGGTGAGCGGGCCGCGCTCGTCGGTCATCCAGCGGTCGGCCCAGGCCTTCAGCGCCACAAAAGCGGGAAAGAAGTCGCGGCCTTTCTCGGTGAGGTGGTAGGCATGCCGCGCACTGTCGGGCGCCGGCACGCGCTCCAGCATGCCGTGTTCCACCAGCGTCTTCAGGCGTGCGCTGAGGATGTTGGGCGCGATGCCCAGGTGGCGCTGGAATTCATCAAAGCGGGTGCTGCCGTAGAACGCCTCGCGCAGCAAAAGAATGGCCCAGCGCTCGCCCAGCACCGCCATCGAGCGGGCAATCGGGCAAGGCATGCTGGCAAAGTCGGTATGTCCCATGGTCTCCTCTCACGCGCTTTGCAGGGTTGGCTCTGATGTTTACTTTCGTTTTGCAAGCCAAGGGTTTCGGCGCATCTTAACTTGCAATTTGAAAGTTTGCTGGCGCGCTGCAAGCGGCGTGCGGGGACTACGGTGCGCACAAAGCGGTACCGCCCGGGGCGCTGAAGACATCCAGCGCCGGAATCCGCTCGCGCAGGAAGTCGATCAAGGTGCGCGTGGCCATCGACGGATGCAGGTTGGGTGTGGTGATGATGTAGAGCCGGCTGCCCAATCCCTCCGGTTTCCATTCGGTCAGCACCGGCACCAGGCGGCCTTCGCGCACATCGTCCCAGCCGGCGTAGACGGGCAGCAGGCCCACGCCGTGGCCGTCGCGTACCGCGCGCATCAGGAAGGGGAAATGCTCAGACTGCAGGTGCGGGCTCAGTTCCACCTCCTCGCGCTGGTCGCCACGGTCGAGCGTGAGCACAAAGCGCCGGGCGGGATAGGGCGGGCACAGGAACTGGCAGCGCGCCAGGTCGGCCGGGGTTTGCAGCGGGCCATGGCGGGCCAGGTAGCCGGGCGAGGCGCAGAGCTGCCAGTCGATGGCGCAGATGTCTCGCGCTACGTGGTCCAGCGGCGGCTGCGAAGTCACCTTGAGCGCCACGTCGATCTCCGCGGCGATCAGGTCGACCACGCGGTTGGCAAAAAACACCCGCAGCGAGATGCCGGGATGCCGCCCGGTGAATTCGAGCAGCAGCGGCGCGAGGAAGGTGTCGCCCAGCCCGGTCGGCACGCTCACGCGCACGTGGCCGCGCAGGGTGGTGCCCAGGCTGTCGATCTCAGCCTGGGCGGACGCCACTTCCTGCAGGATGCGCAGCCCGTGCTGGTAAAGCGCGCGGCCCGCTTCGGTCAGTTCCAGCCGGCGCGTGGTACGGCGCAGCAACTGCGCGCCAGCCTGGTGCTCCAGTTCGCGCAGCTGGCGGCTGACCTGCGAGCGCGTGACGCCGCGCCGCCGCCCCGCCTCGGACAAATTGCCGGCTTCGACGATGTCGACGAAGGCCTGGATCAGGTTGAGGTCCATCCGGGATTCCATGGAGAATTGTCGCGTATGGCGCAACATTGTGAGTCGCTGCGAGGGAATTGTCGATGCGGGGAACCGAGGCTACAGTGACCATGCCCTGCCGGATCGCCAAGGCAGAGCCAGGCGGGCGCGACACCGCCCTGAAACAAGCAGGAGACACCATGTTCAAGAACGATCTTTTCGCCGGCCAGCGCGTGCTGATCACCGGTGGCGGCACCGGGCTGGGCCTGATCATGGCCGAGCGCCTGGCGGGGCTGGGGGCGGAGCTGCACCTGTGCGGGCGCCGGCTGGCGGTGCTGGACGAGGCCGCCGAGATGCTGCGCCACCAGCACGGCACCAAGGTCGTGACGCACGCGGTGGACATCCGCGACGCGGCTGCTGTCGACGCCATGATCGAGACCATCTGGACCCGGCACGGCCCGCTTGATTGCCTGGTCAACAACGCCGCAGGCAACTTCATCAGCCGCACCGAGGATCTGTCGCCCAACGGCTTTCATGCCATCTCGGACATCGTCTTCCGCGGTACCTTCTACACCACGCAGGCCGTGGGCAAGCGCTGGATCCGCGACGGCCATCCCGGCTCGGTCCTGTCCATCGTCGTGACCTGGGTCTGGACCGGCTCGCCGTTCGTGGTGCCGTCCGCCATGTCCAAGGCGGGCGTGGATGCCATGACCAAGTCGCTGGCCGTGGAGTGGGGCCGCCACGGCATCCGCTGCAACGCCATCGCGCCGGGCGTGATCCCCACCGAAGGCGCGGGCTCGCGCCTGCGTCCGCAGGATGCGCAGCAAGACGCGATGAGCGGCCAGAACCCCACGGGCCGCATCGGCCAGCCGCAGGATATCGGCAACCTGGCCGCCTTCCTGCTGGCCCGCGACAACGCGTGGATCAACGGACAGACCATTGCGCTGGATGGCGGCGATTACCTTGCCAACGGTGCTTATTTCAAGCAGTACCTGGATTGGGGCGATGCCGAATGGCAAGCCGCGCGTGAGCGTATCGCGGCCACGAACGCCGCCGATCGTGCCGGGCGCAGCGTCAACGCACCGACCCCGACCCGCTCTACCACCAAGCCTAGCCAGGCTGGAGACAACTGATGGCCGCTGACCTCTTGTTTGAAGACATCCACCGTACCGGCGCCGAACTGAGCGAGCGCGGCGCGCGCCTGGCCGGCGGCCTGCGCGCGCTTGGCCTGGGCGAAGGCGACGTGGTCGCGGTGCTGCTGCGCAATGACCCGGTCTTTGCCGATATCGTGCATGCCTGCCGCACGGCCGGCACTTACTACTGCCCGATCAACTGGCACTTCACGGCGGAAGAAATCCGCTTCCTGCTGACCGACAGCGGCGCCCGGGCCTTGATCGTCAGCGCCGACCTGCTGGACGGCGTGCGCGCGGTGGTGCCCGAAGGCGTACAGGTGCTGGCGGTGGCAGCGCCCGGCAAGGACAGCCCCGCAGGCGCGACCGGCTACGAGAGCTGGCTCGCCGCGCAGCAGCCCTACGACGGCCCGCGGGTCGCGCCGCGCGGCCACATGGCCTACACCTCAGGCACCACCGGCCGCCCCAAGGGCGTGCTGCGCGCCGCACCGCCGCTGGCCATGCTGGACGAGCAGCTCGCGCGCATGCGCTCGGTGGTGGCGCAGACCATGGGCATCGTGCAGGGCACGCGCGCGTTGATGGCCGCGCCGCTGTACCACAGCGCGCCGGGCGTGTTCATCCAGAATGCGCTGCAGCTTGGCGAGTGCCTGGTGCTGTGCGCGCGCTTCGATCCCGAGCAGGTGCTGGCGCTGGTGGAGAAGCACCGCATCGACGTGCTCTACCTGGTGCCGATCATGTATGTGCGCATGCTCAAGGTGCCGCCCGAAGTGCGCGCCCGTTATGACTTGTCCTCGCTGCGCTTTGTCGCCTCGACCGGAGCGCCGTGCGCGCCCGAGGTCAAGCGCGCCATGCTGGACTGGTTCGGCCCGGTGATCCATGAAACCTATGCTTCCAGCGAGGCCGGCATGATTACCGTGGCCACGCCGGCCGACGCCCTGGCCAAGCCCGGCACGGCGGGGCGCCCGGTTGACCAGGGCGAAGTGCGCATCCTGGATGAGCAGGGCGTTGCCTGCGCCCCCGGCGAGATCGGCCTGGTCTATGTGCGCCAGCCTGCCTACCCGGACTTCACCTATCGCAACAACGAGGCAGCCCGCCGCGCCATCGACCGCGACGGCCTGGTCAGCCTGGGCGACATGGGCTACCTGGATGCCGACGGCTACCTCTTCATCTGCGACCGCGCCTCCGACATGGTGATCTCCGGCGGCGTGAACATCTACCCGGCCGAGATCGAGCACGAGCTGGTGCGTTATCCCGGCGTGGCCGACTGCGTGGTGTTCGGCGTACCCGACGACGAATACGGCGAGCGGCTGCTGGCCATGGTGCAGCCGGTGGCGGGCGCCACGCTGGAAGAGGGCGCCATCATCGAATGGCTGCGCCAGCGCCTGTCCGGCTTCAAGGTGCCGCGCACCATCGTGGTGGAGGCGCTGCTGCCGCGCGACGATACCGGCAAGCTGGCCAAGCGCCGCCTGCGCGACAAGTACTGGGAAGGGCGCACGCGGCGGGTTTGAGCCGCACCGGACACCGAATGCCGAGTACCAAGTACCGAGTACCGAGTACCGAGTACCAGACGTCAAAAAAAACGCCAAGGAGACTACGCAATGCATAGCTGGAAAACCGGATGGCGCGCATGGGCCGGCGCCGCCGTCTTCGCCTGTTCGCAACTGGCCGCTGCCGCCTATCCCGACCGCCCCATCAAGCTGGTGGTGCCCTACACGCCGGGCGGCTCCACCGACCAGTTCGGGCGCGGGCTGGCCGATGGCATGAGCCGCGTGCTCAAGCAGACAGTGGTGGTGGAGAACCGCCCTGGCGCCGCCACCATGATCGGCACGCAAAGCGTGGCGCGCGCACCCGCCGATGGCTACACCATGGTGCTGGCCACCAACGGCAGCATGGTGCTCAACCCGATGCTCTACAAGAAGATCGCCTACGATCCGCCGCGCGATTTCCGGATCTTCACCGTTGGCGCCGAGGTGCCGCTGGTGGTGGTGACCAACAGCCAGGTGCCGGCCACCAATATCCGTGAGTTCGCAGCCTACGCCAAGGCCAGCGGCGGCAAGCTCAACTACGCCTCGGTCGGCCTGGGCAACGCGCTGCAGCTCGCTACCGAAATGCTCAAGACCGAACTCGGGATCTCGGTCACCCATGTGCCGTACAACGGCAGCGCGCCGGCGCTCTCGGCGCTGCTCGCCAACGATGTGCAACTGATGGTGGATGTGGTCAGCACCTCGCTGCCCCACATCAAGGGTGGCAAGCTGCGCGCGCTGGCGGTGACCGGCCGCACCCGGCTGGAAGTGCTGCCCAACGTGCCGACCGTGGCCGAAAGCGGCTATCCCAACTTCCAGGCCGCAACCTGGTTCGGGCTCGCCGTGCCGGCGCAGACACCGCCGGACGTGGTGGAAAAGCTGCAGGCCGCGGCCGCGCAGGTCCTCAAGGATCCGCATTTCCGGGCGACCTTCAGCGCACTGGGACTGGTGATCCAGACGCCGCGCACCCAGGCCGAGATTGACCGCTATGTAGAGGCGGATCGCGAGCATTGGGGCAAGGTCATCCGCGCCAACAACATCAGCCTGGACTGAGCCAGGGGCCTCTGGCGCGCACTTTGTGCGCGGCACGCCTGGCGGCGATCGGCGTATAGTTCCATCACGCCGTGATGAATCCGGCCCTCGGGCTTGTCACGGCGTTTCTTCGCCCACGCCTGCCGCTCCATGAACGACATCACGCCAAATCGCAGCCAAGAGCCCGAGCCGTCCGATCCTGACGACGCTTCCGGGCGGGCCTCCGACCACAACCGGCTGCGCGCGCTGCGCCGCCGCGCCCGCATGGCAGCGGGCCGCAAGTCGCGCCAGATGTGGCGTATCTCCCGCACCACGCTGCGCTACGCCGTCTTCATGTGCGGCGCCGGCTGCGTGGCGCTGTTCTCCCTGATCTTCGCCTGGATTGCCGAGGTGGCCTTGCGCTGGAACGCGCACCTGACAGCGGCCACGCCCTGGCTGGCCTTTGTGCTGCTGCCGTTCGGGCTGGCCGCGCTGCGCTGGCTCACCATCCGCCTGGCGCCGCAGGCGCGCGGCAGCGGCATCCCGCAGGTGCTCGCCGCATTCGGCCTGCCCCCAGCGGGGCCGGCGCAGACCCTGCTGGTGTCGTTTCGCCAGTCCATGTGGAAAGTGCTGCTGACCACTGGCGGGCTGCTGGCGGGCGCCTCCATTGGCCGTGAAGGACCATCGGTGCAGGTTGGCGCCGCGGCCATGCTCGCCTGGGGGCGCTGGTGCCAGGAGAAGCTGCGCTTTCGCATCGGCTTTCATCCCAACGCGCTGATTGCCGCCGGCGCTGCCGGCGGCCTGGCCGCCGCCTTCAATACACCGCTGGCGGGCGTGGTGTTCGCCATCGAGGAGCTTGGCCGCGGCACTGCCGTGCGCTGGGACCGGCTGGTGCTGTCAGGCGTGCTGACCGCAGGCTTTCTCTCGCTGGCGATCCTTGGCAACAATCCCTATTTCAGTGTCAAGACGCCGATCCTCGCGCTGCATGATGCCTGGGGGCCGGTACTGCTGTGCGCCCTGGTCAACGGCGCGCTGGGCGGCCTGTTTGCCAAGTTGCTGATCGGCGGCGTGCCCGCGCTGATGCCGGCCCGGCTGCGCGCCTGGCCGTCGCAGCATCCCGTGCAGGTGGCGTTCGTGTGCGGCCTGCTGGCCGCGGCGATTGGCTGGTCGACCGGGGGCGCCACCTTTGGCACCGGCTACGAGCAGGCCGCCGGCCTGATCAACGGCGAGCCGCACGCCACGCTATGGTTCGGCCTGGCCAAGCTGGCGGCGACCGTGGTTTCGTATTTCGCCGGCATTCCCGGTGGCATCTTTACGCCATCGCTGGCCATCGGTGCCGGCATCGGCGCCAATGTGGCGGATTGGGTCGGCCACCTCTTCGGCGGCATGGCCGAGCCACGCGTGCTGGCGCTGGTGTCGATGGCCGCCTTCCTGGCCGCCGCCACCCAGGCGCCCATCACCGCCAGCGTGATCGTGATGGAGATGACGCGCTCGCAAGACCTCACCTTGTTCCTGCTCGCCTCGTCGCTGCTGGCTTCGTTCCTCGCACGCCAGTTTTGCCCGCACCCGTTCTATCACCACGTGGGCCATGCTTTCCGGCGCGAGGCGCTTGCCGCTACGCGGAAAGTGGCCCCCACCACATAAGCAGAGGCGGTGGCCATGGTGCCCGGTGCCGCTTTGTCTTACCATGGGCGGCGCCCGGGCCATGCACCTGGCGCTGTGTACCGGCGGCACATGAGGATCCGCGCCGGCACGACGAACCGGGGAGCACAGATGGCCACAAAACGACCGCCGGGCAGTAACGGCGCATCACGCCCGCAGCCGCAGAGCCCACGCAAGCCGCAGGGCAAGGAAAGCACTGCGTTGCGCGACCTCGGACCGGACACCGTCTGGCACACGCGTGGCCTGCATGGCCATACCCGCCAGCGCGCGCCGCTACCGTCGTCGGCGCGCTCGCCGCGGCGGCAGTTGCCGCCCAGCCGGGTGCCGCGCCTGCTGCTGTGGGGCTTGTTGCTGATGGTGCTGGCGGTGCTGGCCAGCGCGGTGATGAATATGACGCATTAACCCCCGGCAGTGTGCCTGCATGCCATCTTGTGGCGGGCGGCAGGAACCACGCGCGCAGGGGGCGCTCCAATCCGGAGCTTATCTCAGGAGTCTGGATGAAATACCCCCTTGCCGGGCTGGCCGTTGCCAGCCTGCTGCTGGTTTCACCTTGGGCCGGCGCCGCCCCCAAGGATGGCGTCGCCGACAAACTGGCGCCAATGCTGGGTACCCTGGAGATCGGCAGCCCGCTGCCCACGCTGCCCGATTGCGCCGACAAGCGCACCCCCGACGGACGCGACGTGACCGCCCTGTGCGTTGAAGTGCGTGGCGACGGCGTGATGCGCCAGGTTGGCGTGCCGCGCGACAAGCGGCCCGCCTTCATGGACGGACCCCATGTGGTGGCCTTTGTCGACGGTAATGCGCTGGTTGGCGTGATTGTGCCGATCGATGGCGTGCGCTCCGAGAAAGACGCGGTGGACAGCCTCACCGCGCGCTATGGCAAGCCCTTTCGCTCCGAGCAGGTGAAGATGAAGGACAAGGCCGGCCAGCCCGTCACCAGTGCGCACGCCGGCTGGATGAAAAAGCCGCTGACCGTCGAGCTATACGCCATTCCGGAGGATCCCAATACCGGCACCATCGAACTGCTGCTGCCCCAGGCCCGCGTGCTGATGGCCAACCAGGACAACGCGATGGCGCAACAGCTCAACCCCAAGGCGGCGTCCGCCCCGCAAGCGGCGCCCAGCGGCAAGGGCGCGGAGAAGAAGGGCAAGGACGGCAGCTGGTAGCGTTTGCGGCTTTGCGGCGCTCCACGCGCCGCAAAGGCCCTCAAAGCCCTTCCATCACCTTGTCCAGCCCGCGCACCAGCCCGGTCAAGGCATGCACCTTGCGGATCGCCAGCAGCGCGCCCGAGACATAGGGCTTGGAGCCGTCGCCGGACTCATGCTTCAGGTGCAGGCGCTGCCCGTCGGCGCCAAAGATCACCTCCACGCCCAACTGATAGCCCGGCAGGCGCACGGCGTGCACCTGGCTGCCGGACATCGTTGCGCCACGCGTCTCCTTCGGGCCCTTGACCTGGTCGATGGGCACCGCCTGCCTGGGCTCGCGGACCTGTCCCAGCCGATACGCCAGCTCGCGCACGGTGCCGGAGGGCACGTCGATCTTGCCGGCCTTGGCGTAGTCGATGATCTCCCAGTGCTCCAGGTGGCGCGCGGCCATCTCGGCGAACTTCTGCAGCAGCACCACGGTGATGGCAAAGTTGCCGCAGGCCAGCACGCCGCGCCCGGCCTGGCGCGCGGCGGCATCGATCTCGGCATAGTCCTCGTCGGATAGCCCGGAGGTGCCCACCACCACGTGCGCGCCCTTGGCCAGCGCTTGCAGGATGTTGCGCTTGGCAATGTCCGGCTTGGTGTACTCCACATAAACGTCGAAGGTGCCTTGCGCCAGCTCGTCGATGCTGGCCACCGCCACGCCCGGCGTGCCTTTGTGCGCGGTCAGCGCCGCCAGGGCCTGACCGGCCGCGCCGCGCGACAGCCCGGCCACCAGCGTCATGTCGTCCGCGTGCGCCACGCCCCGCGCCAGTTCGCCGCCGGCCCAGCCGGTCACGCCACCTACGGCGACTCGAATGCGATTGCTCATCGTCTTGCTCTCCTGATCTGGATGGTTTTCCGGGGTGGCCAACCGCACCGGGCTGGCTGCCAGGTTGTGCAGCATAAGCCTTTTGCGCGCGCGTCGCTGGCTCAGCCCGCGGCGCGGCGCCGGTCGATCTTGCGCGCCAGCACGATCGAGGTGGTGGTGTGGTTGACGCCATCCAGCGCGCCGATTTCGTCCAGCAGCCTGTCCAGGCGGGCATGGGTGTCGCAGCGGATCACCGCCATGTAGTCCACCGGGCCGCTGACCGAGTTCAGCTCCTCGATTTCGGGAAAGCGCTGCAGCGCCCGCACCACCGCGGGCGCGCTCTTGGGCATCACCGACATGCCGCAGAACGCCAGGATGGCGTTGTCTTCCATTTCCTTGCCCAGCCGCACGCCGTAGCCGGCGATCACGCCATCGCGCTCCAGCCGCGCAATGCGTGCCACCACGGTGGTGCGGGCAATGCCGAGCTTGCGCGCGAGATTGGCGGCATTCTCGCGCGCATTGGCCTGCAGCAGGGAGAGCAGGTGGCGGTCGGTCTGGTCGAGTTCGGTCATGGGCGGGCTAGGGCTGCGGGCGGGTCAAACGCCGGTGTTTCGTCGATTCGATCGTTGGCTTCGTCTAATCGTTCGATTGTGAGGCCTTTTCGTCAATCTTGTTCCTTCATTCTGCCTGTGCCCGCAACCATACTTCAGCTATGGGCTTGCTCCGCTGAATCACTTCCATGAGGGACATCATGACCTGCATTACGCCAACCGGCCATCTGGACCAAACTGGACAGAACACCCAAGCCAGGCAGACGCCGATGCGCGTGGTCGTGCTGGGCGCGGGCAAGATCGGCCGCACCATCGCCGTCATGCTGCATGACAGCGGCGACTACCGCGTGACCCTGGTCGACCGCGAGCCCACCCATCTCGAGGGTGTGCCGCAGGGCATCGCCGTGCGCGTCGGCAACCCGGACCAGACCGAGGATTGCGCCCGGCTGCTCGGCGGCGCGCAGGCCGTGCTCAATGCACTGCCATTCCATGCCGCGGTCGGCGTGGCCACGGTAGCGGCCAGCCTTGGCGTGCATTACTTCGACCTGACCGAAGACGTCGCCGCCACCCATGCCATCCGGCGCCTGGCCGAGGGCGCGCGCTCCGTGCTGATGCCGCAATGCGGGCTGGCGCCCGGCTTTATCGGCGTGGTCGGCAATGACCTCGCCCAGCGCTTCCTGCGCGGCGGCGGCGAACTGCTCGACCTGAAGATGCGCGTTGGCGCGCTGCCGCGCTACCCGAGCAATGCGCTCAAGTACAACCTGACCTGGAGCACCGAAGGCCTGATCAACGAATACTGCAACCCGTGCGAGGCCATCGTCGACGGCCGCCGCGTGGAAGTGCCGGCGCTGGAAGGGTTGGAGAGCTTTGCGCTGGACGGCATCGAGTACGAAGCCTTTAATACGTCAGGAGGGCTTGGCACCTTGCCCGAGACGCTGGCGGGCCGGGCGCGCGACGTGGACTACAAGTCGATCCGCTATCCGGGCCACTGCGCGGTGATGAAGCTGCTGCTCAACGACCTGCGCCTGCGCGAGCGCCGCGACTGGATGCGCGAGATCTTCGAGAGCGCGATCCCCGCCACGCAGCAGGACGTGGTGATCGTGTTCGCCAACGCCACTGGCTATGCCGCCAGCGGTGGCAAAGGCAGGCGCGGGCCGCTGACACAGGCGTCGTTCTCGGCGCGCATTGGTGGCGCGGATACGATTGCCGGCCATGTCAACGCGATCCAGCTCACCACGGCGGCCGGCATCTGCACCGCGCTGGACCTGGTTGCCAATGGCGAGTTGCCGCAGGCCGGCTTCGTTGCGCAAGAGGCGATGCCGCTGGACGTTTTCCTGGCCAACCGTTTTGGCCGACACTACACCCGTCATCCGCTTCAAGAGGCAACGGTATGAAAGCAAAGGAATTCGCGGCCTGCTGGCAGGCCATCGGGCTGACGCCGCCGTGGCGCGATGGCGAAGGCCCCACCGGCGCCTTGCCGGTGCGCTCGCCGATCGACGGCGAGGCATTCGGGCACCTGCCCGCCTGCAGCCTCGCCGAGGCCGATGCGCGCATCGAACGCGCCCGCGTGGTGCAAGCCAGCTGGGCGCTGGTGCCCGCGCCAGTGCGCGGCGAGGTGGTGCGGCGCTTTGGCGAGATGCTGCGCGAACACAAGAAGCATCTCGGAGAGCTGGTTTCGCTGGAGGCCGGCAAGATCCTGCAGGAAGGGCTAGGCGAGGTGCAGGAGATGATCGACATCTGCGACTTCGCCGTCGGCCTGTCGCGCCAGTTGCATGGCCTTACCATCGCCTCGGAGCGGCCCCAGCATGCGATGCGCGAGACCTGGCATCCCTATGGCCTGTGCGGCGTGATCTCGGCCTTCAACTTTCCCGTGGCGGTCTGGGCCTGGAATGCGGCGCTGGCGCTGGTGTGCGGCAATGGCGTGATCTGGAAGCCGTCGGAGAAAACGCCCCTCACCGCGCTGGCCATGCAGAGCTTGCTTGACGGCGTGCTGGAGATTGCCGCGCCCCAGCACGTTGGCATCGCCACCGTGCTCTCTGGCGGCCCGGCACTGGGCCAGCATCTGGTGGAACACGCCGCCGTGCGGCTGGTGAGCGCCACCGGCTCCACCCGCATGGGCCGCGCCGTGGGCATCGCTTGCGCCGAGCGGTTCAAGCGCGCCATCCTGGAACTCGGTGGCAACAACGCTGCGATCATCGCGCCCTCGGCGGATCTCGAACTCGCCGTGCGCGCCATGACTTTCTCGGCGGCGGGCACGGCCGGGCAGCGCTGCACGTCGCTGCGCCGCGCCTTCGTGCATGTCGACGTGCTGGAGGCCGTTACCACGCGCCTGATCCAGGTGTTCGGCCGCCTGCCGGTGGGCGATCCGCTGGCCGAGACAACGCTGGTCGGTCCGCTGATCGATGGCGCCGCCGGCGCCGCCATGGCCGCTGCGCTGCTGCGCTGCCGCGAGCATGGCAACACGGTGCACGGCGGCGAGCGCGTGCTGGCCGAAAAGTACCCCAATGCCGAGTACGTGCGGCCCGCGCTGGTGCTGACCGATCGTCAGCACGAGATGATGCTGAGCGAAACCTTCGCGCCGATTCTCTACGTGATGCCGTACACCACGCTGGACGAAGCCATTGCGCTGAACAATGCGTCGGAACATGGCTTGTCGTCCTGCATCTTCACCGAGTCGCTGCGCGAGGCGGAACGCTTCATGTCGGCAAGCGGCAGCGATTGCGGCATTGCCAATGTGAATATCGGCACCAGCGGGGCGGAGATTGGCGGTGCGTTCGGGGGGGAGAAGGCGACTGGCGGCGGGCGTGAATCCGGCTCGGACGCCTGGAAGGGGTATATGCGGCGCGCTACCAATACCGTGAACTATGGGGATACGCTGCCGTTGGCGCAGGGGGTGCGGTTTGAGGTTTGAGGTCTGAGGTTTGATATCTGAGGCCTGCGGCCCGCGGTCTTTACGTTCATCCAAACGTTGCGATTCGTAACAAGGGTTACAGCAGGTTGACCCTGTATTACTAAACCGCCCCGTATAACGTTCTTATGGCTAAACCAAGGCTAAACAAGCCACAAGGACGATGAGATGAGAACGTTGATGATGGGGCTCGCGATGGTTGGCGCCGCCATGCTTGGCGGTTGTGCGGTCTACCCGGCTTATCCCGGCTATGGCTATGGGGGCGGCGAGGTCGCAGTGGCGCCGGCGCCGGTCTACGCTGCGCCGCCGGTGGTGGTGGCCCCTGGGTTTTACGGTGGCTACTATGGCTATCACGGCGGCTACTACGGCGGCCGCCGCTATCGCTACTGGCATTGAAGCGAGAGAGGTAGCACGGGATAGAACGCGGTAAACGCGTGTGCCAGCGCGTGTGTCAGGCCTGGCCGTTGAGCCCGGCCCAGCTCGGCGCCAGCGTCTGCGGCACGTCGATCAGGTCCAGCACGCGGCCAACCGTATGGTCGACCAGTTCCGCCACGCTCTGCGGCTTCTGGTAGAAGCCGGGGACCGGGGGAAAGATGATGCCGCCCATCTCGGTGACGGCGGTCATATTGCGCAGGTGCGCGAGGTTCAACGGCGTTTCGCGCACCATCAGCACCAGCTTGCGGCGCTCCTTGAGCGTGACATCCGCGGCGCGGGTAATGAGATTGTCGGACAGGCCATGCGCCACGGCCGCGAGCGTGCGCATGGAGCAGGGCGCCACCACCATCGCATGGGCGGCAAACGAGCCGCTGGCAATGGTGGCGCCGATATCGCGCACGTTGTGGACCACCTGCGCAAAGGCTTCCACCTCGGCCTTGCTGATGTCGAGTTCGTGCTGCAGGTTCATCACGCCCGCCGCCGAGATCAGCAGATGGGCCTCCACGCCAGGCGCAGCGCCCAGTATCTGTACCAGGCGTACGCCGTAGACCGCGCCGGTGGCGCCGGTGATCGCGACGACGATGCGCCGCGGCTTGCCTTCACCCACTGCACCCGCCGCTGCACCCGCTGCGGTCATGTCGCGCTCAGGCCTTCAGCAGCGATTGCAGTTCGCCATTCTGGTACATCTCCATCATGATGTCCGAGCCGCCGACGAACTCGCCGTTCACGTAGAGCTGCGGAATGGTCGGCCAGTTGGCGTAGGTCTTGATGCCTTGGCGGATGCCGTCGTCTTCCAGCACATTGACCGTGGTCGGTGCGTCGACGCCGCAGGCCTTCAGGATCTGGATGGCACGGCCGGAGAAGCCGCACATCGGGAACTGGGCGGTGCCCTTCATGAACAGGACCACCGGGCTGCCCTTGACGATCTGGTCGATCTTTTGCTGCACGTCACTCATGATGTCTCTTTTCAGTTGCTCGCGGTGCAGGCACTGGCCGGCACCGCTATCGGGAAATCGGAAAGGGCGCGCGTGATGCGTGCGCCTTGATGCAATCAAGTATTTGATTTTACCGGAATCGGCTGCCGGCTTCAGGCGGCCGCCCCGGCCTGTGCTGGCAGGCGAGCCGCGCTGCAGCGTTCATGGCCTGCCAGGTCGCGCGCGGTAAAGATCTCGGCCATGCCGGCGGCGGCCAGCAGGTCGCGGGCAGCCTGGCCCTGGTCGTAGCCGTGCTCCATCAGCAGCCAGCCGCCCGCATGCAGGCGCGCGGCGGCCCCGGCCACGATTGCCGCCAGGTCCGACAAGCCATCGCCATGATCGGTCAGCGCATCGATCGGCTCGAAGCGCAGGTCGCCCTGGGCCAGGTGCGGGTCCGCGGCCGCGATATAAGGCGGATTGCTCACGATCAGGTCGAAGCGCAGGCCAGCGGGCAGCGCGGCGTACCAGTCGGAGGCCAGAAAGCGCACGTTGCCGGCGCCCAGCGCGCGCGCGTTGTCTTGCGCCACCTGTAGCGCGCCCGGCGAGATATCGGTCGCCCAGACCTCGGTGTCGGGCCGTTCGCAGGCCAGCGTGACGGCCAGCGCGCCGGAGCCGGTGCCCATGTCGAGCACCCGGGGCGCAGCCAGTGGCGCCAGCAGCTTCAAGGCCGCTTCCACGGCGATTTCGGTGTCCGGGCGCGGAATCAGCACATCCGGGGTCACGCGGAAGGCGCGCCCGAAGAATTCACGCTCACCCAGCAAGTAGGCCACGGGCTCGCCGCCCAGGCGGCGCCCGAGCAAGGCGGCCACGCTGTCGCGCTGGGCCGGGGCAAGCGTTTCGTCGTCGCGTGTGATCAGCTGGGTGCGGGTGAGCCCGGTGACATGGCTGATCAGCAGGCGCGCCTCCAGCGCGGGCAAGCCGGCTGCCGCAGCCGCGGCCAGGGCGTCGCGTACCGTGGCCGTCTCAGGCAATGAGACCGGCGTGGCGGCATCGGGGCTGGGGGAGGTGGCGGTGGACGTGATGCTGGGCATGGAGAGAGCAAAAAAACAAAACCCCGTCGGGAGGTGCCCTGACGGGGTTTGCAGTGTAACGCGCTTGCCTGGGCGGCGGTGCCTGGGCGCGATGCGCCAGCCTCTTGCCGCCGTGGCGCGCGGATTACTTGTTGACGGCGTCCTTGGCCTTGTCAGCGCTGGCGTTGACAGCATCCTTGGCGGCGTCCTTAGCCTTTTCCATGGCATTGCCGGCATCGACCTTGGCCTTTTCGGCGGCAGCGGAAACATCGGAAGCCGCGCTGCTGGCAGCGGCCTTGGCAGCATCGGCGGCATTGCTGGCGGCGGATGCGGCGTCGCTGGCGGCGGCCTTGGCGGATTCAGCGGCGCTTTGCATGGCGCTGTCGGCGCTCGGCGTGGCGGGGGCTTCTTCCTTCTTGCTGCAGGCAGCCATGGCGGCGGTGATCATCAACAGCGCGAGCAATTTCTTCATGATTTCGTCCTTTTTTCCGTTTTCGAGTGGCGACACGCCGACCTCTGTATGGCGGCTCAGTCGAAATCGATTATAGACAGCGAAAAATGGCACGCCAGTGCTGTTGCAAGCATTTACAACAGATACAAAGGTTTTCGTTCAGAAATCGCGATTTATGCAGTGCGATCAAAAAATCTGCCTTAATGACCGGTAATTCGTCGCAATAACCTGCTAATGCCAAGCGATTATTGCCCTTCGCCCAGCGCCGCCAGCTGGTCCGCCTGATGTTCCGCGGACAAGGCGGACAGGAGCTCGTCGAGATCGCCGTCCATGATCATGTCGATCTTGTACAGCGTCAGGTTGATGCGGTGATCCGTCACGCGCCCCTGCGGGAAATTGTAGGTGCGGATACGGTCACTTCTGTCGCCGGTGCCGATCAGGTTGCGCCGGGTGCTGGCTTCTTTCGCCTGGGCCGCGCGCAGCTTCGCGTCCATCAGCCGGGCCGCCAGGACCTTCATGGCCTTGTCCTTGTTGCGGTGCTGGCTGCGGTCGTCCTGGCACTCGACCACGATGCCGGTGGGCAGGTGGGTCAGGCGCACGGCCGAGTCGGTCTTGTTCACGTGCTGGCCACCGGCGCCGGAGGCGCGGAAGGTATCCACACGCAGGTCCGACGGATTGATTTCCACCTCGGTCACCTCATCGGCCTCGGGCATGACTGCCACCGTACAGGCCGACGTGTGGATGCGTCCCTGGGCCTCGGTGGCTGGCACACGCTGCACGCGATGGCCGCCGGATTCGAACTTCAGCCGGGAAAAGGCCGCATCCCCGGCGATGCGGATGATGACTTCCTTGTAGCCGCCCAGGTCGGACGGCGATTCGCTCATCACCTCTACCTGCCAGCGCTGGCGTTCGGCGTAGCGTGTGTACATCCGCAGCAAATTGGCGGCGAACAGCGCGCTTTCCTCGCCGCCGGCACCGGCGCGGATTTCCAGCAGCAGGTTGCGGTCGTCGTTGGGATCCTTGGGCAGCAGCAGTTTCTGCAGGCTGCCTTCCAGCGTTTCCAGCCGCTCGCGGGCCGCGGTGATCTCATCGGCCGCGAACTCCTTCATCTCGGGATCGTCCAGCAGCGCTTGCGCGGTGGACAGGTCCTCCTGTGCCTGGCAGTACTGCGCATATTGCTCGGCCACCGGCGTCAGTTCGGCGTGTTCGCGCGTGAGCTTGCGGTACTGGTCGATCTTGGCGGTGGCATCTTCGCGCGCAAGCAGGGCGTTGACTTCGTCGAGTCGCTCGGACAATTGGTCGAGCTTGGCAAGCATGCTGGCTTTCATGGGGGTCCGAAGAGGCGCGGTGAAACGGGTGGAGATGGATGTTGCTGCTGGGATGCGTGCGGGCCTATGGCCTGAGGCAACGCAAAGCTGGCCGCGCGCAGGACACGCACGGCCGAGGCGAGCGCGGCTAGCGCTCGGAGTGGCTGCTGTGGCGGAACAAGCCCGGCACCAGGCGCAGCAAGGTCTCGCGGTCGTCGCCCTGGGTGTGGTTCAGGGCGTGGGTCGGGCCGTGCAGGAATTTGCGGGTGAGCGCGCCGGACAGGGCTTCGAGCACGGCTTGCGGGTCGTCGCCGCGCGCCAGCATGCGGCGCGCGCGCTCCAGCTCGGCCTGGCGCATGGCCTCGCCCTGCTCCTGCAGTTCGCGGATGACAGGCACCACGCTGCGGGTTTCCAGCCAGTGCATGAAATTCTGCACGCGGCTTTCGATGATGGCTTCCGCCTGGGCCACGGCGGCCTGGCGCATGGCATTGCCCTCGCGCACGATGGCGCCGAGGTCGTCCACGGTGTACAGGAAGACGTCGTCCAGGCGCGCGACTTCGGGCTCCACGTCGCGCGGCACGGCCAGGTCCACCATCATGATGGGGCGGTGGCGGCGCAGCTTGACCGCGCGTTCTACCGCGCCCAGCCCGATGATGGGCAGGGAGCTGGCGGTGCACGACACCACGATGTCGAACTCATGCAGGCGCGCGCCCAGCTCCGACAGGCGGATGGCCTCGGTGGTCAGGCCCTGGCCGGCGAGCTGCTCGGCCAGCCGCTCGCCACGCTCCACGGTGCGGTTGGCCACCACGATCTGGCGCGGCGTTTGCGCCGCGAAGTGCGTGGCGCACAGCTCGATCATCTCGCCCGCGCCGATGAACAGCACGCGCTGGGTCGAGACGCTTTCAAAAATCCGCTGGGCCAGGCGCACCGCGGCAGCGGCCATGGATACCGAGTGCGCGCCGATCTCGGTCTGGCCGCGGACTTCCTTGGCCACCGCGAACGTGCGCTGGAACAACTGGTTCAGGTAGGTGCCCAGCGCGCCGGCTTCACCGGCGGTGCGCACGGCATCCTTCAACTGGCCCAGGATCTGGGTTTCGCCCAGTACCATCGAGTCCAGCCCGCTGGCCACGCGGAAGGCATGGCGCACGGCTTCGGACTGCGGCAACGAGTACAGGTGGGGCGCGAGTTCACCGGCCGGCACGTTATGGTGCTGCGCCAGCCAACGCAGCGTGTGCTCGAAGCCTTCCGAACCCGACAGCAGCACATCGGTGGCGCAATAGATCTCGGTGCGGTTGCAAGTGGAGAGGATGGCGGCTTCGGTGCCATTTTTGCCGGCCAGGTGGGTGCGCAAGGCGCCCAGGGCGGGTTTGATCTGCTCAAGCGGAAACGCCACTCGCTCGCGCAGCGAGACGGGCGCCGTGGTGTGATTGATACCGATCGCGAGCAGTTGCATGGTGGGGAGCATGTCTCTCTGGCCGGGCTCCGGGCGGCGGCTTTGCAGGCTGCAGCGCGGGAGTCAGGTGCAATCCGGGCATGAATTCAAGCGCGGATTCCGGCGCAAAGCGCCGCCGAACCGGGCTACATTATAGCGCCCGGCGCGGATCTTGCCGGAGCGCGGTCGGGTTTACCGTATGGTTGCGGCCACGCGCGGCGACTGGCGGGACTCCCCGGGGAGCGCGCCATATTCAGGAATTTGGGAGAAAGTGATGTTGGGTACGCTGGTGGTGGGGGTGCTGGCTGGGCTGGCGGCGCGGTGGCTGCACCCCGTGGGCCGGGTCAGCCTGCTTGCGGCGGTGGTGTTCGGCGCACTGGGCGCGCTGGCCGCGTTTTACGGCGGCCGTGGGCTGCACTGGTTTGTCGACGGGCAGATGGCGGGCTGGTTCGCGGCCATCCTGGGCGCGGCCGTGCTGGTTGGCGTCGGGGGCGTGGCCAGGGGGCGGTGAGACCGGCTCAATGCCTCTCAACCTCGAATTTACGCCGAACCAGGCTTCAGGCAGGTTACCCGCGCTGCTCCAGAAACCGCCTCAAGACCCCGCTCGAATAATGGCTGGCCACGTCGGTCAGGAACGCCGCAAAATCCACGTGCGCGGTATCGTCGGCCCGATCCGACAGCGTGCGCATGACCGCATGCCGCACGCCATACTCATGGCAAACCTGCGCCACCGCGGCGCCTTCCATTTCCACCGCCAGCACGCCGGGCAAGCGCTCGCGCAGTTCGGCCGCGGCGGCGGGTGAGCCGATGAACTGGTCGCCGCTGGCGATCATCCCCACATGCAGCCTGGGCGCGCTGACCCCGAAACGCGCCAGCACGCCGGCCGGGACGGAGGCCGGCAGATCATCCCGCAGGTAGCCTGCCACGGCCTCGCGCAGCGCGGCGGTCAGCCCCGGGTCGGTGGGGAATTCAGCGCGATCCAGCAGCGGCACCTCATGCCGGGCAAAAAAAGGCCGCGCGTCCAGGTCGTGCTGCAGCGTGCGGTCCGCCACCACCACGTCACCGACCCGCGTCTCGGCCCCGATGCCGCCGGCCAGGCCGGTGAAGACGATCTCATCCACGCCGAACTCGCGCACCAGGGTGACCGTGGTGGCTGCCGCCGCCACCTTGCCCATGCGCGCGAGCACCAGCACGCAGCGCTGGCCGTAGAGATGGCCAACGTGATAGTCGCGCATGCCGATCGTGCGCACGGTGGCGCGGGCATCATCGTGGCGCATGGCGGCGATCAGGCCGTCGACTTCATCGTGGATGGCGGCGAGGATACCAAGGGTCATGGCGAGGCGTGGCTGGGTTGGAGAAACGCACAGCATACCGGGCCGGGGCAAGGCGGCAAAGCAGCGCTGTTGCATGCTCCCGCTCACGCCAGGAAAGCTGCGCAAATGGCGGCGCCTTTGCTACAGTGCGCTGGCGTATCCATCACATGGGGCATCGATGCAGGCAACCACAACGCAGGGCTTTCAAGACCGGCGGGCAGCGCGCCAGGCGCTGGCAGACTGGCGTGAGCAGGGCGTGCTCGCCGCCGACGGCGTGGCCGCCGGCTGGCCAGGGACCGAGCCCGACGCGGCGCAGTGGCGGACCTGGCTCGATCGCACGTTGCTGATGCTGGGCGCCGCGCTGCTTTGCGCTGGCGTGATCGTGTTCTTCGCCTTCAACTGGCAGGACCTGCACAAGTTTGCCAAGTTTGGCCTGCTGGCCGGCGCGCTGACGCTGCTGGCGGGATTCGCCTGGCTGCGCCCGCCCGCTGACATGCCGGGGCTGGCGGCGCTCTGCGGCGCCCAGGTGGTGGCCGGCGTGCTGCTGGCCGTGATCGGACAGGTCTACCAGACCGGCGCTGACGCGTGGCAGCTGTTCGCCCTGTGGGCACTGCTGGCGATCCCGTGGGCGCTGGCCGCGCGCGCGGCGCCGCACTGGTGGGTGGTGATCGTGCTGGCCAATGTGGCGCTGCTGCGGTACCTCAGCGTGCGCCTTGGCGTGGGCGGCATGTTCGACCTGCTGTTTGGGGCAACTGGCGAACGGGCCACCACGCTCTGGTTGCTGGTGGCCACGCTGGTGCAACTGGTGCTGTGGTTCGCGCTGCGCGCAGTGGCGCCGGCCTACGGCTTTCGCGGGCTGGCCGGCGCGCGCATCCTTGCCACGCTGGCGTGCGCCTACGCCGGCTGGCTCGGCCTCGCCAGCATCCTGCACAACCGCGTCGACCCCGCCATGTTCGGCGTGGCCATGCTCACGCTGGGCGGGCTGCTTGCGTGGTTCCGGCTGCGGGCATTCGATGTGGTGGCGCTCAGCCTGGCCAGCTTCTCGGTCATCGTGCTGCTGGTGACCGGGGTTGCCCGGCTGCTGCTGGAGGGCAGCCGGGACGCGTTCGGCGCCTTCCTGATCCTCGGGCTGCTGACCATTGGCCTGTCCGCCGCGGCGGCGGCCTGGCTGCTGCGCGCCTATCGACACCACGGGCAAGACCAAAGCGGCGCGCCCAACGGAGAGCCAGCATGACCAGCGACCGTCAAGTAGTACAAGGGTTGTGGCAGGACCTGGCCGCGCGCGGCTTGGTGCAAGGGCAGCCGCAAGCCGCACAAGGGCGCACGCCATGGGCCGTGAGGCTGCTGATGGGCCTCGCGGGCTGGCTCGGTGCGGTGTTCTTCCTCGCCTTCCTGCTCGGCTCGGTCTTTGTGGCCGCGCGCGACAATGCCACGGCAATGGCGCTGTGCGGCGCCGCCATGATCGCACTGGCCGCGGTGCTGTACCGGCGCCGCGCGGGCGCCACCGCGCTCGAGCAGTTCGCGCTGGCCGTCAGCCTCAGCGGC
The DNA here is from genome assembly GCF_008801925.2 of Cupriavidus basilensis. Taxonomy (NCBI): domain Bacteria; kingdom Pseudomonadati; phylum Pseudomonadota; class Betaproteobacteria; order Burkholderiales; family Burkholderiaceae; genus Cupriavidus; species Cupriavidus basilensis. Next base: position 3,996,196 of record NZ_CP062803.1, on the reverse strand, counting down.
CAGGGCCTGCTCGTGTATGGCGCGAGCCAGGCCTACGGCGGTAGCCGCCTGCTCGAATCGGCCGCCTTCTGGGGCGCGCTCGCGCTGCTGGAGGCCGTGCTCTATGTGCTGGTCAGCAACCGGCTCCATCGCTTCCTGGCCGCGCTGGGCCTATGGACCGGCGTGGCCCTGGCGCTCCACCTGGCCATGGCGCCCGGCCTGCGCCACGTCTGGCAAGCCATGAGCTTCTCGCTAGGCTGGCTCGCGCCCTTCGCCATGACGCTGCTCGCCGGCTTCGTGCTGGCGGAGCGGCGGCTCTGCGCCGCCGGTCTGCACAACTGGATCGAGCCGGCCGCGGATGCCACGCTGCTGTTCGCACTGGGCGCGGCCTTGATGGTGACCGGCCTCAGCCAGCCTCAGGCACTGCTGTTCGATGCCGACACCGGGCGCCACGCCGGCAACTACTGGATGGCCGGCGCGCTGTTTGGCGCTGTGCTCGCCGCGTTTGTCCTCGCCGAAGCAGGCCGGCTGCAGCTAAGCCCGGCGGTGCGGGGCACCGCGCTTGCCGGCGCGGTGCTGTTTGGTGCCTTGCTCGCCGGCGCGCCAGCGGTAGTCGCCGCCGCCCTTGCGCTCGGCCTGGCGCTGCGCCGCGGCTCGCTGCCCTGGCTGGGCCTGGCCGTCGCCGCGCTCGGCAGCGGCTTCATCTGGTACTACAGCGCGTTGCACTGGACGCTGCTGATCAAGTCCGCCACGCTCGCCGGCGCCGGCATCGCCGTGCTGATGCTGCGCATGGCGCTGCGTCGCGATGGCGCAAGGAGACAAGCATGAAACGCTGGATATTGTTGGCATGGGTGCTCACGCTCGGGCTGGCCGCTTTCGCCATCGCCGGCAAGGAACGGCTGCTGGCGCATGGCGACACCGTCTACCTGCGCCTGGCGCCAGTCGATCCGCGCTCGCTCATGCAAGGCGACTACATGGCGCTGAACTTCGCCATCGCCGAGTCCATCCGCCAGGCAGGCAAGCTGCAAGGCATCGAGCCCGCCCGCGAGCAAGTTGCCGTGATCCACCGCGATGCACGTGGCGAGGCTAGCTTCGTGCGTCTGCACACGGGCGCGGCACTGGCCGCCGGCGAGCAACTGCTGCGCTTTCAGAACGTGCCGGCCCGCTGGGGCGGCATGCAGGCGCAGGTGTCCACTGATGCGTACTTCTTCCAGGAAGGGCAGGGGGCGCGGTTCGAGAAGGCGCGCTATGGCGAGTTTCGCGTGGGGCCGGATGGGCAAGCGCTGCTGGTGGGGCTGCGGGGGGAGGATTTGGGGGCACTGTGAGAGGCGCACAGGCGATCGCTGCTCACGCCCCGGCCCGTCTCGGCGTCACCAGCGACACCACGAATGCCACGACGATATTCGTAACCAATGCAATCAAGCCGATGTAGACCGGATACGTGGCGCTGCCAATGTGCAAGGCAAACACCGGCTTGAGCCCCTGCGAAATCGCCATGCCCGTGCCCAGCGCGATGCCCGCCAGCCAGCCGAGAAACAGCCCGGGCGCGCTGAGCCGGCGCGTGTACAGCGAGAACACGATGGCCGGGAAAATCTGCAGGATCCACACGCCGCCGAGCAGCTGCAAATCGATGGCGTACTGCGTGGGCAGGAACACGATGAACAGCAGCGCGCCGAACTTCACCACGAGCGAAGCCATTTTCGCTGTCGACGCTTCCGCCTGCGGCGTGATGTCCGGCGCAACCAGCGGGCGCCACAGGTTGCGCGTGAACAGGTTCGCCGCGCCGATCGACATGATGGCAGCCGGCACCAGCGCACTGATTGCGATCGCCGCCGCGGCAAAGCCGACGAACCATGCAGGGAACAGAGCGCCGAACAGCGTTGGCACGACATCCGAGGCCGAGGTGACCTTCACCCCGGCCGCAATCGCCATGTAGCCGAGCAGTGCGATCAGGCCGAGCAGTAGCGTGTAGGCTGGCAGCAGCATGGCATTCTTGCGGATCGTTGTCGCAGATGAAGAAGACAACACCGCCGTCATCGTGTGCGGGTACATGAACGCGGCCAGCGCAGAGCCCAGCGCAAGCGACGCGTAGGCCGTGAACTGCGTCGGCTTGAGGATAATGCCCGTCGCGCCGCCCTTGGCCAGGAAAAACTGATCGGCAGCATCGAACACGTGCCCGTAGCCACCCAGCTTCGACGGGATCAGCCAGACCGCCGCGATCACCACGATATAGATCATGATGTCTTTCACGAACGCGATCATTGCCGGCGCGCGCAAGCCGCTCGCGTAGGTGTAGAGCGCCAGGATCACGAATGCGACGATCAACGGCATCTCGCCGGTCACACCAAGCCCCTTGATCACGACCTGCATGCCTACCAGTTGCAGCGCGATGTACGGCATCGTCGCAACAATGCCGGTCATCGCCACCGCGGCCGGAAGCCACTTGCCGCCATATTCGCCACGCACGTAGTCAGCTGCCGTGATGTGATTCTTTGCCTTCGCAATCGTCCACAGCTTCGGCATGACCGCGAAGACCAACGGATACACGATGATTGTGTACGGCAATGCGAAGAACCCGTACGCACCCACCGAGTAGACCAGTGCAGGCACGGCAATCACGGTGTAGGCCGTATAGAAATCGCCGCCAACGAGGAACCACGTGATCAGCGTGCCGAACTGGCGGCCACCGAGGCCCCATTCATGCAACTGCGTCAGGTCACCGCGCTTCCAGCGCGAGGCAAAGAACCCGATGACCGTGACGAGGACGAAGAAGAAGACGAAGACGGTCATCGCGACCGCGTTGACGGGAGGCGCGTCGCTCATTTGATGCCCCGGTACACGATGTAGATCAACAGCGACGTCAGCGGTACCCAGAGGAACTGATACCAGTAGAAAAACGGAAAGCCGGCGAAGGACGGCCGCGTGTCGTTATAGAAGGGCACCCACAGCAATGCGATGTACGGCAGCAGCAAGATGAGCCATAGCCATGAACGGCCGGCGGAGTTGGCAGGTTCCACGACATCCCCCTAACGGTCCATCACCGGGACCGGTCTCCTGACGCATAGCGGCCATCGCTGGCATGCCCTCGCCGGCATTGTTGTCGGGCTATGCGCCAACCATGCGTGCCCGCGCAGGTATTGGCCTTCGATGCAGTGCGTCGTGTGCCATTGCGCCTTGAGGGTGACTTCAGTCTAGGCCATCAATGCGGGGGTTTCACTTGGGTTTGGCGGGGAAATGTTTGGGAAGGCACGTCGCCATCTCCAGCGCATCAGCGATGGCCGGTTGCGGGATGGCCATGATGCTGCGTGCATTCATGCGGCGGCCATCGCCAATGTCTTCTCTTTGGTGCATTACGGCGCGGCGGCATTTGGCATGGGCCTTCTCGCCCGTTGAGTTCCAATTGCGCTGGACAGTTCTTATTTCAAATACGGCAGGAATCTCCCGCATGCCACCGCCTGATTCCGGGGCTGGCGGCCAGGACGGGGACCAGAGGATGCCACGCTCTGGTCTTGTACACCCAACGAGCGAAGGGTGTTGGACATGCCCCAGACAGTCGTTAACAAATTCGGTAGCCGGATCTCCGTGGCCGCTTCCGCGGATGCGGAGATTCATTGTTTCATGATGCGATTAACAGGAAGATTCTTAGTGAAGAAAGCGACCACAATTCCCCTGATCGGGGCGATGGCGCTGCTCGCCATGCTGGGCGGGTGCGCCACCGAAACGTCGACCGCGCTGCCGGTGCAGAAGGTGGAAAGCGCGAGCCGCCCCTACGCCGGCGTGCGGACCCCGATCGCGGTGGGCAAGTTCGACAACCGCTCGAGCTATATGCGCGGCGTGTTCTCCGACGGCATCGACAGGCTGGGCGGCCAGGCCAAGACCGTGCTGATCACGCATCTGCAGCAGACCAACCGCTTCAATGTGCTGGATCGGGACAACATGGAGGAGATCAAGCGCGAAGCCGCCATCAAGAGCCAGGCACAGCGCCTGAAGGGCGCCGATTTCGTCATCACTGGGGACGTGACCGAGTTCGGGCGCAAAGAAGTTGGCGACCAGCAGCTGTTCGGCATCCTGGGTCGTGGCAAGTCGCAAGTGGCCTACGCCAAGGTCGCGCTGAACGTGGTGAACATCACCACGTCGGAAGTCGTGTTCTCCGCCCAGGGCGCTGGCGAATACGCACTGTCGACCCGCGAAGTCGTTGGCTTTGGCGGCACGTCGAGCTACGACTCCACGCTCAACGGCAAGGTGCTGGACCTCGCGATGCGCGAGGCGGTGACGAACCTGGTCACCGGCATTGAAGGCGGTGCCTGGAAGCCGGGCAACCCCTGAGCATCGATTGTTGACGAGGAGAAGATGTGAATAAGTCGTATCAGCCATGGCGCCCGGCGGCGCTGGCTTTGTTGGGAAGCATCCTTCTGGCGGGGTGCGCAGCGCCAGCCAAGAACCTGTATCAGTGGGAAGGCTATCAGCCGCAGGTCTATCAGTATTTCAAGGGCGAATCCAAGGAAGCGCAGATCGAGTCGCTTGAGCGCGATATGCAGAAGATCACGGCCGCAGGCGGCACGCCGCCGCCGGGCTATCACGCGCACCTCGGGTTGCTGTACGCCGGCACCGGCAAGGACGACCAGATGGTCCAGGAATTCCAGACGGAGAAGACCCTGTTCCCTGAGTCGGCCACCTATGTCGATTTCCTGATGAAGAACGTCAAGCGCGGTGAGGAGAAGAAGTGAAGCCAATGTTCAAACGCCTCATCGCCGTTTCCGCGGTTGCGTTGCTGGCCGCTGGATGCGCAGCGCCCAAGCGGGTCAACTACGCCGCCTTCAAGGAGAGCCGTCCCCGCTCCATCGTCGTGCTGCCGCCGCTGAACGAATCGCCTGAAGTGCAGGCCACCTACAGCATGCTGTCGCAGGTCACCTATCCGCTGGCCGAGTCGGGATACTACGTGCTGCCGGTGACGCTGGTGGATGAAACGTTCAAGCAAAACGGCCTGACAACCGCCGGCGACATCCATGAAGTCCCGCCGGCAAAGCTGCAGGAAATCTTCGGCGCCGATGCGGCGCTGTACATCACCGTGTCGAAGTATGGCACTTCCTACATGGTGATCAGCAGCGCCACCGTCGTCACCGCGCGGGCCAAGCTGGTCGACCTGAAGACAGGCAAGACGCTGTGGACCGGTTCCGCTTCGGCCTCCAACGACGAAGGCGGCAACGCCTCCGGCGGCGGGCTGATCGGCGCGCTGGTGGCCGCAGCGGTCAAGCAGGTGATCAACAGTGTGACGGAAGCGGGGCACACGGTGGCTGGGGTCACGAGCCAGCGGCTGCTTTCGGCAGGGCGTCCGGGGAGTATCTTGTACGGGCCGCGCTCGCCTAAGTACGGGACGGATTGAGCTTGGGCGGGACGGGTGATGGATGAACGTGCGGCGTCCCTGCGCGAGCGAACGGCACGGGCCGTCTCCTGAAAACAAAAAGCCCCGCAGGCACATGCCTTGCGGGGCTTTTTCGTCGCCCGCCGAGTGGAGCCGGCGGGCAGTAGCTCAAGGTGATCAGACGTTGATCACACGTTGAACAAGAAGTTCATCACGTCGCCATCCTTCACCACATACTCCTTGCCTTCCGCGCGCATCTTGCCGGCTTCCTTCGCGCCCTGCTCACCCTTGTAGGTAATGAAGTCCTCATAGGCGATGGTCTGGGCGCGGATGAAGCCGCGTTCGAAGTCGGTGTGGATCACGCCGGCCGCTTGCGGAGCGGTGTCGCCCACGTGGATGGTCCAGGCGCGGACTTCCTTCACGCCGGCGGTGAAGTAGGTCTGCAGGCCGAGCAGGGTGAAGCCGGCGCGGATCACGCGATCCAGGCCGGGTTCTTCCATGCCGAGGTCGGCCAGGAACTCGGCCTTGTCCGCATCGTCGAGGTCGGCGATTTCGGCTTCGATGGCGGCGCAGACGGCCACGACCGGCGACTTGGTCTTGGCGGCGTGGGCGCGCACGGCGTCCAGGTGCGGGTTGTTCTCGAAGCCGTCTTCACGTACGTTGGCCACGTACATGGTGGGCTTGGCGGTGATCAGGCACAGCGGCTTGATGGCGGCCCATTCTTCATCGGACAGGTCGAGCGTGCGCACGGCCTTGGCCTCGTTGAGCACGGCCTGGGCTTTTTCCAGCACGGCCACCAGGCGCAGCGCTTCCTTGTCGCCGGCGCGGGCGGGCTTGATGTAGCGGGCGTGGGCTTTTTCGACGGTGGAGAGGTCGGCCAGCGCCAGTTCGGTGTTGATCACCTCGATGTCGGACAGCGGATCGACCCGGCCGGCGACGTGGATCACGTTCTCGTCTTCGAAGCAGCGCACCACGTGGGTGATGGCGTCGGTTTCGCGGATGTTGGCCAGGAACTGGTTGCCCAGGCCTTCACCCTTGGACGCGCCGGCCACCAGGCCGGCGATGTCGACGAATTCGACCACGGCCGGCAGGATGCGCTCGGGCTTGACGATCTCGGCCAGCTTGGCGAGCCTCGTATCCGGCACTTCCACCACGCCCACATTGGGCTCGATGGTGCAGAACGGATAGTTCTCGGCGGCGATGCCGGCCTTGGTCAGGGCGTTGAACAGCGTGGACTTGCCGACATTGGGCAGGCCGACGATGCCGCATTTGAGGCTCATGGTAAACCTTTAAAAATCAATGGGTTGCGGTTCACCCTGGGTGCGTCCGGCGCACTGGAATGGCGCGGCGGTGGGGACGCAGAGGGGAGGGTTCAGCACGAGACAACACAGCCAAAGCGGGGCGTTGCTCACCGGTTTTGTGCTGGAATGCCATCAGAAAGATGGCTATTGTAACCTCGCCGGACGCTGCGCTGAACCGGCTGGCCGCGCCTGCCGCCTGCTGCATTTGTGCGCCTCGCGGGCGTGCGCCCCTTCGCCGCAGGCGCCCGGGCGCCGCTTCATGCGCGCGAGGGCGCACCAAAGCCATCGTGCCGGGGTGGCTATAATCCACGCATGACTCGTCCATCTCCCTCCCGTTTCCAGGTTGCCGTGGTTGGCGGCGGCATCGTCGGCAAGGCTTGTGCGTTATTGCTGGCCCAGCAGGGCATGCAGGTGGCGCTGATCGCGCCGCGATTGCCTGCCGCTGCGGCCGCGCCGGATCCTGGCCAGTGGGACAGCCGTATCTACGCCTTCTCGGCGAGCTCGCAAGCCTTGCTGGAGCGGTTGCGCGTGTGGGAGGCGCTGGACCCGGCGCGGATGCAGCCGGTGTGCGACATGCGCGTGTTTGGCGACGCGAGCGCGGCGCAGGCGAATGCCTCGGCTGCCGGCGATCTCCATTTCTCGGCCTACGCGGCCACGGTCGCGCAACTGGCGTGGATCATCGAATCCGGCCATGTGGAGCGCGTGCTCGATACCGCGCTGCGCTTCCAGCACCAGGTGCACTGGCATGACGATACGGCTGCGGCGTTCGCGCGCGACCATGATGGCGTGACGCTGACCCTGGCTGGCGGCGACAAGGTGCGCGCGGCTTGCGTGGTGGGCGCGGATGGCGCGCGCTCGTGGGTGCGCGAGCAATGCCACATTCCGGTCACCAAGCGGCACTATCGCCAGCTTGGCGTCGTGGCGAATTTCGAATGCGAGCTGCCGCACCAGGACACTGCCTGGCAGTGGTTCCTGGGCACGCCGCCCAAGCTGATGGCGGACGAGGAGCCGGCCAACGGCGAGATCCTGGCGTTGCTACCGTTGCCGGGCCGGCGCGTGTCGATGGTGTGGTCGGCCGACGATGCCCATGCGAGTGAGCTGCTGGCGCTGTCGCCCGAGGCGTTGGCCGATACCGTGATGCAGGCTGCCAGCGGCGCCGTGGGACGCCAGTTTGGCGCGCTGCGCTGCATCACGCCCGCGCAGGGCTTCCCCCTGGTGCTGCAGCGCGCCGATCAGTTTGTGCAGCCGCACGTGGCGCTGGTGGGCGATGCCGCCCACGTGGTGCACCCCTTGGCGGGGCAGGGCATGAACCTCGGTTTGCGCGATGTGGCGGAACTTGGCCGCGTGATGGCCGCCAAAGAGTCTTTCCGAGCAGAAGGCGACTTGCGCTTGCTGCGCCGCTACGAGCGCGCGCGCGCCACCGATTTGTTGTCGCTGACGGCGGCTACCGATGGCCTGCATCGGCTGTTTTCCCTGCCTGGCGGCGTGGCGCGCACGGTGCGCAATGCCGGCATGCGGGTCGTGGGCGGCCAGTCGCTGCTCAAGCGTTTTCTTATCGGCCGCGCGCTGGGCTGAGCGCCCGACCCTTGAACCCTGAATCCCGAGCTCGCTCGCGCGAACCGAATCATCGAATTACTGGAGTCATCATGTTGCATTTTCTGCGCCGCCGTCCCGCCCTGTCCGCCACCATCGTTGGCGGCATTGCGGCTGCCGGTTTCGCGCTGCACGCCATGGCGGCGGGCGAGCCGGGCACCGACCGCATCAAGGAATCGGTGCAAAAGATGCTGGGCGGGCGCGCTGAAGTGAAGAGCGTGGCCAAGACTCCCGTGCCCGGCTTGTTCGAGGTCAACATCGGTGGCCAGGTGGTCTACACCGATGCCACCGGCCGCTACATCATCAACGGTGAGATGGTGGACTCCAAGACCGGCGCCAACCTGACCGAGGAGCGGCTGGCCGATATCAACCGCATCAAGTGGTCGGACCTGCCGCTGGCGCGCGCGATCAAGTGGAGCAAGGGCGATGGCAGCCGCCAGGTGGCGGTGTTCTCCGACCCCAACTGCGGTTACTGCAAGCGCATCGAGCAGACGTTCCAGCAGATGGACAACATCACGGTCTACACCTTCCTGTACCCGGTGCTGTCGCCGGATTCGTCGGTAAAGGCCAAGCAGGTGTGGTGCGCGGCCGACCGCACCAAGGCCTGGCGCGACTGGATGATCAGCCACGTGGCGCTGACCGGCAACGGCAGCTGCAAGACCCCTGTGGATGACAACCTGGCGCTCGGCCAGAGCCTGAACATCACCGGCACCCCGGCCGTGTTCTTCATGGACGGCACCCGCATTCCCGGCGCCGCCGACGCCGCCACGCTCGAGCGCAAGCTCACCAGCCTCAAGAAGTAATCACGTTGCGCCGGCGGCCTTCCCGGCGCTGCCGTGCCGGAGCCGGCCGGTTGTCTTTGCTTAAGAATCAAGAACCGGAAGGAGACTCCATGACGTTCCAGGCATTGCTGCTGACCCAGGCCGACGGCGCGACCCAGGCCGCCGTTACCGCGCTCGACGAATCCAGCCTGCCCGCCGAGGGCGATGTGCTGGTGGCCATCGACTACTCCACCATCAATTTCAAGGACGGGCTGGCCATTACCGGCCGCTCGCCGGTGGTGCGCAAGTGGCCGATGGTGGCGGGCATCGACGGCGCCGGCACGGTGCTGGAATCCGCCCATGCACGCTGGAAGGCCGGCGACAAGGTCGTGCTCAACGGCTATGGCGTGGGCGAGACGCATTGGGGGTGCCTGGCCCAGCGCGCCCGCCTCAAGGGCGACTGGCTGGTGGCGCTGCCGTCTGCCTTCACCACGCAGCAGGCCATGGCCATCGGCACGGCCGGCTACACCGCCATGCTGTCGGTGCTGGCGCTGGAGCGCGCTGGCATCAAGCCGGGCGATGGCGAGGTGCTGGTGACCGGCGCCTCGGGCGGCGTGGGCTCGGTCGCCATTGCCGTCCTGTCGAAGCTGGGCTATCGCGTGGTGGCCTCCACCGGCAAGACGGCCGAAGCGGATTTCCTCAAGGCACTGGGCGCGGCCGAGGTGATTGACCGGACGGAGCTGGGCAAGCCCGGTAAGCCGATGCAGAAGGAGCGCTGGGCTGCGGTGGTGGATTCGGTTGGCTCGCACACGCTGGTCAATGCATGCGCGCAGGTGCGCTACGGCGGCGCGGTCACCGCGTGCGGGCTGGCGCAAGGGCTGGATTTCCCGGCTTCGGTGGCGCCCTTCATCTTGCGTGGCATCACGCTCTACGGCATCGATAGTGTGATGGCCCCGATGGCCTTGCGCGAGCGGGCCTGGCAGCGGCTGTCGCAGGACCTGGAGCCGGATCGCCTGCGCGCGATCACCCGCGAGATCGGCTTGTCGGAGGCGATCGAGGCCGGGCGCAAGATTGTCGACGGTGGCATGCGCGGCCGCGTGGTGGTGAACGTCAACGCCTGAGCCGGCGCGTAGTCCGGGGCGGGCATGGCGCTACAATCACGCTCATGAAGCCGATCCATTACGCCATTGCCCCGCTTCAACCGGAAGCGCACCTGTTCGCCGTCACCGTCACGGTAGACGCCCCCAATCCCGCCGGCCAGCAGTTCTACCTGCCGGCGTGGATTCCAGGCAGCTACATGATCCGTGACTTCGCTCGCAATATCGTGCGCATCCGTGCGCAGGCCGGCGGCAAGCCGGTGGCGCTGACCAAGCTGGACAAGCAGAGCTGGCAGGCGGCCCCGGTGGCCGGGCCGCTTACGCTCAGCTATGAGGTCTACGCCTGGGACTTGTCGGTGCGCGCCGCGCACCTCGACGCCACCCACGGATTCTTCAACGGCAGTTCCGTGTTCCTTTGCGCCGAAGGGCAGGAAGACCAGCCCTGCACGGTCGATATCCATGCACCCGCCGGCGAGGCTTATGCCGGATGGCGGGTCGCCACGGCCATGCGCGAGGCGCCCGGCCGCGGTGGCGCCAAGCGCTACGGCTTCGGCCGCTACCAGGTGGCCGACTACGACGAACTGGTCGATCACCCGGTCGAGATGGGCAACTTCACCATGGGCAGCTTCCGCGCCTGCGGCGCCCAGCACGACGTGGTGTTCACGGGCCGCGTGCCGCAGCTCGATCTCGAGCGTGTCTTGCGCGACCTGAAGCAGATCTGCGAAGCGCAGATCCGCCTGTTCGAGCCCAAGACGGAGGCCGCGCCGTTCCTCGACAGCAACCGCCGTTACGTGTTCATGACCATGGTCACGACAGACGGCTACGGCGGCCTGGAGCATCGCGCCAGCACCGCGCTGATGTGCGCGCGCGCTGACCTGCCGGCGCGCGGCAAGGCTGACGCCACCGAGGGCTACCGCACCTTCCTCGGCTTGTGCAGCCACGAGTATTTCCATACCTGGAACGTCAAGCGTATCAAGCCCGCGGCGTTCGTGCCGTACCGGCTGCGCGAGGAAACCTACACGCCGCTGCTGTGGCTGTTTGAGGGTTTCACCAGCTACTACGATGACCTGATGCTGGTGCGCAGCGGCCGCATCACCGAGAAGCAGTACGTGGAGCTGCTGGCAAAGACCTGGAACGGCGTGCTGCGCGGCAACGGCCGCACCAAGCAGAGCGTGGCCGATAGTTCGTTCGATGCCTGGACCAAGTACTACCGCCAGGACGAAAACGCGCCCAACGCCATCGTCAGCTATTACACCAAGGGCTCGCTCGTTGCCCTGGCGCTGGATCTCACCATCCGCACCAAGACCCGCAACCGCCGCTCGCTTGACGACATCATGCGCGCGCTGTGGCAGCGCTACGGCAGCGGCTTCTATGCGCCAGGCGCGCAGCAGCGCGGCGTGACCGAGGCCGAGGTGCATGCCTTGTTCGACGAGGTCAGCGGCCTGCGCCTGGGCGCGCTGCTGCGCTCGCTCACCGAAGGCACCGGCGAACTGCAACTCGCAGCGCTCCTCAAGCCCTTCGGCATCAAGGCGGTGCCGACCAAGCCAGAGCGCAACGCCGCGCTTGGCATCAAGACCAAGACCGAGGATGGTTGGGTGCGCGTGACCCAGGTGCTCGACGGCGGCGCGGCCCAGGCGGCCGGGATCTCGGCGGGCGACCTGCTGGCCGCGGTGGACGGCCTGCGTGTAGCCCCTGGCCAGCTCGACAAGCTGCTGGCGCGCTATCGCGATGGCGATAGCGCCGAGTGCCATGTGTTCCGCCGCGATGAGCTGCATGTGCTGCCGCTGACCTTCGCGCGCGAGCCGGCGGTGCAGTACACCGTGACGGCCGAAGGCGGCCGCCAGGCCATGCGTGCGCGCTGGCTGGGCCTGTAGGCCGATTAGCCCCCAACGCCGCCGATCGCCACCACATGCAATACGCGCACGACGCCCGCACCTTCGTTTATTCGCATTACGTGTATCGCGGGCTGCGCTCCGCGACCGGGGTGATCGGCGCCACGCTGATCGCCTTGCAGTTCTCAGACCTGCCCACCGCCATGGTGGTGTCGATGGGCGCGCTGTGCACCAGCCTGATGGACCTGCCCAGCCCGTTCAACCACAAGTTCAACGAGATGCTGGCCAGCGTGCTGCTGTGCACGGCGGTGACATTGGTGGTGGCCATGGCCACGCCGTTCCCGCGCGTGATGCCGCTGGTGCTGGTGCTGGTGACCTTCATGGCCGGCATGATGACGGTGTATGGCAACAAGACCTTGCCATTGCAGTTCTCGGCCTTGTTCGTCATGACGCTCACCATCAACGAGGACTTCGTGGTGCGGCGCGCGCTCGAGCATTCCTTGCTGTTCGGCATCGGCGCGGTGGCCTATATGGCGTACGCGATGGCGGTGAGCTGGGCCACGCAGCGGCGCACCAAGCAGCAGGTGCTGGCCGAGTCGCTGTACGAGATGGCCGGGTACCTGGAGATCAAGGCGGGTTTCTACGACGCCGGCAATGACTACGAGGCGCTGTTCAACCAGCTGGTGCGCCAGCAGATCGTGGTGGCGGAACGCCAGCAGGCAGCGCGCGACCTGGTGCTGCGCGGCAACCGCACTAAGCATGACGGGCTGCTGGTACAGGTCCACATGCGCATGCTGGACCTGTACGAGTACATCCTCTCCACCAATACCGACTACCCGCTGCTGCGCCAGACCTTCGGCAGCACGCCGGTACTCGATCACTTGCGCCGGCTGGTGCAGTTGATGTGCAAGGACGTGGAGGGGATCGCCTACGACATCACCCGCGGCCGGCCCTCCTACGCTTCCGTGGATTACCGGGAAGAGCTGCGCGCCGTCGCGCACGAGATCGCGCAATTGCGCTACCACCACATCAACCCGGCGGCGATGACGGCGGTGGCGGAAACACTCGACATGATCAAGGGCGCCATCGTGCTGGTGGAGCAGCTGCACGAGGCATCGCGCACGCCGGTGGAGCCCAGCAAGGTGCTGCCCGGGCCGGACATGACACCGTTCCTGACGCGCCAGCGCTACGAGCTCAAGGTGCTGCGCGACAACCTGAACTGGAAGTCGCCGGCGTTCCGCTTTGCGCTGCGCATCACCATGGCGGTGGGCGCGGGGCTGTGGATTGCGGAGCACCTGCCGTATGTGTCGCACAGCTACTGGATCCTGCTGACCATCATCGTCATCCTGAAGCCCAATTTCAGCATGACCAAGCAGCGCTACAACGACCGCCTGATCGGCACGCTGATCGGCTGCGTGATTGCGGTGGGCGTGCTCAAGGTCGTGCACCAGCCGCTGATCCTGCTGGGCGTGCTGTTCCTGGCGCTGGTGGCCAGCACGGCGTTCTCCACCATCAAGTACCGCTACACGGCTGTTGCCGCCTGCGTGCAGGTGCTGATCCAGATCAACCTGCTGGTGCCGGGCAGCTCCACGGTCGCGGGCGAGCGGCTCATCGATACCGTGATCGGCGGCGTGATCGCCACGGTGTTCAGTTTTGTGCTGCCCAGCTGGGAGTACCGCGCGCTGCCCGCGCTGGTGGAAAACGTGCTGCAGGCCAACCGCCGCTACATTGCCGCCACGCGCGATCTGCTGCTGCGCGTGGCCAAGGATGATTTTGCCTACCGGGTGCAGCGCAAGCAGTTCATGGACAGCCTGTCCGCGCTGATCGGGGCGTTCCAGCGCATGCTCGACGAGCCGAAGAGCCGGCATCGCGCGGTGGACAACCTGAACCGCTTCATCGTGCAGAACTACCTGGTGGCGGCGCACGTGGCCGCGGCGCGCATCCAGGTGCGCGAGCACTACGGCGAGCTGGACCTGCCGGCCGCCGAAGCCGCCATCCGCCAGGCCACCGATGCCGCAGCCAACAGCCTGCAGCTGGCCAGCGAACGGCTGGCCGAGGATGATCGTGCCGGCGGGCGGGGCGCGGGTTTCATTCGCGCGGTGAAGGACCCGGCGAAGGCGAAGGCGCCGGTGAAAGCCACGGAGACGGCAGTGCTGGTGGACGATCGCGTTGGTGCCAACGTGGCGGTCGCCGTTGGTGTTGCCCATGGTGCTGCGGACGGTGCCGGTGGCACTGACGTGGCGGCGGTGTCCGATGCCCAGGCTGTGCGCGCCGCCGATGCTTCCATCGCCACGCAAGCGCTCGCCGCGCCGCCCGCGGCCGAAGATGCCAGCGAGCGTCGGGCCCGCCTGGCCGATTCGGCCGACCGCCGCCGCGCCGATGTGCTGGTGCAGGCTGCGGCCTCGGGCGAGTTGAGCCGGGCTGCCAGCGAAGCCGGCAGCATTGCCAGCACGGCAAGCTCCACGGGGCGCACCGCCAATGCCATCCTGGAGCGCCGCCTGCGCGCGCTGCGCGAGGACACCGCCAAGATCGCCCTGCGCACCGGCGCGATCGGCAGGGCCATGCGCGAGCGCTAGGAACCGAAGAGGCCGTTTCCGAAAGATGCTGGCGCGCCTGGCGAGAACCGCTTCGCTTCATGTTGAATCGGCCGCCAGGACACCAAGAAAACCGGGCCGCGCCAATCAGGTTTGCGTACCCGCGCCCGGCGCCGGCTGCTCCTCGCGGGGCAGCGTCAGCATGCCGCTGTTGTAGCTGTATTCGTACACCTCGCCATAGCGGCCCCATTCGATTGCCAGCGTCAGCACGCGTTCGGCCTCGTCCGGCTTGAGGAAGGCTTCGAGCTCGCGCAGTACGTGTTCCTCGCGGATCTCGCCGTCCTCGGACTGCTCCAGTTCGCGGCGGATATGCGCGGCCAGCGCTACGTGCTGCAGCAGCTGCTTGCCGAACAACACCTTGCGCTCGGGCGGCTCCGTCTCGTAGTACGCGCGGCCCAGGCCGGTGGCGCTGATGTCGCCGCGCTCGATGGTGGCCAGTTGCAGCAGGTGCAGCGCTTCGCAGGCCGGGAGCAGATCATCGTCGGTGAGCCCGGCTTCCTCTGCCAGGTGCGGCAGGTCGGCCCTGCCAAAAAAGGGGGCTTCGCACAGCAGGTCGAGAATGGCCTCCATCTGGCTGATGTCGGCATCCGGCAGGCGGTAGCCGATATCGCGCGCGGCCGCCAGCGCGGTGACGCGCGGACCCATCGCCGCGGGCGATGTCATCAGTGTGTAGACCTCGTCGATCAGCCCGCGCACCTGGGAAGAGTCGCGGTTGCGCGGGCGAGGGAACGGGATCTTCACCTCGGCGCGGATGCGGCCCGGGTCGCTCGACAGGATCACGATGCGGTCGGCCATCATGACCGCCTCTTCGATATTGTGCGAGACGATCAGGATGCACTTGATATTGGTGCGGCCGTCTTCCCACAGGTCGAGCATTTCGTCGCGCAGGGTCTCGCCGGTCAGCACGTCGAGCGCGGAGAAGGCCTCGTCCATCAGCAGCAGGTCAGGCTCGGTCACCAGCGCACGGGCAATGCCCACGCGCTGGCGCATGCCGCCGGAGAGCTCGCGCGGCAGCGCGCTGTTGAACCCGGACAGCCCGATCATGTCGATCGCCGCCTCGGCCCGGCGCGCGCGTTCTTCCTTGTGCACGCCCTGGGCTTCCAGCCCGAGCTCCACGTTTTGCTGCACGGTGAGCCAGGGAAACAGCGCGAACGACTGGAACACCATGGCGATGCCTTCGGCGGTGCCGCGCAGCGGCTGGCCGCGAAAGTGCACCTCGCCGCGATCGGCGCCGACCAGTCCGGCCATGATGCGCAGCAGGGTGGACTTGCCCGAGCCGGACTTGCCCAGCATGGCGACGATCTCGCCGCGCTTGAGGGTCAGGTCCACGCCTTCGAGCACGGCGCGGTCCGAGCGGTCCGCGGTGCGGAAGATTTTCGAGACGCCGCGCAGCTCGACTACGGATTCGGTTGCGTCTGCGGTGGGACTTGCCATGATGGAGTTCCGTTCAGATTCAGGGCTTCAAATGGGTGGCGTATTGGGTGCGGGCGTAGGGCGGCTCAAAGACGCGTGCGTTCCTGCGCCAGCAGGTAGAGGCGGTTCCACAGCAGGCGGTTGAAGCCCACCACGAAGATCGCCATCACGCCGATGCCCAGCGCGATGCGGGGGAAGTCGCCCTTGGAGGTCATCTCCGCGATATAGCTGCCCAGCCCGGTGGCGACCAGCGTGCGGTCGCCCCAGGTGACGTACTCGGACACGATACTCGCATTCCACGAGCCGCCGGCCGCGGTCACCAGGCCGGTCAGCAAGCTGGGAAACACCGCCGGGACCAGAAAGCGCTTCCACAGCAGCCAGCCGCGCAGGCCAAAGTTGCGTGCGGCCAGCTTGAGTTCGGTGGGGATGCCGGACGCGCCGGCAATCACATTGAACAGGATGTACCACTGCGTGCCGAAAATCATCAGCGGGCTGAGCCAGATCTCCGGGTTCAGCCCGAAGCGCACGATCAGCATCACCACCAGCGGGAACATCAGGTTGGCCGGGAAGGCGGCCAGGAACTGCGCCACCGGCTGGGCGACGCGCGCCACCTTGGGGTTCAGGCCGATGCGGATGCCAATCGGTACCCAGATCACCGCGGCCAGCGCGATCAGCACGATCACCCGCACCATGGTCAGCGTGCCCAGCCACAGCACATGGCCCACTTCAGTCCAGCCCACCTCGGTGCGCACGAAGTGCATCACGCGGTACAGCGCCAGCATGGCAATCACGATGATGATGACGTTGCTAGCGCGCTCGATCCACATTGCGCGCCGGCCATCGTTGGCCTTCGGCGCCACCGCCTTGCGCCCGGATCCCCAGGCCAGCGTGCGCTCGGCCAGCGCCGCCGTGCGGCCCAGCAGCACGCGTACCCATTCCGAGCGGCGCAGCAGATTGAGCAGCCACGATTGCGGTTCGGTCTCCTGCGCCATGGTTTCGAAGCGGAAGCGGTCGGCCCAGGCAATCAACGGCCGGAACAGCAACTGGTCATAGAGGATGATGCCGATCAGCATGGCCAGGATGGCCCAGCCGATCGCCGCCAGGTTCTGCTGCTGGATCGCCAGCGAGATGTAGGAGCCGATACCCGGCAGCCGGATGTCGTTGCCAGACACCGAGATGGCTTCCGACGCCACCACGAAGAACCAGCCGCCGGACATCGACATCATCATGTTCCACAGCAGGCCTGGCATGGCGAAAGGCACTTCGAGGCGCCAGAACTTCTGCCACGGCGAGAGCCGGAACATGGCTGCCGCTTCCACCAGGTCGGTCGGGATGGTGCGGATCGACTGGTACAGGCTGAACGCCATGTTCCAGGCCTGCGAGGTGAAGATGGCGAAGATGGCAGCACATTCCACCCCGACCAGGCTCCCGGGGAACAGCGCGATGAAGCCAGTCACGGTGATCGACAGGAAGCCCAGCACCGGGATCGACTGCAGGATGTCCAGCGCCGGTACCATCACTTTTTCGGCGGTGCGGTTCTTGGAGGCGAGCGCCGCGAAGGCGAAGGAGAACAGCAGCGAGGCGCCCAGCGCAATCATCATGCGGATGCTGGTGCGCATGAGGTAGTAGGGCAGGTAGGCGATGTCCAGGTGCACATCCAGCGGCTCGCCGGGCTGGTAGGGCACATTCATCTGGCGCGCGGCAAAGGCCACCAGCACGATCACCGCAAGGATGATGGGCAGCAGCGCCAGGTCGAAGCGGTTCGGCGGCGCGGTCAGCAGCTGGCTGGCGTAGCCACGGGAAGTGACCGAGCTGGCCTGGTCGTGTTCGGCTTGCTGCATTATCTTGGCAGTGGAAACGTTGGCTGCGGTTGCCGTATGGGCCGGGTGGGGCCGGGCGGTCCGGGGGCCTGGATGGATCGGATCGGTGGTGCCAGCCAGGACGTAGGCGCCTTGCGCTGCGCTGGCTCAGGTTATGAACAGGGTTCTCGGGTTGTCAACAGCGCGCCTTGCGCGTTGTTGTGCTGCGGACGTTACCTGCGTGGGCCTGCCCTTACTGGTAACGCTTTGCATGGCGGTCTAGTTTACCTGTTATGCGTGTCGTAACCGTTTCAACGGACGTTTCAGCGCTCGCGCGCGGCAAGGGGAAGCCAGATGGAAACATGGCACATCGTGGTCAAGGGGAGGGTGCAGGGCGTGGGCTATCGTGTGGCCTGCGCGGGGCAGGCCGGGGCGCTCGGCATCAACGGCTGGGTGCGCAACCGGCGCGATGGCTCGGTCGAGGTCATGGCCTATGGGCCGCCTGATCGGCTGGAGGCCCTTTGCAACTGGATGCGCCGCGGGCCGCCGGACGCGCAGGTCAATGCGCTAGTGGCGTTGCCCGGCGCGGGTGAGTTCGAGGATTTCGACTGCCTGCCGACCGCTTGAGAGGTGCCCGGCAGGCAGGCGGCTGCCCGGCGGCTCAGGTGGCGCGCCAGTCCACCGGCGCGGCGCCGTGCCGTTGCAGCCAATCGTTGGCCAGCCGGAAGTGTCCGCAGCCCAGGAAACCCCGGTGTGCCGACAGTGGTGACGGATGCGGCGCTTCCAGCACGCAGTGCGTGCCGGCCAGCAAGGGCTTCTTGGCTTGCGCGTGGCTGCCCCACAACAGGAAGACAAGGTGCGGGCGCGCGGCGGACAAGGCCTGGATCAGGCAGTCGGTCACTGCTTCCCAGCCGCGCTTGGCGTGGCTGGCGGCCTGGCCTTGCTCCACCGTCAGCACGGTGTTGAGCAGCAGCACGCCCTGGCGCGCCCAGCCTTCGAGATTGCCTGAGGCAGGCACGGCGCCGCCTTCATACTCCGCGGCGATTTCCTTGAAGATGTTGCGCAGGCTGGGCGGCACGCGCACGCCGTCCGGCACCGAGAAGGCCAGGCCATGCGCCTGCGGAATCTCGCTGCCGTTGACTACGCCGGTGCCGTGATACGGGTCCTGGCCAAGGATGACCACTTTGACGGTCTCGGGCGGCGTCAGGTGCAAGGCGTGGAACACGTCATGCGGAAAGACCGGCTTGCCGCTGGCGCGCTCGCCGTCGACAAAGGCGGCCAGTTCCTGCCAGCCGGCGGTGTTCATGCAGGGGGCCAGCAATGCGCGCCAGGCCGCAGGCAACGCGGCGGCTTGCTCTGACAGGCTGGCGGCGGCCGGGGCAGGCACGGTGGCGTTTTCGATGTCGGCTGCGGCAGCGGCCGGGGCCGCGAACAGGTCGGCCTGTGCGCTGTTGTGCTTGGTCATGCTGGAGGAGTACCTGGTTTTTTTTGGAGGGGCGAGAGGGCGCAGGCGCACCAGCTCAGGCGCGGCCGGCACCGGCGGCGAGCCGATAGCCGCGCGCGGCCTTGCTCTGGTCGGACGGCTTGAGGGGCGCAACGTGCTGCAGGCGCAGCGCCAGCGCACGCAGCGCGGCTTCGGCCTGTGCTTGCGTGGGAGCGTGGCCGGTGGCGCCAGGCAGCCACTCAAGCTCCAGTTCCTGGATCGTCTCCCGCGCGGCGCTTCCCGGCGCTGAAATCGTCCCGACGTCGAGCGCGGCTTCGATGCGCACCCCGTCCTGTTCTACCAGCCAGGTGCGCCGCGTGAAATCGGTGCGGAATACCGGTGCCAAGGTTGTGGCCAGTGGCGCCAGCAAGGCGCGCGCCTCGGGCGGGAAGGCGGCCAGCTCGATGGCTTCGGCCGCCACCCTGGTTTCCCACTCGTGGCGGGCGGCCAGCCCGGCTTCGCTCTTGCCCGCGGTCTTCAGCGTCTGCAGCCATTGCTCGCCGCGGCGGCGCAGCCGCAGGGCGGCGCGTGCGCTGGCGAGGTCGCGCGCGGGCGTGTCAAGGTAGACGTTAAGCAGCGTGTGCTCGCCGCGCGCCTGTCCTTGTGCATCCAGCCAGGCCGCCAGCGCCGGCATGGCACCGTCCGGCACCGCCAGCTTGAGTTCGATTTCCTGGGCCATTGTGGTTTTATGTTTCCGTTCAGGCGAACAGGCGGGCCAGCTCGACACCCGGGTCGGGCGCGCGCATGAAGGCCTCGCCCACCAGGAAGGCGTGCACATTGGCGTCACGCATGCGGTGCACGTCGTCCGGGCCGATGATGCCGGATTCGGTCACCACCAGGCGGTCGTCGGGGATGCGCGGCAGCAGGTCCAGCGTGTTGTCGAGCGATACCTCGAAGGTCCGCAGGTTGCGGTTGTTCACGCCCAGCAGCGGCGTTTTCAGGCGCAGCGCGGCGTCGAGCTCTTCGCCGCCGTGCACTTCCACCAGCACGTCCATGCCGAGCTCGTGCGCGCAGGCTTCCAGTTCGGCCATCAGGCCCGGGTCCAGCGCGGACACGATCAGCAGGATGGCGTCAGCGCCCCAGCAGCGCGCTTCATAGACCTGGTACAGGTCGATCATGAAGTCCTTGCGCAATGCCGGCAGCGGGCAGGCGCCGCGGGCGCGCTTGAGGAATTCGGCGTGGCCCTGGAAGAAGTTCACGTCCGTCAGCACGGAAAGGCAGGCCGCGCCATGCGTGGCATAGCTCTCGGCAATGGCCTCCGGCACGAAGTTCGCGCGCAGCACGCCCTTGGAGGGCGAGGCCTTCTTCACCTCGGCGATCACCCCGGCGTTGCCGGCGGCGATCTTCTCGCGCAGCGCGCGCTCAAAGCCGCGCGGCGCCAGGCCCGGCTCGGCGCGCAGGCTCTCGGCCTCGGCGCGCAGGCTGGGCAGGTCGCGCTTCTTGCGCGCCGCGTTCACTTCGTCGGCCTTCACGGCCAGGATTTTCTGCAGGATATCGGACATGCGGTAATTCTCTCGCGGGGCTGGATGGCTCTGGCTTACTTGAACTGCTGCGTGGCGCGCACGAACTGGTCGAGCTTCTCGCGCGCCGCGCCGCTGGCGATGGCCTCGCGCGCGCGCTGGATGCCGTCCTCGATCGAGCTGGCCACATTGGCCGCGTACAGCGCCGTGCCGGCGTTGAGCGTGACGATCTCGCGCGGGGTGCCGGGCACATCGGTGAGCGCTTCCAGCAGCATTTCCTTGGACTCGGTGGCGTCGGCCACCTTCAAGCCGCGGTTGGAGATCATCTGCAGGCCGAAATCCTCGGGGTGGACTTCGTACTCGCGCACTTCGCCGTCCTTGAGCTCACCCACCAGCGTGGCGGCGCCCAGCGAGACCTCATCCATGCCGTCCTTGCCGTAGACCACCAGCGCGTGGCGCGCGCCCAGGCGCTGCATCACGCGTACCTGGATGCCGACCAGGTCGGGGTGGAACACGCCCATCAGGATATTGGGCGCGTCGGCCGGGTTGGTCAGCGGGCCCAGGATATTGAAGATGGTGCGCACGCCCATTTCCTTGCGGATCGGGGCGACGTTCTTCATGGCCGGGTGATGGGTCGGGGCGAACATGAAGCCGATGCCGGTCTGCTCGATGCAGTGCCCGACCTGCTCCGGCGTCAGCATGATGTTCACGCCCAGTGCCTCCAGCACATCGGCGCTGCCCGACTTGGAGCTCACGCCACGGTTGCCGTGCTTGGCAATGCGCGCGCCGGCAGCGGATGCCACGAACATCGACGCGGTGGAAATATTGAACGTGTGCGAGCCGTCGCCGCCGGTGCCGACGATGTCGACGAAGTTCTCGCGGTCCTTGACGGGCACCTTGTTGGCGAACTCGCGCATCACCTGCGCCGCCGCCGAGATCTCGCCGATGGTCTCTTTCTTGACCCGCAGGCCGGTCAGGATGGCCGCAGCCATTACCGGTGACATCTGGCCCTGCATGATCTGCCGCATCAGGTGCAGCATCTCGTCATGGAAGATCTCGCGGTGTTCGATGCAGCGGGTGAGGGCTTCCTGGGGCGTGATGGACATGGCGGTCTCGGTCTTTGCGTTGGTGTGGGCCGCGCCAGGGACAGGCGCGTCAGGCGTATCGAGCAGTCTCATCGGGGCGCCTTGACGAAGTTGGCCAGCAGCGCATGGCCATGCTCTGACAGGATGGACTCGGGGTGAAACTGCACCCCCTCGATGGCGAGCGTCTTGTGGCGCACGCCCATGATTTCGCCATCCGGTGTCCAGGCCGTCACTTCCAGGCAATCCGGCAAGGTCTCGCGCTCGATCGCCAGGGAATGATAGCGCGTCACGTCGAAGTGCTTGGGCAGGCCGGCGAACACGCCTTCCTGCGTGGTCTCGATGCGGCTGACCTTGCCGTGCATGACCTGCTTGGCGCGGATCACCTTGCCGCCGAAGGCTTCGCCGATGGCCTGATGGCCCAGGCACACGCCCAGCATCGGGATGCGGCCGGCAAAGTGCTGCAGCACTGCCACGGAAATGCCGGCTTCACGCGGGCTGCACGGGCCGGGCGAGACGCAGATATGGTCGGGCTTGAGCGCCTCGATCTCTTCCAGCGTGATTTCGTCGTTGCGATAGGTGCGCACGTCGGCGCCGAGTTCGCCGAAGTATTGGACGATGTTGTAAGTAAATGAATCGTAGTTGTCGATCATCAGCAGCATGGCGGTTCCCCTGTTCCCTTTACCTTAGATATCCGAGTCCAGGCCGTCCTGGACCTGCTCGGCGGCGCGGATCACGGCACGCGCCTTGGCTTCGGTTTCCCTCCATTCGGCTTCGGGGTCCGAGTCCGCAACGATGCCGGCGGCGGCCTGCACATAGAGATTGCCGTCCTTGACGATGCCGGTACGGATCGCAATCGCCAGGTCCATCTCGCCGCCGAAGGACAGGTAGCCCACCGCACCGCCATAGATGCCGCGCTTGCGCGGCTCCAGCTCGTCGATGATCTCCATTGCGTGCACCTTGGGCGCGCCCGACAGCGTGCCGGCCGGGAAGGTGGCGCGCAGCACGTCGAGGTTGCTCATGCCGGGTTTGAGCGTGCCTTCCACCGAGCTGACGATGTGCTGCACGTGGGAGTATTTCTCGATCACCATCTGGTCGGTGACCTTGACCGAGCCGATCTCGGCGATGCGGCCGATGTCGTTGCGCGCCAGGTCGATCAGCATCACGTGCTCGGCGATTTCCTTGGGATCGTTGAGCAGCTCGGTGGCCAGTTGCGCGTCCTTCTCCGGCGTGTTGCCGCGCGGACGGGTACCGGCCAGCGGGCGGATGGTGACGATGTGATCCTCGCGCTGGTCGCCGTTGCTGCCCACGCGGCGGGTTTCCTGTCGCACCAGGATCTCGGGCGAGGCCCCCACGATCTGGAAGTCGCCAAAGTTGTAGAAATACATGTAAGGCGACGGGTTCAGCGAGCGCAGCGCGCGGTACAGCGTCAGCGGGGAGTCGCGGTACGGCTTGACCAGGCGCTGGCCGATCTGTACCTGCATCATGTCGCCAGCCATGATGTACTCCTTGGCCTTGTGCACGGCGGCGAGGTAGTCGGCCTTCTCGAATTCGCGGTAGACGTCGGTTTGCACCGAGGGGCTGGTGATGGGCACGTCCACCGGCTGGCGCAGCTTCATGCGCAGCTCGCGCAGGCGCTGGCGGGCGCGGGCGTAGGCTTCCGGCGTGGTTGGGTCGGCGTAGACGATCAGGTAGAGCTTGCCGGACAGGTTGTCGATCACGGCCAGCTCTTCGCACAGCAGCAGCTGGATGTCGGGCAGGTTCAGGTCGTCCGGCTTTTGCGTGTTGGCGAGCTTCTTCTCGATATATCGCACCGCGTCGTAGCCGAAGTAGCCGGCCAGGCCGCCGCAAAAGCGCGGCAGGCCGGGGCGCAGGGCCACCTTGAAGCGCTTCTCGAAGTCGGCGATGAAGTCGAGCGGGTTGCCTTCATGGGTTTCCACCACGCGGCCATCCGTGACCACTTCGGTGCGCATGCCCGAGGCGCGCAGCAGGGTACGGGCGTGCAGGCCGATGAACGAGTAGCGTCCGAAGCGCTCGCCGCCCACCACGGATTCGAGCAAGAAGGTGTTGACCCCGCGCGTTTGCGATTGCGCCAGCTTCAGGTACAGCGAAAGCGGCGTTTCCAGGTCGGCGAAGGCTTCGGTGATCAGGGGGATACGGTTGTAGCCCTGCTCGGCCAGCGATTTGAATTCCAGTTCGGTCATGTCGATCCTCTTGTGCGGCGGCGCCTGTCATTTCAGTATGGCGCACGTCGCGATGTCGGCAACTTGGGGCTGGAAGGTCGTCAGACCCGCCACGGAGAGACCATGGCGCGGACGAGTGTCCACGCACGGCCGGGGTGGGCGTGCAGCGCGTTCGGATGACACCGGCGCAAGAGCTGGATGTCGGGCGGCTGGAAAATCAGAGAAGGTCCGGCAACCTGCCGGTCTGGCCGGCCCCATCCTGGTGCGGATGCATCGCGGGGATGCGGGAAAGGGGCGGTCAGGAGACTCGCGAACGCACTTTACGCCTGTTGGGAGGCGCGCCAGCGACGCCAGGGCCAGGCCTGCCGATCACTGCCAGAAGAGATGCGTTTGCGGTTCAGAAACATGAAATCGTGTTCAGCGATTTATGGTTTGGATGTTGGGTGGTGCTTTTGCTTCGGCGGCCTTGCGGCCGCCGGGGTCATGCCCGCTGCGCCGCCAACAGCTCGGCAACGCGAACAATGGAATCGACTATACCATCGGCGTCAACGCCTTGTACAGGATTGCCGTGGTTGTAGCCGTAGGGCACAAGCAGCACTCCCATGCCCGCCGCGCGGGCTGCCTGCGCATCGTTTTCCGAGTCGCCGATCGCGGCCATTTCGGCCGGCTCCAGGCGGAATGCCTCAGCCACCTTGAGCAAGGGCAGGGGATCCGGCTTGCGCAGGGCGAAGGCGTCGCCGCCGTAGACCAGCTCGAAGAACCGGCCCAGCCCGGTCTTGGCCAGCAGCGGCTCGGTGAAGCTATGCGGCTTGTTGGTCACGCAGGCCATCCGAAGGCCGGCTGCCTTCAGGGCCGCCAGGCCTTCCGCGACGCCGGGGTAGACCTGCGAGAACTGACCGTTGATGCGCAGGTATTCGCGGTCGTACAGCGCCAGCGCATCGGCAAACATGCCGTTGGCGTGGGCCGGCGGGAAGCGCGCATCCAGCACGCGCCGGATCAGGTTCTCCGAGCCCTTGCCGACGAAGCTGACGATCTCTTCCTTGCTCATCGGCGCGGTGTCGCCAAGCTGCGGATGCAGGTGGACCAGCGCCTTCAGCATGGCATTGACCGCCGCGTGGAAGTCGCCGGCGGTGTCCACCATGGTGCCGTCCAGGTCGACGATGACGCCGCGGATGCCGCGCCAGTCGGTGCGCTTCATCTGCGCCGAGCTCATTGGCCTGCCTTGCCGACCTTGGCCAGCTCGGTGCGCATGGCCGAAAGCACGCCCTTGTAGCCGCCGTCGGCGTCCGGCTTGCCGAACACGGCGGAACCGGCGACAAAGGTGTCGGCCCCCGCAGCGGCGATCTCGGCGATGTTGTCGATCTTCACGCCACCGTCCACTTCCAGCAGGATGCGGCGTCCGGTGCGCTCGGCGTACGCGTCGATGCGCTTGCGGGCTGCGCGCAGCTTGTTGAGGGTCTCGGGAATGAAGGACTGGCCGCCGAAGCCGGGGTTGACCGACATCAGCAGGATCACGTCGATGCGGTCCATCACGTGGTCCAGGTGGTGCAGCGGCGTGGCCGGGTTGAACACCAGGCCGGCCTGGCAACCGTGTTCGCGGATCAGCGCCAGGGAGCGGTCGATATGCTCGCTGGCTTCCGGGTGGAAGGTGATGATATTGGCGCCCGCCTTGGCGAAGTCCGGAATGATGCGGTCCACCGGGCGCACCATCAGGTGCACGTCGATCGGGGCGGTCACGTGGGGGCGGATCGCCTCGCACACCAGCGGGCCCACGGTCAGGTTCGGCACGTAATGGTTGTCCATCACGTCGAAATGGATCCAGTCGGCACCGTCCGCGGTCACGCGCCGCACTTCCTCGCCCAGGCGGGCAAAGTCGGCGGACAGGATGGACGGGGCGATGCGGTAGGTGGGCGTGCTCATGGCGGGGCTCGAAAGGAGGGTACTTCAAGGGGGAAGCCGGTATTTTACCCTCCCCGCGCGGGGCGCCGCTGCCACCGGACAGGCCGCTTGCGGCGGCTTAGCTTGCCGCCCCCGGAGCCATGCCGCACAATGCGGCTACCCTGATCCCGCCTCCTATGTGTCGACAATGAGCGAATACGCGTTTTCCGTGGCCGTACGTACCCAGTACCTGGCCGACCAGTCCGACCCTGAGCGCGGGCGCCATGCCTTCGCCTACACCATCACGATCCACAATACCGGCGAGGTGGCTGCGCAGCTGATCTCCCGGCACTGGGTCATCACCGATAGCGACAACGGCACCCAGGAAGTGGCTGGCCTTGGCGTGGTCGGGCACCAGCCCCTGCTCAAGCCGGGCGAGCATTTCGAGTACACCAGCTGGGCCACCATCTCGACCCCGGTGGGCTCGATGAAGGGAGAGTATTTCTGCGTGGCCGAGGATGGCCATCGCTTCGAGGTGCCGATCCCCGAGTTTGCGCTGGTCCTGCCGCGCATGTTGCACTGAGACGTTGTATTGAACGCGACGGAACCTATTGGCCCGAAGCGCTGCCCTGATCCTGTTGGGCGCGCGCCGTGCCTTGTCCTGCATTTCCTCCATGGCCCGCACGCGACGGATGATCGTCCGGCGCGCGGCTGGGGCGCGGGTTCTTCTTGGCCGTGCCCATGGTCCAGACCACGATGAAGATCAGCAGGAAGAGCGCCAGTCCGGCCTCGAGGGCGAAGAGCAGCATGGGATGGGCTTCGAAGAACTTGCTCATGACAGGGCTACGTGGAGGCGACGGTGGGCATTGTAGGCCATCGGCAGATGCGTCCGACCGCGATACGCTGAGTTTTCACCCAATCAAGATGGCATACCTGCATTCCCTTTTCCGACTTCCTTTTTCGTCTTCCCGCATCTCGTCGGGACAGGCAGATGCCGCTGCCCGCAGCCGCCGGCTCGGCTGGCTCGGGCTTGCGGCCGCCGCCACGCTGCTGGCCGGCTGCATGAGCGGCCCGCCGCCACGCATCGAAGGCCCGGGCACCCGGCCCGTGGCGCCGCCGACCGGTTCCACCCAGAAGGGCGTGCTGCAAGCCGCCAGCTGGGGCGAGATCGGCGGCTGGGGCCAGGACGACATGCGTGCCGCCTGGCCGGCGCTGCAGGCCAGTTGCCAGGCCCTGAAGAAGCGCGCCGAGTGGAACCGCGTCTGCGCGCTCGGCCTGATGGTCGATGCCGGCGACCTGGGCGCGATGCGCGCCTACTTCGAGTCCAACTTCCAGCCCTTCCGTGTGGTCAACGGCGATGGCACCGATAGCGGGCTGATCACCGGCTACTACGAGCCGATCCTGCACGGCGCACGCACGCGCCAGGGACAGTACCAGGTCCCGCTGTATCGCAAGCCGCCCCAATGGGGCAACCGGGCGCTGCCGGCGCGCGGCGAACTGCTGCAGAACCCGGCCCTGCGCGGCCAGGAACTGGTCTGGGTGGATGATCCCGTGGAAGCCGCGTTCCTGCAGATCCAGGGTTCCGGCCGGATCCGCCTGCAGGACGGCAGCGTCATGCGGGTGGGCTTCGGCGGCACCAACGACCAGCCGTTCCGCTCCTTCGGCAAGTGGCTGCTCGACCGCGGCGAGATCACGCCGGCGCAGGCCACCATGCAAGGCATCAAGGCCTGGGCGCGGGCCAACCCGGGGCGCGTGGATGAAATGCTCAACGTGAACCCGCGCTTCGTATTCTTCCGCGAGCTGCCGCCTAATAACGATGGCCCGGTCGGCGCGCTGGGCGTGCCGCTGACAGCCGAGCGCTCCATCGCGGTCGATCCCGCCACCATCCCGCTGGGCGTGCCGGTCTTCCTCTCGACCACGCGGCCGCTGTCGTCCGAGCCGATCCAGCGCCTGATGTTCGCGCAGGATACGGGCTCCGCCATCAAGGGCGGGGTGCGGGCTGACTTCTTCTGGGGGGCTGGCGATGCAGCTGGCGAGACCGCTGGGCGGATGAAGCAGGGCGGGCGCATGTGGGTGCTGATGCCGCGCAGCTAGGGCATGAACGCAAGGGCCGGCCATTCCTTGGCCGGCCCTTGCTGCTACCTCTCTACTCCAATGCTTCAGCGCGGGCGCTGGTCGACGATGCGCCGCGCCTTGCCCACCGAGCGCTCCACGCCGCCGCTAGGCAGGATTTCGATGCCAACGGTCACGCCGATAAAGGCCTTGATGTCGTAGGTCAGCTGGGCACTGGCCTGATGCGTGGCCGCCGGGTCTACGCCATGTGCGCATTCCACACGCACGGTCAGCACATCGAGATGGCCATCCTTGGTCAGCACGCACTGGTAGTGCGGCGCCAGTTCGGCGTGCTTGAGGATTAGCTCCTCGATCTGCGAGGGGAACACGTTGACGCCGCGGATGATCATCATGTCGTCGGTGCGGCCGGTCACTTTCTCCATGCGGCGGAAGGCGCTGCGGGCGCTGCCGGGCAGCAGCCGCGTGAGATCCCGGGTCCGGTAACGGACGATCGGCAGGGCCTCCTTGGACAGCGACGTAAAGACCAGCTCGCCGAATTCGCCGTCGGGCAGCACCTCGCCTGTGACGGGGTCGATCACCTCCGGGTAGAAATGATCCTCCCAGATGGTCGGGCCATCCTTGGTCTCCGCGCACTCGCTGGCCACGCCCGGCCCCATGACTTCCGACAGCCCGTAGATATCCACCGCCGAGATGCCCATGCGCTTCTCGATGGCCAGGCGCATCTCGGGCGTCCACGGTTCCGCGCCGAAGATGCCGACCTTGAGGGAACTGGAGGTCGGGTCGATGCCCTGGCGCTCGAACTCGTCGGCGATGGCCAGCATGTAGCTGGGCGTGACCATGATCACTTCCGGCTTGAAGTCCTGGATCAGCTGCACCTGCCGCTCGGTCTGGCCGCCACCGAACGGGATCGCGGTGAGCCCTGCCTTTTCCACGCCATAGTGCGCGCCGAGTCCGCCGGTAAAGAGCCCGTAGCCGTAGCTGATATGCACCTTGTCGCCGCGCCGCGCGCCGGCCGCGCGGATCGAGCGCGCCACCACCGTGGCCCAGGTGTCGATGTCTTTCAAGGTGTAGCCCACCACCGTGGGCTTGCCGGTTGTGCCTGACGAGGCATGGATGCGTGCCACGCGGTCCTGCGGCACGGCGAACATCCCGAATGGATAGCTATCGCGCAAGTCCTGCTTGGTGGTGAACGGAAAGCGGGCGAGGTCGGCTAGCGTGCGGATCTGGTTCGGGTGGACGCCGGCGGCATCGAACTTGCGGCGGTAGACCGGCGAGTTCTGATAGGCGTGGTTGAGCGACCATTGCAGGCGTTCGAGTTGCAACGCCTGCAATGCGTCGCGGCTGGCGGTCTCGATCGGCTCGAGCGGCAGATCTGTCAGGCGCGTCATGGTGTCTCCTGCGCGGGGCTTATGTTTGCTTGTATTTGTCTGTGTCCGGGCCAGGCATCACTGCGCCGCGTCCGGCGGGGTGACCACATGCCCCTTGATCTGCGCGGACTTGCCGCGGAACATCGCCACCGCCTCGCCGGCGCGGTTGGTCACCCGGATATCGTAGATGCCATGCCGGCCCGACAGCACCTGCTCCGTGGCTTCTGCCGTCAGCACGTCGCCGCCTTGCACGGGTTTGAGGAACTCGATGCTGCAGCCTGCCGCCACCGTGTTGATATTGTGGCTGTTGCAGGCGAAGGCAAAGGCCGAGTCGGCCAGCGTGAACATCAGGCCGCCGTGGCAGATGCCGTGGCCGTTGAGGAACTCCCGGCGCACCGGCATGGACAAGCGCGCGTAGCCGGGCCGCACGGCCTCGACGATGATGCCCAGCCAGCGGCTGCAGGCATCGGCTTCGTACATGCTGGCGGCGGCGCTTTCCGCGAGGGCCTGGGGATTGTGGGTCAAGCTGGTCTCCTGTTCTGGTTGTTGGCTGCGCCGCGCTGCGGTATTGGCGATCCTATCGCCCGGTGAAGCGCGGTGCGCGTTTTTCCAGGAAGGCGTTCACGCCCTCGGCATAGTCGGGCGACGCGCCCAGCTCACGCTGCAGGTCGCGTTCCAGGTCGAGCTGGGCATCGAGTCCCTGGCTCGCGCCGGCGTACATGGCTTGCTTGATGGCGGCCAGGGCGCGCGTCGGCTGGGCCGCCAGGTGCGTGGCCAGCGCCAGCGCCTGCTCGGGCAACAGCGGGTCGTCCATGGCCTCCCAGATCAGCCCCCACTTCTCGGCCTCGTCGGCGCTGAGCTTGTCGCCCGTCATGGCCAGGCCCACGGCGCGGGCCATGCCGATGCGCTTGGGCAGCAGCCAGGTGCCGCCAGAATCCGGCACCAGCCCGATCTTGACGAAGGCCTGGATAAAGCTGGCCGAGCGCGCCGCCAGCACCATGTCGCAAGCCAGCGCCAGGTTGGCTCCCGCGCCGGCCGCCGTGCCGTTGACGGCGGCAATCACCGGCAGCGGCAGCTTTTGCAGGCGCCGGACCAGCCGGTTGAACCACACATCGATCAACTCACCCAGGTCGGTCATGGCGCCGGGCGTGAAATCCAGGTCGGCCAGGTCCTGCCCCGCGCAGAAGCCGCGCCCGGCACCGGTCAGCAGCAGGGCGCGGGCGCCGCCGGCCTCCACATGGTCGAGTGCCTGCTGCAGCACGGCGTGCATTTCGCGGGTAAAGCTATTGAGCTTGTCGGGGCGATTCAGCGTGATGACCGCAACCTGGCCATGCCAGGCGAGCAGTATCGGGCCGGAAGTCAGGCTGGCTTGCGGGGGCGTAGCTGGCATCTTTCGTCTCCTGCCATGTCAGTGGAGGCTATGTCCGGCGGCACGCGGTCACTTATATATAAGAGGATCCGGATCGCCACTTAAATTAACCGACCAGTCGGTCGGCAAATGGTAGCACTAATTTACGCACGCGAGTATCGTCTCGCAGGGTAACGAATCGATCCACTTTCCGCTTTCCGACTTCCCATTCCAAGAGGAGAACACATGCCGTACGAGAACATTCTGGTCGAAACGCGCGGGCGCGTTGGCTTGGTGACGCTGAATCGCCCCAAGGCCCTGAACGCGCTCAACGACGCGCTGATGGATGAGCTGGGCGCGGCGCTGCTCGCGTTCGACGCCAATGAAGCCATCGGCAGCATCGTGATCACCGGCAGCGAACGCGCTTTTGCCGCAGGCGCCGATATCGGCATGATGGCCAAGTACTCCTATATGGATGTGTACAAGGGCGACTACATCACGCGCAACTGGGAAACGATTCGCCGCATCCGCAAGCCGGTGATCGCGGCAGTGGCGGGCTACGCGCTCGGCGGCGGCTGCGAACTGGCGATGATGTGCGACATCATCATTGCCGCCGATAGCGCCCGCTTCGGCCAGCCCGAGGTCAAGCTGGGCACGATGCCCGGCGCCGGCGGCACCCAACGCCTGCCGCGCGCGGTTTCCAAGGCCAAAGCCATGGACCTGTGCCTGACTTCGCGCATGATGGACGCGGCGGAAGCCGAGCGCGCCGGCCTCGTGTCGCGCGTGGTTGCCGCAGACAAACTGCTCGACGATGCGCTGGCCGCCGCCGAGACCATCGCCGGTTTCTCGCTGCCGGTGGTGATGATGATCAAGGAGTCGATCAACGCGGCTTACGAGACCAGCCTTTCCGAGGGCGTGCACCTGGAGCGCCGCTTGTTCCACTCCACCTTCGCGACGGAAGACCAGAAGGAAGGGATGGCCGCTTTTGTGGAGAAGAGGGCGCCAGATTTCAAGCATCGCTAAAACTTGATAGGTGAATACCCGAGTAACTTCATCGGGTATTCACCTTCCGGTACGGGTTAAGTGGGTCGTATTTTCTTTATAGATCAATGGGTTGTTCCTGCACCTTCGGCGCGCCTCGCATACTCATGTGACAAAACGATTGCCAAGGTCCGGGGAGACGCCTATGATTCGCTCCCTCGCAACACGAAACACCGCTGCAAAGCAGACGGGACAAGGGTTGCGGGGTCGGCAGGGGAGGTTGGCGGCGCGAACGGCGCGGCGAGCTGAAGGAAAAAAACCTGTTGACGAAACGATGATCACGCTTCATAATCTCGTTTCTCTGCTGCAGCAAACGCAGCGACGCGGTAAGCAAAGCGAACCGCGGCCAGTTCTTTAACAAACAAACAACCGATAAGTGTGGGCGCTTGATAGCGGATGCGGAAGACTTCGGTCTTTTAGCTTACAAGTTATAAAGTGCTCGCACAGTAAAACATGTTGGTTATGTCCGGGGTGTAAATCGCGGACGTAGCCAGTCAGTTTTCTGAGAGTGAGCGACCGCTCGAAAGAGCGAGGTTTCAGCAGGTAACTGCGCGGAACCACACAGGTATTAAACTGAAGAGTTTGATCCTGGCTCAGATTGAACGCTGGCGGCATGCCTTACACATGCAAGTCGAACGGCAGCACGGGAGCAATCCTGGTGGCGAGTGGCGAACGGGTGAGTAATACATCGGAACGTGCCCTGTCGTGGGGGATAACTAGTCGAAAGATTAGCTAATACCGCATACGACCTGAGGGTGAAAGCGGGGGACCGTAAGGCCTCGCGCGATAGGAGCGGCCGATGTCTGATTAGCTAGTTGGTGGGGTAAAGGCCCACCAAGGCGACGATCAGTAGCTGGTCTGAGAGGACGATCAGCCACACTGGGACTGAGACACGGCCCAGACTCCTACGGGAGGCAGCAGTGGGGAATTTTGGACAATGGGGGCAACCCTGATCCAGCAATGCCGCGTGTGTGAAGAAGGCCTTCGGGTTGTAAAGCACTTTTGTCCGGAAAGAAATCCCTTGCCCTAATACGGCGGGGGGATGACGGTACCGGAAGAATAAGCACCGGCTAACTACGTGCCAGCAGCCGCGGTAATACGTAGGGTGCGAGCGTTAATCGGAATTACTGGGCGTAAAGCGTGCGCAGGCGGTTTTGTAAGACAGGCGTGAAATCCCCGAGCTCAACTTGGGAATGGCGCTTGTGACTGCAAGGCTAGAGTATGTCAGAGGGGGGTAGAATTCCACGTGTAGCAGTGAAATGCGTAGAGATGTGGAGGAATACCGATGGCGAAGGCAGCCCCCTGGGACGTCACTGACGCTCATGCACGAAAGCGTGGGGAGCAAACAGGATTAGATACCCTGGTAGTCCACGCCCTAAACGATGTCAACTAGTTGTTGGGGATTCATTTCTTCAGTAACGTAGCTAACGCGTGAAGTTGACCGCCTGGGGAGTACGGTCGCAAGATTAAAACTCAAAGGAATTGACGGGGACCCGCACAAGCGGTGGATGATGTGGATTAATTCGATGCAACGCGAAAAACCTTACCTACCCTTGACATGCCACTAACGAAGCAGAGATGCATCAGGTGCCCGAAAGGGAAAGTGGACACAGGTGCTGCATGGCTGTCGTCAGCTCGTGTCGTGAGATGTTGGGTTAAGTCCCGCAACGAGCGCAACCCTTGTCTTTAGTTGCTACGCAAGAGCACTCTAGAGAGACTGCCGGTGACAAACCGGAGGAAGGTGGGGATGACGTCAAGTCCTCATGGCCCTTATGGGTAGGGCTTCACACGTCATACAATGGTGCGTACAGAGGGTTGCCAACCCGCGAGGGGGAGCTAATCCCAGAAAACGCATCGTAGTCCGGATCGTAGTCTGCAACTCGACTACGTGAAGCTGGAATCGCTAGTAATCGCGGATCAGCATGCCGCGGTGAATACGTTCCCGGGTCTTGTACACACCGCCCGTCACACCATGGGAGTGGGTTTTGCCAGAAGTAGTTAGCCTAACCGCAAGGAGGGCGATTACCACGGCAGGGTTCATGACTGGGGTGAAGTCGTAACAAGGTAGCCGTATCGGAAGGTGCGGCTGGATCACCTCCTTTCAAGAGCGTGCATCTTAAGTCGAGCGTTCACACTTATCGGTTTGTTTGCTGTTACAGCCAAGGGTCTGTAGCTCAGGTGGTTAGAGCACCGTCTTGATAAGGCGGGGGTCGTAGGTTCAAGTCCTACCAGACCCACCAAGTTACGGATGGTGGTTCGAAGCCGAACCTCCGGACAGAAGTAAATTGGGGGATTAGCTCAGCTGGGAGAGCACCTGCTTTGCAAGCAGGGGGTCGTCGGTTCGATCCCGTCATCCTCCACCAATTACCTCGCACTTCGGTGTGCACCTTGGATTGGTCGTCAAAGGCAAGCGCTTAGGATTGAGCGTTTGCCTTTGGCCTTGGCCAAGACGTTGCGAGACGCAGTTTCGCACGGCTGTTCTTTAACAATATGGGATGTAGTAAAGGTGTCGTGAGCGTTGATGAGACGCTGCAGTAAAAACACGATACCGGGTTGTGATTGTATCAACCAAAATGTATTTAAGTGATCGAAAGATGACTTGGAATACGGCACAAATGCGAGAACTCATCCTGTAGCGAGCACGGCTTGAACGCAAGTTTGAGACACACTCGTTATAGGGTCAAGCGAACAAGTGCATGTGGTGGATGCCTTGGCGATCACAGGCGATGAAGGACGCGGTAGCCTGCGAAAAGCTTCGGGGAGCTGGCAAACAAGCTTTGATCCGGAGATGTCCGAATGGGGAAACCCGGCCCGAATGGGTCATCCCTGACTGAATACATAGGTCAGGGAAGCGAACGCGGCGAACTGAAACATCTAAGTAGCTGCAGGAACAGAAATCAACCGAGATTCCCAGAGTAGTGGCGAACGAAATGGGAAGAGCCTTGTACTCTTTAGCAGCATTGTTAGCAGAACGGGATGGAAAGCCCGGCCATAGCAGGTGATAGCCCTGTATGCGAAAACAGCGTTGTGGAACTAGGTGTACGACAAGTAGGGCGGGACACGTGAAATCCTGTCTGAAGATGGGGGGACCATCCTCCAAGGCTAAATACTCGTGATCGACCGATAGTGAACCAGTACCGTGAGGGAAAGGCGAAAAGAACCCCGGGAGGGGAGTGAAATAGATCCTGAAACCGCATGCATACAAACAGTCGGAGCCTGGAAACGGGTGACGGCGTACCTTTTGTATAATGGGTCAGCGACTTACATTCAGTGGCAAGCTTAACCGATTAGGGAAGGCGTAGCGAAAGCGAGTCCGAATAGGGCGTTCAGTCGCTGGGTGTAGACCCGAAACCAGACGATCTATCCATGGCCAGGTTGAAGGTGCGGTAACACGTACTGGAGGACCGAACCCACTAACGTTGAAAAGTTAGGGGATGAGCTGTGGATAGGGGTGAAAGGCTAAACAAGTCTGGAAATAGCTGGTTCTCTCCGAAAACTATTTAGGTAGTGCCTCGTGTCTCACCTTCGGGGGTAGAGCACTGTCATGGTTGGGGGGTCTATTGCTGATTACCCCGCCATAGCAAACTCCGAATACCGAAGAGTGCAATCACGGGAGACAGACATCGGGTGCTAACGTCCGGTGTCAAGAGGGAAACAACCCAGACCGCCAGCTAAGGTCCCTAAGATTGGCTAAGTGGGAAACGAAGTGGGAAGGCTAAAACAGTCAGGAGGTTGGCTTAGAAGCAGCCATCCTTTAAAGAAAGCGTAATAGCTCACTGATCGAGTCGTCCTGCGCGGAAGATGTAACGGGGCTAAGCCAGTCACCGAAGCTGCGGATGCACGTAAGTGCATGGTAGGAGAGCGTTCTGTAAGCCTGTGAAGGTGTCTTGTAAAGGATGCTGGAGGTATCAGAAGTGCGAATGCTGACATGAGTAGCGATAAAGGGGGTGAAAAGCCCCCTCGCCGTAAGCCCAAGGTTTCCTACGCAACGTTCATCGGCGTAGGGTGAGTCGGCCCCTAAGGCGAGGCAGAGATGCGTAGCTGATGGGAAGCAGGTTAATATTCCTGCACCGTCGTATGATGCGATGGGGGGACGGATCGCGGAAGGTTGTCCGGGTGTTGGAAGTCCCGGTCCCTGCATTGGAGAAGGCGCTTAGGCAAATCCGGGCGCGGAATTCAAGGATGCGGGGCGAGCGGCCTAGTGCTGCGAAGCAATTGGAAGTGGTTCCAAGAAAAGCCTCTAAGCTTCAGTCATACGAGACCGTACCGCAAACCGACACAGGTGGGCGAGATGAGTATTCTAAGGCGCTTGAGAGAACTCGGGAGAAGGAACTCGGCAAATTGGTACCGTAACTTCGGGATAAGGTACGCCCTTGTAGCTTGACTGGCCTGCGCCAGGAGGGTGAAGGGGTTGCAATAAAATGGTGGCTGCGACTGTTTAATAAAAACACAGCACTCTGCAAACACGAAAGTGGACGTATAGGGTGTGACGCCTGCCCGGTGCCGGAAGATTAAATGATGGGGTGCAAGCTCTTGATTGAAGTCCCGGTAAACGGCGGCCGTAACTATAACGGTCCTAAGGTAGCGAAATTCCTTGTCGGGTAAGTTCCGACCTGCACGAATGGCGTAACGATGGCCACACTGTCTCCTCCCGAGACTCAGCGAAGTTGAAGTGTTTGTGATGATGCAATCTCCCCGCGGCTAGACGGAAAGACCCCATGAACCTTTACTGTAGCTTTGCATTGGACTTTGAACCGATCTGTGTAGGATAGGTGGGAGGCTTTGAAGCGTGGACGCTAGTCTGCGTGGAGCCGTCCTTGAAATACCACCCTGGTTTGTTTGAGGTTCTAACCTTGGCCCGTGAATCCGGGTCGGGGACAGTGCATGGTAGGCAGTTTGACTGGGGCGGTCTCCTCCCAAAGTGTAACGGAGGAGTTCGAAGGTACGCTTGGTACGGTCGGACATCGTACCTAAAGTGCAATGGCAAAAGCGTGCTTAACTGCGAGACCGACAAGTCGAGCAGGTGCGAAAGCAGGACATAGTGATCCGGTGGTTCTGAATGGAAGGGCCATCGCTCAACGGATAAAAGGTACTCTGGGGATAACAGGCTGATACCGCCCAAGAGTTCATATCGACGGCGGTGTTTGGCACCTCGATGTCGGCTCATCTCATCCTGGGGCTGTAGCCGGTCCCAAGGGTATGGCTGTTCGCCATTTAAAGAGGTACGTGAGCTGGGTTTAAAACGTCGTGAGACAGTTTGGTCCCTATCTGCCGTGGGCGTTGGAATCTTGACGGGGCTGCTCCTAGTACGAGAGGACCGGAGTGGACGTACCGCTGGTGTACCTGTTGTCTCGCCAGAGGCATCGCAGGGTAGCTATGTACGGAAGAGATAACCGCTGAAAGCATCTAAGCGGGAAACTCGCCTGAAGATGAGGATTCCCTGGAGCCTTGAGCTCCTTGAAGGGTCGTTCGAGACCAGGACGTTGATAGGCTGGGTGTGGAAGCGCAGTAATGCGTTAAGCTAACCAGTACTAATTGCCCGTAAGGCTTGATCCTATAACCAGTGTGTTTCTACCTGGTGTGAGTGTCGCGTGCCGCTGCCGCAGTAACAAGCAGCTTGGCCGATACGCACAACCCCTACTACATCCCTATTCGCTGCGTTGAGCACACCTCAACGCGGCCACCGTTTATGCCTGGTGACCATAGCGAGTTGGAACCACCCCTTCCCATCCCGAACAGGACCGTGAAACGACTCCACGCCGATGATAGTGCGGATACCCGTGTGAAAGTAGGTAATCGCCAGGCTCTCCCTTGAAACCCCCCAGTACGAAAGTACTGGGGGGTTTTGCTTTTGCGCGATCGAAAGTGCGATCGAAATAACGCTGTCGCTACACCGGGAATCCCCGCGTCAGGGTACCCGAGCCTTTCTTCCCCCATAGCCTTCTGTTACCGTTTGTCTCAAGCTCCGGCTTGGTCCGGCGTGACGCGGTTCGATGCATTGACGCAGTTCGAAAGATTGAAATAAGTCCGGGCCGGTGCGCGCAAACAGGCGTGACCAGGCGGTGGCATCCAGGTTTGGGGGATGAATGGCGGCCAGATTTTGCCTGTTGGCACTGACCAGCG
The DNA here is from genome assembly GCF_008801925.2 of Cupriavidus basilensis. Taxonomy (NCBI): domain Bacteria; kingdom Pseudomonadati; phylum Pseudomonadota; class Betaproteobacteria; order Burkholderiales; family Burkholderiaceae; genus Cupriavidus; species Cupriavidus basilensis. Next base: position 3,958,427 of record NZ_CP062803.1, on the reverse strand, counting down.
TGGTGGGTGCGCTTGTTTTGACGGGTTGCAGCACACTCGGAACGGCGTCCCCGCCGCGGGGATCGATCCCGCTGTCGGGGCCTGGCGCCATGGCTGCGCTCTCGTCGAACGACTGCGGCAGCTTTGCCGCGCACATTGAGCAACTCAGGCTAGCCGAACCGGCGCAGACGCCGGTTTCCGCCGAGAGCGCGACTGCGGGCCTGATCGCAACGAGCCAGGACCCAGCCGAAGCCGGTCACGCCGAGTCCGGCGAACCGGAAGAGCACCCTACGCTGGAGCGCCTGCCCTTGTTCTCCGCGACGCCAAGCGGGCTTAGCAAGCCGGCAGGCTGGCAGCCCTGGACCGTCAATCGCAACAAAATTCCCACGCGCTATACCCTGACAGAAGTCGACCAACGCATGGTGTTGCATGCCGAAGCCGACAGTTCGGCATCCGGCCTGTACGTAGCACTGGTCGGGCGCGAGCCGGGCATGCTGAACTGGACATGGAAGACGCGCGACGTCATCCGTAGCGCCGACAACTCACTGGCCCCGCGCGAGGACTCGCCGCTGCGCATCTTCGTCGCCTTCGATGGCGACAAAGGCAGCCTCTCGTTGAAGGATCAGCTGATGTATGAAATGGCGCGGCTGACAACGGGGCGGGAGATGCCTTACGCCACGCTGATGTACATCTGGGGCGGGCGCAAGCCTGAAGGATCCGTGGTGTCGAATCCGCACACTGAGCGTGTGCGGATGATCGTGGTCGACTCCGGTACCCGGCATACCGGCGAATGGCGTTGCCACCGGCGCGACCTGCGTGCCGACTATCGCAAGGCCTTCGGGGCCGATCCGGGCAAGGTAGTGGCGATCGGCCTCATGACCGATACCGACAACACCAGGAGCCGCGCCGAAAGCTGGTACGGCGACATCGCGCTGGACTGACGCGCGCTCAGGCCGGCGCGAGCCACTTCTCCGCCAGCTTCACGAAGAAGGTCGAGCCGACCGGCAGGATCTCGTCGTTGAAGTCGTAGCTGGGGTTGTGCAGCATGCAGGGACCCAGGCCGTGGCCGGCTTCGCGGTGCACGCCTTCGCCGTTGCCGATGAACAGGTAGCAACCGGGCTTTTCCAGCAACATGAAGGAGAAGTCTTCGGCGCCCATGGTCGGCTCGATCTTGCCGTCGACATTACCCGCGCCCACCAGCTCGCTCGCCACTTCAACGGCGAACGCGGTTTCCGCTGCGCTGTTGACGGTGGGCGGATAGTTGCGGTGAAACTCGAATTCCACGGTGCAATCGAAGGCGCTCGCAACCGCCTTGGAGACTTCTTCCATGCGGCGCTCGATCAGGTCCAGCACCGGCAGCGTGAAAGTGCGCACCGTGCCACCGATCCAGGCCTGGTCCGGCACGATATTGGTGGCGTCGCCACCATGGAACTGCGTGACCGAGATCACGGCGGCATCGATCGGGCGCTTGTTGCGCGTAATGATGCCCTGCAGCGCGGACACGATCTGCGCACCGGTGAAAACCGGGTCGTTGCCGTTGTGTGGCAACGCAGCATGCGCGCCCTTGCCGCGCACGACGATGCGGAATTCATTGCTCGATGCCATCAGCGGGCCGGCGGTGGTGCCGAAGCTGCCGGCCGGCATGCCGGGCCAGTTGTGCATGCCGAACACGGCATCGCACGGGAAGCGCTCGAACAGGCCATCCTTGATCATCTCGCGCGCGCCGCCTCCGCCTTCTTCGGCCGGCTGGAAGATCAGGTTGATGGTGCCATCGAAATTCCGGTGCTCGGCCAGATAGCGTGCCGCACCCAGCAGCATTGCGGTGTGGCCGTCATGGCCGCAGGCATGCATGCGGCCGTCGTGCTGAGAGCGGTGGCCGAAGGTGTTGGCCTCCTGCAGCGGCAGGGCATCCATGTCGGCGCGAAGGCCGATGCTGCGCTTGCTGCTGCCGTTGCGAATCACGCCGACCAGGCCCGTGGTGCCGAGGCCGCGATGGACCTCGATGCCCCAGGCAGCGAGGTTCTGCGCCACCACCTCGGAGGTCCGTTCCTCCTTGAAGCAAAGCTCGGGATGGGCATGGATGTCGCGTCGGATGCTGCGGATTTCAGGCTGCGCCTGAAGAATTTCGGGGATGAGTGTCATGATGCCAGTTGAGGGCGATGGATACCCCGATCATACGACGCCTTAGTCCAAAGCGCCAAAACAGGCGCCCGGCAGGACACTTGCGCCACTTTCACCTGCGCTTGCGCAGCGCATCATCGCCAACCAGCGCGGGGGTTTCCCCGCATTGCCCCGTATGGTGCAGTGCTGGAACAGTTCATGCTTGATGTGCTTGCCTGGCAACGTTGCCGCCTGTCGCGTCCGTAGCCGCACCAAAATGCGGCGCCTGGCGCGATTTGCCTGCGCTGCCCTTAGTAGTCATTTGCTACATTTCTTCCCGGGAGAGTTGCGCGATGTCCCTTCGCACATGCAAGAAGGCATTCGGTGCCATGGTGGTAACCGCGGCCATGAGCTTCGGTTTTGCCAGCCAGGCCCACGCGGTCGATTTCAAGCTGGCCATGAGTTCGCCCCCGACCTCCATGGATCCGCACTTCTACAACCTGTTCTCCAACATCAACGTCTCCGAGCACATGTTCGAGTGCCTGGTGAAGATGGATGCGGACAGCAAGATCATTCCCGGCCTGGCCGAGTCCTGGAAGCTGGTGAACAACCTGACCTGGGAATTCAAGATCCGCAAGGGCGTGAAGTTCCACGACGGCTCGGAGCTCACCACCGACGATATCGTCTGGTCGCTCGAGCGTCCGTCCACCATCCAGAACAGCCCGGGCAAGTTTGACGTCTACACCAAGGCGATCATCAACAAGAAGGTGATCGACAAGTACACCATCCAGCTCACCACCAACACGCCGTACCCGCTGATGCTGAACGACCTGACGTCGATCTTCATCGTGCAGAAGAAGGCCACGCAGGGCCTGACCTCGGACGACTTCGCGCAAGGCAAGGGCATGATCGGCACCGGCCCCTTCAAGTTCGTCAGCTACGCGCGCGACGACCGGGTCGAGCTGGTGAAGAACCCCGACTACTGGGGTGCCAAGCCCGCCTGGGACAAGGTGACGCTGCGCTTCATCCCGAACCCGGCGACCCGCATGGCAGCACTGCTGTCCGGCGACGTGCAGGCGATAGAGAACGTGCCGACGCCGGACCTGCCGCAGGTGCGCAAGGATCCGAAGCTGTCCTTCTTCTCCAAGATCTCGCATCGCGTGATCTACCTGTACACCGATGACAAGAAAGACAAGTCGCCTTTTGTCACTACCAAGGAAGGCGCGCCGATGGACAAGAACCCGCTGAAGGATGCGCGTGTGCGCAATGCCATCAGCATGGCCATCAACCGCCAGGGCATCAAGGACCGCCTGATGGAAGGCCTCGCCGAGCCGACCAACAATCTGGTGCCGCCCACGCTGTTCGGCTACAACCCGAACCTGAAGACGGTCAAGTACGACCCGGAGGGCGCCAAGAAACTGCTGGCCGAGGCGGGCTATCCGAACGGCTTCGGCATTACGCTGCACACGCCGAACAACCGCTACGTCAACGACGAGAAGATCGCCCAGACCATTGCGCAGAACCTGACCCGCATCGGCATTGCGACCAAGGTAGAGGGGATGCCGATGGCAACCTATTCTTCCAAGGGTATCAAGCACGAATTCTCGTTCGGCTTGCTGGGCTGGGGCGCGCAAACCGGCGAAGTGAGCTCGCCGCTGCGCGCGCTGCTGGCGTGTGAGGATCCGAAAAAGGGCTTTGGCACGACCAACTGGGGTGAGTACTGCAATCCCAAGATGGACGTGGTGCTGGAAAAGGCGCTGGCCACCGTGGATGACGGCGAGCGCTCCAAGCTGCTGCAGGAAGCTACCGCGATTGCGATCAACGATGGCGGTATCATCCCGATCCACCAGCAGGTGACCACCTGGGCCACCCAGAAGGGCATCACATACGTGCCGCGTACCGACGAACGCACGTACGCCCACAATTTCAAGCCGCAGTGAAGCGAAGCCTTGGGTAGTAGCGGTGAGGCCGGGGAGCGCGACCGCAATGTCGCGCTCCCCGGACACGAGATCATCTGCAGGTAAAAGCGGGAAGCGTCCGCGGTCTGGGTGGCCGCTTCCCGGCGAATCATCCCCGGACGGTAGCCGGGCCTAGCCACGAGCCGATTGCCGGTGCAGCCAGGCGGCGCCCACAGGCGCCGTGGCCTGTCATCGGCGAAGGAAAGCTTCCGAACATGCTGGTTTTCATTATTCGGCGCCTGATGCAGAGCGTAGTCGTGCTCTTCGTCATGTCGCTATTGGTTTTCCTGGGCGTCTTTGCCATTGGCAACCCGGTCGATATCCTGATCAATCCTCAGGCCGACCAGGAAGACATCAAGCGCACCATCGCGGCGCTCGGACTCGACAAGCCCCTCTGGGAACAATACTGGATCTTCCTGCGCAACGCGCTGCACGGGGACCTCGGTACCTCGTTCGCGCACGGCACACCCGCGCTAAAGCTGATCTTCGAGCGCATGCCGGCCACCATGGAGCTGGCCGTGTGCGCCATCCTGCTGGCCGTGCTGCTCGGCATCCCGCTCGGGCTGTGGGCGGGCCTGCGTCCTGGCGGCGTGGCCGGCAAGACCATCATGGGCGTCTCCATCCTCGGCTTCTCGCTGCCCACCTTCTGGGTCGGGCTGATGCTGATCATGGTGTTCGCGGTGCAACTGGGCTGGCTGCCGTCCAACGGGCGCGGTGAAACCACCTCGCTGCTAGGCATCCCCGTCAGTTTCCTGACGGTGGACGGCCTGCGCCACCTGCTGCTGCCGGCGGTGACGCTGTCACTGCTCAACATCGCCATGGTGATCCGTCTCACGCGGGCCGGCACGCAGGAAGCGATGCTGATGGACTACGTAAAGTTCGCGCGGGCCAAGGGCCTGTCCAATACGCGCATCGTGGGCGTGCACGTGCTCAAGAACATCATGATCCCCATCGTCACGGTGATTGCCCTGCAGTTCGGCTCGATCATCGCCTTCGCCATCGTGACCGAATCGATCTTCGCCTGGCCCGGCATGGGCAAGCTGATCATCGATTCCATCCAGCTGCTCGACCGGCCGGTCATCGTGGCCTACCTGATGGTGATCGTGACGTTGTTCATCCTGATCAACCTGCTGGTGGACATCATCTACAGCGTGCTCGATCCGCGCGTGCGTATCGCCGACAACAAGGGCTGAGCTCATGACAACCGCAACCGAAACCACGGCGGCCCCGCCGCTAGCCGAGCAGACCCCGCTGCGGCGCTTCGCCAGCCAGTTCTTCTCGAGCAAGATCGCCGTGACCGGCCTGACCTTGCTAATCGTCATCCTGCTGATCGCGCTGCTGGCGCCCTGGCTGTCGCCGCAGAACCCGTATGACCTCGCTACGCTCGACGTGCTCGATGCGCGCATGGCCCCGGGCGAGCAGTCCGGCAGTGGCATGACCTTCCTGCTTGGCTCGGACGAGCAGGGCCGCGACATTCTCTCGGCCGTGATGTACGGCCTGCGCATCAGCATCGGCGTGGGTGTGGTCAGCACCGTGATCGCGCTGCTGCTGGGTGCCACGCTCGGCCTGATCGCGGGTTTCCTCGGCGGGCGCGTCGAGGCCATCATCATGCGCGTGGCCGACCTGCAGCTGTCGTTTCCGCCCATCCTGCTGGCGTTGATCCTGTTGGCGTTCCTGCGGCCCGGCATCGGCAATATCGTGATCGCGCTGGTGGCGGTGCAGTGGGCTTACTACGCCCGGACCACCCGCAGCGCAGCACTGGTGGAGCGGCGCAAGGAATATATCGAGGCCGCCACCTGCCTGGGCCTGCCGCCGGGGCGGATCATGTTCCGCCACCTGCTGCCGAACTGCCTGCCGCCGCTGATCGTGATTGCGGCGCTGCAGGTGGCGTCCGCCATCACGCTGGAGGCCACGTTGTCCTTCCTCGGACTGGGCGTGCCCATTACCGAGCCATCGCTGGGCTCGCTGATCGCCAACGGACAGCAATACATGCTGTCCGGCAAGTACTGGATCAGCTTCTTCCCGGGCATTGCGCTGGTGGTCACCATCGTGGCCATGAACTTGGTCGCCGACCAGCTTCGCGATGTACTCAATCCGCGCCTGCAAACGCAGTAACGCAGCATGACAGGAGCGAACATGAGCAAACCGACCCTGGTGGTGGAAGGCCTCAAGACCCAGTTTTTCACGCGCGGCGGTGTCGCGCGCGCCGTCGACGATGTCTCGTTCTCGGTTGGCCGCGGCGAGATCATGGGCCTGGTGGGCGAGTCCGGATCGGGCAAGTCGATGACCGGCTACTCGATCATGGGCCTGATCGATCCGCCCGGCAAAGTGGTGGATGGCCGCATCGAGCTGACCAGCCGCGACGGCGTCACACGCGACCTGCGCAACCTCACGCCGGCGCAGATGCGCGATGTGCGCGGCAACCGCATCGCGATGATCTTCCAGGATCCGATGATGACGTTGAACCCGGTCCTGCGCATCGACACGCAGATGATCGAGGCCGTGCTGGCGCATGAGAAGGTCGACAAGGCGGTGGCGCGCGAGCGCTCGCGCAACGCGCTGGCCCGCGTCGGCATTCCTTCGCCGGACGAGCGCTTGCGCGCCTATCCCCACCAGTTCTCGGGTGGCATGCGCCAGCGCGTGGCGATTGCCATTGCGCTGCTGAACAAGCCCGACCTGATCATTGCCGACGAGCCCACTACCGCGCTGGACGTAACCATCCAGGGCCAGATCCTGTACGAGATGCAGAAGCTGTGCCGCGAGTCCGGCACCGCGCTGATCTGGATCACCCACGACCTGTCCGTAGTGGCCGGCCTGGCCGATACCGTGTGTGTGATGTACGCGGGCAAGATCGTCGAAGCCGGCGATGTGCGCCAAGTGCTGGAGCGGCCCGAGCATCCCTACACGCACGGCCTGATCAGCTCCGCGCCGTCGCGCAATCCGCGTGGCGCGCCGCTGCGGCAGATTCCCGGCATGACGCCATCGTTGCTGAACCTGCCGGCCGGTTGTGCTTTCCGCGAGCGCTGCGCTTACGCCACCGATGTGTGCAAGACCGCGCCGCCGCTCGACACCGCGGCAGACGGGCGCCGCCTGCGCTGCTTTCATCCGGTTCTCCCCCAGCAGGAGGCCGCATGAGCGCCGCCGTTGTTGATCCCGCCCTCGCCGCCATGACGACTGATTCCAGCGCGGAACCCACGCCCAACGCGCCCATCCTCGAGTTGCAAGGCGTGTCCAAGCGCTTTGTCAAATCGCTCGACGCCGCAGCCAAGATCGCTAACCTCTTCGGCGCAGGCGCGAAGGAGGAGGTCGTGCATGCGGTCGACCGGGTCGACCTGTCCATTCGCGCGGGCGAGGTGGTGGGCCTCGTCGGCGAGTCCGGCTGTGGCAAGTCCACGCTGGGCCGCATGGCGGTGGGCCTGCATTCGCTGACCGAAGGCTCACGCCTGTGGCGGGGTGTTGACCTGGACCGCTTGCCGCCGGAAAAGAAGCGCGAGAAGCAGCTGGCGATCCAGATGATCTTCCAGGATCCGTATGCATCGCTGAATCCGCGCCTGCGCGTGATGGATATCGTTGGCGAGGCGCCGGTCGTGCACGGCATGGTGCCGGCCAGCGAGCAGAAGCGCTACGTGGAAGACATGCTGGTGCGTGTGGGCATGGACCCCACCGTGCTGCGCCGCTTTCCGCACCAGTTCTCGGGCGGGCAGCGCGCCCGCATCGGCATTGCGCGCGCGCTGGCGGTCAAGCCGGAATTCCTGGTGTGCGATGAGTCGGTGGCGGCGCTGGATGTCTCGATCCAGGCGCAGGTGCTGAATCTCTTCATGCGCTTGCGGCAGGACCTGAACCTGACCTACCTGTTCATCAGCCATGACCTGGGCGTGGTCAAGCACATCAGCGACCGGGTGGTGATCATGTACCTGGGGCGGGTGGTGGAGTCGGCGCCGGCGGAAGATGTCTTTGCCAGCCCCAACCATCCCTACACGCAGGCGCTGCTGGCCGAGGCCCCGAAGCTGGAGGTGGGCAAGAAGACCTTCGTGGCGATCAAGGGCGAGATTCCCTCGCCGCTGAGCCCGCCACCGGGTTGCCATTTTCATCCGCGCTGCCCGCATGCGATGCCGCGTTGCCGGGAGGAGCAGCCGCTGTTGAAGGAAATCGCGCCGATGCGGTTTTCGGCTTGCCACCTGAACGACATGGCGTAGGTGCCGTCAGCACATGGCCCGTCTCACGCGTGCGCGAGACGGGCCATGTCCCCATCAGCGGATGACCTGCCCCCGCGAGTTGATGATGGTCATCTCGACAAATTTCGAGCCAACGTGGCTGTCCGGGCTGAAGTTGATGATGTAGCCGCCGAGGTCGACGTTTCTCATGCTTTCCAGCGCGGTGATCAGCTTTTCGCGGGTGAGGTCCTTGCCGGCGCGGCGCGTGCCTTCGACAAAGGCCTTGGCGGCGATGAAGCCTTCGATGCTGGCGTAGTCGAACTCGTTGGGCTTGCCGGCCGCCTGCAGCAGGCGCAGGTATTCGCGCACCACCGGCAGCGTGGCGTTGCCAGGGTGGGGCATGACTTGCGAGATGATCACGCCGCTGCCCTTGGCGCCGACCTCCTTGGCGAGTGCCTGGGTGCCGACGAACGAGACGTTATAGAACTGGCCATTGAAGCCGCGGCGCAGCGCTTCCTTCACGAAGGCGCCAGCGGTCCGGTAAGCGTTGATCATCACCACCGCGTCGGGCTTGGACTTCATGGCGCCCTGCATGGCGTCGCCGATCTCCACCGTATTGCGCACCACGCCTTCGCGCGCGACGATCTGCACGCCGCTGTCGGGCGCGGCCTTGAGGGCGCGTTCGAGCGCTTCCAGGCCGGCCTTGCCGTAGGCGTCCTCGTTATAGACCACGGCAACCCGCTTGAGGCCGGTGACGCGGACCTGGCGCAGGATGGCCGCGGCTTCCTCGTTGAAGCCGGCGCGCACGTGGAAGGCATAGCGGTTGAACGGCTCGCGCAGCGACTGGGCGCCGCTGTAGGGGGCGAAGAACGGCACCCTGGCCTGGGTGGCCAGCGGCAGTGAGGCTTCGCCGGTCTCGGTGCCGACGTAGCCGAACAGTGCGAAGGCGTGGTCCTCGTCGATCAGCGCGCGGGTGTTCTTGGCGGCGGATTCCGGTTCGTTGAAGTCGTCCAGCACCTTGAGTTCGATCTTGCGGCCGTAGATGCCGCCGTGCTGGTTGATGTAATCGAAGTAGAGCTGCGCGCCAGAATTGAGCTGCTTGCCTAGCGTGGCGGTAGGCCCGGTGAGCGCAGCCGACTGGCCCAGCAGGATGGTGTCCGCGCTGACGCCGTTCTCGGCGCTGGCATTGGCAACGAATGAGCCGATGGCGCATGCCACCAGCAGGCCGGCAAAGCGCCAGCCCCTGACCCCAGAATGCACTTGCATGGTTTCCCCGTGAAAAACGGTGTGTTCTTTACCCGTGAATGCCTTGCCGGTCTGTGCCGGCGCTGCCCTGGCGCCATCCCCTGGCGCAGCGTCGGGCTATCATAATCGAATACAATCGGAGCCTAACAATTTCCCCCGGCGGCGCCCGTCGGGGCGACGCCGGCATACAACACGCGATGCCACCAGGCAAGTCCGGCAACGGCCTTGCCTGCACGGTGACCAGGTCCCGCCGCGTGTGGTCGCTCAGCCGCCCCAGTGGATGCTGCCCCAAGGCAGTCGCGCCGCCCGTCCCCAATCGCTTGCCAGGAGAATCCATGGCTTCCCGCATCGTCCGTGCCGCTTGCCCGCACGATTGTCCTGATACCTGTGCGTTGCTCGTCACCGTCGAAGACGGCCGCGCAACCAAGGTAGCGGGAGATCCCGACCATCCCGGCACCCAGGGCGTGCTGTGCACCAAGGTCTCGCGCTACACGGAGCGCACTTACCACCCTGACCGCCTGTTGACGCCGATGAAGCGGGTCGGGCGCAAGGGCGAAGGCAAGTTCGAGCCGATTTCCTGGGACGAGGCGCTGGACACCGTGGCCACCCGCTTGTCTGCCATCGCCGCGCGCGACCCGCAGGCCATCCTGCCGTACAGCTATGCCGGCACCATGGGGCTGGTGCAGGGCGAGAGCATGGCGGCGCGCTTCTTTCACAAGCTGGGCGCCTCGCTGCTTGACCGCACGATCTGCGCCAGCGCCGGTGCCACCGCGCTGCGCTACACCTATGGCGCCAGCATCGGCATGGATATCGAGCATGTGCCCGATGCCAAGCTCATCATCATCTGGGGCGGCAACCCCATCGCCTCCAACCTGCATTTCTGGACGCGGGTGCAGCAAGCCAAGCGGCGTGGCGCCACCCTGGTGGCGATCGACCCGTACCGCTCGCTGACTGCCGAGAAATGCCATCGCCACATCGCCTTGATGCCCGGCACCGACGGCGCGCTGGCGCTGGCGATGATGCACGTGCTGATGCGCGACGACCTGCTCGACTTTGAGTACATCGCGAGCCACACGGTGGGCTTCGAGGCACTGCGCGAGCGTGCCCAGGCCTACACCCCGCAGCGCGCGGCCGAGATTTGCGGCGTCAGTGTGGACGACATCGAATGGCTGGCCGGCCTCTACGGGCAACTCGCGGTGCGCGAGCGCCAGCCGGTGGCGATCCGCCTGAACTATGGCATGCAGCGTTCGCACGGCGGCGGCCAGGCGGTGCGCGCTGTGGCCTGCCTGCCGTCGCTGGTGGGGGCCTGGCGCCACGCGGCCGGGGGCCTGCAGCTGTCCACGTCGGGCTTCTTCCCGGTGGACAACCTGGCGCTGCAGCGCCCGGACCTGCTGCCGGGCCTGCCGGCGCTGCCGCGCACGATCAACATGAGCACCATCGGTGACGCGCTGCTGGATGCCGGCGATGGCGCGGGCAACCCGAAGATCGAGGCGCTGGTGGTCTACAACAGCAACCCGGTGGCGGTGGCGCCGCAGTCGACCAAGGTGGCCGAAGGTTTCGCGCGTGAGGACCTGTTCACCGTGGTGCTGGAGCAGTTCCGCACCGATACGGCTGACTATGCCGACATCCTGCTGCCGGCCACCACCCAGCTCGAGCACGTGGATGTGCACAAGGCCTACGGCCATACGTACTTCCTGGCCAACAACCAGGCCATCGCGCCGCTGGGCGAGGCCGTGCCCAACACCGAGATCTTCCGCCGCCTGGCCCAGCGCATGGGCTTTGCCGAGCCGTGCTTTGCCGATAGCGACGAAGATATCGCCGCCCAGGCCATCGTGGCCACGGACCCGCGCGCGGCAGGCATCAGTTGGGAGTCGCTCAAGGCACAGGGCTGGCAAAAGCTCAACCTGCCGGCGGCGCCGCTCGCCGAGGGCGGCTTTGCCACGGCGTCCGGCAAGTGCGAGTTCTACTCGGAGATCATGCGCCGCGATGGCCTCGATCCCTTGCCCGACTACGTGCCCCCGTACGAGACCCCCGCGACCGCGCCGGAACTGGCTGCGCGCTATCCGCTGGCGATGATCTCGCCGCCGGCGCGCAATTTCCTCAACAGCTCGTTCGTCAACGTCGACAGCCTGCGCGCCACCGAAGGCGAGCCGCACCTGGACATCCATCCTGATGACGCCGCCCCGCGTGGCATCGCCAGTGGCAGCATGGTGCGCGCCTTCAACGACCGCGGCAGCATGCTGGCGCGTGCCCGCGTGACCGACCGGGCCCGGCGCGGGCTGGTGGTGGGGCTGTCGATCTGGTGGAAGAAGCTGGCGCCGGATGGCAAGAACGCCAACGAGCTCACCAGCCAGCGGCTGACCGACCTGGGCCGCGCGCCGGTGTTCTACGATTGCCTGGTGCAGGTGGAAGCTGCACCGGCCGCCGCCCCTGCCACTGCCACTGCCACCGCCTAGCCACCATGAACCTGCGCCCGGCACGCACGCTTCAAGCCCTGGCTGCACTGGGGCTTGCCGCGCTGCTGTCCGGCTGCGACACGGTCGGCTACTACGCGCAGTCGATCGGCGGCCACCTTGGGGTGATGGCAGATTCCCGGCCATTGCCCGACGCCATTGCCGCGGCGCAGCAAGCCAAGGATACGCGGCTGGCTCAGCGCCTGGCTCTCGCCGGCACCATCCGCGATTTCGCCTCGCATGAGCTGAAGCTGCCGGACAACGGCAGCTACCGGCGCTACGCCAACCTGCACCGGTCGTATGTGGTGTGGAGCGTGTTCGCCACCCCCGAGCTGTCGATGGAACTGCACAAGTGGTGCTTCCTGGTGGTGGGCTGCATAAGCTACCGCGGCTATTACGCGCAGGCGGATGCCGACGGCTATGCGCAGAGTCTGCGCAAGGAGGGCCTGGAGCCGTATGTCGCCGGCATCCCGGCGTATTCCACGCTGGGCTATTTCGACGACCCGCTGCTCAATACCTTTGTCTATCAGCCCGAAGGCGAGCTGGCACGGCTGATCTTCCACGAACTGGCGCACCAGGTGGTCTATGTGCGCAATGACACCACCTTCAACGAGTCATTTGCCACCGCAGTGGAAACGGCCGGGGTGGAGCGCTGGCTGGCGCTGGCGGCCTCGCCCGATGCCCGTGCCAGCTACCGCCAGTACGACCTGCGCCGCCAGCAATTTCGCGCGATGCTGCTCGACACGCGCGATCGGCTCGATGCGCTCTATCACTCCCCCCTGTCAGACGATGCCAAGCGCGCGGGCAAGGCGGAAATCTTCGCCGGCCTGCGTGCGCGTTATGCGAAGCTCAAGGAAGAGTGGGGCGGCTACAGCGGCTACGATCGCTGGTTCGAGCGGCCGCTGACCAATGCGCAGCTTGCCGCGGTGGCAACCTACCAGCAATGGGTGCCGGCTTTCACGGTGCTCCTTGCGCAAAACGGTGGCGACTGGACGGCGTTCTATGCCGAGGTCCGGCGCATCGGCGATCTGCCGCGCGCCGAACGCGATGCCCGCCTGCGCCAGCTGGCGCCGCCGGCCAGCGGCGCCGATGCGCTGACCGCCGGCGAGAGCGGGACCGCGGTAGGGGCCGCGATCGGCGCGGCACGCGCCAGCGGCGCGCCCGACACGCCATCCGCGCCCGCGGCGGGTGCCAAGCCTTGATGGACTGACTAGGTGCCCGTTTAGGTGCCCGTTGGGCGCTTCATCCGGCAGACCGACGGCAGATTCAGGTCTCCCCCTGCCGTCGTGCTGTCGAGGCGGAAGCCGTACTGCGTGCCTTCCACGCCAACCTTGACGGTCTTGCCGTCCACCGGCGCGACGGTCGAGACCACCTGCGGCAGCAGCAACTGGTGATCGCTCTTGCGCATCAGCACGTCGCCAACGGGCGAGCGGTACTGCATGCCCTCGAGCGCAAACGCGATGCTGGTCGGGTCGTCGGATCTGGCGCGGCGAATCGCCTCGCTGAGTATTTGCACGGCGATCAGCACGCGCGGGGCGAAGTACTCGCCCGCCGGGGTTTGCCTGACCCGCGCCGCCAGCGCTGCCAGCACTGGATCGTCGCCGTTGGGCAGGTACTCGGCCACCCAGGTCAGGTGCGCGTTCTTTGCCTGCGACACGGCCAGCACGGTGCCGGGCGCGCCGCCGCCACTGTGGTTCAGGTAGTTCAGTTCATAGCCGGCCTCGCCGCCTGCCTTGATCAGCAGGCTGAGGTCCTGGCCCCAGTTGCCCGTGACCACGGTATCGGCGCCGCTTTCCTTGATCCGGCTCATGTACGGCGCGAAGTCCTTGACTCGCGCCAGCGGGTGCAGCGCCTCGCCGACGAACTGCACGTCGGGTCGCGCTCCCGCGATCATCTGCCGGCCCAGTGCTGCCCAGATGCGGCCCTGGGTGTAATCCTGGTTGAGCAGGTAGACCTTGCGCATGCCCTTTTGCTCGCGCGCGAAATTGGCCAGCGCGCGCATTTTCATCGCCGTGTTCGCCTCGGTGGCGAAGTGCCAGAAGCTGCAGCGCGCGCCCGTCAGGTCGGGGTCGAGCGAGGCGTAGTTCATGATCAGCACGCGCTGCCCGGGGTTGCGCTCGTTGTGCCGGTTGACGGCCTCCACCAGCGCCGTAACCACCGGCGAGCCAGATGCGCCGGTGAACACCACGTGCACGCCGGCGTCGATCGCGCTTTGCAGCGCGATGAGGCTTTCCTGCGCAGAAAGCTTGTTGTCGTAGCTCACCAGCGCGTAGTTGCGCCCGAGCACGCCGCCCTGGGCGTTGGCGTCGTCGAGCGCGAACTTCAGGTTGGCCTGGAAGATCTGGCCCACGTTGGCCAGCGGCCCGGACAACTGGTCGATGAACGCCACCTTGATGGGCGCGGCGGCGCTGTCCTGCGTTTTTTCCTGCGCTTTTTCCTGGGCCTGTAGCGGCAGCCCGCCGACCAGCGCGAGCGCGGCAACGGCGACACTGCGCATGAACACGCCGCGCGCCAGCGCGGCGATCCGGGCGGCGGCGCGTGGCGCGTGCCTCAAGTCATGGGACATCGATCCTCTCCTTCTGCTTGTCACCACGTGTCGATGAAACGGCGCGATCCGGCCGCCGGCGTATCGCCCGCGGCCGACGCCGGGAGCGCCGAGGCCAGGCCGCGCAGCAGCCAGTGGCGTGTGTCGGCCGGGTCGATGACGGCGTCGATTTCCAGGTGGCTAGCCATATTAAGCGCTCGGCCACGCTGGTAGGCGCCCTCGATCATGCGCGCAAACAAGGCTTCGCGCTCGTCCGGGTCGGCCACCGCTTCGAGTTCCTTGCGAAAGCCCAGCCGGATCGAGCCCTCGATGCCCATCGCGCCGAACTCGCCGCTGGGCCAGGCTACGGTAAAGAACGGCGCGCTGAAGCTGCCGCCCGCCATGGCTTGCGCGCCCAGGCCATAGCCCTTGCGCAGCACCACGGTGAAGAAGGGTACGCGCAGCGCGCCGGCGGTCACGAACAAGCGCGAGACGTGGCGCACCGTGGCGGTCTTTTCCGCCTCCGGTCCCACCATGAAGCCGGGCGTGTCGCACAGCGAGACGATGGGCAAGCCGTGCGCATCGCACAACTGCATGAAGCGCGCGGCCTTGTCGGCGGCCGCGGCATCGATGGCGCCGCCCAGGTGCCGCGGGTTGTTGGCGATGCAGCCGAAGGCGCGGCCCTCGATCCGGATCAGCGCGGTGATGATGCCCGCGCCAAAGGCGGCGCGCAGTTCCAGCACGGAGTCGTGATCGGCCAGCGCTGCGAGCACCCCGCGCATATCGTAGCTGCGCAGCCGGTTCTCGGGAATCAGGTGGCGCAGCGCGCGCGCGTCGCCGGCCTCCCAGTCGGGCAGGTCGCCCTGGAAATAGGACAGATAGCGGCGCGCCGTCTCCACCGCCGCTATCTCGTCGTCGACCAGCACGTCGATCACGCCGTTGGGTGCTTGCACGCTCACCGGGCCGACTTCCTCCGGAGCGAACACGCCGAGGCCGCCGCCTTCGATCATGGCCGGGCCGCCCATGCCGATGGTGGCGTTGCGCGTGGCGATGATCACGTCGGCGCAGCCTAGCAGCGCGGCATTGCCGGCAAAGCAGCGCCCGGAGACGATGCCCACCAGCGGCACCTGGCCGGACAGCCGCGCGAACTGGATGAAGGACGTGCAATCCAGCCCGGCCACCACCGGGGTGTCGGTGTCTCCGGGCCGCCCGCCGCCGCCTTCGGCGAACAGCACCACCGGCAGGCGCCACTGGCGCGCCAGCGCCAGCATGCGGTCCAGCTTCTTGTGGCCGTAGAAGCCCTGGGTGCCGGCCAGCACCGTGTAGTCGTACGCCAGCACCATGCAGCGCGCATCCTTGGCCGGGAAGCGTTCGGCATTGACGGTGCCAATGCCGGTGACGATGCCGTCGGCCGGCGTCGCGCGCTCCAGGTCTTCCACGCTGCGGCGCTGGCGTTGCGCGGCGATGGCGAGCGCGCCGTACTCGATGAACGTGCCTGCATCGCACAGCTGGGCGATGTTCTCGCGCGCGGTGCGCCCGCCGCGGGCATGGTGCTTGTCCACCGCCTGCGGGCGGGCCGCGTCCTGCGTGAGCGCGTGGCGGGCCAGGGCGTCGCGCAGGTCCGCGCGGATATGGGCGGGGTCCACGGTGGCGCTGTCCCGCGCTCCATGATGGCCGCCTTCATCCAGCGACAGCACGATCACCGGCGCGCCCGCGCGCAGCACGTCGCCGGGCGCGGCCAGCACGCGCAGCACTTCGCCCGCGCCCGGCGCTTCCAGCGGGTGTTCCATCTTCATGGCTTCGATGATGGCCAGCGATTGGCCGCGCCGCACGCGCTCGCCGGGGCGCACCTGGACCGCTGCCAGCGCGCCATCCATGGGTGCGCTGAGCAACTCGGCATCGTCGGGCAGGTCGTCCGGCAGCGTGGATGCGAGCGCTTGCGCGCTGCTGGGCGCGGCCACTGCATGCAGCGCCGGATGACCGGGATCGCTGCCCTGCGACTGCGCCGCGAGGGCCGGCAGCGCCGCGTCCAGGTACTGCGTGTGGACTGCGTTGCGCCGCACATCGTCGCGCAGCAGCAGGTCCTGCAGCAGCCTGCGGTTGGTGTCGATGCCCTCGATGCGGAACTCGCACAGCGCCCGATAAGCCTGGGCCAGCGCGCGCGCGTAGTTGCCGCCGGGCTCATGCACGATCAGCTTGGCCAGCAGCGAGTCGAAACGCGGATTGACCGTCATGCCGGCATAGCCCGCGCCATCGACGCGCACGCCGGGGCCGCTGGGCGGCTCGTAGGCATCGATACGGCCGCTGGCGGGGCGCAACTGGCCCTGCGCGTCGAGGTGCTCGGCGTTGATGCGCAACTGCACCGCGATGCCGCGCGGCGCGGGCGCTTGCGCCAGCCCGAGGTGGCCGAGATCCTGCCCGGCGGCAATGGCCAGCTGTACCTGGACCAGGTCCACGCCGGTCACCATTTCCGTGACGGTGTGCTCCACCTGCAGGCGCGGGTTGGCCTCCATGAACCAGAACTCGCCATCCGCACCATCCGCACCCAGCAGGAACTCAAAGGTGCCGATGCCGCGATAGGCGCTGGCGCGCGCCAGCGTGATCGCGGCCTGGGCCAGGCGCGCTCGCATGCCTGCATCGAGCGAAGGGCTGGGCGCCACTTCAACCAGTTTCTGGTGCCTGCGCTGCAGGCTGCATTCGCGCTCGCCCAGGGCGATCACGCCGCCGGCCGCATCTGCCACCACCTGGATCTCGATATGGCGCGGCGCATGCACGATGCGCTCCACGTAGACGGCGCCGTTGCCGAACGCAGCCGTGGCCTCGGAGACGCAGCGGGCATAAGCCTCGTCGATGTCCGCTGCCGCGTGCACCGCGCGCATGCCGCGCCCGCCGCCGCCGGCCAGCGCCTTGATCATCATGCCGGCCGCCTTGCCCGGTGCTTGCAGCGAGGCAAAGAACGCGTGCGTCGCCTCCAGCGTTGTCGGCCCGGTGGAGCCCGGCACCACCGGCACGTCGCACTCGTGCGCCAGCGCGCGCGCGCGCGCCTTGTCGCCGAACAGGCGCAGCACATCGGGTGCGGGGCCGACAAAGGCCAGGCCGGCATCCAGGCAGGCCTGGGCAAATTCCGCGTTCTCGGACAGCAGGCCGTAACCCGGGTGGACCACGTCGCAGCCACTGCGGCGCGCGGCGTCCACGACCTGCGCGATATCGAGGTAGGCGCGCGGGCCGGTGCCAGGCAGGGCCACCGCGCCATCGGCCTTGCGCACGTGGAGGGCGTCGCGATCGTCCTCGCTAAAAAGGGCCACGCTTTCCAGGCCCATGGCCGCGGCGGCGCGGGCGATGCGGATGGCGATTTCACCGCGATTGGCGATCAGTAGCTTGCGCAACGTCATGAGGCGAAGAAGGTGAATGTGGCGGATTTCATAGGGGGGGGCGTCGCGGGATCAGCCAAGCTGCTCGGCCAGCGGCGCCAGGTCCTGCTTGCGCACCTTGCCCGTGGCGGTCAGCGGCAGGGCGTCGACAATATGCACCAGCGGCACCTTGTAGACGGCCATGTTGGCGCGGCACCATTGCACCAGCGCGGCGTTGTCCACCGTGCCGATGGCTTCGGGCTTGAGCATGACAAAGGCCACCGGCAACTGGCCCCGGTCCTCATCCGCGCGGCCCAGCACCGCCGAGCCGAGAATGGCCGGATGCTGGCCCAGCAGCGCCTCGATCTCGGCCGGGAACACGCTCATGCCGTTGACCTTGAGCATCTCCTTGCGCCGGCCAAGGTAGTGCAGATAGCCGTGCTCGTCGATCAGGCCAATGTCGCCGGTGTGGAACCAGCCGTTGCGTAGCGATTCGCGCGTGGCGTCGGGTTTGTTCCAGTAGCCTTTGAGCAGGGTCGGCGTGCGCACGCACAGCTCGCCCTCGGCACCCGGCGGCAGCAGCTCGCCGCTGGTGAAGTCGCAGATCTTGAACTCGGTGCCCGGCACGGGCAGGCCGACAAAGATGGGCTGGGCGCGCAGGTCCAGGTCATCGTCCTGCATGCCGTAGGCAAAGGTGTTGCAGGTTTGCGTCTCGGTCATGCCCCAGGCGGTCTCGGCAATGACCGAGCCGGTCAGCGCCTGCCACGCGCGGCGATAAGGCAGGTTGAGCTTCTTGACGAAGGACGATACGCCCACGTAGCGCAGCGAGCGCAATGCGTACTGCGCCGCGCGCGGGTGCTCCATCACCTCCACCGCGTTGTCCACCAGCATCGACGCGTTGGTGACCCGGTAGCGCTGCACTGCCGCCATGAAGGTCTCGGGATCCCAGCGCGCCAGCAGCACCAGTGGGATGCCGAAGAAGGCGGGGAAGATCAGGCAGAGGTTTTCGCCCGCGATCCAGAACTCAGGGAAGAAGCCCAGCATGACGCTGTCGTCGGCGATGTCGAGCGAGACCGCGCCGAACGCGGCCGCCATGTCCACCATATCGCCCTGGGTGTGGATGCAGCCCTTGGGCAGGCCGGTGGTGCCGCCGGTGTAGTTGAGCGCGGCCACGGCATCGAGCGAGGCCGGTGTGGCAGGGGCTGCGTGCGTGCACGCCGCCATCGCGGACAGCAGGTCGATGACATGGCCGTCCGCTTCGCAGTCATGGCGCGGGGCCTGCACCATGGGCGGCAGCGGCAGCGTGGGCTCGGCGGGAATCACATCGGCAAAGCTGGTCGAAAACAGCAGGGCGAGCGGATCCTGCGCGCCCAGCGCGGCGCGCGTTTCGTGCACCAGCGGCACCAACTGGTCCAGCGCGATCAGCGCGCGCGGCGTGCTGTCGGTGAGCGCGTGCTGCAACTCGGCGCGTTGCGAGAGCGGGCTGATCGGCACGTACACGGCGCCCAGCTTGAGGATGCCGAAGAACACGATGTGGAACTGCGGGCAGTTCGGCATCAGCACCGCCACGCGGTCGCCTGTGCCGATGCCGTGTGCTGCCAGCAGCGCGGCGCAGCGGTCGCTCTGCGCGTCCAGTTCCGCGTAGCTGGTTTCGTGGCCGTAGAAGATCACCGCGGGGCGGTCCGGCCGGGTGCAGCCCCAGTGGCGCAGCATGTCCGTGAGCGGCTGGCGCCCCAGCGGATATTGCGGCGTGCGCGGGGTGCGCTCGGGCCATGCGCGCTGCCAGCGCGCATGCATGTCGGCCAGGTAGGTCGTTTCGTCCATTGGCGGTGTCTCCTTGCTGATGGGCCGCCAAGCCGGCTTGGGTTGGCGAAATTTACTCTTTGGTATATTTGTTTACCCTTGGGTATGATCGTATTGGCATTGCCGTCATGCGTCAAGCCAGGTGCCGCCCGCGTGAATCCAGGTTCAGGGGGAGCGGGTCAACGCCAAAACGGACTGCCGGGCCTTCCAGCCGCGGCGCCATGCGAGAATCGCGTCATGCCGACTGCACAGAAAACCGCTTCCGCCGCCGAGGCCGCTCCGGAGATCGCTCCGGACGCCGCACCTGCCCGCTCGCATATCGCCGAGCGGCAGGAAGCGCGCCGCCGCCAGATCCTCGATGCCGCTGCCCAGCTCTTCTATACCAAGGGCTATCCCGGCATGACGATGAACGACCTGTGCCGCGCGCTGGGCGTGACCAAGCCGGCGGTGTACTACTACTTCACCGACAAGTACGAGATCTTCGACATCTTGTGCCGCGAGTCCGCGCAGACCTGCCTGCCGGTCATCCGCGAGACCGCCGATCCGGCCCTGCCGGTGCGCGAGCGCCTGCATGCCTGCCTGCTGGAAATGGCGCGGCGTTGCATTGCCTGCTACGTGCCCGCCACGCTCAGCTTTCGCGATAACCAGTACCTGCGGCCGGAAACGGTGACGTGGCTGGGCAATATGGCGCGCGCCTTCTACCGCGACCTCTATGCGCTGCTGGAGGAAGGCAAGCGCACGGGCGTGTTCAGCTATGGCGACGCGCGTGTGACCGCGCATGCGATCGGCAGCGTGGTTGGCTTCATGTACACCTGGCACCAGCCTGAACGCATGGAGGCACAGGCGCTGGCGCAAGAGCTGGCCACGAGCATGATGAAGATGGTGTTGCCGGTGGACGCCTGACTTCGGCAAGGCTTTTCGTAGCAGCCTGGCGCAAGCCGCTAGGGGAATTCCCCAGTCCGGGCTGAACTGTGCGCTAAACTTCACGTCAGACAGCAGGGAAGGCCCAGAGGACTTCATCTAACGTGTTGTCTTAACCGGGTCGCGCGTTTAGCATCTGTCGAAAATCGAACGACCATTCAGAAAATCAGGAGACGGTGCATGGAAAGACTGTGGCTGAAGCATTACCCGGCCGGCGTGCCTGCCGAGATCGATAGCAGTGAGTTCCGCTCGCTGGCCGAATTGCTCGAGGCATCCTTCCGCACCTATGCTGATCGCCGTGCCTTTGTGTGCATGGACAAGTCGATCACCTACGGCGAACTCGACCGCATGTCGCGGCAATTCGCGGCGTGGCTGCAGTCGCGCGGGCTCAAGCCGGGCGCGCGCGTGGCCATCATGATGCCCAACGTGCTGCAGTATCCGGTGGTGCTGGCCGCGGTGCTGCGTGCCGGCTTTGTCGTCGTCAACGTCAATCCGCTCTACACCCCGCGCGAACTCGAGCATCAACTCAAGGACAGCGGCGCCGAAGCCATTGTCATCCTCGAGAACTTCGCCACCACGCTGCAGCAAGTGCTGCCTGCCACGCCGGTCAAGCATGTGGTGGTGGCCAGCATGGGCGACCTGCTGGGCGGCCTCAAGGGCGCGATCGTCAATTTCGTGGTGCGCAACGTCAAGAAGATGGTGCCGGCGTGGGAGCTGCCCAACTGCGTGCGCTTCAACGCCGTGCTGGCAGAGGGGCGCGGCATGCAGTTGCAGCCCGCCACCACGGGTCCGGACGACATTGCCTTCCTGCAGTACACCGGTGGCACTACTGGCGTGTCCAAGGGCGCCGTGCTGCTGCACCGGAACATCGTCTCCAACGTACTGCAGTCCGAAGCCTGGATGCAGCCGGCGCTGGCCAAGGGCGCACCGATCGACCAGGTGATCACCATTACGGCGCTGCCGCTGTATCACATCTTCGCGCTGACGGTCTGCTGCCTGCTGGGCATGCGCAGCGGTGGCCTGAGCGTGCTGATTCCCAATCCGCGTGATATCCCCGGCTTCATCAAGGAGCTGCAGAAGTACAAGTTCAACATGTTCCCGGCGGTCAATACGCTATACAACGCGCTGATCAACAGCCCGGATATCGACAAGGTCGACTTCTCCGGCTTGCGCGTGGCCAACGGCGGGGGCATGGCGGTGCAGGAAGCGGTGGCCAAGAAGTGGCTGGCCAGGACGGGCTGCCCGATCATCGAGGGCTACGGCTTGTCGGAGACCTCGCCTTCGGCGACCTGCAACCCCACTGATTCCGACGCGTTCTCCGGCACCATCGGCCTGCCGCTGCCATCGACCGACATCGCCATTCGCGACGACGACGGCGCGGACGTGCCGCTCGGCCAGGCTGGCGAGATCTGCATCCGTGGCCCGCAGGTGATGGCCGGCTACTGGAATCGCCCGGACGAGACCGCCAAGGTCATGACGGCCGACGGCTTCTTCAAGTCCGGCGACATCGGTGTGATGGACGCGCGCGGCTACACCAAGATCGTCGACCGCAAGAAGGACATGATCCTGGTGTCCGGCTTCAACGTGTACCCGAACGAGGTCGAAGGCGTGGCTGCGGAGTGCCCGGGCGTGCTGGAGGTGGCAGCGGTGGGCGTGCCCGACGAGCATTCGGGCGAAGTGGTCAAGCTGTACGTGGTCCGCAAGGATCCCGCGCTGACAGAAGCCGAGCTGATCGCCTTCTGCAAAGAGCGCCTGACCGGCTACAAGCGGCCCAAGTTCGTGGAGTTCCGCAGCGAGTTGCCTAAGACCAATGTGGGCAAGATCCTGCGCCGCGAGCTGCGCGACAGCCGCAAGGCGGCCTGAGCGAAGAGCGCTAGAAAGCCACGCACGCCGCAGCAAGAACGGCCTCCCGCAAGGGAGGCCGTTTTTCATTCAGCGGGGCGCGTCAGCATTCCCGCGAGGGCATGAGCAGCGGCTCGGGGGCGCCGTCGGGATAGACCATCCGCACGCAGGCGCCGGGCTCCAGGCCAGGCGCCGCAGGGCCATTGACGATGACGTTGCCGCCGCCGCCATCCAGTGGCGCCACCGTGTACTGGAACAGGTCCATGCGCGGCCGCGGCTGCGGGCGTAACAACGTGTTCAGGTCGACGGCAAAGCCAACGCCTGCGCCGCTCCAGCCACCGCCGTTCCATGCGCCGCCGCCAACGCCCACGGCGGTGCCCACCGCACCGTTTTCCGGCATGTCGACCTGGCCCACCAGCGTCTTTGCGCCGATGCGCCCTAGTTTGATGGTGACGTTGAGCGGTGACACCTCGGGTCCCGGCGGCGTGCTCTGGCAAGCCGCGAGGAGCAGCGTCATAAGCAACACGCAAAGCGTGCCCGGTCCCGAGCGGGCGGCAGCGTTCATGCGCTCACCAGCCCGGTCTTGAGCCGGCCCAGCAAGCGGAACAGGGCGCGCCGGTCGGTCTGGGGCAGGCCGCCGAACAATTGCTCGATCCAGTCTTCGTGCGCGCGCGCCATCTTGGAAAACGCGGTGCGCCCGGCCGGCGTGAGCCGGATCAGGTAAGCGCGGCGATCGCTCGGCAAAGCCTCGCGCGAGACCAGGCCTTCTTGCTGGAGCTGGTCCGTGATGCCGGTGACGTTGCCGCCGGTGACCATCATGCGGCGCGATAGCTCGCCCATCTTCAGGCCCTCCGGATGGCGGTCGAGCTGGGACATCAGGTCAAAGCGCGGCAGGGTGCAGGCGAAATCCTGGCGCAGCCGGGAGCGGATGTCGGCTTCGACGAGATTGGTGCAGGTCAGCAGGCGCAGCCACAGGCGCAGGGCGTCGTGGGCGTTATCATCGGCGCTGGTTTCGAGATCGACCGGCGCTTCTTCGGCGCCGGCCTTGGGCGGGGCCTCGGCGGCAGGTGGGGTGGGCATCGCGGCACGCTGGTTGTTTGATGCCTCAAGTATATGCGCTTGCATGCCGCCACGGGCCGGTGCTCGCCTCAATCCACCTTGGCGCCCGAGTCCTTGACCACCTTGGCCCACTTGGTGAGCTCGGCGCGGATAAAGGCGGCGAACTGCTCCGGCGTGTTGCCGACCGGGTCGGCGCCCTGGGCCAGCATCTTTTCCCGCATGGCCGGCGTGCCCAGCGCGCGCGCGACTTCCTGCTGGACGCGCGCAACGATCTCATGCGGCGTGCCGGCGGGCGCCAGCAAGCCGAACCAGGAACTGGCCTCGAAGCCGGGCAGGCGGGCCGCCTCTGCCACCGTTGGCACGCCCGGCAGCGCCGGCGAGGGTTTGGCGCTGGTGACCGCCAGCGCCTTGAGCTTGCCGCTCTTGATCAGCGCCATCGACGAGGGCAGGTTGTCGAACATGAGCTGCATGGTGCCGCCGGCCAGGTCGGTCAGGGCCGGGCCGCTGCCCTTGTAGGGGAAGTGCACCATGAAGGTACGGGTCTGGGTCTTGAACAGCTCCCCTGCCAGGTGGATCGAGGTACCGTTGCCGCTCGACGCCATATTGAGCTTGCCGGGATTGGCGCGCGCATAGGCGATCAGGTCGGTGACGCTGTTGATGCGGTTTTGCTGCGCGAAGGCGGGGTTGACCACCAGCACATTGGGCACCGAGGCCACCTCGGTGATGGGGGTGAAGTCCTTGACCGGGTCGAACGGCAGCTTGCCGTACAGAGACTGGTTGATGCCATGCGTGCCGACCGTGCCCATCAGCAGCGTGTAGCCGTCCGGCGCGGCCTTGGCGACCATGTCGGTGCCGATGTTGCCGCCCGCGCCCGGCCGGTTGTCGACGACTACGTTCCAGCCCTGGAGCTTGGACAGCTCGGCGGCGACTGCGCGCGCCAGGATGTCGGTCGTGCCGCCGGCGGGGAACGGCACCACCAGGCGGATCGGCTTGTTGGGGTAGGGGTCCGCGGCTTGCGCGGGCGCTTGCCAGGCGAGGGGGCCAAGGCAGGCAGCGGCGAGGGTGGCAAGCAGCCTGTGGGTCGCGCGGCGGCGGGTGCGGTGCATGGGGTCTCCTGATGGGTGCCTGCGTTTTTTGCTGGACGGCGCGATGGCGTGGTACGCATCGCCGATACGTCCGAAAGGCTGCTGCATTGTAGTGTCGGCATAACAATGTGCCGATAAGGTGATGCCCTAGGACCGAGAGGCGAGGCAGCGCCATGAAAAAAGGCACCCGAAGGTGCCTTTGCCGTGCCGCGCGGATGCGCTTAGAACTTGTGGCGGATACCGACGCCGACGCCCAGCATGTTGTCGTTGTTGGAGCCGAGGAAGTAGCCGTTGGCGAAGCTGATTGCCGAGGTGTCGAAATTCAGGCCGGCGTTCTTCGCGTACGCGGCCGTCAGGTAGACGTCGGTGCGCTTGGACAGGTTGTAGTCGGCGATGAACGAAACCTGCCACGGGTTCTTGACGTTGACGCCGCCGAGGTTCTTGACGTCGTCATAGTTGTACTGCAGCGTCAGGCCCAGCGGTGCGGTGACCTGGTAGTTGGCACCGATCCAGTAGTAGTTGTCGCGCAGAATGGGCGCGCCGTTCTGTGCCTTGGCCTGGCCCCAGCGATAGCCGCCCATGATCTTGGCCGGGCCGAAGGCATAGCTGCCTGCCACTGCCGCCTTCTTGAACGTGCCGGTGTCGCCGGTCGCGCTCAGGGTCGGGTTGTACTGGTCGTAGGCGATGGTCGCGCCGAACGGACCGGCAGCGTAGGCCACGCCGGCGCCGTAGCCGGTGTCGCGGCGGAACTGACCCGGGACTTCGCCGTTGCCTGCCACGCCGTTGCCGAAGGACCAGTGCGCAATCGCGGTCACCGGACCGAACACGCCCGTGTACTTGGCGGTGTTGTCGGAGCGGAAGTTCAGGCCGAGCTGGGCGACCACCGGCTCATACTGGGTGGCGTAGCCGCTGGGCGAGAAGTTGGCGAGCAGGTCGAACAGCGTGGTGTACTGGCGACCAAAGGTGAAGCGGCCAGCCTGGGCGCTTTCGATACCCACGTACGCTTGACGACCGAACAGGCGGCCGCCTTGCTGCAGCGAGCCGGTGTCGAGGGAGAAGCCGTTTTCGAGCACGAACAGCGCCTTCAAGCCGCCGCCCAGGTCTTCCACGCCGCGCAGGCCCCAACGCGAGCCGGACAGGCCGCCGGAGGACATGCGATAGACGGAATTGCCGCGACCGGTGTTGAGGCCGTTGGCGACCGACGGCGCAACGCCGAGGTGATTGACGTATTCGAGGTTCATATCCGCAACGCCATACAGCGTCACGCTGGACTGGGCCTGTGCGGCACCCGCGAATGCACCCAACGCAGCCAGCGCGAGAAGCGATTTTTTCATGCTCGATGATCTCCGTGTAAGAATTATTGGTGGCCAGCGGAGAAACCTCCTGAGTCTCCATTTTCCGCTTACCCAACTTCGTCAGAAGCTGCCAACTACTGTAACAAACCGCCTTCGATTCACAATCGGGTTCACTGCCCTTGTCAGCTTTTCACAACTCAGGGTTTTGGAGTATCAGGCCCTTGTCGGCGCGGGCCAGGCGGGAGAAGCGCGGCAAGCCGCCACGGTACAATGCGGGAAATCCCGAGGGCGTATTCATCGGACCATCTCCCCTTTCAGCCAGGGCGTGGGACGCGGAATCGCTCCGAGCAACCACCAGCGCATGCATCCATGGATACCTTGATTCGCGAATTCGATGTGGCCTTGCGCGCGATCGCGGGCGTCACCCGCGCCAGCCGCGCCAATCCTGCCGAGGCGCTTGCGCCTGACGCGCAGAGCCTGGACGAGACGCAACGCCGCCACGTGGCCGGGCTCATGCGCATCAACCACGTGGGTGAGGTCTGCGCGCAGGCCCTTTACCAGGCCCAGAAGCTGACCGCGCGCACGCCGCAGGTCCGCGCGCAGATGGATGAGGCCGCGCGCGAGGAAGAAGACCACCTCGGCTGGTGCGCCGAACGCCTGCGCGAGCTCGGCTCGCGTCCCAGCCTGCTCAACCCGCTCTGGTACGCGGGCGCGTTTGCCATTGGCTGGGCGGCGGGGCGAGCGGGCGACCGCGTCAGCCTGGGCTTCGTCTCCGAGACCGAGTACCAGGTCGAGCAGCACCTCAATGGCCATCTCGAGCAGATCCCCGTTGCCGACGAGCGGTCGCGCGCGATCCTGGAGCAGATGCGCGATGACGAGGTGAGGCACGGCGCCGCCGCGCGCGAGGCGGGCGGCATGCCGCTGCCCTCGCCGGTGCGTGCGATGATGCGGGCGGCCTCCAAGGTGATGACCACCGCCGCGTATCGGATCTGAGGGACGGCGCAGGAGCGGGAAGCCCCGCCCCGGCGCCTCGCGCGCCGGCCAGCCAGGTACCCCCCCGCACGCGGGGTAGACGCGAAAACGTTGTATCCTTCCATCGGTCCGGCTCGGCCGTTTTTCCTGCTGCAGGCAGTTCCTTCCTCAGTTGTTCTCAGGTGGTTTCTCTGCTTTCTTCCATAAGATCTTCATTTCATTGGGAATTCACTTTTTCGGTGCGCGAGGTGTGCGCGCTAAGTCATTGTTCTAATTAAAAAAACCCGGATTGTTGCCCCACAACGAGCCTTGACCCGTGAAATCGCTTCCTCTAAAGTGGGAAATAGTGTGAGGAAGTGTGTTTTTGTGTGAAAACGCGGTCTGGCTATGGGATCATCGCCCAACGTCGGATTTAAAGGATTCAAGCGCCAGCCGGTGGCAAGCATGCCGGCGCGGACCGGGGAGCTAGCTTGTTTCAGGGCGCATCGGCGCTGTCACTGGATGCCAAGGGCCGGATGTCGATCCCGGCGCGGCACCGTGAAGCGCTACAACAGCAGGCCGAGGGCCGGGTAACGCTGACCAAGCACCCGGACGGCTGCCTGCTGCTGTTTCCGCGCCCTGAATGGGAGAACTTCCGTGGCCGCATTGCGGCTTTGCCGATGGACGCGCACTGGTGGAAGCGCATCTTCCTGGGCAATGCCGCCGATGTCGACATGGACGGCGCGGGCCGGGTGCTGATCGCGCCCGAGCTGCGTAGCGCCGCCTTGCTCGACAAGGAAGTCATGCTGCTCGGTATGGGCAGCCATTTCGAAGTCTGGGATGCCGCAACCTACGCCGCCAAGGAACAGCAGGCGATGGCGCAGGGCATGCCGGAAGCATTAAAGAATTTCTCTTTCTGACGAGGTCATGAGCTCAACCCAAACGCCGGGGACCACCGCCCTGCGCCATCGCACCGTGTTGCTGGACGAGGCTGTCGAAGCCCTGGTCTGGCGGCCCGATGGCGTCTACGTGGACGGCACCTTCGGCAGAGGGGGGCACAGCCGGGCAATTCTGGCCCGGCTGGGCCCGGCCGGGGCACTGGTGGCCTTCGACAAGGATCCGGCAGCAATCGCAGAGGCGGGCACCATCAAGGATGCCCGCTTCTCCATTGAGCACACCAGCTTCGCCGAGATGCCGGCGGCGCTGGCGGGCCACGGAAAGGTCGCCGGGATATTGCTCGACCTGGGCATCAGCTCACCCCAGATCGACGACGCGGAGCGGGGGTTTTCCTTTCGCTTCGAGGGACCGCTGGACATGCGCATGGACACCACGCGCGGCATGACCGCCGCGCAGTGGCTGGCGCAAGCGGATGAGCAAGACATCGCAAGGGTGATACGGGACTATGGGGAAGAACGGTTTGCTGTACAGATTGCAAAGGCGGTTGTTGCTCGCCGGAGCGAACCCGGCCATGGCGGACCGCTTACCACTACTGCCGAGCTTGCCGCGCTCGTGGCGAAAGCCGTCAAAACACGCGAGAAGGGTCAGGACCCTGCGACCCGCACCTTTCAGGCTCTACGGATTCACGTCAATCAAGAGCTTGCGGACCTCGAAAGCGGCCTGAGCGCCGCTTACGACTTATTGCAGGAAGGCGGGCGGCTGGTGGTCATCAGTTTTCATTCGCTTGAGGACCGCATCGTCAAGCGGTTCATGCAGGCGCACGCCCGTCCGCAGCAGAATGCCGATCCCGCCATGCGCCGCGCGCCCCTGCGCGCGGACCAGCTGCCGCAGCCCACGCTGAAGCTGCTCGGCCGGGTCAAGCCGGGCGCCGAAGAGGTTGCCGCCAATCCGCGTGCCCGCTCCGCGGTGATGCGCGTGGCCGAGAAGCTGCCGTCCCCGGCGTCCCCTTCGTCCGCCTCCACCCAGAAGGCGGGCCGCGCATGAACCGCCTGACTTTCTTCCTGCTGGCTGCCCTGATGCTGTGCGCGCTCTCGCTGGTGAGCGCGCAGCACCAGGCCCGCACCCTGTTCGTCGCCCACGAGCGCGCGCAGGCGGAAGAAAAGCAGCTCGACATCGACTGGTCCCGCTTGCAGTACCAGCAGAGCTCGCTCGGCAAGAGCGCGCGCATCGCCGAAGCGGCCCGGACACAGCTGAAGATGACGCCGGTGTTGCCCGGCAGGACCCAATACCTGGCCGGCGTGGTGCTGGACGCACCGCCCGCCAGCGCGCCCGCGGCTGCAGCACCCGAGGGGAGTAAGCCATGACCATCGCCCGGCCCTCGCAAAACGCCCAGCGCGGCAACCCTTCGCGCCCGCGCACCGGCCAGTTCGCCGCTAGTCCCGTGCTTGGCCTGCGCCTGCCGATGTGGCGCTCGAAGCTGGTGGTGTTCATGATGTTCGCCGCCTTCGTCGCCCTGGCTGGGCGCGCGCTCTGGATCCAGGGCCCGGGCAACCAGTTCTACGAGGCCGAAGGCAAGAAGCGCTTCCAGCGCACGCTTGAGCTGCCCGCAACGCGCGGCAAGATCCTCGACCGCAATGGGCTGGTGCTGGCGACCAGCTTGCCTGTGAAGGCCATCTGGGCGGTCCCGGAGGATGTGCCCGACGAGATCGACGCTGACAAGATCCGCCAGTTGAGCAAGCTGCTCGACATGAGCGACAAGGAACTGCGCCGCAAATTTACGGAAGACAAGAGCTTCGTCTACCTGAAGCGCCAGGTGCTGCCGGATGTCGCGGACAAGATCGCCGCGCTCAAGATCGAAGGCATTCACCAGACCCGTGAATACAAGCGCTTCTATCCGGAAGGCGAGGCGATGGCGCACATCGTCGGCTTTACCAATGTCGAAGACCGCGGCCAGGAAGGCGTGGAGCTGGCGCGCGAGGGCGTGCTGGCCGGCAAGTCCGGCGCGCGCCAGGTGATCAAGGATCGCCTTGGCCGCGTGGTGGAGGATGTGGGCATCCTCAAGACGCCGCGCGACGGCGAGGACCAGCAGCTCTCCATCGACGCCAAGATCCAGTACCTGGCCTACAACGAGGTCAAAGCCATTGTCGAGCGCAGCAAGGCGAAGGCGGCCAGCGCTGTGGTGCTCGACGCGCAGACCGGTGAGGTGCTGGCGCTGGCCAACTGGCCGACCTACAACCCCAACGACCGCACACGCCTGTCGGGCGAGCAACTGCGCAACCGGGTCCTGACCGACACCTTCGAGCCGGGCTCGATGATGAAGCCGATCACGATCGGCCTGGCGCTGCAGCTCAAGCGCGTCACGCCGTCGACGGTATTTGCCACGACCGGCAAGTTCAACTACGAAGGCGCCACCATCAGCGATACCCACAACTACGGGGCGCTGACCGTGGCCGGCATCATCCAGAAGTCCAGCAACATTGGCACGACCAAGATTTCGATGCTGCTCAAGCCGCAGGAAATGTGGGATATGTATATGAGCGTGGGCCTGGGCCAGGCGCCCAAGATCGGCTTCCCCGGCGCCGTGGCCGGACGAGTGCGCCCGTACAAGAGCTGGCGGCCCATCGAGCAGGCGACCATGTCCTATGGCTACGGCCTGTCGGTGTCGCTGTTCCAGATCGCCCACGCTTACACCATCTTCGCCCATGATGGCGAGCTGATCCCGGTCACCATGTTCCGGAACCAGGGCCCGGTCACTGGCGAGCGCGTGCTGTCGCCAGAGGTGGCGCGCCAGGTGCGGGCCATGCTGGAGACGGTGACGGCGCCTGGCGGCACTGCGCCCGAAGCCCAGGTGATGGGCTACCGGGTTGGCGGCAAGACGGGCACGGCGTACAAGCACGTGGGCCGCGGCTACGACCGCAGCAAGTACAGGGCTTCCTTTATCGGCCTGGCGCCGATGTCCAACCCGCGCGTGATCGTGGCCGTGAGCGTGGATGAGCCTACTTCCGGCAGCCACTATGGTGGCGCCGCGGCGGGCCCGGCCTTCTCCGCGATTACCGGCGGTGCGCTGCGTGCGCTCAATGTGCAACCGGATTCGCCGATCCGGCAGTTGGTCGTGAGCGACAAGGTGCAGGAAAGCGAACCGTGGAGCGCGACGCAATGACCCGCACACTGCTCCCCCTCGAAGTGGCCGCGCAGGCTGGCGATGCCTTGGCCTGGCTGCGCCAGCACGCCCCCGCCGGCGCCAAGCTGACGGGCGACACGCGCCGGCTGGCCCAGGGCGACGTGTTCTTTGCCTATGTGCTGGGCAATGCGCGCCTGTCGACAGATGGGCGCCCCCATATCGCCCAGGCGATTGCCCGCGGCGCCAGCGCCGTGGTCTTTGAGGCCGATGGCTTTGCCTGGCCGCATGGCGAAGGGGTGCCGCATCTTGGCGTGCCGGGCCTGCACCAGCTCGCCGGCCCGATTGCCGCCGGCTGGTATGACAACGCCGCGCGCGATCTCGCCGTGACCGGCATCACCGGCACCAATGGCAAGACGTCCTGCTGCCAGTGGCTGGCGCGCGTGCTGCAGGCCGCGGGCAAGCGCTGCGCCACCATCGGCACGCTTGGCACCGGGTTTCCTGATGCGCTCACGGCGACCGGTTTCACCACGCCCGACGCTGTCCAGTTGCAGGACAGCCTGGCCGCGCTGCATGGCGCCGGCGCGCGCGCGGTTGCCATGGAAGTGTCCTCGCACGGCCTGGAGCAAGGGCGCGTGGCCGGCACGCACTTCGCGGTGGCGGTGCTGACCAACCTGACCCAGGACCATCTCGACTACCACGGCACCATGGCCGAGTACGAGGCGGCCAAGACCCTGCTGTTCCAGTGGCCGGGCCTGCGTGCCGCCGTGATCAACCGCGACGATGCCATGGGTGGTCGCTTGCTGGCCAGCCCCGCGCTCGCCGCTCAGGTGATCGAGTACGGCATCGATGGCGCGGCCGGCCCGACCCGCAAGGCAGGCCAGTGGCTGCGCGCGACCAACGTGCGCGCCACCGCTGCCGGCACGGCCTTCCATGTGGATGGCAGCTTCGGCAGCGCCGATGTCAGCACGCCGATGATCGGCGCCTTCAATGTCAGCAACCTGCTCGCCGTGCTGGGCGCCACGCTGGCTAACGGCATTGCCTGGGACGCCGCCCTCGACGCGCTGCGCGCGCTCAAGCCGGTCGATGGCCGCATGGAGTTGTTCGGCGGCAGCCATGGCGGCCAGGACGGGCCGCTGGCAGTGGTCGATTACGCCCACACCCCGGATGCACTGGAAAAGACGCTGGACGCGCTGCGCCCCGTGGCCCAGGCCCGCAAGGGCCGGCTGTGGTGCGTGTTCGGCTGTGGCGGCGACCGCGACCCGATCAAGCGCCCGCTGATGGGCGAAGTGGCCGAGCGGCTAGCCGACGAGGTGGTGCTGACCAGCGACAACCCGCGCAGCGAAGACCCGCAAGACATCCTGAACGCCATTGCCGACGGCATGGCGGATCGCAGCCGCGCGCACCTGATCGAGGACCGCGCAGCCGCCATCCTGTATGCCATCAAGCACGCCACCGTAGCCGATGTGGTGCTGGTGGCCGGCAAGGGGCACGAAGCCACCCAGGAGGTGCAGGGCCGCAAGCGGCCTTTCTCCGACCGCGAGCATGTCCGGCTGACGCTGGGCACGCGTGGGGTGTCAGCATGACGCAATACACCATGACCGATTTGCAGCAAGCCGCCGGCTGGATCGCCGGCGCGCGTCTTTCCGGGCCCGACGGCGCAGGCAGCCGGGCGTTCGCGCGCGTGCTGACTGACAGCCGCATGGTCCAGCCCGGCGACCTGTTCGTCGCGCTCAAGGGCGAGCGCTTCGACGCGCACGACTTCCTGGCCGACGTCGTGGCGCGTGGCGCCGCCGCGGTGCTGGTGGACCGTGAGCCCGACGCCGCGCTTGGCATTCCCGCCATCGTGGTGCCCGATACCCGCCTGGCGCTGGGCCAGCTGGCCGCCGGCTGGCGCCGCCGTTTCAGCTTGCCCGCGGTCGCGGTGACGGGCAGCAACGGCAAGACCACCGTCAAGGAAATGATCGCCGCGATCTTCGCGGCGGCGGTAGGGGAGGGCGCCCGCCTGGCAACGGGCGGCAACCTGAACAACGATATCGGCCTGCCGCTGACCGTGCTGCGGCTGTCCGCCGCGCACCGGCTCGCCGTGCTCGAACTCGGCATGAACCACCCGGGTGAGACCGTCTACCTGGCCAGCATCGCCCAGCCTACCGTGGCGGTGGTGACCAACGCGCAGCGCGAGCACCAGGAGTTCATGGTGAACGTGGAGGCCGTGGCGCATGAACACGCCGCGGCGATCGCGGCGTTGCCCGCAGACGGTGTGGCGGTGTTCCCGCTCGACGCCGAAGGCGGCGGCGCGCATGCCGGCATCTGGCGCCAGGCAGCCGGTGCGCGCCGCGTGCTGTCGTTCGGCCTGGATGCCAGCGCCGATGTCCGCGCCGATGTGGCGCTGGACGACGGCGTGCAAGTGATGCAGGTCAGCGCGCCTGGCGCCGCGTTCGAGGTCCGCCTGTCGGTGCTTGGCACCCACAACGTGCGCAACGCGCTGGCGGCGATCGCCTGCGCGCTGGGCGCGGGCGTCGGCATCGCTGCGATCCAGGCAGGGCTGGCCGGGTTTGCCGCGGTCAAGGGCCGGCTGCAGGTCAAGCATGCCACCGGCGGCACGCTGGTGATCGATGACAGCTACAACGCCAATCCCGATTCGGTGCGAGCCGCCATCGACGTGCTGGCCGGGTTTGCCGCGCCGCGTTTGCTGGTGCTGGGCGACATGGGTGAAGTGGGCGACCAGGGGCCGGCCTTTCACACGGAGATCGGCGCCTATGCGCGTGCGCGCGGCATCGAGGCGCTGTGGGCGACGGGCGCGGCCATGGTGCACGCGGTGCAGGCGTTTGGCGCCGCAGCCCGGTATTTCGAACGGGCCGAGGACCTCGCCCAGGCGTTGGCGCAAGACAAGGACGGTACCGTGGCGGCGGCAAGCGCGGTACTGGTGAAGGGATCTCGGTTCATGCGGATGGAACGGATGGTCGATGCGCTGGTCGCAATCACTCCCGCGCATTAATCGTCATCAACAGTTATTTACGCAATCAATCAGATAGCCCGGCGCCGCTGGGTGGTTGTCGAAAGGAATACGGATACACGATGTTATTGGCTCTGGCCCAGTGGCTGCAAAACGACTACAGCTTCCTGCGGGTCTTCAACTACCTGACCTTCCGCGCGGTGATGGCTAACCTCACCGCGCTTTTGATCGGGCTCGGCCTCGGGCCGTGGGTGATCCGCAAGCTGACCGAACTCAAGATCGGCCAGGCGGTGCGCACCATCGGCCCGCAGTCGCACCTGGTCAAGGCCGGCACACCCACCATGGGCGGCGTGCTGGTGCTGGTGTCGATCGCCATCTCCACGTTGCTGTGGTGCGACTGGGGCAATCGCTTTATCTGGGTCGTGATGCTGGTGACCCTGGGCTACGGCGCGATCGGCTGGGTGGATGACTACCGCAAGGTGGTGTATCGCGATCCGCGCGGCATGTCGAGCCGCGAGAAGTTTTTCTGGCAGACCCTGATCGGCCTGGTGGCCGCGGTCTACCTGGCGTTTTCGGTATCGGAAAGCAGCAATGTGCGGGTGTGGGACCTGTTCCTGGGCTGGGTCGAAGGCGGTTTGTCGCTCGACATGCCTTACAAGTCCAACCTGATCGTGCCTTTCTTCAAGGAAGTGAGCTATCCGCTGGGCGTGGCCGGCTTCATCGTGCTGACCTATCTGGTGATCGTGGGTTCGAGCAATGCGGTGAACCTGACCGATGGGCTGGACGGCCTGGTGATCATGCCGGTGGTGCTGGTTGGCAGCGGGCTGGGCGTGTTTGCCTACGTGATGGGCAGTTCGGTCTACAGCAAGTACCTGCTGTTCCCGCATATTCCCGGGGCCGGCGAGTTGCTGATCTTTTGCTCGGCGCTAGCGGGGGCGGGGCTGGCCTTCCTCTGGTTCAACGCGCACCCGGCCCAGGTCTTCATGGGCGACGTTGGCGCGCTGGCGCTGGGCGGCGCGCTGGGCACGGTAGCGGTGATCGTGCGCCAGGAGATTGTGCTGTTCGTGATGGGCGGCATCTTCGTGGTGGAAACGTTGTCCGTGATGCTGCAGGTGGGTTGGTTCAAGATCACCAAGCGGCGCTACGGCGAGGGCAGGCGGTTGTTCAAGATGGCGCCGCTGCACCACCACTTTGAATTGTCGGGCTGGAAGGAAACGCAGGTGACGGTGCGCTTCTGGATCATCACCATGTTGCTGGTGCTGATCGGGCTGTCGTCGCTCAAGTTGCGCTGAAACCAGCGCGTATCTATTAACGCAGTCACGCAAGAAAGGCGGGAATCGAAGTGTTTGGCGAGTTGCAAAAACCTCATGTGCTGGTGCTGGGCCTCGGCGAATCGGGGCTGGCGATGGCGCGCTGGTGCGGCCTGTATGGTGCCCCCGTGCGCGTTGCCGACACGCGCGAGGCTCCCGCCAACCTGGTCTTCCTGCAGGCCGAGCTGCCCTCGGCCGAGTTTCATGGCGGCGCCCTGGCCGAGGCGCTGCTGGACGGCATCGAACTGGTGACGATCAGCCCTGGCCTGTCGCCGCTGGAGAGCGACACCGCTGCGTTGCTGGCAGTGGCGCGCGAGCGTGGCATTCCGATATGGGGCGAAATCGAGCTGTTCGCGCGCGCGCTCGCGCATCTGCGGGCAGAGTCGGGTTACGCGCCGAAGCTGCTGGCCATCACCGGCACCAACGGCAAGACCACTACTACCGCGCTGACCGGCCGCCTGGTGGAGCGCGCCGGCAAGAGCGTGGCGGTGGCGGGAAATATCAGTCCGTCGGCGCTGGACAAGCTGGCCGCCTGCATCGCCTCGGCCACGCTGCCAGAGGTCTGGGTGCTGGAACTGTCGAGCTTCCAGCTGGAGACCACGCATACGCTGGCGCCGGACGCGGCCGCGGTGCTCAATATCACCCAGGACCATCTGGACTGGCACGGCAGCATGGAGGCCTATGCTGCCGCCAAGGCCCGGATTTTCGGCCCGGCGCCGGCGCCCGGCGAAGCCGGCTGCCTGCAGATCCTGAACCGCAACGACCGTCTCAGCCTGGATATGGCCCGCCCGGCCAGCGCACCGGTGACCTTCGGCACCGATCTGCCTGAATCGCCGGGCAGCTTCGGCGTCCTGCGCGAGGGCGGCATGCCCTGGCTGGTGGTGGCCGAGCCCGATAGCGAAGCCGAAGGCGAAAACAAGCCGCGCCGCCGCAAGGCTGCGGCCGCCGAGAGCGAGCAGGCCGTGCCGGTGCGCCACAAGCGCCTGATGCCGGCCGACGCGCTGCATATCCGTGGCATGCACAACGCCACCAACGCCATGGCCGCGCTGGCACTGTGCCGCGCCATCGACCTGCCGATGAACGCGTTGCTGCATGGCCTGCGCGAGTACCGCGGCGAGCCGCACCGGGTGGAGTGGGTCGCCACGGTGGATGATGTCGAGTTCTTCGATGACAGCAAGGGCACCAATGTGGGTGCCACCGTCGCCGCGTTGTCCGGCCTGGACAAGCGGGTGGTGCTGATTGCCGGCGGGGAAGGCAAGGGACAGGATTTTTCGCCGCTGGCCGCGCCGGTGGCGCAGTACGCGCGCGCCGTGGTGCTGATCGGCAAGGATGCCGGCGAGCTGCGCCGCGCGCTCCAGGACACCGGGGTCACGCTGGCCGATGCCGCCACGCTGGAGCAGGCGGTCACGCTGGCTGCCGGCGCAGCCCAGGGCGGCGACGCCGTGCTGCTGTCGCCGGCGTGCGCCAGCCTCGACATGTTCCGTAATTATGTGCACCGTGCCGAAGTCTTTCGCGCCGCGGTGGAAGAACTGGCGATGTCCAGGGGGATCGTGCCATGAGCGACGCACAGGTCAAGCGTAGCGGCTTTATCGGGGCCACCATCGGCAACGCCTGGGGCGGCTTGCGCGATGCGGTGTCCGGCGTCAAGCCGACGCGCTCGCGCATGATGGAATACGACCAGCCACTGCTGTGGGTGGCGATCGTGCTGCTCGCGCTTGGCCTGGTGATGGTCTATTCGGCCTCGATCGCGCTGCCTGACTCGCCACGCTACGCCAACTACCGCGAGAGCCACTTCCTGGCGCGGCACGCGTTCGCGCTGTTCATCGGACTGTCGATGGGACTGCTGGCCTTCCAGATCCCGGTCAAGTTCTGGGATAAGTACGCGCCCAAGCTGTTCGTGATCGCGCTGGTGATGCTGATCGTCGTGCTGGTGCCGTTCGTGGGCAAGGGCGTGAATGGCGCGCGGCGCTGGATTCCGCTGGGCATCATGAACTTCCAGCCGTCCGAGCTCATGAAGCTGGCGGTGGTGCTTTACACCGCCAACTACACCGTGCGCAAGCAGGAGTGGATGCAGAACGTGGGCAAGGGCTTCCTGCCGATGGGCGTGGCCGTGGTGGTGGTCGGCATGCTGCTGCTGCTGGAGCCCGACATGGGCGCCTTCCTGGTGGTGGCCACCGTCGCCATGGGCATCCTCTTCCTCGGCGGCATCAACGGCAAGCTGTTTGCCGGTCTGGTTGGCGTAGCGGTGGGCGCCTTTGCGCTGCTGATCACGGCGTCGCCCTGGCGGCGCGAGCGGATCTTCGCCTATCTCAACCCGTGGGAAGAAGCCAACGCGCTGGGCAAGGCTTACCAGCTCACCCATTCGCTGATCGCCTTTGGCCGCGGCGAGTGGACCGGGGTGGGGCTGGGCGGCAGCATCGAGAAACTGCACTACCTGCCCGAGGCGCATACCGACTTCATCCTCGCCGTGATTGGCGAGGAATTTGGCTTTGTGGGCGTGCTGGTGGTGATCGTGCTGTTCTACTGGATGGTGCGCCGCGCCTTCGAGATCGGCCGCACCGCCCTGCAGCTCGACCGTACCTTTGCCGGCCTGGTGGCCAAGGGCATCGGCATCTGGGTTGGCTGGCAGACCTTTATCAATATGGGCGTGAACCTGGGCCTGCTGCCGACCAAGGGGCTGACCTTGCCGCTGGTGAGCTACGGCGGCTCGGGCATTTTGATGAACTGCGTGGCGCTGGCAATCCTGCTGCGTATCGACTATGAGAACCGGGTGATGATGCGCGGAGGGAAGGTATGACGGCACCGCGCACGTTGCTCGTGATGGCTGGCGGCACCGGGGGGCATGTCTTCCCCGGGCTGGCGGTCGCGCGCGCGCTGCGTGAGCAGGGCTGGCGGGTGGTATGGCTGGGCAACCGCACCGGGATGGAAGCCACGCTGGTGCCCAAGTACGACATCCCGATGGAGTTCATCCAGTTTGGCGGCCTGCGCGGCAAGGGCCCGCTGACCAAGCTGATGCTCCCGCTGAACCTGTTGCGCGCCTTCTGGCAAAGCCTGCAGGCTTTGCGCCGGGTGCGTCCCAATGTGGTGCTGGGCATGGGCGGCTATATTACGTTCCCCGCTGGCATGATGGCCTCGCTGCTGGGGCGGCCGCTGGTGCTGCACGAGCAGAACTCGATTGCCGGGCTGGCTAACAAGGTGCTGGCCAAGGTCGCGGACCGGGTGCTGTGCGCCTTCCCGAATGCCCTGCCCGACAGCGAGTGGACCGGCAACCCGGTGCGCGACGAAGTGGCGCGCATGCCGGCGCCCGAAGCGCGCTACGACGGCCGCACTGGCCCGTTGCGGCTGCTGGTGGTGGGCGGCAGCCTGGGCGCGGCGGCGCTCAACGAGGTCGTGCCCAAGGCGCTGGCGCTGCTGCCGCAAGGCGATCGTCCTCTGGTCAAGCACCAGGCCGGCGCGAAGCAGATCGACACGCTGCGCGCCAACTACCAGGCCGCGGGCGTGGTGGCGGAAACCTTGCCCTTTATCGACGACATGGCGGCGGCATACGCAGAGGCGGATCTGGTGATCTGCCGCGCGGGCGCAATGACCGTGTCGGAGGTGGCGGCGGCAGGCGTGGCGGCACTATTCGTGCCGTTCCCGCATGCGGTCGATGACCACCAGACCACCAATGCGGAATTCCTCTCGACCCAGGATGCCGCCTTGCTGGTCCAACAGAACGAACTGACCGCGAGCGGGCTGGCGCAGACGCTGGCCTCGCTGTCGCGGCCCCGACTCAGAGAGATGGCGCATCAGGCGCGCGGTCTTGCCAAGCCCGAAGCGACCCGGCGCGTGGCGGAGATCTGCAGCCAGATGGCCAGGGATTGAACCAACGGATTCATGAAGCACATCGTCAAGAACATCCATTTCGTAGGCATCGGCGGCGCCGGCATGAGCGGCATCGCCGAGGTCCTATTGAACCTGGGCTACAAGGTCTCGGGGTCCGACGTGGGCAGCAATGCCGCCACGCGGCGCCTCGCGTCGCTCGGCGCGACCGTGATGCACGGGCATGATGCCGCCAACGTCAACGGTGCCAACGCCGTGGTGGTGTCCACCGCCGTGACCAACGATAACCCCGAGGTGCTGGCCGCGCGCGCCAAGCGCATCCCGGTGGTGCCGCGCGCGGTGATGCTGGCCGAGCTGATGCGGCTGAAGCAGGGCGTGGCCATCGCCGGCACGCATGGCAAGACCACCACCACCAGCCTGGTGGCGTCGGTGCTGGCTGAGGGCGGACTCGATCCCACCTTCGTGATCGGCGGCCGGCTCAACTCGGCGGGCGCCAACGCGCGCCTGGGCACGGGCGACTTTATCGTGGCCGAGGCCGACGAGTCGGATGCCTCGTTCCTGAACCTGTTCCCCGTGATCGAGGTCATCACCAACATCGACGCCGACCACATGGACACCTACGGGCATGACTTTGCCCGGCTCAAGCAGGCGTTTGTGGAGTTCACCCAGCGCCTGCCGTTCTATGGCATCGCCGTGCTGTGCGTGGACGACCCCAACGTGCGCGAGATCATGCCGTTCGTGTCCAAGCCGATCGTGCGCTACGGCTTTGCCGAAGATGCGCAGGTGCGCGCGGTCAATGCCCGCGCCGTCGACGGCCAGATGCATTTCACCGTGCTGCGCCAGTTGAACGGACACGCCGAGGCGCCGCTGGAGGTGGTGCTGAACCTCCCAGGCATGCACAACATCCAGAACGCGCTGGCGGCGATTGCCATCGCGACCGAGCTGGAAGTGCCGGACGCCGCCATCGTCAAGGCGCTGCGCGAGTTCCACGGGGTGGGACGCCGCTTCCAGCGCTATGGCGAAGTGGCCTGCGTCGGCACCAACGAGCAGGGCGAGGCCAAGAGCGCGGGCACCTTCACGCTGGTGGACGACTACGGCCACCATCCGGTCGAGATGGCCGCGACGCTGGCCGCTGCGCGCGGTGCGTTCCCGGGGCGCCGGCTGGTGCTGGCGTTCCAGCCGCACCGCTATACCCGCACGCGTGACTGCTTTGAGGACTTCGTCAAGGTGCTGGGCACCGTGGATGCGCTGCTGCTGGCGGAGGTCTATGCCGCCGGCGAAGCCCCGATCGTGGCCGCCGATGGCCGCGCGCTGACGCGCGCGCTGCGCGTGGCAGGCAAGGTTGAACCCGTTTTTGTGGAGCAGATCGACGAAATGCCGCAGGCTATCCTGAACGCCGTGCGTCCCGGCGACGTGGTGGTGACGATGGGCGCGGGCACGATCGGTACCGTGCCCGGACAACTGGTTTCGCAGCAAGCCGGGGGGCAGGCATGAGCTTCGTCGCCCATCCCAATATCGATCCCAAGGCGCTGGGCAAGGTTGGCGTGCTGCTCGGCGGCCGCTCGGCCGAACGCGAGATCTCGCTGCTATCGGGCAACGGCGTGC
This sequence comes from Cupriavidus basilensis, assembly GCF_008801925.2. Lineage (NCBI taxonomy): Bacteria > Pseudomonadati > Pseudomonadota > Betaproteobacteria > Burkholderiales > Burkholderiaceae > Cupriavidus > Cupriavidus basilensis. Next base: position 3,918,000 of record NZ_CP062803.1, on the reverse strand, counting down.
TGGCAGCGCTGCGCTCGCGCGGCGTCGATGCCCATGCCTTCGATCCCGGCCTGCAGTCGGTGGCCGAACTGGCCACGGCTGGCTTTGACCGCGTCTTTATTGCCCTGCATGGCCGCTACGGCGAGGACGGCACCATCCAGGGCCTGCTCGAGCAACTCGGCGTGCCCTATACCGGCAGCGGCGTGCTGGCCTCGGCGCTGGCCATGGACAAGCAGGCCACCAAGCGCTTGTGGACCACGCACGGCCTGCCCACGCCGCGCTTCGCCATGCTGCACGCCGATACCGATTTCGATGCCGTGGTGGCCGACCTGGGCCTGCCCCTGATCGTCAAGCCGGCGCGCGAGGGCTCGTCCATCGGCCTGACCAAGGTGACCGAAGCCGGCCAGATGCGTGCCGCCTTCGAGAAGGCCGCGGCGCTGGACAACGACGTGATCGCCGAAACCTTTATCGACGGCGCGGAGCTGACCTGCCCGATCGTGGGGGAGGGCGCCACCGCCGAAGCGCTGCCGGTGATCCGCATCGTCGCTCCCGGCGCGAACTACGACTATCAAAACAAGTACTTTACTGACGATACCCAGTATCTGTGCCCGTCGGGCCTGCCGGCCGACGTGGAAGCCGAAGTCCGGCGCCTGGCGGTGCAATCCTTCCGCGTGCTGGGTTGCCGCGGCTGGGCGCGCGCCGACGTGATGCTCGGCGCCGACAACAAGCCTTACCTGCTCGAGATGAATACCTCGCCCGGCATGACCGGCCATTCGCTGGTGCCGATGGCGGCGCGCGCGGTGGGCATCAGCTACGAGGACTTCGTCATGCAGGTGATTGCCGCGGCCACGCTGGACCTGCATCCCAGCGCGGCCTGGAAACCCGATTGAGCACAGATCGAGCCAACACTGAACCCTGACTGACCGGAACCGGGACAACCCAACGCCATGTGGCATAACACTCGCCTGCTTAACCTGATCGCCTCCACGCTCTATGCGCTGGTGGCGATGATGGCGTTCGCGGCCGGCTTGCTATGGCTGGCGCAGCGGCCGGTGTTTGCCATTACCCACGTCGAGCTGATGGCGATGGAAGGCGGCACCCTGCGCCATGTCAATGCGCCGAGCGTGCGCGCCAACGCGCTGGGCAAGCTGTCGGGGAGCTTTTTCACGCTCGACCTGAACGAGGCGCGCCAGATCTTCGAGTCGGTGCCTTGGGTGCGCCGTGCCAGCGTACGGCGCGAATGGCCCAACGGGCTGGCGGTCGAGGTCGAGGAGCACGAAGCCCTCGGTACGTGGGGCAATGCCGACAGTGGCCGCCTGATCAACACTTATGGTGAAGTTTTCGTCGCCAATCCGGCCGAAGCCGAGGAAGATGCCCAGTTGCTCGCACTCGATGGCCCGCCGGACAGCGAGGGCGACGTGGTGGACAAGCTCGAAGTCATGCGCGAGTGGTTCAAGCCGCTGAAGGTGGAGCCGCTGGCGGTGACGCTGTCGTCCCGCTACGCCTGGCGCGCCAAGCTCTCCAACGGCATGGTGGTGGAGCTTGGCCGTGAACAGAACGACGAGGAGCGCGACGCCATGGACCAGCGCGTCAAGCGCTTCGTGGTGGCTTGGCCCCAGGTCACGGAGCAGTGGGGCAAGCAGATCGAGTATGCGGACCTGCGATACCCCAACGGGTTCGCGATTCGCGCGGCCAACGTGCGTTTCCTGACCGATGCCCAGGCAGCGGCGGCGGCCAAGGCGAGAGCAACTGGTTCCAGTACGAGCACCAGCGCGAACACGAACACGAACGCCAGCACCAATCCGAACAACAATCCGACGCGACTCAAGAGCAAGAACGCGGAGAAAAACCGATGAGCAAGGAATACAAGGACCTACTGGTCGGTCTCGATATCGGCACTTCCAAAGTGGCCGCGGTGGTGGCCGAGTTGCGCCCCGACGGCAGCTACGAAGTGATCGGGATGGGCCAGTCAGAGTCCAAGGGTCTGAAGAAAGGGGTCGTGGTCAATATCGAGGCCACCGTGCAGTCCATCCAGCGTGCGCTGGAGGAGGCTGAACTGATGGCCGACTGCAAGATCTCCGAGGTGTTTACGGGCATCGCCGGCAGCCATATCCGCAGCTTCAATTCCAGCGGCATGGTGGCGATCAAGGACAAGGAGGTCACCCAGACCGATGTGGCCCGGGTGATCGAGACCGCCAAGGCGGTCAATATCCCGACCGACCAGCAGATCCTGCACATCCTCACGCAGGAATTCATCATCGACGGCCAGGAGGACGTGCGCGAGCCGATCGGCATGAGCGGCATCCGCCTGGAAGTGAAGGTGCATATCGTCACCGGCGCGGTCAGCGCGGCGCAGAACATCGTCAAGTGCGTGCGCCGCTGCGGCCTTGAGGTGCACGACCTGATCCTGCAGCCGCTGGCTTCCAGCCTGGCGGTGCTGACCGAGGACGAGAAGGAACTCGGCGTGGTGCTGGTCGATATCGGTGGCGGCACCACCGATATCGCCATCTTCAGCGAAGGCGCGATCCGGCATACGGCCGTGATCCCCATCGCCGGCGACCAGATCACCAACGACATCGCCATGGCGCTGCGCACGCCCACGCCCGATGCCGAGGACGTCAAGATCCAGTACGGCATCGCCAAGCAGGCCATCGCCGACCCGGAAGACATGATCGAGGTCCCGGGCGTTGGCGACCGCGGCACGCGTTCGCTGTCGCGCCAGGCGCTGGCGGCCGTGATCGAGCCGCGTATCGAAGAGTTGTACTCGCTGGTGCACCAGGTAGTGCGCGAGTCGGGCTATGAGGAATTGCTGTCGTCGGGGGTCGTGATCACTGGCGGCACCGCGATGATGCCGGGCATGGTGGAGCTGGGCGAGGACATCTTCCTCAAGCCGGTTCGGGTCGGCGTGCCGGAATATCGCGGGAATTTGCACGAAGTCGTAAAGAGTCCGCGCTATTCGACCGTAATGGGACTACTGCTCGAAGGCCGTGTGCAGCGCATGCGCGGGCGCAAGGTGGCGGTGCAGAGCGGCTCGGTCAAGCAGGTGTGGACCCGCATGAAGGAATGGTTCGTCGGCAACTTCTGAACGTTGCAGACGACTTGATTGCACTGGATTGAATGGCGGGCCTGTCCACCGAATGGCGGGCAGGCCGTTGAACACGCAGTTTTTTGATGGTTTCTTGTTCAGTAACCAAGGGTTGCGGCGGGGAGGCTGCAGCGTTTGGCGGCTGATTCTTCTTGGAGGCAGTGATGGACTTTGACATGATCGAAACGGAATTGCAGGACGGCACCATCATCAAGGTGATCGGCGTGGGCGGCGCGGGCGGTAACGCTGTGCAGCACATGATCAGCCGTGGCGTGCAAGGCGTCGAATTTATCTGCATGAACACCGATGCTCAGGCGCTCAAGCGCTCCAGCGCTTCGCGCGTGCTGCAGCTCGGCAACACCGGCCTGGGGGCCGGCGCCAAGCCGGAGGTCGGCCGTAACTGTGCAGATCAGGCGCGCGAGCAGATCGCCGACTCGCTGCGTGGTGCGCACATGGTCTTCATCACTGCCGGCATGGGCGGTGGCACCGGTACCGGCGCTGCCCCGGTCGTGGCCCAGGTTGCCAAGGAAATGGGCATCCTGACCGTGGGCGTGGTCAGCAAGCCCTTCGAGTTCGAAGGCGCGCGCCGCGCC